>JBDRRF010000051.1:0-169891 GCA_043825875.1 Pseudomonadota bacterium | reverse complement strand
GAATTAGATTTCACGCTTATAATATTTATAAACACATAAAACGCCAAATAGAACAAAAACGCTATTGTATTTGTTACTGCAAAATCCTTTATTATGCGATTTTTCATATGATTTTATAACACTTAACGTAAGGGTGAGCAGTCCGGCCACCCAAATGGCAGTTAAAAACGTGACGAGTTCCGGTCTGCTCGACCCGCTTGTTAAACATTGAGGTTTGTTCGTGACCACATTGCTTCGAAATATTCTTTATCGACCGGCTCTAAATCAGTTTTATTGAATGGTTCTGAAGTATCTGACCAAAAGCCATAATTTCTTTCATCTGGTGCGGCAAATAATGGATTGTTGTCTATGTCTAAACCTATTTCTCTGCTTGGTATTGCTTTATCATCAATTTCGATCAGCCATTTTGCAACTTGAGGATAGAGTTTTTCATTATCGGGGTTGGCGCGCGGGATAAAGAATAAAAGTGCATTGATCAGGCGCACCTTCCAATTATTCATTTCCTTTTTATTCCAATTTGTGGCTAATGTTGTGTATCCGTAATACATATCATTTCATGTTTAACGCCCGGTTTCAGAAGCGCCAAAGGACGGCGCAACAAAGCCTGACGTTCAACAACTAATTTTCGCCGCCGTCCTTTGGCGTCTTTTGCAAACCGTTGTTAGCAAGATATTCCACCCCTTTACGAGTAATTTCAAAATCTCCACGGCATCCGCAATCGCATCCATCAACCAATCCTCGACGTATTAAGCTTTTCATCTTCGCCACCTGCAATTTACCATGAATTCCGTTCGGCATTACATCTTGTACTGTGGGCATAGAGTATCCATCTCCCCAAGTACACCATCGTCCTTCATGTTGTTTTAAGAACTGAAGTATAGGAATTTCTGGAATATCTTTGCATTGCATATCGACTGCCTCACTTATCTTGCTAACCATTGATTATCAGGTCAATTTGCCCTGATAATATGATATTAAGGGGGTTTTTGGGCAAATATGCCCTGTGTCAATATCAGCCTTGATTAATAATAAATATGGTATAAAATTACTTTAAATAACGAGAAATAAGTATCGGACAGTTAAAATCTATGAATTAGATGTGAGATAAAAACATTTTATTATGAGTAAGTCAATACAAAAAGAAAGCAAGCTAATGGATGAAGTTCGGGATGTTATGCGTTTGCATCACTACTCGATTCATACAGAAAGAACTTATTGTGACTGGATAAAACGATATGTGTTGTTTCATAACATGAAATCACGCGAAGATTTGGTTGAAGGAGAGCATAAAATTGAATTATTTCTAACTGATCTTGCTGTAAATAAAAATGTATCTAAGTCTACACAAAACCAGGCAATGAACGCGCTGGTATTTTTATATAAAAAGGTATTAAAAGAGCCTCTGGAAAAGGAGATCAATTCAATCCGCGCTTCCAAAAAAATAAACATTCCAGAGGTTATGACCAGGGAAGAAACCTCTAAGGTCATATCTTTGATAGAAGGTACTCCCCAATTGGCTGTAAAACTTATATATGGAAGCGGGTTACGAATTTCAGAAGCTATCAGGTTACGTGTTAAGGACATAGATCAGGAAATGAAAACCATTATAGTTCGTTCCGGAAAAGGAAATAAAGACCGTGTGACGACATTCCCGGTATCGGTCATTCCTTTTCTGCAAAACCACCTTTCCAAAGTAAAAGCGTTGCATGAAAATGATTTGTCAAAAGGTTACGGCGAAGTTTATATGCCTTATGCGCTTGGCCGCAAATACCCCAACGCAGCACGCGAATGGGGGTGGCAATATGTTTTTCCAGCAAATGCCTTATCCGTTGATCCTCGCAGCGATGTTACACGACGTCACCATATTGATCCAAGCGTAATTAACAAAGCTATTAAATCGGCTGTTCGAAAGGCACACATAAACAAACGCATTAGCGCACATACATTCCGACACAGCTTTGCAACACATTTGTTACAAAGGGGTACTGATATACGAACAATACAAGCACTTTTGGGACACAACGATATTTCCACCACTATGATTTACACTCATGTTCTTCAGCAAGGCGGGCATGGCGTGATAAGCCCTTTGGATGATTTATAGGGTGATCTTTCCAAAAATATTTTTGCTTTAACAATGCTTAGTTGATATATAGTGAAAAATTATTTGACCTTGTGAGCCAGTTTCAAAACGTCCCATTTTGGCCGATCTTAAGCGTTGGGCTCAAATTTCGCACGAAGTGACACGTAGTGAAGCATAAGCGCTAACCTTTAGCGCTATCCTCGAAATACTTGATGTATTCCAGCGGTTGAAATTTTCTCCCGCCTTGAACTTGAGCAGACTGAAACGTTTTGAAAGTGGTGTGCAACAGTTTCATTACAACCCCCTTGATCCCCCTTTTTTAAGGGGGAATAAGTGAAAATATACCGGGAAATTAATTTTCAAATGGTTACGGCTGGATTAACGAGCGAATATAGAATTGATCATAAACCTTACGATCGAGGATTTCTCCTTGCTTGCAGTGGAGTGTTTCGAACTTTCGCAAGTATTGCTCGAAGGGTTATTAAACGTGCGCGAATGAATATACGCTATTGAGGTGATTTCCGATGACGGTCTATGCAATTTTTAGATCGTAAGACGTCTGAAGATTGAGCCAGTATTGAGGTGACTGGTTGAACGCACGTCCGATCAGCAGAGCCAGCTCCGCTGTCACCGGGCGGTCACCCTTAATAACATGTGAAATCCGCATGGGTGATACCCCGATGGCGCGCGCTAACTCGGCTTGTGATATTTCTAACTCTCCTATGATTTCAGCCAGGAATTCTCCCGGATGAATTGCAGGTAAACCATTCTTAATCATAATAGGTTCTTTTTTAGTGATAATCGATGATTTCAACTTCATATTTGATCACACATCTGCAAAATTCAATGATTCAACTTTTTCAAGCAAGCCCAGCTCATTCGCCGTTTTTAAATAATATGATAAAGCATTTTTCAAATTATCGTTAAATTCAAACTGTAATGTCTTATAATAGCTGTCAACATCATAAGATATGCTAGGGTATTTTTGCCTGGCTTTATTTACTACCTCATCTTTTTCTTCAAACAGGCAACGGATTGATGATTTGTATGATTCTACAACGGAATTAAATTGTTCCATATTTTCTTTTATTACTTGCTTGCTCACCGCAAATACAGCAAATACTACCGGATAACCGGTTTTCTGAAGCCAAAGTTCTCCAAGATCAAATTTAAAAATTGATGCATCTATATTGTTTGTCATTGCATCATTTCCAATACAAAGAAGCGCATCATAATCTTTTAAATCCGGGCATGGTTCTGCTGGCAGGTACGCCGGTTCGCAGTTATAAAATCTCTTTAAAAGAATTTTAAGAAGCACGCGGGATGTATGGGAAGCATTTGATAGTCCGATTTTTTTTCCGTTTAATTGATCGATACCGAATCTGCTGTATAGTATTACCGACCCTACATAGCCTACCGAACTTAAGCAAAATTGGGGCAAAAGGAGAACATCATCTTGTATATAAGGATAAGTTGCAGAAGATATGGGGCTTAAATCAAGCTCTTTGTCTTGCATCATTTTATTCAACTCGGAAGGAAACCCCGAAATAATACTGATATCTGCTAAAGGTTTTTTCTCAAACATATGGTAATAAAAAGGATAGCAGTTCAAATAATCAATATAGCCAACTTTCATAAGGCGTCTCCGAATTTACTCTATCCAGTAATTTGCTGTTGTACGAACAGGTTTAAGGCCGGCGTTTTCAATCAGGCGCCTTAAAAACGGTTCAGAACCATATGCTGGCGTTTTTGCTCCAGCTGCATGAACGACTTTTTCATCATAATAGGTGGCGGCAAAATCATCTACGCCGAAGCGCAGCAGCACCTGGGCCATTTTATCCCCAACATACATCCAGAGAGCTTTTAAGTGCATAATGTTGTGCAGAAATATCCGGCTGGTTGCATAAATCCTGATATCATCGTATCCGGTTGATGATTTGCGTTTTGAACTTATCTTGGTATTGCTTTCATGAAATAATAGAGGAACAAATGTTTTAAAGCCTGAAGTTTCATCCTGAAGATTTCTTATTCTTGATAGATGATCTACTATGTCTTTTATCTCTTCTTTATGGTTATAAAGCATGGTGGCATTGGTTTTAAGACCCAGCTCGTGAGCTGTTTTCATAATCTGAAGCCATCTTGTCCCAGAGATCTTTTTTGGTGCTATTATATTTCTTATATGAGGCGAAAAAATTTCAGCGCCTCCGCCGGGCATAGCTCCTATTCCGACATCAATAAGTCTTTTCAAAACGTTTTTTGCTGAAAGTTTATTTGTTTTTGCAAAGTAATCTATTTCAACAGCAGTAAAGGCGACTATAAAAATATCAGGTTTGATATTTATTATTCTTCTAAGCATCTGTTCAAAATAATCTATCTTAAGTTTTGGGTTCAGACCCCCTACAATGTGAACTTCATCAATACCTGATAACACGGCATTTTTAACCCGTTTTTCAATTTCATCAAGAGAAAGAAGGTAGGCATCATTATCACCCTCATCTCGTGAAAAAGCGCAAAGCGGGCAGCGCAGTTCACATATGTTCGTAAAATTTAAATTCATATTAACGCCATAAAATGCTTTATCGCCGTGCATTTTTGTGCGTAAAAAATTGCTTATTTTGCCAAGATCAAGAATATCGTTTGTTGACAGCATATATTTTGCGTCTGTTTTTGAAACCGGTATTTCTTCAAATACTTTTACTGCAATTTTTTTTAGTCTCTTGTTTAAAACTGTATCCGGGAAATTTAAAAGCTTCAAAGCATATTTATCCTGTTATATGTCTAAAGATTGATTGGGTTGCCCAATTTAAAAAAAGATCAGAAAAAACCATCTATGAAAGTGCCAATCAAAAGAAATGGGGAAACATACATGTTGATTTTAAAAAATTTTTTCAAAGCCTGTTCCAAATCATGGCTTCTTGCAATAGCTTGCTGGTAGATAAAAACAAAAGCAATGCAAGTTATTGCAAGCCAGTAAGGTATGCTTTTGTCTGTAATCATGCCTGCCGCAATCATTGCAGTAAATGACAGTATATAGCAAGCGGCTGAGGCTGTAAGAGCTCTTTTTTTACCATAGACGGATGGAAGGGAATGAAGATTCTCTTTCCGATCAAATTCCTTGTCCAAAAGAGCATATACAATATCAAGCCCGGCAATCCATAGAAGAATTGCGCCGCCAAGTATGAAAGGAACAATGGAAAATTTTCCGGTTACAGCAAGGTAACCGCCTATTGGTGCGGCTGCTTCAACAAGTCCTAAATAAAAATGTGATGATGATGAAAACCGTTTAAAATATGAATATGTGAATAAAAGAAAAACCGCTACAAAAGACAGGTAAAAGCAAAGAGAATTTAAAAAATAAGATGAAACAATAAGAACAACAGAAGATACTGCTCCGATAAGCCAGACATCGGCTTTTGTTGCTTCCCCTTTTGGTATGGTACGGTCTTTTGTCCGTGGATTTTTTGCGTCTATATTTGCATCTATTGCCCTGTTAAATGACATTCCTGCCGTTCGTGCGGCAATCAATGCTATTGTTGCAAGTATCCATGTTGAAAAACTTTTGCTTTTTACCCCGTCGGCAAAAAGAATGCCTATATATGCAAATGGTAGAGCAAAAAGGGTTTGTTCGATCATTATAAGGTTTGAAAACTTTTTAAAACCCATATTCTTTCCAGCGTTTTGTAACTTTTTCTTTTATATCCTCAGACATGACTATTTCTTCAGGCCAATCTCTTCCCATGCCTTCTTCACGGGTTTTTCTTGTGGCGTCAATTCCCATTTTCCCGCCGAAATTGGCAAAAGGAGCTGAATGGTCAAGAGCATCAAGCGGTCCTTCAGAAAAGATCAAATCTCTTTTTGGATCAACATTATTTAAAAGTTTCCAAACAACAGTGCTGGAATCCTGAAGATTAATGTCTTTATCAAAAACTGCAATAAATTTTGTAGACGACATCTGCCCTATTCCCCAGAGGGCGCTTATTATTTTTTTTGCCTGTCCTGGATGCTTCTTGTCTATTGAAACAAGAGCGCAGTTATGAAATACACCTTCGAGTGGAAGTTCCATATCAACAATTTCAGGGAATACAAATTTTAAGAGGGTAAGAAATATTCTTTCAGTTGCCTTTGCCATGTAGCAGTCTTCCATGGGGGGCTTTCCAACAATTGTTGTAGGGTAAATCGCATCGTTTCTGCATGTTACAGCTGTGATGTGAAATACCGGGTAAATATCGGCTGCCGAGTAAAAACCTGTATGATCCCCGAAAGGGCCTTCAATACGTTCTTCGGCTGGATCAACATAGCCTTCAATCACAAAATCCGATTCTGCCGGTACATACAGATCCACGGTTTTGGCTTTAACAATTTCAACAGGCTTTGAATCCAGGAAGCCCGCAAAAACAAGTTCGTCAATATCGGGCGGAAGAGGTGCAGTTGCCGCATATGTAACAGAAGGTGATCCGCCAAGTGCAACAGCTACATCCATGCGGCGGTTAAGATTTTTATATTTATCGAAATGACGTGTTCCATCCTTATTATATTGCCAGTGCATTCCTGTTGAAGTGTTATCGTATTTCTGCATGCGGTACATGCCTGCATTTTGAATTCCGGTTTCAGGGTCTTTTGTTATTACAATAGGAAGCGTTATAAAAGGCCCGCCATCATCCGGCCAGCACTGAATAATGGGAAGCTTATCCAAAAGGGCCCCCTCGGTAAAAACCTTTTCCTGACATGGAGCTTTTTTGACTTTTTTGGGAATAAGGCCTGCCATCTCTTTTAAGGCAAAAAGCATCTTTATTTTTCCCATTATTCCTTCGGGAGGGCGCATTTTTATACTGGATTCAAGACGGGTGGCTATTTCATCAAAAGAATTACAGGAAAGAGCAAGCTGCATGCGCTTATAGCTTCCGAATGCATTTATAATAATAGGATATGAAAACCCTCTTACTTTTTCAAATAAAAGAGCAGGGCCGTCTGATTTTGAAATCCGGTCGGTAATTTCTGTAATTTCAAGAATAGGATCTACTTCAGCTTTTATTCGATGCAATTCTCCCAAAGCTTCCAGTTTTTCGATAAATTCTCTTAAATTTTTATAGGGCATAATTTTATTGCCTTTTATATATTTTCTGTATTCGTGAAATTACGGTAGTATTTTAAATCAAACATTTAACGGACTTAAAAAATACGATATTTAGTATTTGATTTTTATATAACATAATATTGTATTATATCAAAGTATTATAAATGATCTAACGGGCGAATCCTTTCTGCAACTATGTAAATATAGCAAATGACCTGTTAGTGTCAAGCAAAGAACAAATTTGAAAGAGATTCCCGGATAATACATTTTTAAATGCTCAATAGGGGGGCATCAAAATATTTTACAAAAACTTTTTGATGCATAAAACAGAAATTATCAATTTAAGTTTGTTGGTGGCAACAAACGCGACGACAAAAGAATAAAGTCTATTTTAAAGATGTTACAATTGCTATAAGTGAGGTATAGCTATCAGGGATTGCAATGATAAAGAGGTGAAATGCAACTTGAGCAGATAGTTTTTGAGGCGCCAATTAGAAATTGCTTAATTTATTTAAAAGCATTTGACCTTAATATTGAAAAGTGCTATCAATTTTGTGATTGAACTTTCTTATAAAGCTTCCGGTTCCATTTTATTAATCTCCCACTGTTGTTTCTTCCTGCTCTCTTCGAAACTCAATCGGTCATATTTCTGATATTTAGCAAATTATACCATATGCTATATAACAGTTTCTGGTATTTCGTAAATATATGCTCATATATATAGACTGTCCTTTATGAATACATTTAACTTATTGATATAATTGATGTTGAAATATTGGCATGATTTAAGCATTATGTTTAAAGTTTGAATTTGGATTAGTATTTTGCTTGGTTTTAGTTGATATGAGTTTTTGTTCCTGTATGGAAAAAAATTCTTTGTTAAGATTAAACCGTTGCTGTCGGGTAAAACCGGCGGAGGGAAAAAAAGGAGGTTTGTATTTATGTCAACCCGTCCGGTATTAGTATGCGGAGAAATAGAAGAAGGGGGAAGCATCAGCTCTTACACGCTTGAATTGTTGGGAGCTGGAAGGAAAATTGCGGATGATTTAGGCCTTGAGCTATCATTGGTAATTATTGGAAGCAACCTTTCCGGAATAGCTGATGAAGCTGCCTCATTCGGGGCAAATAAGGTATACAAAATAGAAAGTCCTTTACTGGAAAGATTTATGCCTGACTTGTGGGTCGGTATTCTGGAAAAATTAAGTGCGCAGATTAACCCCAAAGTTTTGCTTATGAGTCATACCAATATAGGTATGGAAGTTGCTCCGAGACTGGCTTTCAGGCTAAAGACCAGACTTGTCACAGATTGTACCGAACTGGAAACCGATAAGGCCGAAGGGCTTTTGGTTTGCACAAAACCGGTATATGGCGGAAATGCTGTTGCAGTTTTTAAGTATAAAGAAGAACCGCATTTTACCACGGTAAGGAAAAAAGTTGTGGTTCCTGCGGAGAAAGTAGCAACCAAAAGTGAGATTATTGATGTGGCGCCGGATATAGATGCATCTTCAGCTAAAGTTGAATCCGTAGAAATTGTAAAAGAAGATTCCGTTTCGCTGGATAAGGCAGAGATAATTATATCCGGAGGCCGGGGAGTAGGCGGGCCTGAAGGTTTTAAGATACTTGAGGAAATGGCAGATCTGATTAGGCAATCTTCAGGTAGTGTTGTTGAAATTGCTGGCAGCAGACCGGCAGTGGATCTGGGCTGGGTGTCTTCAAGCCGTCAGGTTGGATTAACCGGCGAGAAAGTTTCACCGGAGCTATATGTGGCAATAGGTATTTCCGGAGCTACACAGCATTTGGTCGGTATGATGAGATCCAAGAAAATTGTGGCTATAAATAAAGATAAAAAAGCAAGTGTTTTTAATGTAGCCAACTATGGAATTATCGGCGATTTCAATAAGGTTCTTCCGGCATTTAACAAGAAGTGGAGGGAGTTATCATGAAAATAATAGTATGTGCAAAACAGGTTCCTGATCCCGAAGCTCCTTACACAGTAGTACAGGTAGATTCAGAGGCAAAAGCAATAAGTACGAAAGGTGTAGCACCGGTAATCAACCCTTATGATGAGAATGCTTTGGAAGCTGCTCTTCGTATCAAGGATGAAAACGGAGCTGAAGTTGTTGTTGTATGCATTGGGTCAAAGATTTCCCAGGCGGTATTAAGAAGATCATTGGCAGTTGGTGCCGATAATCTGGTAGTTGTGGATGACCCCCAGTTTAAAAACCTTGATAGTAATTCCATTGCCTATGCATTATCCAAGGCAATTGAAAAATTAGGAGAGTACGATCTTATTCTGACCGGTAGGCAGGGAGGCGATTGGGATTTAGGGCAAACCGGGCTGATACTTGGCGAAATATTGGGAATTCCTACTGTTAATTTAGTTCGCAGTGTAAAGATTGATGGTGGTAAGGTGGTCATAGAGAAAATACTTCCTGGAGCCTACGAATTGGTTAAGTCGAACTTACCTGCTTTATTAACGGTAAGCAGTGAAGTTGGTGAATTGAGGTATCCAATTGCAAAAATGAGAATAGCTGCCTACAAACAACCGATAACTGTTTGGAGTGCCGAAGATATCGGAGTTGATTCAGGCAAATTGGTACAAATAGATATGGCGGCTCTTTTACCACCACCGGATATGGGAAGGGATTGTCAATTTATAGAAGGCGATTCTCCCGAAGAACAAGGTAAAAATTTGGCTTCAATTTTAAAAGGGGGGTGAGAGGTTTTAGGTCTTTAAGTTGGTAATTGTGTTAAAGTCATTATTTAATTAAAGAGGAGATAAGTTATGGCTCAAAAAGATGAATTAACGAAGATCATTGGCAAAAACAATGTTTTTGATGATCAGAAAACCCTGGATGCCTATTCCGGGGATGAGAGTTTTGTTATCCCGGTACGACCTTCTTGCGTAGTAAAGCCCAGTACAAATACTGAGGTGCAGGAATTGATTAAGTGGGCTAATGAAACAGGTACACCGCTTGTTCCGGTGAGTTCTGGCGCACCTCACTACAGGGGTGATACAGTTCCCAGTACTGGTGGGGCAGTTGTTGTTGATCTTAGCGGAATGAAAAAGATCATAAGAGTTGACCGAAGAAACCGTGTTGCAATGGTTGAACCTGGCGTAACATTTGGTGAGCTTATTGAAGCCCTTGATAAAGAAGGCTTGGCTGCTCATATGCCGCTTGTTCCACGCAGCACGAAATCTGTTGTCGGCAGTTATCTTGAAAGAGAACCCATTACAATGCCTAGGCATCACTGGGATCCGCAAGATCCGCTGCTTTGTATGGAAGTTATTTTCGGCGATGGCCATCTGTTTATGACAGGTTCGGCTGCAGGACCGGGTACTCTGGCTCAGCAGTGGGAAAACAAAAGGGCACAGATAAGACCTATGGGACCTGCTCAGACAGATTTTCAGAGAGTTGTACAAGGCTCACAGGGAACTATGGGTATTGTGACTTGGTTATCAATAAAATGCAGAGTAAAACCTGTACTTAAGAAGTCATTTTTTGTTCCGGCCCAGAAAGTAGAAGACCTTATAGGGCTTGTTTATAAAATGCATAAGGTACTTCTTGGCGATGACATCCTTATTTTAAACAACCACAATCTTGCTTGTATAATGGCTAAAGACAGCAGTGAAGTGGCAGCTCTAAAAGATGCGTTACCGCCCTATGTTCTTTTTATCAGTGCAGAGGGTCGGGGTGTAATGCCTGAGGATAAAGTGGCTTACCAGGTAACAGACATTAAAAATGCCGCACAGGCAAATGGTCTTACCCCATTGGAAGCACTTCCATGTGGATTGTCGGCTGATGATGTAGCTGCCGCATTGGCTAAACCTTCCGGTGAGATTTATTGGAAAAATAAAGCCAAAGGATCCTGTCGGGATATATTCTTCCTGACTACATTAGACCATACACCTGACTTTGTAAAAGCTATGGCTGCTCAGGCTGAAAGCAAGGGTTTTTCTCCGAATGATATAGGTGTTTATATACAACCGACAGTTAATGGTACCAGCTGTCATGTGGAATTCAACTTAAATTGTGACAGCAATAATAAGGCGGAGATGGATAAGGTTAAGGGGCTTGTTAATGATAGCATGGCTTTGGCTAATATGGGAGCATTCTTTTCCAGACCATATGGCTCCTGGTCAGACATGGTTTACAGAAGAGATGGCGAAACTGCCTCTTTCCTGAGAAAAGTAAAAACAATATTTGACCCCAATAAAATTATGAACCCTGGTAAACTGTGTTTCTAGAAGGCTTTTAAGGAGGTGTTAAAAATGGCATTAATAGATTGGAAAGCTGATATGGTTCGCTGTGAAAGGTGTTCCAATTGTAAGTGGGTTCCCTGGCAGAAAGGTCCAGGTCAAGAGTTTGCTCAGGTGTGCCCCTCAATTTCAAAACATAACTTTCATGCTTATTCCGGCGCCGGAAGGTATCATAGTGCACTTGCATATGTAACAGATAAAATCGAATATACAGATGGATGGTTGGATATAATATACCACTGCCAGATGTGTGGTGCCTGTGATATAACATGCAAAACCAACCGTGATATGGAGCCTCAGGAAATGTTGCTTGCATTAAGGGCTCAATGTGTTGAAGATGGTCAGCTCGTTCCGGAGCTGATGGCCGTGATGGAAGGTTTGAAAGCAGAAGACAACATGATGCAGGCCAAAAAGGCCGACAGAGGCAATTGGGCTAAAGGCCTTAAGATAAAAGATCTTACCAAGGAAAAAGCAGAGGTCCTTTACTTTGCCGGTTGCAGGATTTCGTTTGATGAAAGTCTGCATAAGGTTGCAAGAACCGCTATTTCCGTATTGCAAAAAGCCGGTGTTGATGTAGGTATCTTAGGTATGGAAGAAGCATGTTGCGGAGGCCGTTCCTATGAAATGGGATATCAGGGCGAGATAGAGAGTTTCTCCGAAAATAATGCGGGTATGTTCAAGACGGCAGGAGTAAAGAAAATAGTGGTTTCCTGTTCCGATTGTTACCATGCTTTTAAAGTTCTTTATCACAAAATAGGTAAAAAGCTTGATATTGAAGTCCTTCATATTACTGAATATATAGCTCAGCTTATCAAGGAAGGCAAGCTCAAATTCTCCAAGAATGTTCCTTTGAGAGTTACCTACCATGACCCATGCCACCTTGGCAGACTGGGTGAAGACTGGATACCCTGGAAAGGTGTAGAAAAGAAGGTAATGGGCCAGCTTTGTTTGCATGATCCCCCGAAAGTATTCCGTAGAGGAAAATATGGTATTTATGATGCTCCAAGAGAAATTCTTAGAAGCATTCCGGGTGTAAAACTTACAGAGATGAAAAGAATTGAAGAATACAGTTTCTGTTGCGGTGCTGGCGGAGGATGTATGGATTCTGATCCTGACTATTCACTCTGGGTTGCCAAAGAGAGAGTTACCGAGGCAAAAACAACAGGTGCAGAAGCAATGGTAACTGCATGTGGCTGGTGCGAACGTAATTTCTCTGACGCTGTCAACGATTCGGGTGATGCACTCAAGATATTGGATATTATAGAGCTTGTCGAGCAGGCAATTTAATAATAAGGAGGTTTGAGATGGCTTTAACAAGAGAAGCTTACAGGGCACTCGAAGATATAGTAGGCCCGGAAAACATATCAGAAGAGCCGGCTAATTTGGCTGGATATGCATACGTGTTTATGGTGCAGCCATATATGCAAACTCCGGCTGAAGAATACTTTATGCCTGAATGGCCGGTAGCGGCGTTGCTTCCCGGATGTACCGAAGAGGTCCAGGCTATTCAAAGGGTATGCAATAAATATGGGATAAAATCTCATGCTTTTAGTACCGGCTGGTTTCCGGGATCTTTAGCAGGAAGTCCTGACACAATAGCTCTTGATATGAGAAGAATGAATCGTATCATAGATATTGATGAAAAGAACATGATTGCAGTTATTGAGCCTTACGTTGCAGTTGGGCAGCTCCATGTTGAGTGTATTAAAAAGGGACTTCGCCCGCATGTAATAGGACCCGGACCAACAACATCAAGTCTTGCCAGTCATGCAGCATGCTGCGGTATGGGACCAAGTTCTATCAACACAAGCCACAGCTCACGTAATATTTTAGGCGTGGAATGGGTATTGTCTACCGGTGAATTGTTAAAATTAGGATCATTGGGACAAAGCGGCGAATGGTTCAGCGCAGATGGCCCCGGCCCCGGCATCAGAGGTATCATGAGAGGCTATATGGGTTCCTTCGGTGCTCTTGGAACATTCACCAAGATTTCGATTAAACTTTATCCATGGCCCGGTCCTGACAAACACGAGAGTACCGGAAGATCTCCATGCTATGATCCTATCATTCCAGAGAGAATGAGTTCATATATTTGCGCATGGAAATCATGGGATGATATGCATGAAGCCCAGTATATGATTACCGAAGCCGAAATGACATATTCCGGCGACAGGGCTGTTGCAGCATGGCATGGCGCTATGATGACGGAATCCAACCAGGAATTCTATGAACTGTGGCAGAAAGGTATTTTACAGAAAAATGCCTTTGCTTTTGGAATAATACTTGGTGGTCACAGTGACGGAGAAATAGCATACCAGGAAAAATGCTTGAAAGCGATTCTGGAAAAAACAGGCGGCTGGATAGATGAAGATCTGGAAAAAGTACCTCATGCTGCTGGCTCCAATTATTGGTGGCATCTGTGGGGCGGAGAAATTATCAAAGGTATTTTCCGCGGAACAGGTTCGTTCTTCTGTGCTGCAACAGGTGATGATACAATCGACAATGCCTGTTTTGGAAGTTACCTTGGTGATAAATTAATGAAGCCTTATGTAGACGGTGGTCAGTTCCTGCAGGAAGTTCACAATGTGTGGGGTTCCAACCTGTATGAACAAGCTACTATCGGATCACATCATGAACCGCTTTATCAGTATGATCCTTTTGACATTGAGTCAACCAAAGCTGCTATTAAATTAGGCTTTGATAGTGTTGGCGCAGCTATTACAGAAGGAGTAGGGCTGGGGTTCTTTGAAAATGCAGGTGAAATGGCGCATACTATGACAAGCCCGCATGCTCATGGTTTCCATAAGTATATGAAAAAGATAAAGAGGGTTTTTGATCCGAATACTGCTTCAGATCCTCATGGATACTGCGAGCCTGAATAATTATTTGAGTTTGAATATTATTCAGAGATAGAATTCATATAATGTAGTATTGAAACCGTAAGTTCCGGATAAAGTTTTGTTGCCGGATTTAAAAAGGGTTCCTGTGACAAGAAGCCGATTGTACCGTTTCGCAGGAACCCTTGTTCCTTTTATATATGTATAAGGAGGAACCATAAAAGTGTTCTCTTCCTTCTTTACATAAAAGTGCTTCTATCTCTTAATTAATTTAGATGGTTACTGAAATACCCGTGAGATAATTCTTATCGAAAAGATTTAATCCATGGGGTTAAGCCTTGTGAAAAGAGAGGTTAAGATATGTTTACTGATGATACTTTGAAAAAAAAGCAACTTTTGGACGAACAGTTGATGGCTGCTATGAAGGCAATGCCTGCTGAAGCAATTCCACCCCCTCCGCCTCCTGCTACCAACTTATCGGGCATAACCCTGAAACCAAGCTATGGTCCGGATGATATAAAGGATCTTGACTTTCAGGATGTTGGAATACCAGGGAACTTCCCCTTTACCCGCGGTAATTATCCCTTTCATTATCAGGTAGAACCCATGCTTATGAATCAGGGATATGGGTTTGCTACCACAGAGGAGACCAGGGAGCGCCGTGAGTTTCTTCAGAGTCTTGGAAGTCGTTCCCAGGGCGGGCTTGTTACAGCTGTAATGACATTAGATCTTCCAACTCAGAGAGGATTGGACCCTGATCATCCGGCAGCCAAAGGCAAGGTTGGAGAGTGTGGATGTTCTTTCAGCACAATTGATGACTTTGCTGAATATTTTGATGGTCTGGATATTACAAAACTTTTTACAGCGTTACTTGCTATTGATAACGCTCTTCCGATAAACGCTCTGTTTGCAGCTTATATTCTTGACCGGCGAAAAGAAAACCTTGCCGATATGTGGAATCTGCCCTGCAACCTGTTTCACCATCAGCAGTTCTGGGATGCAGCCGGGTACCCACCAAAGACAGCCTTAAAGATGTCAACCGAGTTGATCAAGTGGCACGCAGATAATATGCCGCTTGCTTGTCCTGGTGCCTTTGATGGCTACAATTTAGGTGAATCAGGAGCAACGCCTGCTATGGAAGTTGCTTTTGCCATGGCTCACACTATTGCTGCGGTAGAGGAGTGCCAAAAAGTAGGTCTTGATCCTAATGACGTGGTTGCCAAGTATTTGGGGCATCCTCACGTTAGTCAAAACTTTTTTGAAGAAGTGGCAAAGTTGCGGGCTACCAGGAGATTGTGGGCCAAGATATTTGCTCAAAGATTTGGAGTTACCAACCCGGATGCGCTCAGGCATAAAATAATTATAGCCCAGACCGCTGGAAACGAGCTTACAGCCCAGGAAATATATAATAATATTATCCGAGTTACTGTAATGACTATGGCAGGTATGATGGCTGATATTGAGGGAATGTGGGTAGTTTCATATGATGAAGCTATAAGTATTCCGACAGAAGAAGCGGTTAAGGTTTGTGTCCGTACATATCAGATCCTGCAGGAAGAGACCGATCTTCCCCATGTTACAGATCCATTAGGAGGCTCATATTACGTTGAATGGCTGACCAATCAAATGGAGCAGGAAATTCTTAAAATTATGGATCAGATGGATCAAATGGGCGGATATCTCAAATGCTGGGAGTCCGGCTGGATAAGAGGGCAGGTACAAGAAGCGGCTGCCAAGCGTTTTGATAAAATCCAGTCAGGAGAACTGGTTAAGGTTGGTGTAAACAAATACCGTGTTGAAGAAGCTAATCCTGAACCGAATATATATAGACGCCCCATTGAAATCGAAGAGAAAGCCATTGAGCGAATCAAGAAATATAAAGCAAACAGGGATAACGAAAAAGTAAAAGCTGCTTTGGAAAATGTGAAGATAGCGGCAATTAAAGTAGATAAAGAATGGCCAAGTTCCGGTGGCGTACTTATGCCGGCTTTGGTTGAGGCTGCAAGAGCTGGGGCCACAGCTGGAGAGATGTCCAAGGTAATGCAGGAAAATTTGGGATATGGTTATTTCTCAGGATGAAAAGGGGTAGTCATGGAAACTAAAATGAAAAAAAGGATTCTTGTAACCAAAAGCGATCAGGATGCTCATGAGGTAAGTGTTAGATACCTGACCCAGTTGTTGAGAGATAAAGGTATGGAAGTTATTTTTACCCGATATAGCATAATAGATGAGGTTGTTAAAACTGCTGTTGAAGAAGATGTGGATGTGATTGCCATGAGTTTTTACAGTGCCGGTCTTGTATATGACACTACTCGTTTGATGGAACTGATGAGTGAACAGGGCTTAAAAGGTGATATAAAGGTAGTTATAGGTGGTACAATCAGCGAACCGGAAAAGAGAGAACTTCTTAAAATAGGAGTTGATGAGGTTTTTATGCCTGGAGTAGGGACATTGCAGGATGTGGTTGAATGTGTAAATGCTTAAATCTTGATATTATTTATGCTTATACTTTTTAAGGGGGATGTCGTTGAAAACCAAACAAAGTAGCGCTGATCTGGTAAGAGATATGTTGAATGGCTCTGTAAGAGCAACAGCCAGACTGATAACATTAGTTGAAGCAAATGATTCTTCAGTTCCGGAGATCATGAAGCAAGTTTATCCTCATAGCGGAAAGGCCTACGTTATTGGTTTTACCGGAGCACCCGGAGCAGGTAAAAGCACTGTAGTGGGAAAACTGGCAAGATTATTAGACCAAAGTGGGAAAAAAGTAGCTATTATAGCTATTGATCCTTCTTCCCCATTTACCGGAGGAGCACTTTTGGGCGATCGTATAAGGATGATGGAAGATTTAGGCACAAAGCAAAATGTCTTTATACGAAGCCTTGGTTCCAGAGGCGAAATGGGAGGACTGTCGGAGGCCACCTATCGGGTGGCCAATGTCCTTGATGCATTTGGGAAAGATTATATATTTGTTGAGACTGTCGGTGCCGGGCAGGCTGAAATAGAAGTTACAAAACTGGCTGATTCGGTTGTAGTAGTTCTAAGTCCTGGAATGGGAGATGAAATCCAGGCAATGAAAGCCGGAACAATGGAAATCGGAGATATCGTTGTACTCAATAAAGCAGATCAGGCAGGAGCCGATATGTTAGCGTCCTCTCTTAAAACCGCTCTGCATTGGGCCACTAAGAATGGAGAACGAGAGCCTGTCCTGGTTAAAACAATAGCTGTACAACAAAAAGGGATAGAAGAGCTTTGGAAAGAGCTTGAGTTGTATAGAGACTATTCGATAGAAAACGGTCAGCTTAAGCAAAGAAGAGAAAAAAGAATACGGATCGAGATCTGTAAAATTATGGAAGACAAAATTATGCGTCATCTTGATAAATTTACTAGCGATTCGAAAGAGTTTGAGCAAGGAATAAAAGAAGTTTCAATAGATAATAAAAATCCAAGCCAGCAGGCAGAGGTGCTATTGGAAACCTTTTTGTCTTATTTGAAACAAGGGGAAAGTTCTGAATGAATATCCTGGCGCCTATAGATAAAGTGGATGATGTAGAAGATGTCATAAAAGCAGGGGCTAACGAGCTTTATTGCGGTGTTATATGGGATAAATGGCTGAGCAGATATACTATAGCAGCAATTAACAGGCGGCCTGCAACCATATGCAATCTTCAGTCTTTCAATGCTTTAGAAGAAGCCGTTTCTATTGCTCATTCATATAATGCATTGGTGAACCTTGCTATAAATGAACATTTTTATACCCAGGATCAATATCCAATGCTGCTTGATTATATTAAAAAAGCTATTGATGCTGGTGTTGATTCATTTATAGTTGCAGATCTGAATCTTATCCTTGCTATAAAAGATGCCGGTCTTGAAACATCGATTAATGTGAGCACCGGAATTTCCATTTTTAACTCTGAGACTGTTAAGTTTTTGCAGAAATTGGGGATTGATAAAGTAATTTTTGAAAGACATCTGACCATCGACGAAATCAGAGATATAGTAAAAAATGTAACCGGCGTAGAAACGTGTGTTTTCATATTTAATTCCCGTTGTCCAAATGTGGATGGCCTTTGTACTTTTGATCATGTTCAGTCATTGGAAAGTTCATTCAAAAATTCCTGCATGCTTCCTTATAGCTTAAGTTTATATTCGGACAAGCCGGCTAATAGAAAATCAAAATCAGCAATTGCTCATAGTAATAAGGCTGAGATTGCTTTTAAAAGACAGCAGGTATGGACCAGGCTTCATATGGATGATGTTCCTTGTGGAGCGTGCGCCCTTTATGATTTTGTTGAAATGGGGGTTGATTGCGTAAAAATAGTCGGACGGGGTAATGATTTAAAACGCAAAATAAATGATGTTAAGTTTATAAGGATGTTGCTTACACTTTTACAAGATAAAACTATTTCAAGGAAGCAGTACATAGAACAGACGCGGGCATTTTACAAATATGTTTATAGACTACCTTGCAGGACTGCTATGTGTTACTATCCTGAAGTCAGAGAAGCATAGAGGAATATTCTTAAGTGAATGACGACAAAGCGATTGATCGGGCATTATATATTACAAAAGTAAAAAACCTGAAACATTACGACGGGAGTTTTTCGAGAATTTATTTTGGCTGTGAGTTTTGCCAGCGGCTGCTTCCCACGGTCAATAAGCTTGAGAAGGTTCTTAATTTTGTTTCGGAGAAAAACTTAGATTTTACTTTTGTTACTCCTTATGTAACAAATGAAGGGATAAAGAAATTAAAACCCCTTTTGAAAGTTATTGAAAAAACTAAACCGGATAGTGAGGTTGTTTTTAATGACTGGGGAGTATTAAATATACTTAATGAAAAGTATAAAAGCCTTGAACCGGTAATGGGAAGGCTTTTGAACAAGATGAAACGCGGCCCGAGGTTAAAAGAGGTTATGAACTCATTACCGGAAAGTACTCTCAATTATTTCCGGGGTTCTTCCTTAGACAGTCCTCTTTACCAAAAATTTCTGATTGATCATAACATAAAGAGAATAGAGCTTGATAATCTTTTGCAGGGATTGGATTTAAATCTTGGTGATAGTATTATTAATACATCTTTGTATGTTCCGTATGCCTTTATAACTACTACACGCCTTTGTCTGGCAAATTCCTGTGATATTGCCGGAAAAGAGGATGAGATCGGAATATTTCCTTGCAAGAAAGAATGCCAGAAATATACATTTCAGCATGTTCATTCGGTAATGCCAGTGCCATTGATAAGCAAAGGCAATACTATGTTTTTTAAAAATGAAAACATACCTCCTGCTGATGTGTTGGAAAATAACCATATAAACCGAATAGTTATTGAGCCGGATGTGCCTGTTTAAAAAAAATCAAATTTCATATTTGAAATATAGTTTTTATTTTAGGAGATACAACCGATGGAAAAATATTATCCGGTAGTAATTGCGGGAGGTGGACCTGCCGGTGCCTCATGCGCTAAAGCTTTATCTGACCATGGGATTGAAGCTCTTGTTTTGGAGAGAAAAAAACTACCGAGATATAAATGCTGTTCCGGTGTTCTCATGGGTCAGACGCAGGAACTGCTTGAAAAATACTTTGGCGGACTACCTGCTGAAAGCGTATATTGCAAGCCCAAAAAAATAAATTATAAAGATATTATAGCCTGGACGGAAAAAGACGGAAATTTTATTTTTGAATGGGAAATTGCCAAGGATGGCAAGACGTTTAATTCCGATTATTTAAATGTATGGCGCAGCAAATTTGATCACTGGCTTCTGAAGCAATCCGGGGCAATTATAAAAGAAAGATGCAGTTTCGCCGGTTTTTCCGCAAAAGGGGATAAGCTTAAGATTGATGTTAAGCAGGGGGGTGTAAAGACTGGAATAGAATGTTCTTATCTTGTGGGGGCTGATGGAGGGGATTCTTTGGTCCGTAATGCATTCGATACTTCTTTTAAAGAAAGGCTAAATGAGCTTGTTGTGTATCAGGTATATTACAAATGTTTAGATCCTGGCGAATTTAAAGAAGGGCCATGGTATGTTTTTTTGGGCCATATCGGTGATTGTATGGCAAGCATACATAAGAAAGACGATGTTCTTACTCTTGTTGTCGGGGCTTTTAAAATGAAAGGTGGTTATAAACGTCTTATGAAGGAGTTTGAAGATTTCCTTGCCACCAGATTTAAAATGAAGCTTGCTGATAAAGTCAGAAGTGAAGGCACAGCTATTAACGATATGTTTTTAAGAGGCGATTTTTGCTTTGGTGGAGGCAGAATCTTACTTGCCGGTGAAGCTGCGGGTCTCTCATATCTAAATGGTGAAGGTATCAGTGTTGCCATAGATTCCGGATACAGGGCAGGCAGCGCTATAGCAAGATCAATAAAAGGAGAGGGCGTTGCCTTCGATATTTACTACAATGAGTCAGAAGATATCAGGAAACATGTAGGCCTTTGCGCAAGCAAGCAAACTCTTATTATGGGACCTCCTCAGGCAGGTCTGTAATGAATTGGGTACATTGAAAATCATAGGAATTGACATAGGAAGTATTGCTACAAAATTAGTTCTGTTGAACGATGAAGGTGTCATTTATCGTGACTCTCTCAGTTTGCCTGATAAATCGGAAGTTGTTGCTGCCAAAGCTATAAAAAAGGCACTTGAAGTAAATTCATTATCAAGAGAGGATATAGATCTTGTTGTAGCCACCAGTCGGTCAGGCGGAGACTTGCCGTTTGCCGATATGAAAAAAGGCCTATACATGTGTTTGTTTAAGGGCGGCCTTGAGCTTTTTCCTGATGTAAAAACGATTATTGATGTTGGAGCGGAAAATACAACAATCATTACTCTGGATAAACAAAGCCAGATAAAAGATTTTACTGTAAACGACAAATGTGCTGCAGGCGGGGGAGTATTTTTAGAGTCAATAGCAAAAGCTATGGGTTTATCTTTGGAGGAAATGGCCGCAGAAGCTATGAAAGCGGAAAAAGGTATAGATATCGCAAGTACCTGTACGATTTTTGCCGAACAGGAAATTCTTTCATATGCTTTTGAAGATCCGCCGCCTCCCAGGTCTGAGATTCTGGCGGGGCTGCATGAATCACTTGCCTCACGTGTTGTCGGTTTGACCGGAAAGGTTAAGGTGATTCCCCCTGTTCTTTTATGTGGTGGCGTATCTTTAAATCAGGCTTTTGTAAGAAGTTTTAATAAACATATCAATGCCGAGGTATATGTAACACAAGAACCCAAGTTCGTTGTTGCACTGGGTGCTGCCGTTTTAGGGAGAAACCATATTCTTAGTCGTAAGGAAGGGGCCCAATGCCGGTAGCGGGAATTGATATAGGTTCAAGGACCGCTAAAGCCGTTATTATGGAAGGAGATAAAATTATCTCCTCGCACATAGGCGAAACAATTTTAAAAGGTCCTGATGTCGGCATAAAAGTATTAAATGAAGCACTGAAACTGGCTGGTATGAAACTTTCCGATCTGGAAAGTATTATGCCGACCGGATATGGCCGGTTTCAGTTTGTCGGAGGTGAGAAACACGTTTCTGAGATATCATGCCATGCGCGTGGTGTACACTGGTATTTCCCTACGGTAAGAACAATCATGGATATCGGAGGCCAGGATTCAAAGGCCATTAAATGTGACGGTGACGGACGTCTGACTAATTTTATATTAAATAGCAAATGCGCTGGGGGAACAGGCCGTTTTCTTGAGGTAATAGCCGATATTTTGGAGGTTCCTGTAGACAAGTTGGGTGAGCTTTCACTCACTTCTACGCAGAATATTTCTTTTAGCACAGTTTGTGTTATATTTGCCAAGTCTGAAGCCTTAAACATGCTGCGGGATGGAGTATCAAAAAGCGATATTGTCGCCGGTTTACATGATTCCATTGCCAAAGTAGCCGCCAGCATGTTGACCCAGGTATCTGTAGAGAAAGATTTCAGCCTTACCGGAGGAGTTGCAAAAAATCCCGGTGTGGCTGCAAAAATTAAGGAAAAGATAGGGCTTGAACCTCTCATTGCTCCTGATCCGCAATTGATCGGAGCTATAGGGGCGGCTCTTTTTGCTTTTGACAGGCTCAGGCGTAGGCAAACCGCCTGATTTATAGAGATTTATAGATAGGAGAGATTTGCATAAAGATTTATCTAAAGCCTTTATGCAGATGTTCTTTTAATTAATTTTGAAAAAATCGTTTATCTTGACATATGTCGGGGGTAATGATTAATAATTTAATCTGTTTATCCCCTTAGTATAAGAGAAAGGAACAGTTTATGTCTCAACTATTAAAAACATTATCTCCATTTGAGGAGATTAACAAAGAATTCCCTTTTGCTTCACCGATAAAAGAGTGGAAAAAAAACGGTGGGAAGGTGATCGGTTTTTTTGGCGGGGATATTCCTGAAGAGATATTATCTGCCGCCGGAGCATTGCCGGTATGGTTAAGAGGACCCTATGGCGAAGTTCCTCTTGATGATGCAAATTCATATCTTCATATTTATACCTGTTCTCATATGAGGAGCATATATGAAGTAGCTCTTAAAGGAGGCTACGATTTTCTGGACGGAGTGATGACAACTCCCTATTGTGATGGAACCAGACGGTTGTATGATGTCTGGGAAAGATATATGCCTTCTCCGGCAATGTTTTTTTTACATACTCCTCATAAAAATATTCCGGAGGCTGAAGAGTTCTATTATGAAAATATAAAAGAATTTGTCGCAAATATTGAGCGTGCCTTTCAGAAAAAGATAACGACTGAGGCTTTGCAGGAAGCCATCAAAACCTATAATCAAACCAGAAAGCTTTTTAATCAGTTATTTGATTTGAGAAAAAAAGATAATCCTCCCATTACGGGAGCGGAAGTTTTTGAGATCTATAATGCATCTGCCATGATGCCCAGAAAAGATTTTAATGTTTTATTAAAAGAATTTATTGATGAGGCAAGTACTTCTGACAGGGCATCAAATGGCGGCCTGCGTTTGATGATTAATGGCACAGCTTTGCATAATTCGGAATATATAAAAGGGATTGAGGATCTTGGAAGTATAGTTGTGGCGGATTCTCTTCTAAACGGATCTATGAGTTTTATGGATCTTGTTAGTGAAGATGAAAAAGTTGATCCATTGTTGGCCATTACCCGTCATTATTTAAATAAATTTCCTGCGCCTCGCATGGCCCCATCTGAGCCGAGGTTTGACAGAATACTACAAATGGCCG
Source organism: Pseudomonadota bacterium (assembly GCA_043825875.1). Lineage (GTDB taxonomy): Bacteria > Desulfobacterota > Desulfobacteria > Desulfobacterales > RPRI01 > RPRI01. The sequence continues at coordinate 146,433 of JBDRRF010000051.1, read as the reverse complement.
AGGATTTCCATATTGATGGCATGATAACCGGTGTAGTACGTTATTGTGCTCCGCATATTTATGATGAGATTCGTCTCAGCAAAAGATTCGAAACCCGAGGCATCCCTTCGCTAAGATTGGATCTGGAATATGGCATGGCCGCCACCGGCCAGATCAAGACTCGGGTGCAGGCTTTTATTGAGATGATTGAAGAAAAAAAAAGAAAGGGTTAATGCTATGAACCACGATTTATGGTTTAAGGCGGTTAAAAATTTAGAAGATATTACAGACCATGTTTTGCCTAAAGTAAAATCAAGCGGGGAAAAAGCTTATTATGAGCTATATACTTCATATTTTCAAAAAGTTACTGAGGCAATGAGGTCAGGGAAAGAAATTGCCGCCCACAGCACTTTTGTTCCGCCTGAAATTTTTCATGCAATGGACATGGTTCCTGTCCTTATAGTTTCGTCAAGTGGTGCAATGACTGTATGTACCCGCAATTACAAAGAGGCCATGGACACAAGCCGTGGATATGGAGTTCCTTTAGAAACATGTTCGGCTCACAGAATACAGCTGGGGCATTTTGTTGAAAACTGGTTTCCAAAACCGAAACTGATCGTCCACATGGGAGCTGGTTGCGATGCTTTTGCCTCAAGCGGAGGGGTCTCAGCAGATATGTATGGTCTTCCTGACTTTTTCATTGATGTCCCATGGGAAAATTCGGAAAGAGGGGTTAAATACCTGGCAAATGAATTCGGACGGCTTATTGAATTTGTAGAAAAGGTAACCGGCCGGAAGATGGACTGGGATCGCCTGAAAGAAAATATGGCAATGACTGCTGAAATGACGCGCCTTTATATAGAGATAGCTGAGTTGCGAAAAGCTATCCCTTCTCCGATGGAGAGCCGAAGGGCATGGCAGTCTTACTGGATGTATTGGATTAACGCCGGGACTCCGGAAGGTGTAAAATGGTTTACGATTGTAAGAGATGAAGTTAAAGCCAGGGTCGAAAAAGGTATTGGGGCGATTCCCAATGAAAAACTAAGGCTGCTGGACCTTTTTATGCCTCCGCAGTTTTCGTTTAAGCTTCAGGACTGGCTGGCAAAGGATTATGGAGCTCTTTTTGTTAATGAAAGCATTGTTTTTCAATGGGGAAAAGATGAGTTGGATCCTTCGGACCCATTGGAAGCATTGGCAAAGAGATATTTCAATGCACCTATGACCAGATGTATAATGGGTTCTTCCAAAGACTTTATAAACGATTCCATTAAGGTGGTTAAGGACTATAAGATTGATGGGGCAGTGTTCTGGGCTCAGAATGCCTGCCGTCAGTCAGGAATTATAAGATCTTTAAAAGACGCTTTAAGCGAACAAGCGGGAATTCCAACACTGGTAGTAGATTGCGATATAATGGACCCGACTTTTGTTACTGTAGAAGAGATGCAGGTAAAATTAAAGGAATTTATTGAGATATTATCTGATAGAGTAGGACAAAGATCAAATTAAAAGGGGAGAATAATATGGCAGAAGAAAAGGAAAAATATATTATTGGTATAGATACCGGGGGAACCTTTACCGACACGGTTATCATTGATAAGCACGGAAAAGTAACTATCGGTAAGGCTCTTACTAACTATGGGGATCTTAAGGCCGGTGTTATCAGTTCTTTGCGGGACGGGGCTTCTGAGATGGGAAAGAAGCTGGAAGATATCTTGCCTAGTACGGTTTATGTAGGTCATGGTACGACTCTTGGAACCAATGCTGTTATAAACCGTACATTCGGAAAAGTAGGTCTTTTAACCACAGCCGGGCATGAAGATATTTCCATTATTATGAGAGCCGGTGCAAAAACAGACGGTTTGAGTGAAGAAGAAGTCAAGCATCAGGCTGTATGCCGCAAACCAGAGCCGCTTGTGCCTCGTCCATTAATTAAAGGTATAGTTGAACGTATGGACTGTTTCGGTAAGGCTGTCATACCCCTTGATATGAAGCAGGCAAAACAGGCCATTGACGAACTGGCAGCGGAAGGTTGTGAGGCTATAGCTATATGTCTGTTATGGTCTTTTACAAACGCTGAACATGAAATCGCATTGAAAAAGCTGGTAGAGGAGAATTATCCGGATATTTATTTAGCGGTATCTCATGAAATATCTCCCAAACTCAGAGAATATGCCCGTACGATGACTGTAATTATCGATGCCTGTATAGGAAAGTTGACTCGTGAATATATTGATTCTTTAAACCACGAGCTGAAGAATTCCGGGTTGAAACAGGATATTTCGATTATGCATGCCTACGGCGGAGTAACAAGCTGGGAGACTGCAAGACCTGTTTCCACCATTGAGTCAGGGCCTGTAGGCGGCGTTGTAGGAAGCAAGTATTTGGGTAGCATTCTTGGAGAAAAAAACATAATCACAACAGATGTCGGCGGCACGAGTTTTGACGTGAGCGTTCTGGCAGACGGTGAATGGTCTTTCAAGAAAGAGCCCATCATGATGCGCTTTCGTGTAACCATCCCGATTATCAATATCACATGTATCGGAGCGGCAGGCGGAACAATCTCAAGGATCGATCCTGTTACAGGTGCCCTTAAAGTTGGGCCCGACAGTGCCGGTTCAACCCCAGGCCCTGTTTGCTATGAGCGTGGAGGCACAGAACCCACAGTAACCGATGTTGATGTTGTACTTGGTTATCTGAATCCGGGCTATTTCTTCGGCGGCAAGCTTAACATAAATAAAGATAAAGCGTACAAGGCGATCAAAGAGAAAATTGCTGATCCTCTTTGCATGGATGTGGTTCAGGCAGCAGCCGGTATATATGATATTATAAATTCATTTATGGCGGACAACTTAAGGCAGTCAGTAATTGACAAAGGACATGATCCGAGAGATTTCGTGCTTCTTTCATATGGTGGTAACGGTCCCATGCACTGTGCATCTTTTTCCAAAGATCTTGGGGCTAAAAAGGTTATAATTCCTCCTCAGTCTTCGGTATTTTCCGCATTCGGCATTGCCTGTTCGGATGTAATTCATGTTTACACCCAGACCGATGTTAATATTATGCCTGCAGATCCAACACATCTTAATGCTGTTTTTGAAGAAATGGAAAAGCATGCGATAGCAGATATGGCTCTTGAAGGCATAGCAGCAGAAGATGTTGAGCTTCACCGTGAGCTGGATTTAAGATATAACAGGCAGGTACATGAAGTTAATATTCCGGCTCCGACCAAAAAGCTTAATGCCGAGGATGTACGGCAGATTATGAACGATTGGGAAGCCAGATACGAGCAAATCTACGGCAAGGGTTCCGGGTTCCGTGAAGCGGGAATGCAGGTTGTAACTTTCAGGTTGAATGCTGTAAGTAAACTTCTTAAACCTTCCCTTGAAAAGGCTGATTATGAGCCTATTGCCGATTCTTCACCGGCTATCAAAGGGACCAGGCCCGCCTTTTTCAGAAAATACAATGACTATGTAGAAACCAATATCTTTGATTCCAGGAAGCTGAAATATGGTAACAAGATAGAAGGCCCGGCCATTATTGAAACACCGAGTACCACCATGGTTATCCTACCCGATCAATTGGCGGAGGTTGATGCGTACATGAACGTGGTTATCGTAAAACTTTAATTTTTGACCGTAGAGGAGGAATATATATATGAGTACAGATAGTTGTGATTTTAAAATAGATCCTATTACCTATGAGGTTGTCAAGCACAGTATATGGCAGACCTTGTGGGAGGGACGTTCCACTATGGAGAAAGTTTCCGGCTCGGTGGTTGTAACTGAGGCCAAAGAGGTTCTTTTCAGTCTGCATCAACCAAACGGAGAAACCATAGTAAGTTCAGCCGGTTTGTTGCTGCATATAAGCGGTGTAGAAAAACAAATTGGAAAAGTTATAGAGTGGTATACTGAGAATCCCGGCATAAACGATGGCGATGTTTTCATGTTTAACGACCCGTACATCGGTGGAATTCATGCACCTGATCAAACCTGTTTTTGTCCTGTGTATTACCAAGGCGAGATGATAGGCTGGCTTTCAGCACTGTTTCATACAGGTGAAGTAGGAGCTATAGAGCCCGGCGGAATGTGTCCGAGTGCAACTGAAATATTTCATGAAGGAATCAGAATTCCGGGTTTGAAACTCATGGATAAAGGTGTTGAGCGCAAAGACACATATATGCTTCTTCAAAGAGCCGTCCGTGATCCGGGAGGAATAACACTTGACTGCCGTGCACGTGTTGCAGGATTAAATGTGGGCAAGGATCGTATAATAAAATTATTTAATAAATATGGCAAAGAAGACATGCAGTCCATATTTGTACAAATGATCAATGATACAAGAGCATATGCCAAGGCCAAACTGAAAGAACTTCCCGATGGTGTCTGGCGGGATGTAACCTATATAGATCATGACGGTAAAAACTACAATCTGGCCAAAATAGTTACAACACTTACCAAAAAAGGAGACAGACTTACTGTTGACTTTACCGGTTCAGATCCCCAGAGGCCCGGCCCGACCAACATGGTTTATGAATCAGTAGTAGGCGTTGTTTACACAATTTTATGCACCCGGTTGTTTTATGTAGAGCAGTGGAACAGAGGAGTTTTAGATGTTGTAGATATTATAGCTCCTGAAGGTTGTATAGAAAATGCAAACTGGCCTGCACCTGTAAGCATGTCGGCTTTCCATGTTTTACAGCTTTGCGCTATATTAAATACTCTGGTTTCCAGAATGATGGTGGGAGTTCCTGAATATTATGGCGATCAGAATGCCTGTTCACCGCCTAATTCGGCAGTTATAGCCTGGGGCGGTCCCAATCAGTATGGACTTGTTATGGGGACAGTATTTTTTGATATCTTAAGCGGTGGTCAGGGTGCCGGTTCCGGTTTTGACGGTGTTGATTCGGGTTGCTTTCCAGTAACGCCTGAAGTTATAGCCGGTGATGTTGAAATGTATGAATCAATCATGCCTTTTATTTATCTTGTAAAACGTCAGGCCATAAATTCAGCCGGCGCCGGTAAATACCGCGGTGGTACAGGTATGGAAGTTATTTATAAGGTTCATAATACTCCCGGAGTTCAGGTTCTTATTCTTGGCTGGAACAAGGAAACCACAGGTGGTCCCGGATTATGGGGAGGCCATCAGCCGGCTCCTTATAAAAATTACGTTGCCAATAACACCACAAGTGACGCATATCTGGCAAGTGGCAAGGCTATTACCTGCCTTGAAGATATTAAAGCAACTGGAGGCGATCAAAAAGAATGGCCTACCATGGTTTCCGCAACACCTGCTTTCCAGGGTGATATCTACTATCTGTATGGAGTAGGAGCAGGCGGGTATGGAGATCCTCTGGATCGTGAACCTGAAAGAGTTTTAGCCGATATTATAAATCTGATAATTACTCCTGAATATGCAATAGATATATATGGTGTAGTAATTGAAGGCAAAAATGAGGGCATTAACATAGAAGCAACGGAAAAACAAAGAGAACTTCTCAAGGCAAAAAGAAGAGAACGTGCTGCATCAACATGTAAAGCTCCTGCGCTGAACTGTGCTCCGATTGAAGAAGGTATCATAAGAATTCATGAAAATCTTCAGATAACCAAAGACAAGAAGATCCAGTGCCTAAAATGCGGCCATGTATTTTGCGGAAATGATCAGAATTATAAAGATCACGCATTAAAAGCCGAGATTAAAGGCTGCGATATCGGAGCAAATTATCTTCAGACCGACAGATTTCTTGTTTATCATGAGTTCTATTGCCCAAGCTGTACAACATTGTTATGCCAGGATGCTCTTCCTCCGGGCACTGCTCCTGTTTGGGATGTACAGGTTGGTGCTTGATATTCTGGAATCTGTTAATGTTAAAAAGCAGAAATTAAGGAGGAGATGAGATGGAATTAAAAGACGTCATGGCTGTAGACAGCATGTGCAGGGCATTTTATGCCGATCCTGAGATAGCCAAGCCGATGTTTGAAATAAGTGAAGTTAAGCAAATGGTAAAGGGTACCTTTGCCGGTGTGGCTAAAAGATTGGGATTAAAACCCGGCGAAGAATGGAAAGTGCTCGGTATGATGGGCCCCGGTTCGGTAGAAGGTGTGGTCGAGGAAATGGACAAGATCGGGGTGCAGTACATTTTTATGGAATGTGCCAAGAACTGGTCCAGACGCGATCATACATTCTGGGTAAACTGGTCTGTTGAAACAATAAAGAATTTTGTTGATAAATCAAAAGGCCGGATAATAGGTGGTGCAAGCTGGAACCCTTTCAGAATAAAAGAAAGTCTGGAAGAAATAGATCAGGCCTATGAAGCTTACGGCTGCAAGTTTGTATTTGCACATCCTATCAGCTACGGAATCAGGCCGGATGATAAAAAAATGTATCCTTTGTACAGTAAATGTCTTGATATGGGAATACCTGTGTCTTTTCAGGTAGGACATTCAGCCGAGGCATTGCCGAGTGAGCCCGGACATCCGATGTATGCAGATGAAATCGCCATGGATTTTCCGGATCTTACTATTGTGCTTACTCACACCGGATTCCCATGGATTTCAGAGTGGATATCCATGATCTGGAGGCATAATAATGTTTACGGCAATATTGGGGCATATTATCCTTCCGATCTCCATCCCGATATAATTAAATTTATTAACGGAAGAGGGCAGGATAAAGTAATGTGGGCTACTAACGGATTCGGCCTTACAAGATGTAAGAAAGAGTTTCTTGAGCTTCCCATAAAAGATGAAATAAAGAAAAAGGTATTAAGGGATAATGCTATGAGAGTTTATAAACTTGAATAGTGGAAAATGGAATTATCTTTTAATCCGGCGGGTTTGTCCGGATTAGATTTATACAATCGATATGTTAGACATATACCTCTGGTCATCCCAGGGGTATATGCTTGATTGGGAGTCTATTTGTATAGATTGTAGTAAAATAAAGAAAAATTGGTTGCGTAAAAAAATAACATATGATAATTGCCTTGGTCAAAATGGTTTGATATCGACAAGACAAGGAGATTTTAGAAATGATTGATTATGATAAAGAGTTGGCGGAATTGGAGGATATGCCTGCAGATGAACTCCGGCAACTACAGATGACAAAACTTAAAAAACAAATAAAATACATTTATGATAATTCTCCGGATTTTTACCAAAAGAAATTCGATGAAATTGGAGTAAAACCCGAAGATATTAAAACATGGGATGATTTCAGAAACCTTAATCTTTATTTTGCAAAAACTGATGATAGAGAAACACAAACAGCATCTTCTGAAAAATATGGGCATCCTTTTGGAACAAATCTTTGTGCTCCCATAGACAAAATAATTCATCTGGGTTCAACCACAGGAACTACCGGTGAGCCGACTTTTCCCTATTTGTTTACAAAAGAAGATTATGAAATACATCATCATATGGCAGGGCGTCATTTCTGGAAAATGGGTTTACGTCCCGGAGAAAGAGTATTATATGCTGCAGGCGCTGCGAACCTGGCAGGTCTGAGAATATATGAACATGCATTAAGATGGTATGGATGCTTGCCTATTCCGATAGGTGCTGAGGCAGGAACGGAAAAAATTCTTAGAATGCTTGATGTAACTAAGCCTACGACATTACTTGCTACAGGACCTCTTATTGAATATCTTATAGAAGCCACACCGAAAATATTAAAAAAAGATGTAAGTCAATTAGGGCTCAAAAGACTGATTAGTTCCGGTGCTCCTGCTGCTGCCATACCGGCTGTAAAGAAAAAGATTGAAGACGCTTATCGTTGCCGCCTTTATGATTCTTTTGGTGGCTATATAGGTGGCTCATGCGATCTGGATGATTATCAGGGAATGCATTTGTTGACTCGTGATTTCATCTTGATTATGGAAGATTTGGTTGATCCGTCTACAAAAGAGCCGATCAGGAATATTACAGATGGCATGGTTGGAGAAAGCCGAATGACTAATCTACAATGGATGGCACGTCCTTTCTTCAAGTGGTCTCCGGGAGATATTTTCCAGGTGTTTACAGAAACATGCAAATGCGGATGGAAATTCCCACGAATCAAGATTCTCGGCAGAAGCGATGATATGCTTATCATAAAAGGAGTAAATGTCTATCCTGCGGCTATTAAAAATGTTGTCAGTTCATTAGAGCCGAAAACAACAGGAGAGATGAGAATAGTATTAGATCAGCCTGGGCCGGGTGTACCACCTCCAATGAAGATTAAAGTGGAATGTGGAATGGATATTAGTTCGGAAGATGATAAAAATGCTCTTAAAAAGGAATTGGAAGATGCAATGCATATTAAACTAAAATGCAGAACATCTATCACTATCATTCCTCCCAATACACTGGAAAGAGCAGCAGGTCCTGGTGCCAAAGGGCAGATGATAGAAAAAGCATACGAACAGAAAAAATAGTTCGCATTTTTTGAAAGGTTTTAACAACTCACTTTTCCCTTAACATAGGGAGAATTAAATGGGGTTGTTCATTATTAAAGGGTTCAAGGGATTAAGTGATATTTTTCATTTATCATCCTTGAACCCTTTTTTGTTTAAGTAATTTTTGAAGAAGTTCCATTTTATAGCGTTTGTCATAAATCTGTTCCGATTGGAAAAGCATAAAGCATTCTGTAGCTTCAACATTTTTGCTGTAATAAGGAATGTTATTCTGACAAACGCTATAATATGCTTTTTAAAGAAATGTTGTATGCGGGGCGGGAGACAAAACGGTGTCCGACTTAGTGAGTGCAGACTGACACGCCATTTAAAAAAGTGGCTCTAAATTTCAAGATAATATTTACCAGCTTTAGCAATGGATTCTCCTTAAAACCCTGTTAAAGCCGGTATAGTAAAACATCCTGATGAATATCCCTGGAGTAGCTACAAGGGCTATCTTTCATTTGCCAAGAAATGGGATTGGCTGTATAAAGATTATATATTTGAAATGATTACGCCTAAAAAGCAGGGGCGGTTGAAGGATTTTATCGCATTTATGTATGAGCCGGAAATTAGTAAAAGGGATTAAAACTTTAAAAGAATAAGTAACTAAAGGTCAAATGTAGACCTGACTTCATTACCTAGGTTGTTTCGTCGTGATAAAAAGAAATCAATAGGTAGGCAATTATAGTATTTACCATGAATAAATATCTAATTATAATAAATCGATTCTCTGGTGGTGGGCGAGTTGAAAAATATGAAAGTGTCATATTTGACTATTTTTCTTCACGCAATTATGCTTTCAAAGTCGAATATACAAAAGGGTCAAATGATGCTTTAAGGATAGCAAAAGAGTATTCTTCTAGCGATTATAATTATTATGTAATTTGTGGTGGAGATGGCACAATCAATGAAGTTATTAATGGTCTTTCTTCATATAGTAAAGTATTAATAGTACTTCCTTTCGGTACAGTAAATATATTTGCAAAAGAGTATAAAATTTCTAAAAACATAAATAAAGCATTACATGAAATATTTAATGGTGAAAAAAAACAATTATATATTGGAAATAGTAATGGTAAGAAATTTATATTAATGCAAAGTGTGGGCATAGATAGTTTCGTTGTAAAATGTATCAATCATAACTTAAAAAAGCTGTTTGGCCGTGGTTCATATTTTCTTATGTTTATAAAAGCTATCTTCCTATATAAATATCCTTTAATTAAAATAAGAGCTAATAATCAAGAATACCAGGGAACCTTCATTCTTGTAAGTCAAAGTATTTATTATGCCGGATTTTTAAAAATTACACCTGATGCGAAGATGGATAAAGGCTTGTTTGATGTATGTTTATTAAAAAAAGGAGGATTTTATTCACTGATTAAATTTTTACTTTTTGTCATTTTAAACATAAACCATCATAACAAAGATTGTATTTATTTTTGCTCTGATAATTTATTGGTTTCAGGCCCTGCCATTTGTTCCCAATCTGATGGTGAACTTTCTGATGAGTTACCTTTAGATATTTCAATTTATAATCAAAAGATAAATTTCTTGGTACCAAACCCTGAATAATGGATTTCACTCTCGTCCAAAACCGTTTTTGGATAAGAGTGAAAGTTTATCTATAAAAACGAATATCGAATATCGAATAAGGAATTTCGAATTATAAATATTTTTTAATCTTACCTCTGCCGCCAGTGCGGAATTAACCCGCGGTTCCTGCCAAAACCATCATCAACTATTCATTGTTATTCAATTCAGTAAATCTAATCATTACCAAACAAAATATATTTGTTATAAACTTTAACCCTCTTTGTCGCCAAGTATTATTTTATGACATAACAAACGCATTTCTTTACAAAATATAAAAAATTCTCTAAGATCAAAATTGGGTTTACACAAAAGCTTATTAATTATATTAATTATAAGCAGAATATACGAAAAAGGAGCAAATTAATAATGACACAAATTATTGGTTGCTGTGGCCTTGTTTGTTCAAATTGCCCTGTTTTTTTAGCTACTATAAATGATGATGATAATGCCAGGGCAGAGACGGCTGAATTTTTCTTTAAAAAGTATGGATTTGAATTTAAGCCTGAGGATATGAACTGTGACGGATGCCTTTCCGAAAGCGGAAGGCTTATAGCGCATTGCCGCATGTGTGAAATAAGAAAATGCTGTCGTGAAAAAGGGATAGAGAATTGTACCGTATGCGAAGAGCAGCCTTGTGGGCACCTTTCTGAATTTCATAAGCTTTCTGCGGATGCAAAAGCAAGCTTTGAAGCGCTTGCTAAAGGGATATGAAAGAATTGAAACCATTTGTAATTTCTTCTGCTGGCGTAAATGCCGCTGGCAGCAATAAATTATTAAATCGCGCATTATTGCTGGCAGTAATTACAATCTGCTACAATATCATAGAAGGATTGGTATCTGTAATATTTGGCTTTACAGATGAAACAATATCATTATTCGGATTCGGGCTTGATTCATTTGTGGAGGTAGCATCAGGAATCGGTATTTTGCATATGATTATCCGGATTAAAAATGATGGCAGCACAAAAGATTCGTTTGAGAAAAATGCCTTAATTATAACCGGCACTTCATTTTACATATTGGCTATCGGACTTTCCATGACATCAATTTATAATATTTATGCTGGAAGCAAGCCTGTATCGACTTTATGGGGGATTATAATTTCAGTTATATCCATTTTGTCAATGTTGTTTTTGATGAAGGCGAAACTTAGTGTTGGCAGAAAGCTTAATTCTGACGCAATTATTGCTGATGCCAATTGCACAAAAACATGTTTGTATCTTTCTGTAATATTGCTTATATCAAGTCTTTTATTTGAGATTTTTAAAATAGGTTATATTGATTCAATCGGAGCAATAGGGTTGGCATATTATTCGTATAAGGAAGGTAAAGAAGCGATAGAAAAGTCTAAAGGAAACACTTGTTCTTGTAGTTGTTGTAATTAAAGAAAGGAGGTTCTTATGAAGCTTAAAACGAATGATGGCGGATGGAGCCCATATCTGGCCGGAGCTCTGTTGGGCATATTAGCTATTGTTTCGGTTATTGCAACCACAAAATTGCTTGGAAAGACCCATTACTTAGGGGCGTCAACTACATTTGTGAGAGCTGCCGGTATTGTTGAAAAAGCAATTGCTTTAGATCATGTAGCTTTAAACAAATATTTTATAAAAACAAAAGTCAAGGTTGACTGGCAGTTTATGCTGGTTATCGGTATTTTCCTGGGTGCTCTGATCTCTTCTCTAATGGATAAAAGTTTTAAAATGGAAAGTGTTCCTCCAAGATGGAAAGAGCGTTTCGGCCCATCAGTAGGCAAACGAGCTATGGGAGCCATTTTTGGTGGTATTATTGCCATGGTTGGAGCACGAATGGCAAGCGGCTGTCCAAGCGGGCATGGCCTTAGCGGTATGATGCAGTTGTCGGCAAGTTCACTGGTGGCTCTGGCTATGTTTTTTGCTATCGGAGTTTTAGTGGCCGGGATGTTTTACAAAAGGAGGGCATAATGAGCACAGAACAGTGGTTGGGGCTTATTACCGGAGTAGTATTCGGATTTTTGCTGCAAAAAGGACGTGTCCTTCGTTTTGATAAACAGGTTGGTGCAATGTTGTTAAAGGATATGACAATATTTAAATTCATGTTGTCTGCTATATTGGTTGGGATGGTAGGCATACTTCTTCTTTCGGATGCCGGTATTATAGCATTAAGTCGCAAGCCTATGAATGTCGGTGCTGTAGTACTAGGAGGTGCACTATTTGGAACAGGATGGGCAATAATGGGATTTTGTCCTGGAACTTCGATCGGAGCTATAGGAGAAGGACGTTGGCATGCTGTTTTTGCTGTAATCGGAATGCTTGCCGGAGCTGCGATATATGCAGAACTATACCCGTTTTTTAAATCAACGATTCTATCATGGAAAGATTTTGGAAAGATCGGGCTTCCTGAAACAATAGGAATATCACAGTGGATAATTGTCCCAATATTTTGGGTTGTGGCAATAGCTTTATTTGTTTTATTTGAAAAGAAAAATATATGACGAGTTCTTCTTAATCTTCTAATGAAAAATATTAATAGGATATTATAGGGGATAAGTGATGCAAAAAGGTGATATTCTTAACATCCTTCGGGATTATAAAAAGCATTTTGCAGAAAAATATGGGATTCTTTCCATCGGGATATTTGGTTCTGTTGCTCGTGATGAAATAATAGAGAGTAGTGATGTTGATATTTGTATTAAAACTACTACTCCCAATCCTTTTATTTTAGTGCATATTAAGGATGATATCGAAAAGCGTGTTCATAAAAAAGTGGATATCGTGCGTGTATGGGAAAAGATGAATCCATACCTGAAAGATAGAATTGAAAAAGAAGGTATTTATGTTTGATAGGCAAACAGCACGTATTATCCTTTTGCAATCAGATGAAGCGATTGAAAAGATTTTAACCCGATCTGCAAAAATCGATAGTGCGAGTTATTTTACTGATTCGCCTGAAGGAATTGAAAAGCTTGATGGGATATGTATGCTTTTCATGGCTATTGGAGAAAGTCTTAAAAATGTAGATAAAATTACAAATGGAGAGCTTTTTGCGAAATATCCTGCAATAGATTGGACAGGAATTAAAGGTTTTCGAGATATAATTGCACATCAATATTTTAATATTGATGCTGAACAAGTGTTTTGGATAATTTGTCACGAATTGAAGCCTCTTTCCAATGCAATCAAAAAAATGATAAAGGAGCTTTCATAGTGTCGATATACTGGCAAAGCGATACTATCAAAATTTGTAACCGTAAACTTTGAATAAGGGAGAAAACATGAAAGAAGCTGTTATTGTTAGCGCTGTCAGGACACCTCTTGGCAGTTTTAATGGGTCTTTAGGAAGTGTAGGAGCCACAACGCTCGGAGCTATTGCAATTGAGGAAGCTGTTAAAAGAGCTGGCATAGACAAAAAAGATGTTAATGAAGTTATGATGGGATTAGTACTGCCATGTGGTTACGGTCAGAATCCGGCTAAACAGGCTGCTGTGCTGGCTAATATGCCATGGGAAACGGAAAGCATTACCATAAACAAGGTTTGCGGTTCAGCCTTAAAAACAGTGATGCTTGCGGCGCAGGCAATTCAAACAGGAGATGCCGAAGTTGTTGTAGCAGGAGGCATGGAAAGTATGAGCTTGGCTCCATACTATCTTGATAAGGCACGCTTTGGGTACCGTATGGGGGAAGGAAAATTAAAAGACCACATGATTAACGATGGCCTGTGGGATATAGTAAATGATTTCCATATGGGAATGTCTAATGAATTATGTTCCGAAAAGTACAACATAAGCCGGGAAGACCAGGATCGTTATGCAGACGAATCTTACAGACGTGCATTGCATTCAATTTCTTCAGGCCGCTTTAAGGATGAAATTGTTCCTGTTGAAGTTAAGACAAGAAAAGGGGTTAAGATTTTCGATACGGATGAATGCCCCCAGGAGACGAGCTATGAAATGCTTTCAAAGATGAAAGCCGCTTTTAAAAAAGACGGGCTTGGTACTGCCGGAAATGCTTCAATAATAAGCGATGGCGCTGCTGCCGTTGTAGTTATGTCAAGAGACAAAGCTGAAGAACTCGGATGCAATATCATGGCAACGATAGGCGCCCAGGCTTCATATGGCATAGACATGAAGTATGTGCTTGTTGCTCCCATATGGGCTATTCCGAAGTGCCTTGCAAAAGAAGGTATTTCAAAAGAAGATGTAGACCTTTATGAAATAAACGAAGCTTTCAGCGGATCAACGGTGGCAGTTCTTCGCGAACTCAACCTGGATCCTTCTAAAGTAAATGTAAACGGCGGTGGTGTGGCTCTTGGACATCCCATTGGAGCCAGTGGATGCCGTGTGCTTGTTACCCTTTTGCATGAAATGATAAAACAGGATAAGAAAACCGGGCTTGTTTCCCTGTGCCTCGGCGGTGGAGAAGCAGTTGCTTTGGTTGTAAAAAGATAAAAGAATAAAGGAGAAAATAATGGAAATTAAAAAATTTGGTGTTATCGGAGCAGGTCAGATGGGAAACGGTATTGCTCAGGTTGCTGCAATGAGCGGTGTTGAAATTATAATGAATGATATAAAAGATGAATTTGTGCAGCGCGGGCTTGCTACAATTACAAAAAACCTTTCCCGAAGTGTTGACAAGGGAAAGATGACTGCTGAAGAAAAAGATGCTGTTTTAAAACGCATTAAAACGAGTACAGATCTTAAAGATATGGCAGACGCAGATTTTGTTGTGGAAGCTGCTACGGAAAACGAGACTTTAAAATTTCAGATATTTAAAGACCTTGATAAGATATGTCCTGCAAATATAATTCTTTCAACAAACACTTCTTCAATTCCGATAGGACGTATAGCATCCCAGACAAAAAGACCGGACAAAGTAATCGGGATGCATTTTATGAATCCAGTGCCTGTAATGAAGCTTGTTGAGGTAATACGCGGAATCGCAACATCCGATGAGACTTATAAAACAACATGGGATCTTTCGATCAAGTTCGGCAAAACTCCGGCTGCTTCAGAAGATTTTCCGGGATTTATTGCGAACAGGATTCTTATGCCCATGATAAATGAAGCTATATTCTGCCTTTATCATGGAGTGGGAAAAAAAGAAGATATCGACACTGTTATGAAACTTGGGATGAATCATCCAATGGGCCCTCTTGCCCTTGCCGATCTTATTGGACTTGATACCTGTCTTGCTATTATGGAAACAATGTATGACGGATTCAAAGACTCTAAATACAGGCCATGTCCGCTGCTTCGAAAATATGTAGAAGCAGGATGGCTTGGGAAAAAGACGGGGCGGGGTTTTTACGAATACAAATAGTGTCTAAGAAAACTGTCTTTTTAGCCGATATCTGCGTTAAGCTCAAATTTTAATCCTCGAAATATTCTACATATTCCTGCGGTTAAAATTTTCGCTCGCCTTGGTCTCAACTAAAATTCCTAGTTTTCTTTCAGACACTAAATAGAGGTTATGTGATGGTGAAAAAAAAAGCCGATTCCATTGTTGGGGTAGGAAAGAAAATCCAGAAAATCAGAACCCAAAAAAAGGTTGCTCTTGACCGGATAGCAAATGAAACTGGTTTTTCAATAGATTATCTTAAAGATATTGAGGCAGGTAGCGTGTTTCCTCCTGTCGGAGCACTTCTCCAGATTGCAAAAGCTCTTGAAATAGATTCGGGGTTTTTTCTTAAAGAGCAGGAATCGGCTTTAAAAAAACGTAGTAAAGACTATACCAAGCGAACGGAAAATTACGCTTATAACACTCTTACACCGGGAGCGGAAAAAAAGCATTTAAAAGCCTTTAAGGTAACTATTGAGCCATTGCAGGAGCATAAAGGCGTAGGGTATAATCATGAAGGTGAAGAATTTGTGTATGTGCTTAAAGGAAAAGTGGAGGTGACTGTAGGAGAACATATAAACAAACTTTCAGAGGGTGATTCACTCCATTTTAATTCCGGGATCAGGCATATGCTGAAAAATATCGGTAAGAAAATTGCCGAGCTTATTGTAGTTATTTACAGCCCGTGAGAGTTAGGATCTTCTTTAAAAGAATTGATGATGCTATAAGGGTTCGAGGGGTCAAGGATTCAAGGATTCGAGTGAAGCGCAAAAAAAGCAAAAAATTAAAGTAGCAGATATCGGCTTTAAATTCCCTCCCCATCGATGGGGGAGGTTTAGGGTGGGGGTGAAAGAAAGAATGATCCACCTTATTATTTCCCCCTCACCCTGGCCCTCTCACACAAGGGAGAGGGGGAAAGTAGATGTTCACTATGGCAACAAAAGCAATTTTCAAAATAAGAGTTACGGGTCTCTCTACATATTGTAGTATTGAAAATGGGTTTGTGAGAGAAACAACCCTTGAACCCTTGACCCCTCGAATCCTGGACCCCTTTTTCCCAAGCAATTGGGAAAAACTTATATTTAAAGAGAAATAAAATGCCGTTTTATCTTACTGATGAACAGTTGATGATCCGTGACATGGTAAGGGAGTTTTCCCGCAAATTTGTTGCTGCTACAGCTATGGAGCGTGATCTGAGCAAGGAGTTTCCGGCTGAAAACTTTGAAAAAATGGCTGAGCTCGGGCTTATGGGTATGATGATTCCTCCCGAATACGGAGGTTCGGGCACTGATACTATAAGCTATGTCCTTGCCCTTTCCGAAATTGCATACTCGTGTGCTTCAACCGCTGTTGTGATGTCTGTTCATAATTCCATAGTATGCGAAAGCATAATGCGTTACGGGACTGATGACCAGAAGATAAGGTATTTAAAATCTCTTGCATCAGGAAAAATGATTGGTGCTTTTGCCATGACTGAACCGCAGGCAGGCTCCGATCCGGTAAGCCAGAAGACTTCGGCTGAAAAAAAAGGCGATTATTATTTATTAAACGGTACCAAACGCTTTATAACAACCGGGAAAAACGCAGGACTTACAATAGTTACCGCAAATACTGATCCAGCAAAAAAGCACAAGGGCATAAGTGCATTTATTGTGGCCAAGAATACTCCTGGATTTTTGGTAGGAAAAGTAGAAGACAAAATGGGACTTCGCGGTTCCGATACCTGCGATCTTATATTTGAAAATTGCCGGGTACATAAGAGTGATCTTCTTGGTAATGAAGGGGATGGCTTTAAAATAGCAATGTCGGCTTTAGATGGTGGCAGAATTGGAATTGCGGCCCAATCAGTCGGTGTAGCACAGGCAGCGCTTGATGCAGCAGTGAAGTATGCAACCCAACGTGAACAGTTCGGGCAGACTATATCGAAATTTCAGGGCCTTCGGTGGATGGTTGCTGAAATGGCAACCGAAGTTGAAGCCGCGCGCCAGTTAATGTATTCGGCAGCAGCCATAAAAGACAAAGGTGAAAACTATACTCTTCAGGCTTCTATGGCAAAGTTATTTGCCTCCGAAATGGTAAACCGCGTTACGGCAAAGGCATTGCAGATGCACGGAGGCTATGGCTTTATTAAAGAATATCCGGTTGAAAGATTCTATAGGGATGCAAGAGTATTTACAATCTACGAGGGAACATCGGAAATCCAGAAAGTAGTAATATCGAATCATATATTCAACGACAAGAGAAAAATGTAAAGTCAGTATCTTTGGAGCTAAAATGTATTTAACAACAGCAAGTGAAATGCAGCAGATGGATAAAAGTACTATAGATTTTGGACTTCCCGGCAGAGTGCTCATGGAAAATGCCGGGTGCGGTGCAACGCAAGTACTTCTTGATAAAATCTGCATCAAGGGCAGCGAAAAAGTCGGGATTATAGCCGGGCGCGGAAATAACGGTGGTGATGGCTTTGTTATAGCAAGACGGCTTTTGCAAAAAGGCTTTGACGTAAGTGTATACCTTTTGTCAAAGGCATCGCTTGTAAAAGGGGATGCTCTTGCAAATCTTGAATTACTATACCCGCTGGGCATTCCTTTTATTGAGATTACAGACAATGAGGCATTTGTTGTGAACCAAAATTCCATGCGTCACAAAGATGTATGGGTTGATGCGATATTCGGAACGGGTCTGAAATCCGATATTAAAGGATATATTAAAGATGTGATAGGGTTTATAAACAGTCTTAAAAAACCAGTGTTTGCTGTTGACATTGCTTCCGGAATCGATTCTGACAATGGCCAGATACATGGTGAATGTATTCATGCTGTTGTAACAGCAACTTTCGGATATGCCAAATTGGGACATTATATATATCCCGGTGCTCACCATAGCGGTGAAGTTGAAATCATAGATATTGGTATTCCTAGTTTTATTGCCGATAAAATAGGGCCGAAACAGTATTTGCTTACACATGAAAAGATAAATACTATTTTAAAACCGAGAATAAAAGATGTTCATAAAGGAAGTACAGGCCATGTTTTTATTATTGGCGGCTCTCCAGGAAAAACCGGAGCGGCAGCTATGACTGCTATGGCTGCAATGAGATCAGGCGCCGGACTTGTGACTCTCGGTGTACCCAAAAGCCTTCATAGTGCAATTGAATCCACAACTCTTGAAGTTATGTCCTGTGCCCTTTCGGAGAATTCCGAGGGATTTCTTTCCGAATCATCCTTTGATGCAGTTATGCACAATATTTCCGGTAAGAAATGTATTGCTATCGGCCCTGGTCTTGGAACCGATCCTTCTACCAAAAAACTTGTTATCAGATTACTTCATGAAATAGAGGTTCCGGTTGTTATTGATGCGGACGCTCTTAATCTTCTTGCCAAAGAAACATCTGTACTTAAAAAACTTAAGACTCCGGTTGTTTTAACTCCTCATCCAGGGGAGATGTCAAGACTCACAGGTAAAACCGTTTCACAGATTCAGAAAAACAGGGTTGCCTGTGCCCGCGAATTTGCTACAGAGTTTAACGTTCATCTGGTATTAAAAGGAGCCGGAACTGTAATTGCACATCCGGATGGCAGAGTTTTTATAAATTCAACCGGAAATTCGGGTATGGCATCCGGTGGAATGGGAGATATTTTAACCGGTATTATTACAGGCTTTTTAGCCCAGAATTATTCGGCTAAAGATGCTGTAAAGTTGGGTGTTTATCTTCACGGGGCTACCGGAGATGCTCTTTTTGAAAGCATGGGGCCTTTTGGTTATATCGCATCCGATATGTTAAAAATACTACCCGAACAAATAGGAGTTCATACTAAAGGAATTTAAGAAGATTTATGAAAAAGGCTACAGTATGAACATGAACGGTGATAATCTGATTGCAGATACTATTACAAATTCCTGTGAGGAAACTCAAAATCTGGGAGAAACAATAGGCAAAAAAATTAAAGATAAAATCATACTTGCATTGACAGGAGAGCTTGGTAGCGGAAAAACATCTTTTGTTCAGGGTTTTGCCAAAGGACTTGAAGTTCCGGATAAATTTTATATTACAAGCCCGACTTACTCTATAATTCATGAATATCCGGGGCGTATCCCCCTTTTTCATATTGATTTATACCGCTTAGCAGATGAAGACGATATTTTTGATACAGGGCTTTATGAAATACTTGACAGATTCGGAGTTTTTGCTATTGAATGGCCCGACTTATTAAAAAATGATTTTCTGGATAAATATTTGGCAATTCACTTTGAAATAACGGGCGATGATATAAGAAAAATTCATATAACCGCCCACGGAGGTGATGCCGCCGGTCTTATAAACGATTTATGAGGATAAAATGAGTTTAATTGTACAAAAATATGGTGGAACATCGGTAGGTGATATTGAACGTATACGCAATGTGGCGATGCGCGTATCAAAGACCTTTGATGGAAAAAACGACGTAGTAGTAATCCTTTCAGCGATGTCAGGGGTTACCGACAATCTTATTAATCTGGCGAATCAGGCCTCTTATTCTCCTGATAAACGTGAGCTTGATGTTCTTCTTAACACGGGAGAACAAACAACGGTTGCTATTCTTGCCATGATGTTAAAGGGTATGAACTACCCTGCCGTATCACTTCTCGGCCATCAAATTAAAATTAAGACCAGCAGCGATTTTGGAAGCGCCAGAATCGCCGGAATCGATGTTGATAATATCAATAAATATCTTGGTCAGAAAATGATAGTAGTAGTTGCAGGTTTTCAGGGTATAGATTCTTATGGAAATCTGACAACTCTTGGGCGCGGAGGCTCGGATACAACAGCCGTAGCTATAGCTGCAGCGATTAAAGCCGATATGTGCGAAATATATACCGATGTTGATGGAATATATACTGCTGATCCCAATATATGCAAAAAGGCCAGAAAACTTGATAAGATATCCTATGACGAGATGCTTGAAATGTCTAGCCTTGGGGCAAAGGTTTTACAGATCAGATCCGTTGAATTTGCCAAAAAATATGATGTGCCTATACATCTTAGATCATCATTTTCATTTGAGGAGGGAACTATGGTAGTAAATGAATCTGCGGATATGGAAAGACTTGTCGTATCCGGTGTTACACACAGCAAAAACGAAGCTCGTATTACTTTGAAAAAAGTTCCCGATCAGCCGGGTATAGCCGCAAAAATATTTTCTCCGATTGCTGATGCCGGGATACTTGTAGATATGATAATACAAAATACCCGTGCTGCAAAATTGACTGATCTTACATTTACAGTTCCCAAATCGGATTTTAAAAAGGCAGTAGAGATTGAAAATAAAGTTGCAAGTGAAATAGGTGCCGAAGCTGTATTAGTTGATGAAAATGTTGCCAAGGTTTCTGTAATAGGTGTTGGAATGAAGAACCATTCCGGTGTAGCCGCAAGAATGTTTTCGGTTCTTGCAAGAGAAAATATAAATGTACTTCTGATAAGTACTTCCGAAATCAGAATATCATGTCTCATAGAAGAAAAATATGCCGAGCTTGCGGTTCGTGTTCTTCATGCGGAATTCGGGTTGGATAGGGAATGATAGGAAAAGTTCACGGTTTACGGTTCACAGTTCACGGTTTAAGGTGCAAGGGGAAGGGTTCAAAGTTCACGGTTCACGGTTCATGGTTCAAGGAATAAAAACTCATTTGTCATTTCGAACAAAGTGAGAAATCTTAGATTCAGTAAAATCAATGTTAAGATTCCTCACATACGTTCGGAATGACACGGTATGATGGCTATTTGGTATAAGAATTGGCAAATATGAGATTCAGCACTGATCAGTTAATACTATCGCTTATAATCGGGATTATTATCTTAGGGCTTGCTGTTTACAGAATGTTATATTTATTTTGAGATAGCTTGTAGAAATTCAGTGATATCCTGCCAGTACTTTTCCCAATTCGGTGGCCCATCGCTATGTCCGAATTCATAAAGGATCAATTTGGCCTGCGGAATACTTTTATTCATTTCACGGGCATATTTTACGGATATCACATCGTCTTTAATTCCATGAATGATTAAAACCGGGCCTTTATAGTCAGAAAGAGCCGATACTGTGTCATAGTTATCTGAAATAAGAAAATCAGGAGCCCCGCTTATATCTTTTATCGATGTAAATGACGATTCCACAATTATGGCAGCAGCAGTTCTTTCTCTTGAAAGCTCACTTAAAACGCTGCCTCCCAGTGAACGCCCATGAAAAACAATACGCTTGTTATCTACAAACGGAAGTGAAGCTAGATAATCATAAAATTTCTTATAATCCGCGGCAATCCTTTCTCTTGTCGGTGATCCGGCACTCCGGCCATAGCCACGGTACTCACCCAATAGCACCGTATAACCCATCTGTTGATATGCTTTGACACGATCCAAATAATAATCTATCAATTCACGATTGCCATGAGCTATAATTACCGAAGGGCCGGGCTGTTTCTCATTGACACCATCACCTTTTAGAATCCAGCCTTCCACATTGCCCTGTTCCGTTTTTATCCAGAACCGATCCAAATGCTTTACACTATCGGAAAATTTCGGAATAGGATATATCTTGTAAGGCTGAAAAATCAAACGACGGGAATAATATGTACAGGATAGTAATCCACAAGTGAAAATTAAAATAAAAATAGGTAGAAAATATCGGGCATGTTTTTTTATGTTATTTGCCATGAATTACCTATATTCAAAGGAGAAAGTATAGGCTGCCGGGAGGTTCCGGGGAATTGTTCAGGTGCGCAGCCTTTTTTGCTATTGGGCAATCAGAGAGATAGGAGTAACAATGAAATCGCTTTCCCGCCGACTGAATCTATCGTTAACAGCCGTTAGCAAAGCTGAAATACGTGGCGGGAAACATGCAAAAAAGAACAACTATTTGAGCCAGTTTCAAAACGTCCCATTTTGGCCGATCTCTGCGTTGGGTTAAAATTTTAATCCTCGGAATACTCCATGTATTCCTGCGGTTAAAAATTTCACCCGCCTTGACCTTGACCAAACTGAAACGTTTTGAAAGTGGCTCATTTGTTTTCGATAATTAAGTTTGTAAATTTAATATGTCCCATATCTCCCTTATGTTGCAATTACCAAAGTGTGTAATTATCGAAAAGGATATCAGAAATATCGGCTTTGAAAATAGTAAATTGATGTACGTTACTTCTTCTATTCTATAGTCTCAAATAGCTCGATTTCGTCTGATTCCGGTACAGACTTTTCTGTGTCTTGAAGCTCAAATAGTTCTATTTTCTCTGATTCTTCTATCCCTTGGTCTTTTTCGGGAGAGTCAAGGGCTTTTGTTTTATCGGATTTTGTTGCAGGTTTTGCCCGAGAAGAGGAGAACTCACCCCTTTTAGGTACTGAGGTTCTCAAATATTTTTGTGGCATTGGTTCTCTATTCTCTATGATCTCCGCGGGTATTAATATTTTATCGCCAATGTGCATCCGTTTTGGATCACAACCGGGATTTGCCTTTACTATAAGCTTCCAGTTTCTTTGGCTGCCGGTATACCATTTAGCAATTACAGAAATTGTTTCTCCAGGCCAGCGAACTTTGTGCATATAGGACTCAGGTTTTTTTGATGCGGGAATTTTTTTTGAAATCTCTGATGCGGGCTCAGGCACGACTATTGGCGCCGTCGGAGGTGGGAACTCAGGCTCGACTATTGGCGTAGCGGGAGGTGGGAGCGGTGTATATGGCTTTTGCGAGGAAGCACAGCCAGTAAGCATCCATATGAGTATGATGAGGAATAATTTCTTAATAATTCTTTTCAATCCGGTCGGTCTCATTGTTTTGCTCCTGATTAAGCTAAAAACCGCTCCAAATATTTGCGCGCTCTTTGATTAGCAGGATTCACTTCTAGTGCCTTTTTAAGATTCTTAAGGCATTGTTCCTTTTTACCCTGCTTGTACTGGACCAAAGCCAAATTAAAGATCGCTTTGTCAAGATAGGTGGGTTTCAGTTCACTAACACGCAGAAACATTTTTTCGGCATTCACATAATTTTTGATAGCAGCATAGCTAAAGCCAAGATTAAATAAAGTGTTGGCCGAGTCGGGATTTAGCTCAGCGGCCTTTGAGTAAACCTCGATGGCCTTGAGGTAATCTTTCTTCTTAGCATAAAGCTTCCCAAGGTCATAGTATGCTATTGCATTTTGAGGATCTTTTTTAACGGCTTTACGAAGTAGTTTCTCAATTTGGTCGGTATCTTTGGCAGGCAGAAGTCTCGCCTGTCCTATTAATGCTTGTACATACAGCGCTTTTAT
This sequence comes from Pseudomonadota bacterium, assembly GCA_043825875.1. Taxonomy (GTDB): domain Bacteria; phylum Desulfobacterota; class Desulfobacteria; order Desulfobacterales; family RPRI01; genus RPRI01. The sequence continues at coordinate 122,847 of JBDRRF010000051.1, read as the reverse complement.
TTCTGGCTGATTGCCCTCTTGGTGGGCCATGACCTCTTCCAAAAGTTCCCCTGCGCGACTGAATTTATTTTCTTTTATCGCCACCTTTGCCTGATCCAATGAAGATCGTTTGCCAGGGTTCGCTCCACCATTGGTCTTGGCCGTAATGTCCTTTTCGGGAGAGGTGACAACCATCTGTTTGCCGACGGATGCAACAGAAGGAAGGGCCTTAGTCAGTGCCCTATCGTTAAGCTCGCGTGGCATAGGCGCCTGATGGTCTGATCCTGAAAACAAAAGTGAATAAAAGACTGTGGCAAGCACGATTAAGGAGGTAGCCATGACCCCGTATATCAAACGTCTTCTATTGGGTTCATAAAAGTTAATCGCCGTCAAACCCCCTTTTATAAGTTCCTTTATCTTAGGTCTCAAAGCAGAGTTCCACCTGCCTTCAGCTTCAATTTTTCCTACGGTGTTCAAGCCTTCACAGACAGTTGCAGGCTCTTTTAAGGGAAGGTCCATATTTCCGTTTTGCTGAAAAACAGTGCCGATATTTCCATATTCCGTTTCGTCAGGTAGAAGTACTTCATCAACAGGTGAGGGCGGGTTCTCTGGGCTTAATGGTTGCGGAAGATCGGAAAATGAACCCAATTCCGCTTCATCAGTTAGTTGGACTTCCTCGACGGATGAGGGCAGGTTCTCTGGGCTTAATGGTTGCGGAAGATCAGAAAATGGACTTAATTCCGCTTCATCAGTTAATAGGACTTCCTCGACGGATGAGGACAGGTTCTCTGGGCTTAACGGTTGCGAAAGATCGGAAAATGAACGCATTTTCGTTTCGCCAGGTAGAAGGACTTCCTTGGAGCATTCCAGAATGATGTTTGGCGTAATCATTTTTTGGCCCATCACATACCCTGTTAAAAGAGCGCGATCACAAATTGTGTTGATTAGACGCGGACAACCGCCGGAAAAACGGTATATCTCATTGATGGCTTTTAAGCTGAAAAGGTGCGACTCCGTTCCAGCTACTTTTAAACGGTATTTGATGTATTCCCGCGTTTCATTCTCCGATAACGGCTTGATGTTGTAATTCTGGGTGATTCGCTGCAGGAGGGCGCGACAATTGTTGGATATCAACGTTTGATTTAGTTCATTTTGACCAACAAGAAATATGTTGATAAGCTTTCTTTCCGGCATCTCAATGTTCGACAATAATCGAACCTGTTCTAAAAGCTCTTTTGATAACTTATGAGCTTCATCAATGATTAGTAAAACCTGCTTAGCATTATTCAAGCAGGTATTTTCTAAAAAATTTTTAAAATCAATGAGAAAGTCTTCTTTTCTGTCAAATCGTTGTGGGATTTTAAAAGACCGTGCGATATGATTGAGAAAGCCCATCAAGTCGAGGTTTGGGTCGGTGATACTCGCAACCAAAACATTATTATCAAGACTTTTTAATAAGGCATTGACCAATGTGGTTTTGCCTGTACCAACATCTCCTGTTAGCAACAGAAAACCATTTTGGTTTATTAAACCAATCCTTAAGACCGCCAAAGCTTCTTTGTGTTTTTCCCCAAGCCAAAGAAATCTGGGATCTGTGTTGATTTGAAAAGGCTTTGCAGATAGATTATAGAACGATGTGTACATATTGAAACACCCATTTTGCTTTATTATCAGTCTATCAGAAAGCCGATGAAAATCATCAATAATATCAGTTCCGGCTCTCTTTTGTTAGCCACATGAACAATCTTCTCTATATCAGGTGCATGACGGGCACTTAGCAATATAATAATTATACAATTATTTTTAGTGTAAGCAAGTTTTTCTACTATCTGACTTCAATTATTGCTGGTTTTCCTGCTCAGCGAATATCAACTAAAACCTCGTTAAAATTGTGAGGCCTTACGAAAGTGTATTTAGGGAAATACTTAGTGACAAAAACTTCCGGCATCCAGAACCAAATGAAATTACTGGTTTCTATCCTTCATCGGAATGACGAACAGGGGGCTTCACCTAATAGACATATCGAACATGTCTATAAAAATAATAGATTTTAAACGCAAACCATGTTAATAAATTACCAAATCTAATCAAAAAAAGAAAATATCGGTATTGAACAGTTTCCTCCTAAGAACGCAAATTGAATATTGAGCAAGTTTGATAATATAATTATATCAAGTATATTTATCATTATAACTAAATTTTGATATCGACACTTTTGGAATTTCACGGTATTGAATGGAAACTGTTCAATATATTGTTATGTTTTAAAAATACTTGGAGAATGAAAATGCAAACAGTTACTATATCAATAAAGAATAAAGAGATAAGGGATAAGATAATATGGTTCTTGAAACACTTAGAAAGTGAAGGTGTTGAGATAGTGTCACAGGAAGATATTGAAGATTTAAAACTTTTAGCAGTAACAAGAGGGGAAGATAGTATCCTGTTTTCTGAGTATTTAAAAAATGAAGATTAATATCAGACAAAGCGCTATAAAAGATTTAAAAAAGATTGGTGAAACTGATAAGAAGCGTATTCACGATAAGATTCTGGAACTGGAAAACTTTCCTAATGTCAGCAATCTGAAAAGATTAACAAATTTTGAACCTGCCTATAGAGCAAGAGTTGGGGATTATAGAATTTTATTTGATGTTGGTAAAGATATGATTGAAATTGGTCGAGTTCTGCATCGTAAAGGTAGCTATAAAAAAACATAACAAATTCGTTGCGTAGTTTCGCTATCACCCCCCGGTGAACTTCATGTTGAGCCTGTCGGAAAAGTCTGAAATCTGGATTTTGACATTTCTAATTGTCTGATATTATAAAATACAAAATAACTGAATTAACCGTTTTGGGACTTTTTCAATAGTCTCTTTGGGAGGATAAATAAGTATGAACGAAACCGATATTCATATTGAATGGCAGGAAGGTAGTGGCGAGAGTGTCGAAATTGGCTATCTCAATCCTAATGGCCAGCAATGTTGCGGCCATTGCGGAATTCCTGGAACCGATCATGGGCAATATGCATACAAGACTGAATGTACTTACTGCGGCAATGTTTATGGAACAAACGGGTCAGACATGCACGAGAGAAAGTGTCCTGAGTGTCAAAATGGAGAGCCAGGAATAAGGTACTGGAAGATTATTGAGAAGTAAACTCATCTCGCAAATTGGCATAGAAAGATAGATAAAGCGGTTCCTACCATGGCAAAGCTAAAACGAAAACTCTCTGCTGCTGAAAAGACTGAAAAAAAGCACCATCGGAAAGAGTACATGACCATATTCATAAATGGAAAGCAGAAGCAGGTCAAGCGCCCGATAACCACAGATGGTATGGATGTAGACGAATTCATCCGCAGGAATGCTGATCCAATTTGGTTACATCAAAATAAAATGTGGGAGTATATTACTGATGATGAACAATCCTGACCTCACAGTTATTTTCTGCATCAAGCAAACAAGATAAATTACTTGCTGATAGGGGAGAAGATTACTGGCTCAAATCAATCTATAAACCATACAGTGTTCTTCTTTCTCTTTTTTTATTGAATTAATTGATGCAAAGTGTTAACAAAACTCATGCATTATTGCTCATTATACAAATAGTATTATTTTAGCATTTTCTGGAATTAATAATCTGATATAATTATTTTACACGCTCTAAAGGATTTAATGTGACCGGATACAATCAAGCCCCGATCTTCAGACAATTGAAGCACGGGGCTTTTGTTTTTTTATTTTCGCAGAAACTATGAGAGGCTAAAGTAATATCTTCCTCAGAAAGATATTTGTTAAAGTTTGAAATTAAGTATTCCGATATTCTTAATATCCGGAATTATATTGTTAGCAGTTTATTATCCAATTTTGCATGATATACTGGTCAGTACAATAACTTGTTATGTGACAACTAATAAGATGGAATATCAATGTCGTATATAAAATGCCATAAATGCCTTTTTCAATTTAATGCTGAAAAAAATTTAAATATAAAATTGATGGTCCATCTTCCTTTTTCCATATTTTGGACAAGAAAAGCTCGGAGCCTATTTTTAAAAAAAGAAATGGTTTAGACGAGATATCGGAAGCAGTGTTAACTATATGCCCGGATTGTAGCAATGAATTCCCATTTGCTGAGTATAAATTTTTCGGTTTTTTAGGTGCTAAGAGCCTTAAGATTATTTTAGTTATATTTTTCGGGGTAATCATTCTATTATCAATCGGAAATATAATTAACGACCTAATGAAATAAATCTTCACATAACGAGTGTGTCAAGGGGACGGCGAGGGGCATACCGCCCCTGGCACACCATGTTATAAATTAATAATTGGTGAAATATAAAATGAATAAAATACTTATACCATTCATTCTGATTTTATCGATATCCCAAATGTGTTTGGCTGAAGACTCAATTAAAAGCATTCTCGGAATTCCGTTCGGTCAGATCTGTACAATAAAAGCCGTATTTATTGATAAGCCAAATTCATATTATGCACAAAACGTTTCCCACTCTGATTATTATTTAAAAATTTTCGAAATAAACAGTAAAATACTTCAAGAACCACTTGTTGTAGAACCAGTATTTGAAAATTTGAAAATTGATAAAAGCAAAACATACATGCTCAAAGCTTATGAAACAATTCAATCTGATGGTGAACCATCGGATTGGTCTGATCTTGAAAAACAATTTAATTATACTATCAGAAGTAAAATTGTAATAAAACCTTTATAACCTTCTACTGCAAGGGTTAAAGCAAAAACCGCGCCACCACTGAGCAGCGGTTAAGAGTCGGACGGACCATGACTAAATGGTATATATTGCCAGGGATGGGAGCATCTTCTGAGATGTACGATTCCCTGAGAAGAAATCTCAGTTTCGAGGTTAATTTCTTGAACTGGCCGAAGTACCAGAAAGAAGTCACCTATAAAGAGGTTGCAGAACGATTAATCTCAGAAAATCAAATTAGTTCGAATGATATTATTGGCGGTTCGTCTCTTGGCGGGATGATTGCCCTTGAAATCGCAATGATATTGAATGCGAAGGCAGTGGTGTTAATGGGAAGTGCTTTGCACAAAAAAGAAATAAAAAGACTGATATCCCTATTGTCGCCGTTAGCATCGATTACACCACTTTCATTTATTCAGACACTGTCTGGAAGAATTGATGATGTCGTAAGCCAAATGTTTTCGGAGTCAGACCCGGACTTTATTCGTTCTATGAGCAGATATGTTTCCTCATGGCCTGGGTATCGAGGGGCAGCAGATAATGTTTTCCGCCTTCATGGGAAAAAGGATCACATAATTACGTGTCCGAAAAGTGATTGCGAAGTGATAAAGGATGCAGGCCATCTTTTAGCAATAACCCATCCAGGAGAGTGCTCTGATTTCTTCGAAAAAACAAATAAGTTCTTAAACAAAAGTTTGAGCAGGGAGCTTATTAACTGCGGTGACTGACCTCTATTACTTTTGCAAGCTGCATTAAATATTCAGCTTTTCGGGTTTTAAACCGCCCCTTCTTACCTTTATGTTCTGATTTGATAGATGTGTTTTTAATCAACTTTGAAAAAACTTAGCAAGGAGTAACTAAAATGAAAATGTCGTGTCCGATATGTGACGTAAAGAAGAAAGTACTGTTGAAAACGGAAAGACTTGAGGAAAAACTTATCGGCTATTATTGCGATGATTGTGGCGGGCATTGGATATGCTCAAGAGATTATCATGAATGGCTTGAAGTCAAAGGTGAAATAATCGAGGAAAAAGATGAGTACGATATAACGTTGAGATCGGATGATATTCTGAAAGCAAAACTCTGCCCTGAATGCGGAAGAATAATGAGCAAATACAAAGTGGGCCATGGAATCCCATTCAAACTTGACTTTTGTGGAAGCTGTAACGGTTTCTGGCTGGACAACAACGAATGGAAAATACTGAAATCGAAAAATCTGCATGATGAAATAAACAAAATATTCACACGTAGCTGGCAGAAAAACATAAGAGAAGAAGAAAACCAGGAGGCGCTAAAACAGGTCATTCAAAAAAGAATTGGCGAAGAAATTTTTGGAAAAGCTGATGAATTCAAACAATGGCTTGATGAACAGGAAGAAAAAGATATGATAATAGCATACCTTAAAAACTGGTAGCATGCTAAAAAAACTTAATGTAATTATGAAAAATATAATGATGCTACACATGGAAACAAAGGGTTCCGGTGAGGTTTTCCTTTGATTATGACTCAAGCACCAGTGCAATATTCTTTGGCCTGAAAAATTCGGATATTCACCTTGAAAAACTTTCAACTGAAGCCTTCGAAAAAGCACTACAAAAAGCCAAAATTATAGCTCAGGGAGCACATCAAAAACTCGGTAAATTAATTGCTATAAGCGGATGCAGTAGTGAATTAAAAGGAAGTGTGGACATTTTTGATCATTCCAATTTAACAGGAAAGGATCTTGGCCAATTATCAGCCGATCCGAATCGATTATTGATTAGATTTTCAAAATACTATGAATTTGAGCTTGTGGAATAGACAGAATAGAGGTCTATCAAGTGTATAGACACCTTGCTCGCATCGCTCCCGGCTTGCGGGTAAACGAATGGAAACGAAAGGGATCAAACCGTTGAATAGTGATTAAATATCTAAAATAACTATTCAAGGTTTGATCCCAATACCCTCCCCAACCGGTCGTTACGCTCCGACTGATTTTTTTGTTTTCTCGTCTCTGCTACGTTATACATGAGATCTTTTCATTCGGGCTGCCACGATAATAAAATTAACTTGAAATAGCATGATAGCCGGGCTATCGTATTTTCAGGATACAATCCTTTAAAAACAAAGCCACAGAGGAAATTTTCAACGGCCAGTCGACAAAAGCCGCTAGAAAAATTTGTCCTCAAAGCCTTTGGAATGTTGTATTTAGAAAACTTGATCGACTGGATTCTGTTTTGACTCTTGACGAATTGCGAATTCCGCCCGGAAATAGATTGGAGTTGCTGTCGGGTGACAGAAAGGGGCAATACAGTATCCGAATAAATGATCAATATCGCATTTGTTTCATTTGGGCCGAGAATGGGCCAATGGATGTGGAAATTGCAGATTACCATTCATAGATACAATTATAAGGAGTTATAATGATACGGATACCTACAAATAGGACACCAACCCATCCTGGGGAAATGCTGATGGAGGAGTTTTTGAAGCCAATGGGCATAACCCAGCGAGATTTAGCTAATGCCATAAATGTTCCCTATCAACGAATAAATGAAATAGTAAATGGGAGGCGTGGAATCACTCCTAGTACAGCATTAAGACTGGCAAAGGTTTTTGGAGTGTCGGCAGACTTTTGGATGAATGTTCAGTTGAGATGGGATCTTTATTTCGCGAAGAAATCTGAGTCAGATGCTCTGAATAACATTAAGCCGTTACCCCTTGGCAATCTTGATACGAATAATTCCAGCACCCAGCATAGCGCTACCTGATCGGCTTGCAGGAACAGCAAAGTAAAAATAAACCGGAGATTTAGATGTTCATAAGAAAAGAAACTACTTCAGGCATTGAGTCAATTACCCGGGTTACAATAGCTGCCTTCACGACTCTCCCAATAAGCAATCATACTGAGCAATACATAATCAAGGCATTACGCGCTCCATTGCCATCCGTTTATGCGGAACGTAATATATAAAAGGAAAGAGATGAAGAAACTATCAATAGTATTTTGTTTATTTTTAATGGGGTGTGTTGGAATACCTGAAAATGTAAAACCCGTTGATAATTTCAGGATAGAGAAATATCTGGGTAAGTGGTATGAAATTGTGAGATTGGATCATTCGTTTGAGAAAGGTTTGAACAACGTAACAGCAGATTATAGTTTGCGTGATGATGGTGGTATCAGAGTGCTGAATCGCGGTTACTCTGCTAAAGAAGATTCATGGAAAGAAGCCGAAGGAAAGGCTTATTTTGTAAAAGGATCTAGCCAGGGTTACCTGAAAGTTTCTTTCTTTGGCCCCTTTTATGGTTCTTACATAGTTTTTGGACTTGACCATGAGAATTACCAATATTCACTAGTATGCGGCCCTGACAAATCTTATTTATGGATTCTGGCAAGAAGCCCGATAATGAAAGAAGATATAAAACATACTCTCATAGAAAAAGCAGCTGCATCGGGGTTTGACATTAGTAAATTGATATTTGTCGATCACGACAAATTGCCTATCAATGCTAATTAAAGTGGTTTGCCTGATTAATATAAAAGTCCCCGTTGCTTGCAACGGGGACTTTTAATTTCCTATCGGTTTTTGTGATTTATAGAATGCAAATTTCCATAAATCATTTGAATATATTTTTTAAAACATTATCGAGTTCTTTTCCCACTTTCCCGTCAAGCTTTTTTTGAACCTGTTCTTGCACAACCTTTGATGCGGCATTTCCAAGCAGGCGGTTAAGGCTGTTCCCGTCTGCCGCGATTTGCGGAGATGTTACATCACCTTTGATGGTGCAGGGAATTTCCAGTTGCTGATCATTATTTAAAAGGTATTTTAATGTCTTGTCTTTTTGGAAACGCTCGGATGCGGATTTGGTAAGAAGTACTGCCGTATTCAAATCAAGGGATTTATCAAGGCCAATGGCGCCTTTACCGGATAGTATAAAATCTTTTGCGGATATTTTCATGGTATCAAGTGCGATTTTTCCTGCCTCGATACTAAATTTTCCTGCAAGGTCTTTAAATGCAGTTTCGTTTAAGCTTTTTTGTTTTTCCGGTGCGATGGCTTGCGCTACCATGTTTAATCCTTTAAATTTTAAAAGACTTTCGGATACGGCATCCAATATATTTACATTGGCGAGTTTCCCATTGGTAATGTCGGCAGAACCTTTTCCTGCAAGACTTTTTGAAATTATATTCCAGTCCGATCCTTTCCCCTGAATGCTTAAGTTGCTGTTGACGTTTCCAAAAAGTGTATCTTGTATACTGGTAAATTGATTCAGGACTTTATTCACATTAATGTTTTTTGTAGCAAGATCCATATCCCATTTCGGAGATTGCATATCGCTAAGATTTACTTTTGCATTTGCTTTTATGTTACCATCGAAGCTGTCAAAACTTATATTTTTTAATGTGGCAACCGCGTTTTCATATTGAATTTCAGCTGAAACATTTTCAAAATCCGATTTATTGTATTTGCATTTTTTAATAGAGATCTTCCCCTGTGCTTTTAAATCCGGGGCTTTTTGCTTTTCGGATGTTTTTGTTTTTGATTCGGCCGCTTTTGATTCGCCTGCTTTAGGTTCCTTTTTTATAGCTTTTTGTTTTTCTTTCGCGGATGCGGGCATCAGTGTGTCAATATCGAGATAATTAGAAGCAAGGTTGAATGTAATGTCCGGTTTCATAATGTTTCGTATGGTTGCATTAAGGCTTAGATCAGAAGGTCCGATACGAAGCGATGTATTTTGTATCTTAACGGCATTATCAGCTATATTTACAGCTACCTGAATGCTTTCAATCTTTTTCCCGAGTTCGGCGGATGTAGCGCTCCCGTTTTTAAGGGTTAAACTGGCGGCAACACCGGTAAGATTTTTTAGCTTATTGATTTTTCCCTTGAAACGGACATCGGAAAGCGCCAGATCTCCTTCGAGTTTATAAGCTTTTAATGAGGGCAGAATCGGAGCCAGTGAATCCAGCGGGGCAGGGGCCATCTTTAAGGTTCCATTAATAGACGGATCGGCAAAATTGGAAATATCGGCTAAGCCGGTCAGTACTATTTTATTTAAGATAAATTCGAGATTATCAACTTTTAGAATATCTTTTTTATAAAGACCGTTTATATTAAGTGATAGGGGTATACCCGCATCCTTTGTAAACAGATTTCCAAACGCAATTTTTCCTTTTGTTGCATCCATGTCGGTTTTAAAGCTTAAATCTTCAGCCAAGCTTTTTGACAAAATATTGGCCTCGATTTTCCATGAGCCGTCCATTAAGAGCTGTGGAGCTGATTCTTCTTTGGTGTTGTCTGCCAGTACTAAGTCCAGCTTGTCCCAGTCAATGCCGAGGCGGCATTGAAGGTTATCGCTCAAACGTCCTTTTAAATCCATTTTGACATCAACAGCGCCGGATTTGATATTAATTCCTTTAATATATTGCATAAGATGGGGTAGATTGACATCATCAACAGATAAAGTCAGATCAACGGGAATATTTTCAGGTACCGGCTTTTGGCCGATGGGGCCAATATCACCCGAAAGCAAAACATGTCCTGCCTTGGGACTTGCATAAACATCGGTTTCAAAATCAATGTTGATTTTTTCAGATAATGAAACTGCTTTCATTGTAAGATTGAATTTGTCCAAAGCAATTTCTTTGGCAGTTTTAGTATTGTAAGCGTCAATAAATTTAAAATTTCCATCTGTTATAGAAATTTTGGATACGGAAATATTTTCAAGAGCCGCCAGCGGATTTTCTGTTTCGTCTTTTTTTTGCGGTTTTGCAGGAGGAGCTTTTTCAGGCGGTTTCGTTGGGATCATATCGGAAAAATTAAATCTGCCTTTTGCATCTCTTTCAATCAGTATTGAAGGAGTATTAATTGATACGGAAGAAATCAGAAACTTTTTTTTAAGTAGTGGCAGAACTTGTACCGTGGCTTTTAAACTGTCTATACTGACAAAGTCTTGCTGCTTAAAATCCGGGCTGTTGGAGATTTTGACATTTTTGATTTCTGCTCCCAAACCGGTAAGTATCGTTAATTTAACATCACCAATAACAACTTTCCGGTTTAACTGTTTTTCGATGGTTGGAATTTGTTTTGCCACAATAGAGTTAATATCAATCACAAACGGTAGAATAATAATGACACAGAGAATAAGAGCCAGAATGATTCCTATGGTAATAAGGGCTTTTTTCATATGGGTATCTCCGATAGTAACTTGATGATAAATTTTTAAAAGGCTTGATTATATTATCATACTTTTATTTATCCTGTTTACAAGCAAAATCTTTTTTTGCTTAATTTTGTTTGTTAAGATTCTTCCCAGCGCATTTGTTTCATTTGGACCGGGAATGGGCCAATGAATGTGGAAATTGCAGATTATCATTCATAGATACAATCATAAGGAGTTATAATGATAGAAAAGAATATATGAGGATAAATAAAGGAATATCGACAGTTACAGAAAGCAGAGATTTAAAACAACTTGTTGATAGTAAAAAAATAGAAGCAGTGAGAAATGGGCGGATGACAAAGTATAATAAAATTGGCTAAGCCTTTCAACCTGACTTCGGTTACAAGAGTCCTTGCACATTAAACGTTATTTTTTTCTATTCGCCATTCTTCAATTGGGCCTTTTTAAGTTGTGACAGAAAATTTATTTCAATTTGAGATTTTTCCGAAAGCTGGCAGAAGCCCTTTTTGCCTTAATTCCTTAAGCATTTTCAAACAATCTTCTTCATTAGTAAAAGGCCCTGCAATAACTCTGAACCATGTTTTGTCGGGTGGTACTGTTTTGGGTATAATTGCAATTTCCTTATCAGTAATATTGATCAAACTCTTGTAATTTACAGCTTTTTTGCGGGTTGAAAAAGTTCCAAGATGAGCATTGATGCTTCCATCAGATGATATTTCAATCAGATTTGATTCTGTAATTTCCGGCATACGAATTTTACTATTTAAGAAAATCAGATCAGGATTGGGGATTTCCGGGTTGAATGCTATGATAATATCCAGCAGTGTTGTGTTTGCCAGATTATAATTGTTTAGAATTAAGAGGTAAAGAGTATCTCCTTCATTAATAGTAACAATTTTTTCATATCGTAACCCGTTTGTTTCCGGTACACTGGGCGGATCTTTCAGATCAGCGGTATCAGCTGTATTAAAAGTATCAGCTGTATCAGAAATAACAGAAGTGCCAGCTGTATCAGCTGTATTAGAAGTGTCAGCTATATCAGAAATATCAGAAATATCAGAAATATCAGAAGTATCAGAAGTATTAGAAGTATCAGATATATCAGAAGTGTCAGCTGTATCAGAAGTATTAGAAGTGTCAGAAGTATTTTGTTCAGGCTGATTATCCATTAAAGGTATAACCGGTAATGGTTCAGGTACTAAAACCTCCTCGATGACTGTAGCGTCGGTTATTACTTTTTTTGTAACGGGGGCTTTTATTTTAACTTTTTTGGGAACTTTTTTACTTACAGTGGTTGGTTTGAAATAAGTTAATGATTTAGAGATTTCAGGGATGTTATTCAGATGTTTTTCACCCAGCAACACTGCAAGCATTATGCATCCGAAAGTAAGGCATAAATAAAGAGATCTTTTAAGCCATACTTTCCGTTTTGCGAATGTGAAGCGGGGTTTTTGTTTATGCCCGGTTACAGCGTCTTTTGTTTGTTTATCTTCTAAAAGATAGCCTTTATTGCGGATCTTTCTTATCGTTTTAGCTAAGATTGGTTTTTCTGAGTATTCAAATCCTTTAAATAAGGCATTGTGGCAGAGAAGATTAATGTTTATAGGGATGCCATCTGAATGCCTGCAAATTAAAGCAAGTGCTTTTGATGAAAATATATCAGTACTATCACATCCTGCATGCAGTAATCGATGATTAATATATTCTATCGATTCCGCAGGGCTTAAACGAGTGATACGACCTATTGTGCCGATCCTTTGTTTTAGCTGCCTTAAGCCTCTGGTATTAAGTTTGGCTTCGAGTTTTGGCCTGCCCACAAAAATTATTTGCAAAAGCTTTGATGTGCTGGTTTCCAGATTGGATGTCAATCGCAGTTCTTCCAATACATCCCCGGAAATGTTTTGAGCTTCATCGATAATAAGAATCAGATTTTTCCCCAGAGCCAGATTTTGTATTAAATAATCATTTAATTCAAAAAGCATAGCAGCTTTATTGATTCTTTTAGGTGACAGCTTCAGTTTGATCAGAAGTTCCTTTAATATCTGTTCGTATGAAAGATTCCCATCCGAAAAATAGACTACATTTTCATTATTATCCAAACTCTTGATCAGGTGGTTTACCAGAATGGTTTTGCCAGAGCCTTCTTCGCCGATAAGCAGCATGAATCCTTTGCGTTCCTTGACTACGTAGAGCAAAGAGGCTAAAGCTTCCTTATGACTTTCTGAAGGAAAGAAGAATTTTGAATCCGGCGAGATATCGAACGGATTTTCTGAAAGGCCGTAATATTGAATGTAGTCATTCATTCTTACTACCTCATGCATTGATTATTAATATTGAGCCAGTTTCAAAATGCCCCATTTTGGCCGATCTCTGCGTTGGGCTCAAATTTCAATCCTCGAAATACTAAATGTATTCCTGTGGTTGAAATTTCCTCCCGCCTTGAGCTTGACCAAACTGAAACGTTTTGAAAGTGGCTCTATTGGCAAATTAATTTGCTTTATTACAGTGCGGATTCAATTTCTTCCGCAGTCATTATGGCTGCATCAAGAGGATTTTTTGCATCCCTTACAGGTCTTCCTATTACAAGATAATCGGAGCCGTTTTTTATTGCATCGGCAGGTGTTGTAACGCGCTTCTGGTCGTCTTTTTCCGATAAACTCCATGCAGGTCTTATGCCGGGTGTTACGGCGATAAATTCTTTGCCGAATGATTTTTTTATCATCATAACTTCAAGCCCGGAGCAGACTACCCCTTTACATCCTGCATCTTTTGCCATCTTAGCTTTTTTTAAAACAAGCTTTGAAATATCGGCATAGTATTGATTTTCAAAACCGGCATCCCGGATGTCCTTGGAAGATATACTAGTTAATAAGGTTACCCCAAGAATAGCCACTTTACCTTTGCAGCCCGCTACAGCGGCTTTTAGCATTGCATTTGATTCGGCACAATGAACAGTAGTTAAATCCACGTCAAGATCGGCAATGCTTTCTGTAGAGCGTTTTACTGTTTCTGGTATATCATGCAGCTTAAGATCCAGAAAAATACCTGCATTACTTATATCTTTAATCATTTTTACTACATCAGGTCCTGACCTTATGAAAAGTTCAAGCCCTATTTTAAACATTCCAACATGATTGGAAAGAAGTTTTACATAATGTTTTGCATCTTTTACCGATGGGACATCGAGAGGAAATATAATGTAATCTTTTGCGCTTTTCAAATTCAGGCCTCTATAATCTTGTTACCGGTCTTCATATTGTTGTTTTATCCATTTTTTGTATTCGCCGCTTTTGATCCTTGCCACCCAATTTGTATTATCAATATACCATTTTATGGTTTTTTCAATTCCTGATTCAAATGTTTCTGATGGTATCCATTCAAGCTCATTTTTAAGTTTTGTAAAATCTATTGCGTATCTTAGATCATGCCCTGGCCTGTCTTTTACAAAAGTTATCAAATTCTTTCTTGGTGTTGTATTTTCTAAAGGAATCAACTTATCCACAAGGTCGCAGATGATATTTACTACATCAATATTTCGTTTTTCACAGTCTCCGCCTATATTATATGTATCGCCTCTGCGCCCGTTTTTCATTATCGTCCATATGGCTTTGCAATGATCTATTACATAAAGCCAGTCGCGGACATTAACACCTTGGCCATATACCGGAAGCGGTTCATTTCCTATGGCATTTAAAATCATCAGAGGGATAAGCTTTTCGGGAAATTGATACGGCCCGTAATTATTTGAGCAATTGGATATCGTAACAGGAATCCCGTAGGTTATGGAATAAGCTCTTACAAGGTGGTCTGAGGAAGCTTTGGAAGCAGAATAGGGGCTGCTGGGATTATATGGTGTTGTTTCAGTGAAGTATCCTGATTCACCGAGTGAACCAAAGACTTCGTCGGTACTCACATGATGAAAGAGTTCAAGCTTGTCTTTAAATTGCCTTGCAAGCTCCAAAAGGCAAAAAGTACCTTCTATATTTGTGCGGATAAAATCTCCGGGTTTTGTTATTGATCTGTCAACATGTGATTCTGCGGCAAAATGACATATTGTATCAATATCATATGTCTTAAAAAGACCGGTCAGCTCCGAAAGATCGCAAATATCGGTTTTGGAAAAGTAATAGCGATCAGGAAAAGCTTCTTTGATGCCCGATAGATTTTCCATGTTTCCGGCATATGTAAGCTTGTCTACGTTTACAATACGCCCGTCAAATCCGGTTTCCGATAAAATATATCGTATGAAATTTGATCCGATAAATCCGCATCCGCCTGTAACAAGTATATTTTTCATGTAAACTCCCGATTCCAACCCCGATAGATAACCTTAAATCTTACATACACTAAATTATGTTTTATATGCAACAGTAAAGAAAAATGTTGAATTAATTGAGTATAAAATGGTATGTAAAAAGTCTGAAAAAAGGCATGAATTATAATAACATTTGTTGGAGATCTAAAGAATGTATGTCCTAAACCAGTCAGATCAGAAACGGATCTTGAGATCCTGTGAATTAGTCTTTGATGATCGGCAAAATTGGCGAAAAGAATACAATGAAAAGGAATCTGAGACGATCTGGGTTGAGTATTATCCTCACTCGGGCATGCACGGCGGAGGACCAGTCTATCTAAAAGAGAAAGAAACAGAATCCAGTATTTTTGTATTAGCTGACAAATATCTGACTTCCGAAAGGGATGAGGATTGGATCGGATTTGTGACGGATTTATCTCTGACTATTGACGAGACTGAAAAATTGGTCGCTTATATGGAAGAAAGGAAAGAAGCCTATCCTATCGGAGCACTTCAGATTCTTCACGACCGAATTCAAATCAACCGAGGTTCTTTAATCGGCAAGCATGTATCAGAGATCGATCAAGAGGTCCCAAAGATTTCAGAACTTATGAATCGAATCAAGAATCTCCAACAATTGCTTCCAGCTGACGTTCGTACCTCGCGCGGCTGAAGCATGCAAATAATAATTTAAGGAGAAATAAAGCTTATAATCGGAAATTACGATATGGAATTAAATGAAAAACAGCAAAACCTCTTAAAAATGCTTCCCGGCGTAGACTATATTCTTGAACTTTCAAAAACGGAACCTGCCTTTAATGACATACCGAGATCGGTTCTTCTTTTATCTATAAGAAAAGTTGTTGGAAAATTAAGAAATGAAATTTTAGATGTTACAAAGCTTCCCGCCGAAACAGATCTGAGCGATTCGCTTATTATGGAAAAAATAAAATTTGCCGCAAATAAGTCAATGGCGCCTAATCTTACGCAGGTTATTAATGCGACCGGTGTGGTTATTCATACAAATCTTGGCCGTTCTATCCTTGCAGCCGATATCATAAAAAATCTTGGCTTGATTGCAGGAAATTATTCGAACCTTGAATTTGATCTTAATAAAGGTGAGCGCGGTACCAGATACGCCAGTGTTGAAGAAATTTTATGTGAATTAAGCGGCGCAGAAGCTGCTATGGCTGTCAACAATAATGCCGCAGCAGTCTTGTTATGTCTTGAAACAATGGCCAGAAGTAAAACAGTAATAGTATCAAGAGGTGAGCTTGTTGAGATTGGTGGATCGTTTCGGATACCTGATATTATTGCAAAAAGCGGAGCCATTTTAAAGGAAGTCGGAACTACGAACAGAACCCGTGTTAAGGATTATGAAAAAGCAATTGAAAGCGATACAGGGCTGTTGCTTAAGGTTCATACCAGTAATTTCAGTGTTGTAGGTTTTACAGAAAGTGCTGATTTAAAGGAGCTTATTTTATTAGGCTCAAAATATAATATTCCTGTTATGGAAGATTTGGGCAGCGGTACTTTTATCGATTTTTCAATGTACGGCCTTACCAAAGAACCGACTGTCCAGGAATCGGTATCGGCGGGAGCAGACATAGTAACTTTTAGCGGAGACAAATTGTTAGGCGGCCCTCAGGCAGGAATCATAGTTGGCAAGAAAGATATCATTGATGTTATTAAGAAGAATCCTTTAACAAGAGCGCTTCGCATTGATAAACTGACTCTTGCTGCTCTTGAAAGCACTCTCAGATTATATAGAGATCCTGAAAAAGCCGTAAAGCTTATTCCAACGCTTTCTATGTTGACAACTCCAATTAATCTAATAAAAAAACGTGCTGCAAAACTTATTAAACTTTTTTCCGGTATAAACAATTTGGCCCTTTCAATTAAACCTGTTGATATGGATTCTAAAGCAGGTGGAGGATCTTTGCCGCTTGTTAATCTTCCCTCAAAATGTATTGCCATAAAAATTGCCGGTATGTCGGTAAATTCTATTGAGAAAAATATGCGTAATAATACACCGCCAATAATAGGAAGGATTGAGGATGATAATTTTATTATAGATCTAAGAACTGTTAAGGAAGATGAGTTGGTTATTATTAAAGATGCTGTTACCGCAATTTTAAACAGGAATTAATAATGAAAAAAACTGACATCAGTAAAAAAGACGATTTATTTCAACACCGAAGCAGTTCAAAGGAGTTTTTACTTTCAAAAGCTGATTTAAAACCTTCGCTAAAATCTACACGCACGGCTGAGACAAAAGAAAAAGATGATGAAAAAGATATTTTAAATAATCTTTTCCCAGAGATGCAAAGCGGAGAAACTTTTTTGGAGTATGCCATGAAACAGCTTGCTCCATATCTTGCTTTTGGTACTATGATAATTCGTATTGATGATGTTAAAGAGCCGGATCAAAATCAAAAAACGGTGGATACGGATAAGGTGCTTTCAGATATAGCCGGAGAAATTAATGAAATTTGTAAAGCTGAAAACGGGTTTTGGGGGCGGTTGTCACGATTTGAGTTTGCATGCTATTTCCCCGATGTAAAAGCTTCAGAATGTTTAAAATATGCTGTTAAATTCAAAGCAAATGTTGAAAAACCGGGAACAAATTCGGTGACAACCGGAATTGCAGCTTATCCTGCTTTTATATACAGGAAAAACGACATAATCATAAATGCCAAAAAGGCTCTTGCACATTCAGATTTTTTCGGCCCGGGCAGCATAGTAGCATTTGACGCTGTTAGCCTGAATATAAGCGGAGACAAGCTTTATCAGGATGGAGATATCGATGGAGCTATAAAAGAGTTTAAGACTGCTCTTTTGTTTGATCCTGATAATGTTAATGTTCATAACAGCCTTGGAGTATGTTACGGAGTCCTTGGAGATTTTGTAAAAGCCATTAAGGAATTTAAGGAAGCGGTAAGATTTGCACCGAAAGAGATAATGCCTCTTTATAATTTAGGCCTTGTTTATCAGTTGGAAGGCAAAAGTGAAAAAGCTTTAAAATATTTTCTTAAGGCTGGCGATCTTGGAGAAGAGTTATTCGAAATTGATTTTCAGACAGGAAAGCTTTTACTTGAATTGGGGAAAACCGAAGAAGGGAAAAAGTATTTGGAAAAAGCCTCAAATTTAAAGCCGGAATCAAGCGTTGCACTATTTTATCTTGGAGAAAGTTTTGTTGCAACAGGTATGATGGATGAAGCCGAGGATGCTTATAAAAAAGCAATAAAAATTAATCCTGATGATGCGGCTTCTTTGTCTTCTCTTGGCTGGTTATATGAAACGGAAAATAAAAACAGTGATGTTTCTTTTGCTTTTTGCAGTCAGAGTGTCGAGATAGAACCGGATAACGGCCTGTTCAGGCAAAGACTGGGAAGGCTTTATCAAAAGAAGAATCTTATTAAAGAAGCATTGTCCGAGTTTATAAAGGCTGAACAGCTTGGCTGTGAATCACGGATGTATATTAAAAGTATAAGAAAAAGTAAGTCAGCAACTATTTCCTGAAGCTTATAATTTGAGGATTCAAGGATTCAAGGGGTCAAGGGTTCAAGTTAATTACCACTTATATTTAAAGCTTGATCCCTCGAATCCTTGACCTCTTGGACCCTTTTGGCTAAAAACAATTTGAACAAAGTCTTTGCCTTAACTAGTTGTTTATTATCCTAATCATAGAGCAGGACCAAAAATCATGAAAAATATAATTGAAAATATAGTTGAAGAAAGCATAGAACTTAAAAGAAAATTCATAAAATCTAATTTAGATCTTATAATCAATGGGGCCGGGAAAATATCGGATTGCATTGTATCAGGTCATAAAGTTTTAATATTTGGAAACGGAGGCAGCGCAGCAGATGCACAGCACATTGCGGCTGAATTTGTAAACCGGTTTAAAATCGAACGGCCACCTCTTGCGGCTATTTCTCTTTCAACCGATACTTCCATACTGACCAGCATAGGAAATGATTATAGTTTCGATGATATCTTTTCAAAGCAGATTCTTGCGCTTGGCAAACAATTTGATATTGCCATAGGAATAAGCACAAGCGGCAATTCTAAAAACATTATAAAGGCGGTAGAAGCAGCAAAAAGAATCGGCTTATATACCATTGTGTTTACAGGCCGTGGCGGCAAACTCGCTTCTTTGGCGGATATGGTATTTTCTGTTGAATCCGATATAACAGCCAGAATCCAGGAAGTTCATATACTGCTTGGGCATATTTTTTGCGAGCTTGTTGACAGAAACCTGTATCCTGAACAATTTATGACGGCTTCGTAAAAAGAGAGATTTAGAAATGGCGCATTCTTTTAAACCTATAAATACTGACAAACTTAAAACTTATTCGATATCAGGCAGAAAGAGCAAGGTTTCTGTAAATGATTTTTCATCAACCTGGCAAACAGGAGATTCTTTAAAGGTTTTTTTAGATACTCTTCCTGATATACTTGCAGTACAAGATCTGAAGGCCGTTATATCTTCAATAGCAAAAGCTTTTCTTAATAAAAAAACCGTTTTTTTGGGTATGGGTGCTCATGTTATCAAGGTCGGCTTGAATCCGATAATAATTGATCTTGTTCAAAAAGGAATTGTAAATGCTATCGCCATGAACGGAGCAGGTATTATTCATGATTTTGAAATCGCCTTAAACGGAGGAACTTCTGAAGATGTTGAAGCTTCAATAGGAGACGGCTCCTTTGGCATGGCACAGGAAACCGGAGAATTTTTAAGCAATGCAATAAAGATGGCGCAAAAAGAGTCTCTGGGCTTAGGTGAAGCAGTTGGTAAAGCTATTGTTGAAAACGATCTTCCTTTTAAAGATAAGAGTTTGCTTGCAGCAGGTTTTTTATCGGGTATTCCGGTTACAGTTCATGTTGCAATAGGCACGGATATAATTCATATGCATCCCGGTTTTGATGCTGGTGCAGCGGGGAGTGCGTCCTACAGGGATTTTATGACTTTTGCATCTGTTGTATCGACACTTAATGAAGGCGTATATCTTAATGTAGGATCTTCTGTTATTTTGCCTGAAGTATTTCTTAAAGCTACAACTCTGGTTCGCAATCTTGGCCATAATCTTGAAAACTTCACTACTGTAAATATGGATTTTATAAAACAATACCGCCCCATGACAAATGTTGTAAACAGGCCAACTGCTAAGGGAGGAAAAGGCATAAGCCTTACCGGTCATCATGAAATCATGCTGCCGCTTATCGCAGCAGGCGTAATAGAAAAAATAGCTTCAAACAAATGAATATCAAACAATTCCGCTTTTCATCCGACAATCTTGCTTATCTTGTTTATAACAACAAAACTGCTGTTGCCATAGACGGAGGCGCTGTTGATGCAATACTTTCGTTTGCAGAGCAAAACGCATTATGTCTTAAATTTGTTGTAAATACTCATGCGCATCCTGACCATACCGTAGGTTTGAGATCACTTCTTGATCGTTCCGGTGCTTTGTATATTGATAATGATACTCTTATTAAGAACGGATATATCAAGCTGGAAGACGAGAAATTAAATGTAATCCATACTCCGGGACATACCAATGATTCGGTATCTTTTCATGCCGGTGATTTCCTTGTTACCGGTGACACCTTGTTTAACGGAACTATAGGCAATTGCTTTACAGGAGATAATTTATTATTTTTGAATTCAATAAAAAAGCTAATGGCTTTACCAAAAAATACTGTAATATATGCAGGTCATGATTACTATGAGTATGCCATGGAGTTTGCAAGAGTTATTGAACCGGAAAATGATGATATCAATGTTTTTTTGAAAAAATATAACCCTCTTCATGTTGCCTCAACTCTTGAAGATGAATTCAAGGCTAATACATATTTGAGATTTAATAATCCTCAATTGATATCTGTTTTAAAAGAAAAAGGTTTTTCCGTTTCAACGGAAGAAGAACGTTGGGAAGCTCTTATGAGTTTTGAATAGATAAAAATAGCTATCGGCTGAAGCCTATAGCAGGATTCAAGGATTCGAGGGGCCAAGGGTTCAAGTGAAAATTAACTTGCATTTAAGTCTTGAACCCTCGAACCTTTGAACCCCGGAACCCTTTTAACTAAAATAATATGGATATAAAGAATTACATAAAAATAGAAGCGGAAAAACTTTTCAATGGAGCAAAATCAAGCCATGACTGGGAACATACTTTAAGGGTATGTAGTTTGTGCGAGCGTATCGGGCCTGCTGAAAATGCTGATATGGAAGTATTGATAGCCGCAGCTTTTTTACATGATATAGGAAGATCCGAACAGGATGCAAGTTTTGGAGCAGTATGCCATGCCGAAAAGGGCGCCCAAATGGCATTGCCGATTATAAAAGAGCTTTCTATTTCACAAAGCCGCAAAGAAAATATTATCCATTGTATAAGGTCTCATCGCTTCAGGGGAAATTTTATGCCCGAAACCGCCGAGGCTAAAGTGTTATTTGATGCTGATAAAATTGATGCAATAGGAGCTGTGGGAGTTGCAAGAGCTTTTTTATTTGCAGGAGAAGTTGGAGCCAGACTTTATAATCCGGATATTAAGATTGAGGATACAAAGCCATATACAATAGAAGATACCGGCTACAGGGAATATAAAGTAAAGCTTTGCAGGATAAAAGAAAGAATATTAACCCGTGAAGGCAAAAAAATCGCAGATGAACGCCATGCTTTCATGGAAGAGTTTTTTAAACGTTTTACAGAAGAATATGATGGAAAGAGGTAGATCTTATGAGTATTAATAAAGTAGATAAAATAGATGACCTGGTCAAAATAAATAATGTACTTGTAAGTGTTTCGGATAAAAATAATCTTGAGACATTTATTCCAAAGCTTGTTGAAATAAATCCTGAAATAAATATTTTTTCTACCGGGGGTACATTTGCAAGGCTCAAAGATATTCTCGGAGATAAAGCAACATGTCTTACACAGGTTTCCGATTATACCGGCCAGCCCGAAACACAGGGTGGTCTTGTCAAGACTTTGGATTTTAAAATATATCTTGGGATTCTTACAGAAACTTATAATGAAGCACATAAGGCAGATCTTAAAAGAACAAACGGCGTTCCTATAGATATGGTTGTAGTTAATCTTTACCCTTTTAAAGAAACAATATCAAAGCAGGGCGTTACGGTAGAAGATGCCCGCGGAAACATAGATATCGGAGGACCTTGTATGATAAGGGCTTCTGCCAAGAACTATCTTAGAGTAGCTTCGGTAGTTGATCCCAAAGACTATGTGAGTATAATAACCGAACTGAAAGAAAACAATAATACAATATCCTTAAAAAGCCGTTTTGAGTTTGCAAAAAAAGCATTTGCTCATACAGCAGAATATGACAAAACAATTGCCGGATTTCTTTCAGGAAAAACTTTTGAAGAAATGATTATATGCTACAAAATGTAAGGGGTGTATGAATGACTGACGATCTGAAAAAAATGTATAAAACCATAATGGATGACCACTTCCCGCCTGCAATGGAAATAAGCTTTGTTGACGGCGATAAAAGACAAACTTTGTTTTATGAAAAGGTTTCATGGACTATAGATAATATAAGAAAAGGCTTAAGGTATGGTGAGAATCCGGGCCAGGAGGCTGCTCTTTACAAACTTGTAAACGGCAATCTTGTTTTGGGAGAAACCGCTACAATACTTTCCGGAAAATATCTTGTCTCAGATGCCGAACTTCTTCAATCCGGCAAACATCCTGGCAAAACAAACTTAACCGATGCCGACAATGCATTAAATATTTTAAGATATTTTGTTGATCAGCCAGCTGCCGTAATAGTTAAGCACAATAATCCATGTGGTGTTGCTTTATCCGATAAATTGGTCGATGCATATGTAAAAGCAAATATAGCAGACAGGATCGCGGCTTTCGGCGGTTGCATTGCCTTAAACCGCCCGGTTGATATTTCTACGGCAGAAGCAATCAGCATGCAATATGCAGAGGTAGTTGTAGCTCCTGAGTTTGAAGAAGGTGTTATGGATATATTTGCAAAAAAGAAAAACCTAAGAGTAATAAAGATAGGAAATATAGAAAAACTTCATAATTTTGTTGGTGAAAGATTTGTTGAATTTAAAAGTCTTATTGACGGAGGTATTGTAGCCCAGTGGTCTTTTGTGCCAGAGGCGCGTTCAAAAAAAGATCTTCGCCTTGCAGAATGTAATTATAAAGGGCAGAACTATAAAATCAACAGGGAGCCTACCGATAAAGAATACGAGGATATGCTGTTCGGCTGGTTGGTTGAATCAGGCGTTACTTCAAATTCCGTTATTTATGTAAAAGACAAAGTTACTGTCGGGATAGGTACAGGTGAGCAGGATAGGGTAGGGGTTGCAGAGATTGCAAGAGATAAGGCATACAGAAAGCTTGCTGACAGATATTGCTTTGAACAATACGGGGTTTCTTATAATGATTTTAATGATAAGGATAAAAAAACGGAAATTGATCAAAGAGTTGCAAATGAAAAAGGCGGTTTGACAGGAGCCGCTATGGTCAGTGATGCTTTTTTTCCTTTCAGAGACGGAGTTGATGTTGGATTAAGGGAAGGAATTTCCTGCGTTATCCAGCCTGGTGGTTCCGAAAACGACTATCAGTCCATAGATGCATGCAATGAGGCCGGAGTTGCCATGGTTTATACGGGCCAAAGAAGTTTTAAACACTAATGGCTTCGTTTAAATCCAATCAAAATAAGACTGGCATATTGATTTATTCCATGTTAATTTATGGCCTTGTTTAAGCAGGAAAAATATAGATTGAAAATCTTTCAATATATTACTGCAAAGAAAGGTTAGTGTGCTAAATTGAAAAAAAAGAAAATCAATTTAAAAATTATTTTAATAGTTTGTTTTGGCCTGGTTTTAATTCCGGCTATGTGGGTTTTAGTTTTCAATATGGAAGGTGAAAGCCCGGCAATAAAATTTGATAGTCCGGCTCAAATAACCGCCTTAGGTGCTTCAAGAGATATTACCGTTTCTTTTTCAGACCAGAAAAGAGGATTGCGTAAAATTAAAATGGAGATTGTAAAAGACGGTAAAGAAACTGTTTTAACTGAAAAAGAATATGCCAGGGCATCTTTTTTCGGGGCAGGTCAAAATAAAGATACTGTAAGTATTACAATCGAGCCTGTAAAGCTTGGACTTAAAGACGGTAAAGCTTTAATGCGAACAAGTGCCTGGGACTATTCCTGGCGCAGATGGTGGAACGGAAATATAACCGTTATTGAAAAAGAAATTAATATTGATACCAAACGGCCCGAAATAGATGTTTTGGGTGGAACGCAATATATAAATCAGGGTGGGTCAGGTGTTGAAATTTACAGATTATCCGAACCATGCTCAAAAAGCGGGGTTTATGCCGGAGGCAGTTTCTTTCCAGGTTATAGTGGATTTTTTAAGGATAAAGATATTTATATCTGTTTTTATGCTCTTGAATATGACAAAGGGCCTGGTACTGAAATATACGCTTTAGCAGTTGATGAGGCAGGAAACAGTGCAAAAAGAGGTTTTAATGTAAATATCAAGGCGCGAAAATTTAATAAAGATTCAATCCAAATTACTGATTCATTCCTTAATGCGGTTGTGCCTCAATTTGATGTAACCCTTGATCAGGATTCAGACAACCCTCTTTTGGATAAGTATATCAAAATAAACCGTGAGTTAAGAATTGAAAACCATAACAAATTAAAAGAACTTATAAAAAATCCTGATAAGGAAATATATTGGAAAGGTGCTTTTGTAAGTTTTCCAAATGCTGCAAACAAAGCTTCTTATGCCGACAAAAGAAATTATATTTATAAAGGCAGGCGTATAGATAGTCAGACCCATCTTGGAATTGATCTGGCCTCACTTTCACGTGCGCCGGTTCCTGCGGCAAATAAAGGCAAGATTAAATATGTAGGAGATTTCGGAATTTACGGGAAAATGATTCTTATTGATCATGGTTTCGGTCTTTATAGTTTGTACGGCCATCTGAGCAGTGCCGATGTTACTGAAGGCCAGATTGTAGAAAAAAATTATACAATCGGACATTCCGGGAAAACAGGTCTTGCCGGCGGAGACCACCTGCATTTCAGCATGCTTGTACATGATGTGTTTGTAAATCCTATAGAGTGGCTTGATGCTTCCTGGATAAAAAATAACATATCCGGCAAAATTAAAGATGCCAAATCAATTATAGGCGCCAATTAGGAAAAAGAATGATGAAGGAGTATAAGGTAAATAAAACCTATAAAGAGATCAATGAGAAAATTAAATCCGGAAAAGTTGTTGTAGTTACGGCCGGGGAAATGATCGATATAGTAAAAAACGATGGGCCGGTTAAAGCTGCAAAGCATGTGGATGTTGTTACTACCGGAACTTTTGCTCCCATGTGTTCTTCAGGTGCTTTCATAAATTTTGGGCATTCGGTACCGACAACAAAAGCTTCAAAAGTATGGTTAAACAATGTTCCGGCATATGCCGGGATTGCAGCAGTTGATTGTTATATAGGAGCTACAGAGCCCTGCGAGGATGATCCTTTAAACAAAGTTTATCCAGGTGAATTTAATTATGGCGGCGGGCATGTTATCCAGGATCTGGTTGCAGGAAAAAAAGTGTCTCTAAAAGCTACAGGATATGGCACTTCATGCTATCCGGGCCGATTGATTGAAAAAGAAATTTCACTTGCATCTCTTCCAAGCGCAACTCTTTGCAATCCGAGAAACGGTTATCAGAATTATAATTGTGCAATCAATTTGACCAAAAAAACAATTTATACTTATATGGGCACATTAAAACCACGGGGTGCAAATGCAACTTATTGTTGTGCCGGGGAACTTAGCCCTCTTATGAATGACCCTTATTATAAAACAATAGGTCTTGGTACAAGAATATTTTTGGGTGGTGCAACAGGATATGTTACCTGGCAGGGAACTCAGCATAAGCCTTCGGCCAGTAGAAATGAAAAAGGGGTTCCGGTTACTCCCGCCGGTACACTTTGGGTAATGGGTGATTTGAAAAACATGACTCCTAAATGGCTTGTTGGTGTAAGCATACAAGGATATGGATGTTCTCTTGCGGTAGGTTTGGGTATTCCTATTCCTGTATTAAATGAAGAGATTGCATCGTATACCGGAATTTGTGATGAAGAGATATTTACTCAGATTGTTGATTATGGAAATGATTACCCGAACGGAGTTTCAAAAAGCTATGGGCAGGTCAGCTATGCACAGCTAAAAAGCGGGTTTATAAATTATGGCAGTGAAAAAATTCCTGCAACTCCGCTTTCAAGCCTTGTTAAGGCCAGAGAAATTACAGAGATACTAAAAGAATGGATTCTGAAGGGAAAGTTCTTTCTGGGTGAACCGCAGTTTACTTTACCTGAAAGCTGATAATCTGACGGATATAAACGGATAAGATTTGTTCCTTATAATCCCATGCCTGATACCATAAGAGCTTTTATAGCGTTTGAGCTTCCGGAAAACATTTTATCTTTCATAAACAATATTCAGAAAGATTTAAAGCAATTTGGTTTTCCTGTAAGATGGGTTAAACCTGATAATATTCATCTTACGCTTCACTTTTTTGGAAATATAGATAAGTCCGATGTGGAGCATATTAAGGTTGCTGTGGGTGATTGTGTTAAGAGTTTTTCTCATATAAATCTTTCTGTAAAAGGAATCGGTGTATTTCCGTCAATTACTCGTCCAAGAGTAATTTGGGCCGGTATCTCAGGCGAAATACCGCTATTATTAAGTTTGCACAATACTCTTGAAAAAAGATTAGAGGAATTTGGTTTTAAAATAGAAGAAAGGCCGTTTCAAGCGCATCTGACAATGGGGCGCTTTAAAGGTAAAGTTAACAACGGGAAGTTAATTGAAGCAATAAGAAAATATCAAAACTTTGATCCGGAAGTTTTTACAGCTAAAGAGATTATTCTGTTTAATAGCAATCTTAAGCCAGAAGGGGCTGTATATACCGAACTTTTAAATGTGCCTTTGGTTGAAAGGGGAAAATTATGAGCAATGCAAGCAATGCAATGGATAAGGAAAAAGCGATTGATGCTGCAATAGGGCAGATTGAACGCCAGTTTGGAAAAGGGTCGGTCATGAAGCTAGGCAGCAGACCTGTTGTTAATATTCCTGTAATACCCACAGGTTCTCTTTCACTTGATAGAGCGCTTGGTGTGGGCGGGCTTCCGAGAGGAAGAGTTATAGAAGTATTCGGTCCGGAATCATCGGGCAAGACGACTCTTGCTTTAAGTTGTGTTGCCGAGGCCCAAAAGCAAGGAGGGGTGGCCGCATATATTGATGCCGAACATGCCCTTGATACTGCTTACGCAAAAGTAATAGGAGTCAACTGCGATGAGCTTCTCATAGCCCAACCTGATACAGGTGAGCAGGGCCTTGAAATTGCGGATATGCTGGTAAGAAGCGGAGCTATAGATATTATTGTAATCGATTCGGTTGCAGCTTTAGTCCCCAGAGCTGAAATTGAAGGCGATATGGGTGACTCCCATATGGGGCTTCAGGCAAGACTCATGTCCCAGGCATTGAGAAAGCTGACCGGAATAATCGGCAAGACAATGACTTCCGTTGTTTTTATCAATCAGATAAGGATGAAGATAGGCGTTGTATTCGGAAATCCTGAAACAACCACAGGAGGAAATGCCCTTAAATTCTATTCTTCCGTAAGGCTTGATATACGTCGAACTGCATCTATCAAAGACGGGCAGGAGGTTATGGGAAACAGGACGAGAGTTCGTGTTGTCAAAAACAAGATGGCTCCGCCTTTTCGGGAAGCCGAATTTGATATCATGTATAACGAAGGGATATCTAAAACAGGCGATATCATTGATATTGGTGTGGATTTGGGAGTAGTTGACAAAAGCGGTGCATGGTACTCATATAATGGTGAAAGAATAGGGCAGGGCCGTGAAAATGTAAAAAAATTCTTAAATGAAAACCCGGATATTTTTAACAATATGCATGCAAAGGTAAGAGAGGCTGCCGGTATTGTGCCGGCAAAAGAAGAAGTAAAGGTGGAAGAGTAAGTATTTATATGGAGTTATTAATGACAGGCAGCGATATTCGCAGACAATTTCTGGAGTTTTTCAAAAAGCATGATCATCAGATAGTAAGAAGTTCATCACTTGTTCCGGTGGAAGATCCTACTTTACTATTTACAAATGCAGGAATGGTTCCATTTAAACGGACTTTTCTTGGAGAAGAGAAAAGAGGCTACGTAAAGGCGGCAAGTTCCCAGAAATGTGTGCGTGCCGGCGGAAAGCATAATGATCTTGAAAATGTAGGTTATACGGCAAGACATCATACTTTCTTTGAAATGCTGGGAAATTTTTCCTTTGGTGATTATTTTAAAGAAAAGGCTATTGAATTAGCCTGGGATCTTCTTATAAACGGCTATAATCTCCCGGCAGAAAAACTGTGGGTTTCTGTTTACCTTGATGATGATGAAGCATATAATATCTGGCATAAGAATATCGGTGTTTCGGAAGATAAAATTGTAAGATTGGATGATAAAGACAATTTCTGGTCAATGGGAGATACCGGTCCCTGCGGTCCATGTTCTGAAATACTTATTGACAGGGGGGAAAAATATAGCTGCGGGAAGCCTGATTGCAGAGTAGGTTGTGAATGTGATCGTTATCTTGAAATATGGAATCTTGTTTTCATGCAGTATGAAAGGGATGCTTCCGGAAAAATGACTCCTTTGCCCAAACCCAGTATTGATACGGGAATGGGGCTTGAACGAATTGCAGCAGTAGTGCAAAATGTTCCTACAAACTATGACACGGATCTTATTCTTCCTATCATAAAGAAAACCGAAGAATTATCACAAAAAAAGTTCGGAAGTTCTTCTGCGTCGGATGTTGCTATGAAGGTTATTGCCGATCACAGCCGGGCCACGGCTTTTCTTATTTGCGACGGAGTTCTTCCTTCTAATGAGGGAAGAGGATATGTACTTCGAAGGATAATGAGAAGGGCTATACGCTACGGGCGTAACATAGGCCTGGTAAAACCTTTTTTGCATGATACTTCTAATGTTGTTATTGAAAATATGAAAGAGGCCTATTCTGAGTTTGGTGGAGCAGAGGCATTTATTGCAAACATTATAAAAAATGAAGAAGCAAGGTTTTCGGAAACACTTGATAATGGATTAAGACTTTTAAATGATACACTTTCGGAAATCAAAGCCAAGGGTTTAAATACTATTTCCGGAGATATCATATTCAAGCTTTATGATACCTATGGTTTTCCACCTGATATTGTAAAAGATGTAGTTAGAGATGTTGTAAGGGATGAAAAACTTTTTCTTGATATGGATGGTTTTAATGCGGCCATGAATAGCCAGAAGGAAAAGTCAAGATCGGTTGCAAGTTTTACCGGGATAACACAAGCATATAAAAATCTTTCGGCAAACCGGCTTATCCCTAAGTTTGTTGGCTATGATAAGCAAACATGTGATTCCAAAGTTCTTTTAATAGTTGAAGATGGAAAGGAAATATCTGAAGCTGTTTCCGGCAAAAACATAGAAATTGTTACCGAAGAAACTCCTTTTTATGGTGAATCGGGCGGCCAGGCCGGAGACTCTGGCTTAATAACCTCAAATAATCTTGAGATTGAAGTTGCAGATACCATAAAAGACCCCGCGGGAATAATCATTCATAAAGGTAAAATACTTTCAGGCAGCGTTTCAAAAGGCCAAACCGTTACTCTGACCGTTGATAATAATAGGCGAAATGCTACAGCGCTTAATCATACTGCAACACATATACTGCATAGTATTTTAAAACAGATTTTAGGTGATCATGTAAAACAGGCCGGATCATTTGTATCTTCCGAAAGACTTCGTTTTGATTTTACCCATTTTTCACAGGTTGATTCTGATACGCTTGATAAAATAGAAATGCTTGTAAATGAAAGAATCAGGGAAAACGCACTGACTTGCATAGAAGAGATGGATGCGGAAAAAGCCTTTAAAACAGGAGCTACCGCTCTGTTCGAAGAAAAATACGGTGATGTTGTAAGGGTAATTTCTCTTGGAGAATTTAGCAAGGAGCTTTGCGGCGGAACACATACTGATAAAACCGGGAATATTGGTCTTTTTAAAATTATAGCTGAATCAAGCGTTGCATCAGGAGTAAGGCGTATTGAAGCCTTAACCGGCGAAGCCGCTTTAACTTATGTTCAGCACAGCATTAGGACTTTGAATGAAACAGCCCGTATTGTTAAAGAAAAGCCTGAAGCATTGCCACAAAAAGTAGAAAAAATGCTATCCCAGCAAAAAGCCTATGAAAAGGAACTTGAAAAAACGAAAGCAAAAATAGCTTCCCATGCAACTGATGAAATTGATAGTGAAATTAAATCAATCAACGGGGTAAGTGTTCTTGTGAAAAAAGTATCCGCAGAAAATCCTGCTGCTTTAAGGGACTTGGCAGATAAATTCAGGGATAAAATAAAATCCGGTATAGTAGTTCTGGGAAGCGCAGCAGACTCAAAAGTATTTCTTATAGTTGTTGTTACCAAAGATCTTGTAAAAAAATATCATGCCGGAAACATAGTAAAACAGGTTTCACCGATAGTAGGCGGCGGGGGCGGAGGAAGACCCGATATGGCCCAGGCCGGAGGAAGTATTCCGGAAAAACTGGATGAAGCTCTGGCCGGAGCTTATGATGTTATTGGCGCAATTGGATAAGATGGTTTGTAACCCATTAAGCCTATAAGTATAATTGATGAACTGCCGGCTTGTATATTGATGAGCGTTTTTGTTCCATTGTATGGGTATGATTTCTATAATCTTTGAATGAGGTAAATATACACCGGCATTTGAATGCTATATTTGATTGTGTGAAACTTTCTCTTGATCTCGTTATTATTATATTCACCTAACAATGGAGAAAGATAAAGACAGCCTTTGGCAGGACGGTCAATAATGTTTTTATTTATAAAGTCTTGCATGGAAATTAAATGAGACTCGGGTAGTTGTGAACCTATAATCAAATTTCCGGTAATTTCAATACTGCTGTATTTTCTGTTGATTTCAATCATACGCAAAAAAGCTTTTTTCGAATCATCAGCTTTTACGGGTTTGCCGATTAAATCAAGTGTTGTTTGGTCAAACGATTCAAAGCCGATATTGATATAAGTGTGAAACTGGGAGTCATCCAGTATGCTGAAAATCTTTTCATCAGCATTAAGTAATGAAAAGATGCTGCCGAATAAATAAAGATAATTATCGAGCATCACGGTGTTTTTTATGAGTTTATAAGATTCGTTTATTGCAAATGCCATAATACTTTCCTTGGCAACCAAAGCATCATGATTGCCGAGAAATACTGAATTATAGTTGATAATATCTTCGCCGTAAAACGCTCTTAATTCATTTATCTGCCGGGCGATATCCGCTTCGCTTCGTATATTGATTTTTTCATTGGATTTGACCGAACAAAAATCACAGTTGTATATGCATCCATCTGCGATAATCACAGGGATCACATCGTAATCCGAATGCCGGGTGTCAGGCGGAAGCACAGATATAGAGCTTTTAATGATGCTGTGAATATCGGGTTCGGACAAGCCGGAATTGTTATTAATTATTTTTTTAAGCAGTATTTTATTTTCCGAAAAAGCCGGTTCATCGATAATATCCTTTAAATTACGTACAAAGAATTGAAGGGAGTCAAGAGCATCTATGACATATTGGCTTTCAAATGGCTTGTAGTCGAAAATCGAGTTGGAATTATAATCGGGGCATACTGTATAGTATTCGCCTTCATATGCATAAGCATTGCTGTAGCCCATACCAGCAGTATAAAATACCCAGTCATTTCCTTTTGTGCGTTTCAGCCAGTCTTCACGAGACCAATTGCTATGTTGCTTCCCGCTGATTATTTTTACCTTTCCGTTTAAATCAAAAATATATTCATAATCTTGTGTTCGAATCCTTATATAATTTCCATAACGGATTGGATGGGTTGCCTTGCAGTATTGATCCAGACCTGACTCTATTGAAACGGAAAAGTTATTTGGCTTTGAAGTACACTCGGCTGGCATAAAAATATATCTCTATGAGCCACTTTCAAAACGTCCCATTATGGCCGATCTCTGCGTTGGGTTAAAATTTTAATCCTCGAAATACTCTATGTATTCCTGCGGTTAAAATTTTAACCCGCCTTGACCTTGACCAAACTGAAACGTTTTGAAAGTGGCTCGTTTGTTTAAAGTTTAAAGTATTTTCGTAAAACACAAAGTTGTGATGATAACATGATAGATTTATTTTAAATAACAGTAACAACAGCAAAAGTCAACAAGAACAAAGGGATAGGGCAGGGTAACCGCATTTGGAATTAAGGGTTTTGTACAAACACCACAAGCCGTCATACCGGACTTGATCCGGTATCCAGCAATGAAATTGTTAGCGCTTATGCTTCACTACGTGTCACTTCGTGCTCTGCCTTAGAGACTGTATCGTAATTCATATTTATGTCATTTCGAAGCGAAGCGAGAAATCTTGGTTTATGTAAATTCAGCATTTTAAGATTCCTCACATACGTTCGGAATGGCATTTTTTCTAATTGTGGCACAGTCTTTTCGCATGAACTTGTGCAGAAAAGAAAAATGTATTATATATTTGAAAATGATGGAGGGGATAAAATGAAAAAAATAACAATAATATTTGTTTTAATTATATTGTGTGTCTATCAGGTGTTTGCGGATGAAAATGTCTACTCATGGACAGATGATAAAGGCGTCAAACATTTTGGTAACCAAAAACCACATGATGGTATAAAATACGATAAAACCAAAGCCATACCAAGTTCCCCCGAATCCGAAAAAATCCGCCCTGGTTACACAGCTCTGGTAGAAGACGCCAAGAATCAGGTTCGCCAACATAAGCTTGAGATCGAACAGAAAAAAATCAGAAGGGTTGAAGAGGAAAAACAAAAGGACGAAAAAGAGAAATTAGAGAAAAAAATAGCAGAGCTTTCTGAAAAAATTAAAGAAATTGAAAACAGGCCAATTGTATACTACCCGGTTAAACCTACCATCGGACGAGGCCATAAACAGGGCCATCAACGGAATGCTAATGCCTCAGGAGACAGGCATACTAAACGGCAAAACACAGCGGAGCAAAAAGAACCCAGGAAGTAAAATCGAGCAGGCAGCGTCCCCCGGCCTGGCTCCTTCAAAGCTTGAAGAAATTATGGCTGATACGGATTTTGTTGATGCTGTGGCTTATTTGGTGGTTGAGATCCCTGATACCAAAACCAGAACCGTGAGGGTAAATATTACTGTTCCTGAAATGATTCTTAAAAAAATTGATGCCGCAGCTAAAAAGCGCGGCATGTCAAGATCTTCCTTTCTTGTTCACGCTGCTCAAAATGCCATCCAGAATAGCCAATCAGAAGCAATAGTTTAATATGATCTTTAAAGCATCACCTCATTACTAAGCTCATTCGTATCATCATGTTTGATCGGAAAATACTTTGCTAATTCCTTGCCGCATTCTTCTATGGCATGGCATGTAGCTTTTCCCTGTTCTTTTTTCTTTATTCCTTCCGAAAGCTTTTTTGCTATTTTGCTCCAGAATTCTGGCGCTATTTTTTCATTTATCCCTTTATCTCCTAAAATCCATACCCGGTGTTCCAATATTGAAATGAAAATAAGAATTCCGGTTTCATCCCGTGTTTTATATAATCCTTTTTCATAAAATGCTCTTACAGCCCGTTCTTTTACCGCCTCTTCAATTCTTTTACCTGATAAAAAAGGTATTTTCATTTTTGGGGTTTTTGAAAATATGAATTTTACGGGAAAATACAGGATAAATAATATAGGGATATAAGTCCAGATGCTGGTATGTCCAAAAGCTTCCGCTAAAAAATGAGCTGAAAAGCCTGACAAATTATAGCTCCAGTCGGCAGCTTTTATTGCAATATAATATGATTTAATAATTTCCAAAATAAGCGCAGAAAAGCTTGAAAGAACAAAAGCCCCCAACATTTCGGCTTCTTTGTATGAATCGCTTGAGTCCAGAACCATTATTGCTATTTCACCGGAAGTATTAGTTTCAGCTTCCATAATGCTGTTTGAGATACACTGTTTATCTTCCGGTGTGAAAAATTCTGATGCTTTAGTTGTCATAATTATTTCCTTTTACCAGCCTCCTGATGATCCGCCTCCGCCAAAACCTCCGCCACCACCTCCAAAGCCACCACCTCCAAAGCCACCGCCTCCGAAACCTCCACCTCCAAAGCCGCCTCCTCCGAAACCGCCGCCTATAAAACCTCCCGGATGATGTCTTCCGGTTCCACCTGAAACAGCTCCTGAAAAAAGACCGAAACCAAATCCGCCTATTGCAAGAAGGCCAAGCAATAACATGGATAACCCGCCAAATGAAATAAGAGATACTACAGGAAGAAGTATAGCGCCAGTTACACCGCCAAGGACTTTTGAAATATTTGATAAAGCCGCAGTTATAACAAACAGAAAAATAAGTAGCGCAAATATTGGTGTTTTGCCTTGCTCCTTACCGGTTTTCGATCTTGATGCGACATATTCGCCTTTAACTACAGACACAATGGCATTTGCACCGGCTAAAATTCCGCCATTAAAATCACCTTGTTTAAATCTGGGAATAATCTCATTGCGTATAATCCTGCCGGACATAAGATCCGTAAGTTTTCCTTCAAGCCCTTGTCCCACTTCAATTCTTAGTTTGCGGTCATTTTTTGAAACAAGAAGAATAGCGCCGTTATCCAGATTTTTCTGACCTATTTTCCAGGTTTCGGCAACTTTTATGGAAAATTCTTCCAGACTTTCTCCTTCAAGAGACGGAATTGTAAGCACCACTACCTGTGTTGAATCGCTTTGTTCAAGCGCTGATAGTTTTGCATCCAGTACCTGGATTGTTTGAGGAGAGAGTATGGCGGCATAGTCATTCACTCTCCCTTTCAGTTGCGGAACATCAAGCGCTTCGGCTTGATATGGAATAATTATTAATAGAAGTGCAACCAACCAGTATTTCATGTATTACTTCCTTTTTTATTGCATTGAAAAATTAACTTTGGGTGCGCTTTTTGCTGCTTCATCTGCTTTAAAAGGTTCTTTGCGTTTAAGATGAAGCATAAGAGAGTTTGTGAGTGAGTTGGGGAAAATTCTGATGCTGGTATTGAAATCCTGCACAGCCTTGTTATACCTTACTCTTGCAACATTTATCCTGTTTTCGGTTCCTTCAAGCTGATTCTGCAAATCCATAAAATTTTGGTTTGCCTTCAAATCAGGATATCTTTCAACTACAACCATAAGTCGCGAAAGGGCACCTGAAAGCTGGCCCTGAGCCTGCTGAAATTTTCCCAATGCTTCAGGATCATTAATCATATCTTTTGAAAGCTGCATCGAGCCAACTTTAGCCCTTGCTTCGGTAACAGCAGTTAATGTAGAGGCCTCATGTTTTGCATAGCCTTTTACTACTTCGACAAGATTGGGTATCAGGTCAAGACGGCGCTGATAACTTGCTTCAACATCCCCCCATGCTGCAAAGACCCGCTCCTCATTGGCCTGCATTTTGTTGTATCCGCAGCCCGTGAGTGAGAGAAGAAGTATAAGTCCCATTAAAACAAATAAATAATTTCTTTTCATTTTTTCTCCTGATTGAAATTTGATGGTTTGCTGAATAATTAATATAACATATTGATACATCATTAAAAATATATGGTCAAGGGCTCCTTGTAAAATTAGGAGCTTGATAGCCTATAAGTTTGCGAACTTATGGACTGTTTCTCTTAGTTCGGGAAGTTTTTTTGCAAAGATGAGAGCACCTAAAACACATGTTATTCCCCCAATTGACAAAGTAAACGGCACACCTAAATACTTTGCTGTCCCACCGGCTAAAAGGCTCCCGAAAGGAACTGTGCCCATAAGCGCCATTATATAAATACTAAGAACCCGGCCACGTTTATCATCTTCAACTATAGTTTGTAAAATAGTGTTGCTTGAGGCCATTTGCAGCATCATGCCAAATCCTATTAAAACCATTAATGCCATTGAAAGCAAAAAGGAACGTGAAAAAGAAAATAAAATCAAACCAATACCGAAAATGCTTGTAGAAGAAGGAATAATTTTCCAAAGCCCCCGGATGCTGTTTTTGGATGCAAGATAAAGTGCCCCCATTAAAGCCCCTAAACCTGAAGCTCCCATGA
Organism: Pseudomonadota bacterium; assembly: GCA_043825875.1. Lineage (GTDB taxonomy): Bacteria > Desulfobacterota > Desulfobacteria > Desulfobacterales > RPRI01 > RPRI01. The sequence continues at coordinate 86,476 of JBDRRF010000051.1, read as the reverse complement.
GAAATCCGTATGTATCGGAACTGCCATGAAGTATTTCTTTAGCGAAAGCCGGCAGAAGAACTGAATAAGGCATTCCCATTAAACCTACCAGGGCGAAAAGAAGTATAATATTTTTTAGTGGTCTGAAACTAAAAGCATAAGAAAAGCCTTCTTTTAACTCTGTAAAAACATGTGTGGTTTTCTTGTTTATTATCCTTGGGGCAATGTTCATTTTCAATAATGAAGTTACAATTACAATATAGCTCAATGCATTTATGATAAAACATATGCCTTCGCCTGTTGTGGCAATTAATATGCCCGCAATTGATGGTCCCAACAGCCGTGCTGCGTTAAACATGGAAGAATTTAAGGCGATTGCATTTCCAAGGTCTTCTTTTTTTTCTATCATTTCCAAAAGAAGCGAATGCCGGGCAGGAATGTCGAAAGCATTGATAGAACCAAGAAATATGCTTAAGATGATGATGTGCCAGATGTTAATATTCCCGTAGAAATAAATATACACCAGGATTAAAGCTTGTAATGCCGCCAGAAACTGAGTGGCTATTAAAATATGATAGCGATTCCACCGGTCTGTCAAAACCCCGGCAAGAGGGGATAGTAAAAATGTGGAAATCTGGTCACAAAAGCCGACCACGCCCAATAAGAATACGGAATTTGTGAGTTTATACACCAGCCAGGATATTGCTATTCGTTGTATCCATGTGCCGATAAGTGAGAAGCTTTGTCCTGCGAAAAAAAGACGAAAATTTTTATGTTTAAGAGAACGGAATATAATTTCAAGTGCTGAGTGCTTTTCAGTCTCCAACGCAAATCCCTATTTCTCTGGCTGTCAGGATAGTATCACCATCAAGCGGAACCCGTTTAATTTTGCCGATAATGTCTTTAAGAGGGATCGCTTTGATGTTTGGCGATTCCAATGCTATCATTGAGCCGAATTTTTTCTCTTCAACAAGTCTTAATGCCCCGGCCCCGAAGCGAAGTGCAAGAAGTCTGTCAAATGTGGTAGGCGATCCTCCTCTCTGGAGATGTCCCAGTACCATGAAACGGCTGTCTTTGGCAGTTTTTTCCGCGATTTCTTTTGCAACACGCTCGCCTATACCGCCTAGTATAACATCCTGGCGCCCGGCTTCGCCTTTACCTTTGTTAGTTGTTTTACCTCCCACAGGAACGGCTCCTTCAGCTACAACGACTATGGCATAGCGTTGACCATGCAGTTCTCTTCCCATAATATGATCGCATACCTTGTCTATATCAAATGGAATTTCAGGGATTAAAATAACATCAGCCGAACCTGAAATGCCGCTGTTTAAAGCAATCCATCCGGCGTTTCTTCCCATAACTTCAACAACCATAACACGGTCATGGGATTTGGCGGTTGAATGCAAACGGTCAATTGCTTCTGTGGCAGTGCTTACAGCCGTATCGAAACCGAAAGTTATATTTGTATTTACCAGATCATTGTCTATGGTCTTTGGTACACCGATTACAGGAATCCCTTTTTTAAACAGTTTGTATGCAATCTCAAGGCTTCCATCACCGCCAACAGCAATGAGACAGTCCAGCCGCAGGCGTTTGAAGTTTTCCACAACTTTGTCGGAAACATCTCTGTATTCGATTTCGCCTGCTGCATTGGCAACAGGCATGTTAAAAGGATTGGCTTTGTTTGTGGTTCCCAGAAAAGCTCCTCCAATGCTTGAAATATGCCACACCTTGTCAGGTGTTAAGGATATGATTTCATTTGTGTCGATAAGTCCTTCATAACTGTTCTTGATTCCGTATACTTCCCAGTTTCTGTTAGCGGCTGAGCGAACCACGGCTTCTAAAACAGCGTTGAGACCCGGTGCGTCTCCTCCGCCCATATTAATGGCAATCTTAAATCCTTTTGGCATAAAGATCTCCTTTTAATTCGAAAGCTGAACTCTGAAATTATCTATATTTAATACATTTTGTCACTGATAACAAGTATATTATATATAAGTTATTAACAATAATTATTTGATTTTAAATAGATATTAGGGTAAAAAAGGTTATTCAAAAAACGGATTTTGTTTAAAACCGGTATTTAAGATCAGGCTTGTTAGGGGTAATAAAATGAAAAAATACCAGTTCAGAATTTCTATCATGGGCATACCAAAGTTATATCGAATAATTGAGGCATCTGATAATTGCACTTTTGATGATTTTCATGCTGCGATTTTCCGGGCATTCGATAGATACGATCATCATCTTTATTCCTTTTTTATCACCGGAAACGATACAAAGAATATGAGAAGCATATATAATGCTCCCGAAATAACTCATCCGCAGAATGTTGAGGATATAATGGGTTTCGGGAAACAGAGGAAATCTGCAGCAAAGACCCGAATTGGCGATATTGGGTTGAATGAAAATGATGTCTTTCACTACCTCTTCGATTTTGGGGATGATTGGTGGCATCGAATTCGAGTTCAAAATATTGATGAAACGAATTCGAAGAAAAAACATCTTAAGGTGATTAAGTCGTTTGGTGAATCTCCACCGCAATATCCGGACTATGATGAAGAAGATGAAGAATAAATGCTATTCGTTTAGAAAATAAGAAGAAGAGGTTAATATGGCTGGCGCATATACTCATATGGCGATTGTGGCAAGTGCTATCAAATCATTTGCCGTTGATCAAAAGTTTGGGAAAATACTTCGCGAAAATAAAAATTTTCTAACATTAGGCAGCGTGAGCCCGGATATACCTTACCTGGCGCATCTTGCTATGGGAGGTTTTGCCTGGGCTGATATAATACACTATCATAAGACAAACGGAATTGTAAAAAATGCTCTTCATTCATTGAGTGCAGCAAAGACAAAAGGGAAAATATGGAATTATCAAATGGCCTGGCTATTGGGTTTTGTCGGTCATCTTGTAGCAGATGCCACAATTCATCCTATTGTCGAAAGTATTGTCGGGCCATATACTGATAAAGATACACGTAACAATCATAGGCAATGTGAAATGATTCAGGATGTGATGATCTTAAAAGATGTTATGAATCTTGAATTGTATGCTGCCGAATATTCGGATGTTTTAAAAGCATGTATCAAGCATCCCTCATTTGAAAAAGTGGCTTTTTTTTGGGCTGCACATGCAGAAGTAAATTGTCCAATGGCAGGTAGTTTTCCTGCAAAGAAAATTATTGATTCTTATGTAAAAGAAATAGACACAGCCGAAGGTGGAAATGCGATTGCAAAAGCATTTCGACATTTCGGCTTGGATTATGTTTATCGCACACACAGCGATATCAAAAAGAATTCGCCTGAACTGGTAAAAAAATATTATACAAGCGTTCAACTGCCAAATGGACAGACAGGCTCATTTCGTGAACAAGGATTTGATCATGCTGTAAAAAACCTGGTAACTGTCTGGTCAAAAATAGAGCGTTCACTTTTTTCAACAGAAAATATCGCCAATATTATTCCAAACTGGAATCTTGACACCGGTATTGATCAGGATACCGAAATAAGAACATACTGGAGTTGAAATGAAAAGATATCCAAAAATCATAATATTTATTTTATTGAGTCTCTTCATATGTTCATGCAGCAGTATGCAATTAAATTATGACGAAAAGTATCAGCCCGTAGGCACTGCTGTTCTGACAGCCAATGATTATCTTATGGTTAAGTACTACAAAGATCGGCCTGAATTCATACAGGAAAAGGAGTATAAAGACCTATTAAAAGAAAACTATAAACCGATGTACGATAGACTGCTTCCTTATCCGGTTATAATTAAAAATACTGCTGATGGTTTTATAGTCAGTGTATCTGATGGTAAGAAATTAATCTTAACCGATTGGTTGTGTACGGAAGGGCGTATAGATTGCTGGAGTTATAATGGTGAATGTAATCCTGAAACAGTAAATGTCGAATGCGATAGATAAAAAGTGTTATTCCAACGAAGCTATAAATCTTCTCCGTTTCTACTCTTTTTATTTATATACGATAGCGTAAATCGTTCCGGTATTTTTTCTGATAATTGTATCAAACCTCGTCAGAAGGGGAACCGGAACAGGCATCATCGGAATTGAACAGAAACTGTTCAATAACTTGTTATATTTCCAGAGGGTATTGATATGATAAAAAAATATTTGGTAATTGGCCTGTTTGCCGTGTCTGTATTATTTACAATACCATTATCAGCAGCTGAAAATGTAAAAATAAAACTTCCTGACGGGATATATATGTATGCTTCGTTAATAGGGCGGCTAAAAGATGGAAGTGATAGAGTTGGATTTATGAAATATTTTGTCGTGTACAATAAAAATATTTACAGTTCTAAAGATTTCGTAAAAAAATTTGGGATATCAAAATTAAACACGTTATCCGGAGGTAATAAAAAAAATATAATAATTTTAGGTGGGGAAGTTATAGGGATAAAATATAATTTAAGATTTAAAAAAGCTATAACTTTTGACAAAGAAAACGCTACATTTGTTTGCGATGAAGCATATTTCACAAAGAACATCAAAGAAGGCCCGGCATATTATTGGCCAGAAATTATGTACCCCCGCCTATTGGCAAGCGCAACAAAGTGTCTGGCTGTACCGGAAGAATATAAAGAAGTAAAGAAAAACGTTTACACTGCAATACCGCAGGAAGAAGTAGATAAAATAGCAAAGCTGGCCAAAGAAAAACTATTACCGTTGCTTATAAATAGAAAAGGATTTGCAAAATATAAAATTCGAGAAATGGAATTATTCAAAGAAAATTTATGGATTCTCGATAAAATATCTTATCAAAACCATGAGTTGTACATAGGTGAATATCAGTATGGGTTTAAAGGCGCCGAAACTTCTTATCATTTTCATATAATATTTAGTGCAACAAAAGATAACATGCATATCGTGACAACAAATTATGAAGAAGGGGATTTAGTGGCGGGGTATATGGAAACATACGGTATGTTAGATTTTGACGGCTGTGGCAACGATGAATTGGTAATAGAAAAAGAAGCTCCCAGAGAGGATGAAACCACAATATGGTTGGAGATACATAAACAGAAACCTGATGGAAATTGGATGATAATCAAAGTAGTCAAGACGAGGAGGATATTATGAGTATTAAAGATATAATGCGAAGAACACTACCCATAACCTCGCGAAGCCTGGCATGCTCAACTTTTCTGACATGAATAAATCACATAACAAAATCAATACACCGCTCCGGGTGATTTAATCGTGAACCTTAACCTAAACGTATTTTCCATGCAATCTGTAAAAGTAATTGACAATTTACATAAAATTCTGTTACCCTATTGCCATGATCCATCGAAATGTAAAAGAAACAATTGAAAACCTGCTGGGTGGATTTCCCATTGTTACCCTGACAGGACCACGTCAGTCGGGCAAGACAACCCTTGCCAGGGCGGTTTTTGGAAATCATCCATATGCGTCCCTGGAAGAGCCGGATCTGCGGCAGGCCGCTAATGAAGACCCCCGTTCTTTTCTCGCACGGTTTCCTGACGGCGCAGTTCTGGATGAAGTGCAGCGGTGTCCGGAAATTTTGTCTTATCTTCAAACCCTGGTGGATAAGGATCGCCGAATGGGTCTGTTTATATTGACAGGGTCACAGCAGTTCGGTTTGATGTCCGGTATTACGCAATCTCTTGCAGGACGAACCGCTTTTGTGGAATTACTTCCCTTTTCCGTGCCGGAACTGGCCCTTGCGAAAAAGTTACCAAATGACATAGATGCCATGATGCTAACCGGCTGCTATCCACCGATCTATGATCGCGGATTGGCGCCCGCGGCCTGGTACAGCGCTTATGTAACGGCCTATGTGGAACGGGATGTCAGGCAAATGCTCAAAATTCAGGATCTGGAAACGTTCCAGCGTTTTGTCAGGCTATGTGCGGGCAGGACGGGACAGTTGCTGAATCTGTCTTCCCTGGCAACTGAATGCGGTATCACACACAATACTGCAAAATCATGGATATCTGTTCTGGAAGCCAGTTATTTAGTCTTTCTTCTACGCCCCCATCATGTCAGTTTTAACAAGCGAATGGTAAAGATGCCCAAACTGTATTTCTATGATGTGGGCCTGGTATCCTGGCTTCTGGGAATCCGGACAACCGAGCAAATGATAACCCATCCTTTGCGGGGCAGTATTTTTGAGACATTTATCATATCGGAGCTGATCAAATCAAAATTGAACCAAGGTGAAAAGCCGGTTTTTTCATTCTGGCGGGACAGCAACGGCAACGAGGTTGATCTCCTTGTTGAGCAGGGAACCCGGCTGATCCCGGTTGAGATCAAGTCGGGCCGCACCCTGACAAATGAAGCCTTTGCCGGACTTCATAAATGGTGCGCCCTGGCCGGAGACAAAGCCGGCGCACCCGCGTTGATTTTCGCTGGAGATGAATCCTATCAGCACAAAGGAATACAAGTACTGGGGTGGAGGGATTGCGGGCATTTGCCTGAATGAAAAGACATTAGTGCTTCGGAGCAAGATACATTTTATGAGCATAGTAAAACGAGCCATTTTGATTATTGTAGTATTAGTTTCCTGTGTCGGCTGTGATCAAGTTACAAAATCAATAGCCGTGTCAGATCTGCCAGTAGATAAACCATTGTCATATCTATGTGACACAGTAAGGTTGCAACTCGTTTATAATCGTGGTGTATTCCTGAGCATGGGATCTTCCTTGCCGGAGGCTTGGCGGGTGGGTGTTTTCACAATTGGTGTTAGTTGTTTATTGCTCATTGTGTTGATTTATGTTTTTTTATCTAAACAGCAGCATTCATCCTTGTTGTTGGGTGTTACACTTCTTTTAGCAGGTGGAGTTGGCAACCTATTTGACCGTGTGACTCGTGGCGGTTTGGTAGTAGATTTCTTAAATGTTGGCATAGGTCCTGTTCGCACAGGCATATTCAACATTGCCGATATTGCTATTACGGTTGGTGGTCTCATTTTTTTCTGGATGATATTACGCCAGAAACAAAAGGGGTACTAACCCCAAATACATCGGATGTTGTGGCTGAAGAGCGCGATTAACCTGGAATTGGACGAAAGGAGAAAATATGAAAAAAAATCCTCATTTGCAATCAGTAATTTTAGAGGTTGTGGATAATCAGCTTAAAGCTAATGAACCGCCTGAGACACGGCAAACTTTTGATCGTTTGGTATCCGAAGGGTATTCTGAAGAAGATGCAAAGAAACTTATTGGAAGTGTTGTTGCTTCAGAGATTTTTGATGTCCTCAAAAAGCAAAAACCGTTTAACCGGGAAAGATTTGTGAAGGCTCTGAATAAGCTCCCAAAGCTTCCTTAAGATTGAAGTGTATTTATCCAATACGTGTTGCTGATACCTCAGATTTAACGGGTAGAGTTATAGATAAATATAGTAAAGTTTCTATAAGAAATACTTGAAATACGTATTTGTCGCATTTTTCCAATACAACCGTTATACATTCCTCTATATTGCCGGTGTTGTATGCTAAATTATCACATAAGATAGTTTTTCATAAACCCGCCTATGCAATTGAACAAGGAGGTGAAGTCATGTTGTTGGAAAATACTGAAAATATCAACAAAACTGAAATTTTGCAAAGAAATGAAATCCTAAATGATAATCTTGCCGAAACGACATATTGTGATTATTCGCACCCGGCCATTGCAGAGCTTTCAAATAAATTCCTTCGTGATTCAACCGATATACACGATCTAATCGAAAAAGTTTTTCTTTTTGTCAGAGACACAATTATTTTTGGAGGAGACCACTGGCAGGTTAAGGCATCTGAAACTCTTTTAAAAGGATACGGTGCTTGCTATAATAAAAATCTTTTGATGATATCCCTGTTAAGGGCTGCAAAAGTTCGATCAAAGTTTATGGGAAATCCGCTTCGGAATTCTTTTACAAAGCCATCCGTGGGGCCGTTATATGTTTTCTTTTCAGATCCGTTTTACCATTGCTTTTCTAATGTACTGATAGACGGTCACTGGGTATCCATAGATCCGACACTGGATCGTAGGACTTATGAGACATTTTTTAAACCGGCAGGAGTAACGTGGCAAATCGATTGGGATAGAACAAATGATATGCTTTTGTATTCGGAATCGGTTGCCGGAAAGCCCCGGGAATACAATAATATTGATGAAGCATTAAACAAAAATCTTGATTCATATTTCTTATTCAAACACGAGCCCAAATTCATTTGCTCAATCTGGTTAAATATGGGAAATAAGACTATGTGGAAAAATACCCAAAAATCTTCATGATCGCAGCCAAATATTTTTAAAAAAAGGGAAAAGAACAGCAGTATGCATTTTGATATTTTCAAACCTCATAAAGCCCTTGATACATTCATCCGCTATTATTGGTTGCTAAGGGTTCCATGTGGTTCATCCCAGGATGTTTCCCAATCGGATGCTTCCCAACAATTTTTGACTGAAGGAATAGAACTTTCTTTCAATCTGGGAGATCCGATCGAGATCGCTATGGGAGATTCAACAGGGAAAACAGTTGAAAGCGTTTCGATTTCCGGGCCGTTGACAAAGCCTATGAAGATGCGGGCAAAAGGCCGGATTGAATTCTTCGGAGTGTGCTTTCGTCCCGGTGGCGCATACCCATTTTTCCCTTATCCCGCCCATGAACTGACCAATTGCCTTGCAGATACACAAGAATTGTGGGACGCAAAAGGCGCAAGTATGGTGGAATGTTTTTTCAATACATGTCTGACATCGAAAGATCGGGTTGAATATCTTGATCGCTTTTTTTTGCATCAACTAAAGAAAAACAACCGGAAAGATGATAGTGTTTCTGCGGCTATTCAGGCTATTGAATTGTACAAAGGATTTATAACTATAGATTACCTTGCAAAAACAGTCGGTGTCAGCTGCCGCCACCTGGAGCGAAAGTTTAAAGAAAGAGTTGGTCTGTCTCCAAAGCAGCTGTGCCGGAATCTTAGATTTAAAAATGCCCTTTCAAGAAAAATTCAAAACCCTGAAGGTTCCTGGCTGGAAACAGCACTGGACTCCGGTTATTATGATCAGGCGCATATGATTATGGATTTTAAACATTTCACTGGATTGAGCCCATCAGCCTATTTTAAAAACCCAACCACAGTAGACCCCTTTTTTACTGCTAATTTTTAGCACCACCTTAGTACATAGCTTCATAAATTTGGTTACGTATTTGTCATTTCGAACAAACGGAATAGATTTATGACAATTGCCATAACCTTCTAAGAATATATATTGATAATCATAGACTTTTGCGGTATTGAAAAAGTACTATTCACTATATTATTATATGTAGAACAAAGAAAAGGCTACGGAACAGTGATACTAAAACAGTTAGTAGCACTATCTGAAAAACTTGGATGCAAAAAGATTATTCTTAATGCTCGCACAACGGCAACAAAGTTTTACGAGAAACAAGGCTTCACAAGTAGTGGCGGTGAATTTCTATCAAAGAGTACCGGGGTGCCTCATGTTCAAATGCATTACAAACCAAATATTAAATAATCATGTTATTTTCACTCAGGGTTCGATCTGCTGAATTCATCGAACCCCGCAAAATAATATATTGATTCCATATGTCACTTAGCCGAAATAAATATTCTAATAATTGGTACGATCTCATTATCACTATATGCATTGGTTTAGCATTAATAGTTTTTGGACTTTCTACTTATACAGACAGGTTATATTATAGCTTTATGCGTGATGTTGTTGATCTTGGCAAATACCACGTTTTAATCGGGTTAGGGTCAATATCTTTTGGGATTATATATTTGTATCTATCAATAAAAAATTTCTTAAAAGATGCATAAACACTAAGTATGGTAATCATACTAATCAAAGTTGCTGGAGAAGCGACAAGAAAAATGCTGACATATTTTCCGCGTCTTAGCTCCAGCTTTAAGTGACCTCAAAATGAAATTAGTAATAATTTTTGCAATCTGCATCTTTGTTCTTTGTTGGCATTCTCAACCTTATGACGAAAATAGTTCTGAGCTCGTTTCAGGCAAGCCATGCTCTATTGATGCATCAGTATTTAAGAAATTGAAAAAAGGAATGTCCACGCAAGAAGTCTTTTTGCTTGTTGGAAAGCCAACTCGTCACGCAGGGTCGGGTATTGCTTACGACGTTTATCAGCTAAATAATGAAACATCGGTATGGATAGCATGGCTTAAAGGTAAAACAACGTGGGCATTTTTCCGGAAATTAAACGGCGAAAAGGAAATGATTTTTGAGTAACCTCTATGTATCTTCGCTTAACCAACAGCTGTACTTGAAAGTTGGGAAATTGCGGTTTTAAGTTCGCAACATTTTGTTGCTTTCCCGCTTGAATTTAACCTTGTTGAGAATAGAAAGTTAATATGCTACCTGCTAAGTTCATCTGGAAACCTCTACTTCAAAAAATCGTGACCGGACAATGGAATCGTTTCCACATGCGCTCTATTATGCCGGCAATGCCTGATAATCTCAAACGAGCAGGACTTTATCTGCACGTACCATTTTGCAAGAACCTCTGCTCTTTTTGTCCTTACAACCGGGTTGAATACGATGAGTCATTGTTTGAACAGTATGAACAGGCGGTACATGCTGAAATTGAAATATACAGACAGTCTTTGAACAATTGTGAATTTGTTTCTTTATATATCGGTGGAGGTACGCCAACAGTCAATCTTGACGGGCTGCTCCGAATTTTGGACCATCTTAAAAACGCTTTTTCTTTATCGTGTGATATCTGCATTGAACTGCACCCCGGCAATATGGAAACAGAGTGTCTTAAATCTCTGAAAGATATCGGCATTACTATGTTGTCGGTAGGCGTTGAATCGACCTCTGATCATATCTTGAAAAATATAGGCAGAAATCACGATGGTAAAACAGCACTCGACTCACTTAAAAGAGCAGTAGAAATCGGCTTTGATTCGGTCAATGCAGACTTAATGTTTGCCCTGCCTGGGCAAACACTCAAAGATTGGGAAAAAGATCTTAGGGCGGTTATCGCAGAAGGTGTTGATCAGATCAGTACTTATCCACTTTTCTCTTTCCCCTATTCAGACCTGGGGCAATCGCTACGGATACGACAAGTCAAGCGGCCCGATAGCCATGCAATTCGATCTATGCTCGATCTTACACAGTCCCATGCTTATCAGTCAGGTTATGACCGATGTGCTGTATGGAGTTGGCTGAAACCGGCAAAAAAGAAATTCAGCTCAATAACCCGGCACCATTATGTCGGCTTTGGAGCAAGTGCCGCATCCATGACTGGAACTGATTTTTACGTGAATACATTCGATGTTCGAGCATATGCGCTATCGTTGCCAGATAAAAGACCAATAGTACTTTCCATGCCGGTTGAAAGGCGCGTCGAAATGGCATATTGGTTATACTGGAGGGTTTATGAATTGAAGATACTATATGACGATTTCCAGGAGCACTTTGGAAATGCTTTCACGCTTGATTCGGTTTTTTTAAATGTATTAAGACCTCTTGAACTGGCGGGCATGATAGGAAAAAAGAATGGCGGTTATTACGTCACAGAATCAGGTGCATATTGGATTCATCGCCTTCAGAATGAATACAGCCTCAATTACATTAATAAGCTTTGGGGTTCTTGCCGACGTGAACCTTGGCCTTTGGAGGTGTTTCTTTAATGGTCAGCAAAATTGCCAGTTGGTTAGGGTACGGCTTTAAAACATTTATCCTCCGACAAAAATTACCTTATCTTTTTGGCATGGTCATAACGGATAAATGTAATTTGAACTGCTTCTATTGTGAAAGCAAGAACTCTGGCCGTTATCACTTTTCTTTTGAGCAGGCGAATAAAACAATACTTGATGCCTATCACCGTGGTCACCGCTCACTCTATTTCACGGGCGGAGAGCCTATGATTTGGGAAGATGGTGGCCATAATCTCGAGGAGCTTGTTCGTATTGCCCGTGACGCAGGATTTCTTGAAGTTTTTATTTTCACGAATGGAACGAAACCATTATCAATCAAGAACTGCAATTATATAGTTACTGTTGACGGCCCAAAAGATATACACGATCAGATTAGAAATGATTCATATGATCTTGTGCTAAATAATGTCAGAAATGCTGTAACCAAGAATATTTTTGCATCAATTACGTTTAGCAAAGCCAATGTTCAACACTTACAACGATTTATTAAAGAAGTAACTGATACAAAACTATTTAAAGGGATTTCATTCAATCTCTTGACTCATTGGCCTGAAATTGTGGAGATGCACGGGATCTCGATAGAAGAAAGGAAAAACCTCCTGGATAACATATGGCAACTCAAGAAGGAGGGGTATCCCATAGTCCTTTCGCGAGCCGCCTACAAAGCTTTGAGAAATAATGATTGGAAGCGGCCCATTCCTCAAATTGAACTTGGCACAAAAGACAAAATCTTTCAATGCTGTAGAGATGTGGTTAACCCATCAGTTTGTGAGCAATGTGGCTACGCCAATTGCGTTGAAGTTTCTCAGATCCTCGATCTGAAACCCTCGGCCATGTGGCAGGTGGTCCGCATGGTTGGTACGACGTAAGATCATGATGGTGTTGGAATCTAACCCGCTGGTCGAAAACGATGCACGTAAGCAAAGCACCTAAATATTAATGGAAATTATTTTCGAAATAGTCATACAATGCATTGTAGAATTTGTTCCTGTTCTTTTTGAAATCCTTGTTGGAACATTTGGTGAAGTATTATTGCAAATATTAGGCGAAGGGCTATTTGAGTTCGGTTTTCGTGGCCTTGTTGAATCATTCAACAGGAATAAGCAGCGGAATCCTTTCTTAGCTGCAATTGGTTATCTTCTATGGGGTGCAATAATTGGCGGGCTAAGCTTGTTTTTGTTCCGGCATTCTTTGATTCACCAGAAATCCTTTAGAATAATGAGTCTGGTTTTTACTCCCATTTTAGCTGGCATTTCTATGTCAGTGATAGGAGCACTTAGAAAAAAACGAGGGCAAGATTTAATAAGAATTGATTCGTTTTTTTACGGTTACCTTTTTGCATTAGGTATGGCAATCGTAAGGTATTATTATGCAAATTAAATTTTACTAATATCCCAATGAAAGAGGTACATTTGTTACCCGGCCTCTACATAGGTATTTCTCAAAAGAAGGAATTCGTACAAAATATGAACCGTAAAAAACTTAAGATATTCGCTTTACGATTACAAGCTGCCTAGTACTCATATATCCCTTTTCCACTGCTCTTACCTGTTCTTCCCGCCTTTTCATAATTTTTTATCCAAACAGGCGGTTTAAAGCGGGGCCCCAGTTCTTGCGACATATGTTCACATACCTCTATTATTAAAGGGATAGCATCGAGATTATCAATTAACTCAAAAGGCCCGTTGGGATGGCCCAGCCCAAGTTTTAAGCCGGTATCAATATCGCGCGGTGTGCCAACTCCTTCTTCTACAATTCTGCATGCCTCTACAAACAGTGCATTAAGCAGCCTGTTAACAATAAAACCGGGGCTGTCTTTTGAAATAATTGTTGTTTTATTTAAAAGCTTGGCAAGCTCTTGAATATTTTTTACGGTATCATCTAACGTTTCGACACCTCTTACGATTTCAACCAGTTTCATTACAGGCACAGGGTTGAAAAAATGCATTCCGGCAACAAACCCTGGCCTTTTTGTTGCTGATGCAATAGCTGATATAGAAAGTGAAGATGTGTTTGTAAGTAAAAGCGCTTCTTTGGAAATGACACAGTTATCAATTTGTTTAAAAAGTTTTTTCTTAAGATCAATATCTTCAAACACAGCTTCTATTACTACATCGGCATTTGAAAGATCATCAAAGTTTGTGCTTTGTTTTATTCTTCCCAGAATAAGTTCTTTTTGATCCTTTTCAAATTTACCTTTGCCGATCAAATGATCCAGGTTATTTTGTATTTTGTCCAAACCGTCTTTCAGATTGTTTTCCGATATATCAATAGCTGTAACCTTAAAACCTTTTTGTGCAAATGCCTGAACAATACTCATGCCCACTTTGCCTGCACCCAAGATGTATAAATTGATATCTTTTGTGATTTCCAAATGTTTGCTCCTTTAATTATTCATTTGTGTTAAATCCGGTATAAATGCTCAGCCTTTTTGGTAAGACCTGATATCAACGGATGATGAAAATAGTTACATCTATCAATATTTATGATATATTAAATCAATCAAGCCAGTTTCAAAACGCCCCATTTTGGCCGATCTCTGCGTTGGGCTCAAATTTCAATCCTCGAAATACTCAATGTATTCCTGTGGTTGAAATTTTCGCCCGCCTTGAGTTTGACCAAACTGAAACGTTTTGAAAGTGGCTCAAGCATCAAAATAATATGCCATGAAACAGCCGGAAAACAAAGTGGATTTTATATAATTTTTGTTTGCCGGGGCAAATATAATGAAAAAATGAGGCATTAATATGAAGGGATATGTTCAGGTATATACTGGAGACGGCAAGGGAAAAACAACAGCAGCCATTGGTTTGGCGCTTCGGGCGGCCGGTGCGGGCCTCAAGGTATACATCGCTCAATTTGTAAAAGGAATGGATTATAGCGAATTAAGTTCGCTGAAAACTATTTCTGATGATATAGTGCTAAAACAGTATGGGCGTGACTGTTTTATCAAGCAAGCGCCCACTGAAGAAGATATAAGGCTTGCCCGTGAAGGGCTGAAAGAAGTTCATAATATCATGACAGGCGGCATTTATAACCTGATTATACTTGATGAGGCCAATATCGCTACCTATTTCAAGCTTTTTTCCGTTGATGATCTTTTGAAATTTATTCATGAAAAACCTGTTGATGTTGAGCTTGTAATCACAGGAAGGAGAGCCGATCCGCGTGTTATAGCCGAAGCTGATCTGGTAACGGAGATGGTTGAAATCAAGCATTACTATCAGCATGGAATTCAGGCAAGAAAAGGTATTGAGAGCTAATATTATATTTTCTTGGTTTATGAAAATATACAACGGTCATATTTAATCAACGTTAGGAGGTATCCCAATGAAGCTGTCAGCATATAGTATTTTTGATACATCGCTTGGCCCTTGCGGAATTTCCTGGGTTGAAGATGATGATCCTTCAAGTATTCCTGCTGTTACTTGCCTTCATCTTCCTGAAGCAACAAGAAAGTTAACGGAATGTAAAATAGTGGAAAAATCCTGTGCGCGCAAATCAAGTTTGCCTCCTCTTGCAATTACCAAAATTATCAGAAAAGTGTGCAGTCATCTTGATGGTGAATTGCAGGATTTTCGGGATGTTGTCGTTGAATTTCCGATAGCAAGTTCCTTTGCGCAAAAGGTATTTGGAGCTGCCAGAAAAATTCCGGCAGGAAAAACGGCAACATATGGCGAACTTGCAAAGGCCTTAAAATGTCCTTCTGCCTCCCGTGCCGTAGGGCAGGCACTTGGGAAAAATCCAATCATACTGATCATTCCCTGTCATAGGGTTCTGGCTGCGGGCGGAAAGCTTGGAGGATTCTCAGCTTACGGAGGACTTGATACTAAATCAAAGTTGCTTTCAATAGAAGGGGCATCTTTTAAACCGCATAAACCAGCCAAAAGCGGATGGAAATGTGTAATCAAAAGCTGATTTGATGGATATATTCATATGAATTCAATAGAACAGTATAGATATTTTTTAAAAGACACTATAAGAAAGTCTATTAATTTTAGAAATACGGATCAGAGTCAGGGAATACCTGCCCCGCCTGTGGAAAAGCCTTTTAATCCCGCTTCCGTCCGCATTCCATTAAAAGCTTTTGACCAATGGCCGGAGAAGATAAAAAAGAAAGAACTGGTTTCTGCGATATCTGCCAGGAAAAGCAGGCGGAATTATTCTTTGGAAGAATTGAGTATTGAAGAACTGTCTTTTTTGCTTTGGGCTACACAGGGGATAAGAAAATCCGACGGCTCGAACCCTTCATTTCGTACAGTACCTTCTGCCGGAGCGCGCCATAGTTTCGAGACATATCTTTTTATAATGCATGTTGATGGTGTGAAAAAAGGACTTTATCGTTATCTGCCTGTTGAAAACGAACTTTTGTTTCTTGACGAAATGGAATATATGGAACAACAACTCACCCATGCCTGCTTCGGGCAAAATTATGTATCAAGGGGGGCTGTTACATTTGTATGGACTACCATACCATACCGAATGGAGTGGAGATACTACCTGGCGGCTCACAGGGTTATTTTGTTGGATGCCGGTCATGTTTGCCAGAATCTTTATCTTGCCTGTGAAGCCATAAATGCAGGAACCTGCGCCATAGGAGCTTATGATCAGGAAGAATTAGATAGCCTTTTAGGTGTTGACGGAACGGATGAATTTGCCATATATCTTGCACCTGTTGGAAAAATTAAATCAAGTGGTACCGGCTGAGGCCGATACTACTTGAGGGTTCAAGGGTCCCAGGGTTCCAGGGTTCAAGTGAAATGCTGATATATGATCCAAGCATATAGCATGATTTAAGTATTCGGCGGTTAATACCAATACCCCTTAAAAACAATATCTTGACCCCTCGACCCCTTGAATCCTTGCCCCCTTTTTAATGTTAATACTTTGGAAAGGACAAAGGAAATGGTAAAAAAACTTATTTTAACTTTTATATTTGCTGTAATGATTGCAAGTATTTCTTTTGCTCAGGATTTTATGTTAAGCAGCCCTCAGCTTGAGTCCGGTAAAAATCTTACCATAGATCAGGTCTTTTTGGGTTTTGGCTGTACGGGAAAAAATCAATCACCGGCTTTAAGTTGGGCAGGCGCTCCGGCTGATACAAAAAGTTTTGCAGTAACAGTATATGATCCTGATGCCCCTACAGGAAGCGGCTGGTGGCACTGGGTGATTTTTAATATACCTGTGGCAGTTGATAATCTTAAGGAAAATGCCGGAGATCCGGCATTAAATTTGGCTCCTGCCGGCAGCATACAAAGTATTACAGATTACGGCAAGCCCGGATATGGTGGCGCATGCCCTCCTGCCGGCGATAAACCGCATAGATATATATTTACAGTATTTGCATTGGATATTGAAAAACTGCCGCTTGATGCCAATGCTTCAGGAGCAATGGTAGGATTTTATTTAAACCAACATGCCCTGGCAAAAGCAACGCTGACAGCTTTGTATTCGAGGTAGTAAGACAAAAGGGTTCAAGGGTCGAGGGGTCAAGGGTTCAAGTGGAATGCTCAAAAGCTCTGATAAAATCATTGGAAAATAAACACTTGAACACTTGAAGCCTTGAATCCTCGAATCCCCGAACCCTTAGAATAACACTATGAAAGGTTATAAATGCCGTTTTATATCTTAAAATTGAAAGGATGGGCTGCCGTTGTCAGGGATACCATCATGTTTATAGTAATAGCTATCATTGGTTTTTTGGCTGTGCCATTTATTTTTGGTCCGAATCCGTCAAGACCTGTGCTTCTGATTTTTAATATTCTTCTTGGGGTAATTGCATTTTGTATCTCAGGATGTTTGATAGAATATAACAGATGGAAGCATCTAAATAAAGTTGCCGTAACACTTAGTATAATAATTTCTATTGTTATTGTTATTACTTTCTTAACACCTTTCAGATATAATTTTAATCTGATAAGTTTAATTGTTTTTAATATACTGATAAGCGTAGCAGCTGTTTATATAATGATGGCATTAGGTGGGAGCCTTTCATTTGTGTTTGCGAAAGCTGACGGCAAAGACCTAAAAATCATCAAAAAAAATTAGATTCTTCTTCTATGTAGTTGGCGCAAATATTAATCATGAACATACCGGTCCACGGTTAAGAAGCTGTGAAAGGCTTAACACAACCAACCTTGAACCGTGAACTTTGAACCGTGAACCCTGAACCCTGAACCTTGAACCTTGAACCCTGAACCCTGAACCGTGAACTTTGAACCGTGAACCCTGAACCTTGAACCCTGAACCTTGAACCTTGAACCTTGAACCCTGAACCCTGAACCCTGAACCCTGAACCTAATAACCATTAACGGTTAATCATCCTTGTTTTTATTCTTTAATATATCTATGGTTTTTTCAATTTCTTCCTGAGAAACACTGCGTCTTAGTGTTTCCATTTTTTTCATAACATTGGCAAAGCGAATGCCTTCTGCAGCGCTGATCCATTCAAGCTGAAGGCGTTCTTTTCTTATGCCGAGTTTTTCCATTTTCTTGTGGACTTTTTCAACCCGTTTAACTGTCCAGTGATTAGCGTCTATATAGTGACAGTCTCCTATATGGCATCCGCTTACCAATATAATTGGCGCTCCTTTTTCAAATCCCCTCCATATAAATTTCTCATCAACTCTTCCCGAACACATTGTGCGAATAAGCCGGCTGTTGGGCGGATACTGAAGTCGCGAAACTCCTGCGTAGTCCGCACCTGCATAAGAACACCAGTTGCAGGCGAAAGTAAGAATTTTTTCTTGAGGTTTTAGATCAAGCATTACATCGATTTGGCTTGTAATCTGCTCATCGGTGAAATGGTTCATAATGATTGCCCCGAAAGCACATTCAGCCGCACATGTGCCGCACCCGGCGCAGGCCGCTGAATTTACAACTGCCGGGGTCTTTTTCTTTACATCGACAGTAATGGCATTATAGGGGCATACTTGTGCGCATTTTCCGCAGGCTTTGCAATGTTCTTCTATTATCTCGGATGTTATCGGTTCCGTGGTTATGGTGCCTTTATGCATAAGGCGTATTGCCCGTGCTGCAGCGGCGGAAGCCTGGGTTACGGATTCCTTTATGTCTTTAGGAGATTCGGCGCATCCGGCATAAAAAACTCCGCGTGTGGCGGCATCTACCGGCAAAAGCTTGGGGTGTGCTTCCAGGAAAAAACCATCGGGTGATAACTGAAGGCCGAGCATTTCCTGAATTTTTTGAGTGCCCTTGGCGGGCTGTATGCCTAATGCCAGCACAAGCATATCCAGATCATGAAATTCCAGTTTTCCGCTTGCCGTATTTTCCACAGCAACATGTAAGCCGCCATCGGGGCGTTCTTCAACAGTGCCTGGCAGACCTCTTAGGTACTGAACACCAAGCCTTCGGCTTCTTATATATAAATCTTCAAATCCTTTCCCGAAAGCGCGGATATCAATGTAAAATACTTTTATATCAATATCAGGATAATGTTCTTTAATTGCCAGTGTGCTTTTAATAGTATTCATGCAGCAGATATTTGAACAATAGCTGTTTCCTTTTCGTGCGGAACGTGATCCCACACACTGAATGAATCCTATGGATTTTGGGCGTTTTTGGTTTTTGGGGCTTATAAGCTCTCCCTTGGCAGGGCCGCCTGCATTTATTATGCGTTCAAGCTCAAGACTGGTGACTACGTTTTCAAACCGTGTGTATCCGTATTCGTCAAGTTCTGTGGGATCATATGGTTCAAGCCCTGTAGCGACAATAATGGAGCCCACACTTTCGGTAAGTTCCTCATCCGACATATGAAAATTAATACATTTCTTTTCGCATGCATCAACACATTTGGAACAAACCGCAGGATTATGGCCCAGGCATTCATTGACATTAATTGCATACGCTGAAGGAACTGCCTGTGGAAAAGGAGAATAGATAGCTTTTCGTGAAGACAAGCCCATATTGAATTCATCCGGGCGTACTACCGGGCAGACTTTTACGCAATCCCCGCAGGCTGTGCATTCTTTTTCATCTACATAGCGGGCGCGTTTTAAGATTTTTACATCAAAGTTTCCGACATAGCCTTTAACATTGACAACTTCACTCATGGTAAGAAGTTTTATGCGTGGATGCCGACCGGCATCCGTCATCTTGGGACCGAGGATTCAGATGGAACAGTCCATTGTGGGAAACGTCTTGTCAAGTTGAGCCATTGTGCCGCCGATAGACGGCTTTTTTTCAACAAGCACAACATCGTATCCATTATCGGCCAGATCAAGCGCTGCCTGAATACCGGCGATGCCTCCTCCTATAATCAGGGTGCGCTTTGTAAGAGGCAATGTTTCTTCATACAAAGGAAAAAGTCCGCGGACGCGGGAAACAGACATGTTTACAAGATCTGTTGCTTTATTTGTAGCCGCATCAGGTTCTTTCATATGAACCCAGCTGCACTGCTCCCGGAGATTGGCCATTTCCAGTAGAAAGGGATTCAGCCCCGCATCATGCATCATCTGGCGAAACGTAGGCTCATGAAGTCTTGGTGAGCAAGAACCGATTACTATACGATCAAGGCCGTACTCGATAATATCTTTTATGATTTCATGCTGGCCGGGCTCTGAGCATGCATAACCCAGATCTTTTGACACAATAACATTTTCAAGCTCTGCGGCGGATTGTGCTACCTGTTTGCAATCAACGGTTTGTGCGATATTTAAACCGCACTGGCAGATATAAACTCCTATACGAGCCGAAGGCTTTTGGGCCAATGATTGATCTGAAAGAGTTTGTGCTTTCATCTTAAATCCTTATATTTAAATCTTATTACTTTTATATTTCCTATATGTATCCGGCAGTGCAAATATTATTTCCAGTATATAGTTTTGGCGATAATGTTGGTCAGATCCATGGCATCCATGCTCAGTTCATCACCGCAAAAAGGATCTTGCATTGCACATTTGAGGTGAATCTGGCATTTAGGACATGATGTTATAAGCAGGTTGCTTCCGGTTGCCCTGGCCTGCCTCAGCCTTTTTACCTGAAGAGCTTTACTGTGCGAATCACAGCCTGTCCAGCCGGTATTGCCGCAGCATATGGCGGCAGTTCCCGTTTCATGCATTTCAGTAAATACATCAGGCTTAAGACGTTGTAAAAGTTTTCTGGGAAGATCCGCATGATCTGCAAACCTGCTTAAACGGCATGAATCCTGAAATGTTATTTTTTTGCCAGTTTCCTTGAAATCAACGGCTCCTTTGCTGATTTCCGTTTCGAGAAAATCATAAATATGCGTGACTTCAAATGGTATATCAATTCCATTTTGGGGATAGTCATAAGATAAAGTGCGGTAGCATTCAGGGCAACTTGTTATTACTTGTTCAATGCCGAGATTCTTAATAGCGTCAACATTTAACTTGCCGAGGGATTTGAAATTATCTATATCTCCTGTCCATAAAAGATCATGGCCGCAGCATCTCTCGTTTGGCAATACTGAAGGTATTATATCAAAGAAATTCAAAAGACGAATGCTGTCCATATTGATATTTGAGACATTGACGCCAAGACTGTTTTTGAAAAACTTATCAAAATAAGGGGCACAACCGCCAAAAAACAGAGTAGTACTTTTGGGGTCAATCCGGATATCTTCCGGCAGATTTTCCCATCTTTTGGTATTTACTGCCGGTGAAGTCATTGTGCGCATCAAAGATTGAAAAAAACCGCCGTGTGATTCATGTCCCTTTATATCTTTATGTTTTAAAAATATGCGAAGGTCTTTAATGAAATCAGGGAAATTGACTGCCGATGGGCATCTGTCGTAACAAAGGCCGCAAGTAAGACATGACCAGACCCCTTCCCGTACGGATTCGGATTCGATATTTCCTGCAATGATTGAGCTCGCAATAGCACGCGGAGAAAAAGGTTTTCCCGATAATGTAAGCGGGCAGGAGGATGTGCATTTCCCGCAATCCTGACAGGCGTAAATATCATGAGCTGAAATAATTTCGGCAAGGGAGGCATGATCCGTTTTGAAATCTTCTTTATCGGAAGTTACCGGGCTGGGGCCTATAGCTTTGATTTCTTCACAGAAATTTTTAAGAAATTGCAGCAATTCCTCAGGTTCGTCAGGTAAAAATGTATTTAACTGAAGACGTTGTTTATTCAAACCTATAAGCTCAAGGATTTGTCTTGTATCTTCCGTGTTTCGTAAGGCTATGTCCGTTCCACTTCCGTACCTGCAGGAACCTGGGCTGCATCCTATCAGCAATACGCCGTCTGCTCCCATTTCAAAAGGTTTAAATAGCAGTGATTTGCTAATTCTTCCGATGCATGGAATCCTGACCATTTTAATTTCCGCCGGGATATCCGCCCTTTTATCCTGTAGATCCTGAAATGCCACATGAGGACCCCAGTTACATAAAAAAAGTATTATTTTAAAGTTATCCATTTTATTATCAGTCCGATATTTTACGCCAATAACTCTTTAAGCGCCTGTTCCAAAAAAGTCTCATTACGGTACGGGCTGTCTGCTGCTGAAGACGGGCATACCGATATGCAGCTTCCGCAGCCTTTGCACAATGCTTCATCCACGGTAGCATGCCATCCGTTATTATCGCTTACATTAAGTCTGATTGCCTGATATGGGCAGACATTCATACAGTTTCCACAACCCCTGCAAATCTCTTTATCTATTTCTATTGTATAACCCTTGTTTTGCCTGGGACCTCTTGGCATTACTGCCGCCGCCTGGATGGCTGCTGCATAGCCTTTTTTACGCTTTGAAACATTGATGCCCGGTGTTTCCGCAAGAAACAGACCCGGAATTGCTGTTGCGCCGGGGTAAAGAAAGGGGATTCCCAAAATGTCTTTTTTCTGTCTTCCCGATTTTATGCTGATTCCGGCAAGCCCTTTCTGTTGAATATACTGAATCTTTTTACGCGATTTTTCTCCGAGTATTACTGCGCCTGCATGTATAGTCTGCTCAAAATCCTGTGTTTGTATTGTAAGCTGAAATTCGCCGATTGTCCCGCTTAAGCCTGTTAGCGTTGCTCCCTGAAAGATATGAATATTTGGATGAACCGGCGGGTGCTCGAATGATCCGAATAAAAAAACATCGAATCCTGTTTGCGCAAGTGTCATTGCACTGGTTAAAGCTGACTCTGATTCTCCTATAACGGCGGTTGACATATTGCAATTTCTTGCAAGGGCTGGAAGCGCTTTTAATTGCTTTGCACGGTCTATGGAACGGTTTATAAGCCCTATGAATTTATTAGTAGCCGCTTTGGGATGATCATTTACGAGGCGAAGTACTTCTCCTCTTAAGTTACAGGTTTCCACCATTGAACGGCTCACTCCTGTTGCTGCAAACAGGGCTTCCTTTAGTCTGCTTTTCTGGTCAGTACATGCGCTGCAAATAAAGTTTAAAGGGCAGCATACGCATGAAGCAAGGACAACACGTGTAATGCCTAGGTCACGTATAGTTTTAAGAATATGGGAAGAGCCGTCTGGAATACATGCCGAATTTATTGTTTCGGCATGAACAATATCCGATTGAGATTTCAAACTTTTGATATACGAGTCCATATCATTGAGCCACCCCATGGAATTATTGCATTTGCATGCAAAAACACCTATGCGAATAACAGGAGAAAGTCCCTGGTCCGGCGCAAGAAAAGATATTCCATGTCCTCTTGGAGTGCGTGAGTTCTTGCGGAGAAGGACCATTGCCTGAGCAGCTGAAGCATATCCGCGTACAATCATGTCCTGCACGTCCTGCTTTGCTGCTTTAGGACCGTATGCGCGTATTACGTCATCGCCTTTTACCTGTGCGTGTATATCCGGATCTGCGATTATAACTACTCCGGTGTGCTCGATAATTTCTTCGTGTGTCTGCGAATGGTTTATTGCGCCGATTGCACTGCAAACACTTTGGCATTGGAGGCATTCCGAACATATTCCGCATTGTAGACATCTTTGAGTTTCATAAGAAATCTGTGATTCATCTAAACCAAGGGCAACCTCCGTAAAAGATTTTATACGTTCGGCAGGTTGCTGTTCAGGCATGGCAGAGCGTGCACAAAAGGCTAATGATTTTGGTATGTCATCAAAATCCCTGTTATCAGGCCGTTGCAAGGCAGAAGGCATGCTTTCCGCTGCACCGGGGGCTTTGCATATATCTTTATGCACTGCTTGTGCCACCTGTCTGCCGGTTGCCATTGCAGAAACAACGGAACTGGGGCCGGACACGGTGTCTCCTGCCGCATATACCCCGGAAAGATTTGTTCTGAAAGCATAATCCGTTTCTATGGTTCCATTGGATTTAGCCGTAATCTCGTGGTTATTGCCGGTATTTTTATATGATCCTTTTTGGCCTATAGCGACAAAGACTTTATCAAATTTTAATTCAAAAGGGGTGCTGTCTTTTATTCTTACAGGCCAGGCTATATTGTTTTCATCCGGCTCTCCGGGTTCTGTGGGTACGCATAAAAGCTTATCCAGTGTGCCATTTTGACCTAAAAACTCGATAGTTTGAGTGCTGTCTTTTATTATAATGCCTTCATCTATAGCTGCTTTTACTTCTTCGGGTTCTGCAGGGATGAGTTCTTTTGCAAACCATGACAGGATTGTAACATCAGGATTAATTCTTTTCAGTGTTCTTGCAAGATCAAATGCCGCATTGCCGTCGCCGATAACAGCTATTTTCCCGTTAATTTTTTGAGCTTCATTTCTATAAAATTTTACAAGAAAAGACAGGCAACCCTCAATTCCTTCAAAACCCTCGCCCGGTACTCCAAGCCGTCTGTCTGACCATGCTCCGGTAGTGATAATAATTGATTGAAAATCGTTTTTCATCTTATCAATATCGGAATCCATATTAATAAGATGATCTGTTTTGAAATGTACTCCCAGATTTTCGATATATTCAATTTCTTTATCGAGGATATCTCTTGGTAGCCGGTGAGCACCTAAGCCGTAGCGAAGAAGGCCTCCCGCCATTTTTTCTTGCTCAAAAACAGTAACCGGATAACCCATACGTGCGAGCTCGGCCGCAGCCGCAAGTCCTGAGGGACCGGAGCCTATCACAGCAATTTTTTCTGTCTTTTTTTCTGCATTTACCGTACCTGTTTTTACATATTTCGGGGTTTGGTAATCTGTGACAAACCGCTTTATATCCCTTATGGCAACAGGCCCGTCCAGTTCTCCTCTGCGGCATGCGGCTTCGCACGGATGAGTGCATATGCGGCCGCAGACAGCCGGAAGAACATTATCTCTTCTTATCAGTTCAAGTGCTTCATTAAATTTTCCGGCTTTTGTAAGTGCGATATATCCCTGGACATTTACTCCAAGCGGGCAGTTTTCCTGACATAGTGGCCTTTTTCGTTTATCAATTACCGGCATGCCGGGAAGGCTGTGGCGGCTGTTGATATGAACCGCTTTTTTTGTGCTTTGTTTTTCCTGTGCGCTGTCAGCAGGGATTTCAACAGGACATACTTCTACACATTGCCCGCATAGTGTGCATTTGTCAGGATCTATAAAGGTGCGATGCCTTTCAAGGCGTACCATAAAACCCTGAGGGCTGTGTTTTATAAATTTAATGTCGGCAGGTAAGATGCATTGAATATTCGGATTTCTGAAAATTCTTACAAGTCCGGGACGATGTGCATAATTTAAGGGCACACCGGAATTTAAGCGCCATTTTTCATTGTTTAGTTTGCTATCTATATCTGATTCCGAATCTACCAGAGTTACAGGAATGCCAAGTTCGCCGAGTTTGTTTGCTGCTGTAATTCCGGCAGGAGTGGCTCCTATAATCATAACCCGGTGAAGACGGTCTTTAGCGCGTTTCATGCAATTGCTCCTATTTTACCAGCGGCCTTTTTCTCACGGCCCTTGAGAAGGGCGAGGCCGAAATCATAACCTTTTTTGAATGCTTTAATGTTTGCTTCTTCCGTTCCTTTGGGAACCGATTCGGCAACAGTATCTTCGGCTGCTTTAAGAGATATTTTCTGGGTAATGGCTGTGAAAAAACCGGTCATAATGATATTTGCCATCATTTTCCGGCCAAGTTCTTCAGCCATTCTTGTGGCAGGTATTGGAAAAGGATCATTATTTGATTTTTCCGGATGCACAAGATCTTCGTCAACCAAAAGGAGAGTATTATCTTTCATGTGATCGATATATTTTTCATATCCCGATTGAGACATGCATACAAGAATATCCGGTTGCCTTATATAAGGATAATGAATGGAACGATCGGAGATAACAACCTGCGCACTGCATGCTCCTCCTCTGGATTCAGGCCCATAAGACTGCACGAGTGTGCTTTCTTTGCCATCGCCGAGGGCGGCCGCCTTACCGATGATACGACCGGCAAGTATGATGCCCTGGCCGCCGAATCCCGTTATGATAACTTCCGTGGTTGTAGCATTAATTTGTTTTGTATCAGCCATGAAATTCACTCGTTTAATTTGAGATTTCAAATTTGAAATTTTATATTAGCCTGCATGTATTGTCATAATTTTCGATACAGGTAGCTTTATCGATATCAACGAATTTACCTAAAATAATCCCTTTCTCAAAATCAATATCCGTATCGGCAGGATTGGAATTATTCTTGATGATGCCTTTCTTATATAGCTTTAAAGTATCAAGAGATTTTTCCTTGTTGCGCCGGCCGTAATTTACCGGGCACGGAGATAAAACTTCTATAAACGAGAACCCCTTTTTGTTAAGGGCTTCAATTATGGAATTTGTCAGATCCCTAGTATGAAGTATTGTCCATCTGGCTATATATGTCGCTCCTGATGCATATGCCAGAAGAGGCAGATTAAAGGGCGCTTCGGGGTTTCCTACCGTTGTTGTCGATGTTTTGGCATGAAACGGGGTTGTTGCAGCTACCTGGCCACCCGTCATTCCGTAATTTAAATTATTTACACAAATAACGGTTATATCCATATTTCGTCTGGCGGCATGAATAAAATGGTTTCCGCCTATAGCAAAAAGATCACCATCGCCAGAAAATACGATTACATTAAGTTTTGGATTGGCAAGTTTCATTCCGGTTGCAAACGGGATGGCTCTCCCATGTGTAGTATGATAAGAATCAAGATTGACGTACCCCGCAGCCCTTCCCGAACAACCGATTCCGGATACCATTACAACATTGTCAAGTTCAAGCCCGCTTGCTTTTATAGCTGTAAGGGTTGAAGAAAATGCGGTTCCGGTACCACAGCCCGAACACCAAATATGAGGAATGCGATCGGTTCGTAATAGATCGTCTAACGGATGTACCGGTGATTTTGAAGTTTTTCTGGATGTTTCAGGCATAATTAAAATGCCTCCTTTAATACCTTTATTACTTCATCTGGCGATATGACAGAGCCGCCGGGGTGGCCGACCAAATAACTCGGCACTTTATATCCTGCGCATCGCTGGACTTCGTAGTGTATTTGGCCAAGGTTGAGTTCCACAGTTACAAAACCTTTTACCTGATTGGCAAGTTGCCGCACTTGGTCTTCCGGAAACGGCCATACGGTAATAAGCCGCAACAACCCGACCTTGATTCCCATTTTTCGTGCTTCGTCTACTGCAGCAAGGCTTGTACGTGTTGATACGCCATATGATACGATCGCAATATCCGCATCATCTAACCTATATCTTTCAGTCATAATTATTTTATCAAGGTTATTGCGGATCTTGTTCATAAGATGATCCATCATTATTGCCTGTGCTTCTACAGTCATGACAGGGTAACCTTTTTCATCATGGGTAAGTCCTGTGAAATGTACCTTATACCCGTCTCCTGCCGCAGGCATTGGAGCAATTCCATACGGTGGAGCAGGTTTGAAAGGCTTGAAGTTATCTTTCCTGCCTTTTGGAACAGCCCTGGATACTATATCTATATCTTTAGCATTGGGTATGATTACTTTTTCACTCATGTGACCCACGATTTCATCTGTCATTATAAGTACAG
The DNA here is from genome assembly GCA_043825875.1 of Pseudomonadota bacterium. Taxonomy (GTDB): domain Bacteria; phylum Desulfobacterota; class Desulfobacteria; order Desulfobacterales; family RPRI01; genus RPRI01. The sequence goes on along the minus strand of JBDRRF010000051.1, from coordinate 58,884 downwards.
GCAATCTGAATGTTTCGCTCAGATTAAAGGCTGTGATTGTTTGGTAAAAAATGTCTTGGGGAGAAGATGGGGCAAGTGCAATGATTTCATAATCTCCATGCGATCCCCATTTTGCCTGCATCATGTCCGCCTGCGCCCCCATTGTAGGAAGTCCGGTAGAAGGACCGGCGCGTTGCACGTTAACCACTACACAAGGTGTTTCCGTTACAATTCCAAGGCCTATGTTTTCCATCATCAGGCTGAATCCAGGGCCCGATGTTGCAGTCATGCTTTTAACTCCTGCACATGAAGCTCCGAGAATGGATGCCATAGCGGCAATTTCGTCTTCCATCTGAATGAAAGTTCCACCAACCTCAGGAAGCCTTTCGGATATACGTTCGGCAACTTCAGTAGCAGGTGTAATAGGATAAGCGCCGAAAAATCTACAACCGGCAGCAAGCGCTCCTTCTGCGCAGGCTTCATCGCCTGTAATATAATGTGCACCTGTAAGTACAGCTGGTTTCATTTATCCTCGTTTAATATTTATATGGTTACTGCTTATTTATTCTGACGGTTTGGCTTCGGCTGAATAGATTGCAAATTCGGGGCAGATGATTTCGCAATAATGACAATTCACACAGTCGTCCGGATTTTTAGCAACAGGGGGATGGTACCCTTTTTTATTGAATTTAGGTGAAAATTCAAGCATTTGTTTTGGACAGTATTCGATGCAATACCCGCATCCTTTGCATCTGTCATCAAGGATATATACAATACCCCTGGAAACTTCAATATCATTTGCATCAAACGGAACGCGCCAGAAATTCATAACTATTATCCAAAATTATGTTGTTCGTTAAAATGAAGTAAAAACAATATACAGAAATAATTAATAAGGTCAAGCTAAATAATTTGCTGAAAGTAAATAAACATGAGATACCCCCTGAGTTTTTTTATGGGTATCCGGTTATATTTTGGGGCTCGCTTTATTTAATGTAAATTTATGCAGGCTTTTCTTGGCTATATGTATTTAAACGATTATATTGAAACAGGGTGTATTATGAAAAAAAAGGGGAGGGGTATTAGAGGTATGCGACTTTCCTTAAGAAAAATTTCCGATATACTTTGGCTTATGAACCTTAATGATCGCTTGTATTTTAAACTGTATGTCTGTTATAGATTTCGGCAGGAGTGGACAGGATGCAGCAGGAAATAGAATCTGATAACTCAAATAGCAATAGCAATCCGGAGCGCTTTAAGGCCAAAGCTGTTTTATTGCTATCCGCTTGTCATTTTGTCCATGATGTTTACTCAGGTTTTCTTTCTCCTCTGCTTCCTTTGCTTATTGAAAAATTTTCCCTTACCCTTGTACGTGCAGGGCTTCTTTCCACTGTAATGCAGCTTCCGTCACTTTTTAATCCGTTAATAGGTGTGTGGGCTGATCGAATCAATGTACGCTGGTTTATAATATTGGCTCCGTCACTTACCGCAATTCCTATGAGTCTTATAGGATTGGCTCCGAGTTATGGAATGCTTCTTATATTGCTGTTTATCACAGGGATCAGTGTATCTTTGTTTCATGTGCCTTCTCCAACCCTGATAGCCGGAGTATCAGGTGTTTATACCGGACGGGGCATGAGCTTTTACATGACCGGAGGAGAACTGGCAAGAGCGGTGGGGCCCCTTGTGGCGGTTGGCGGGGTTTCACTATTAGGCCTTGAAGGCTTATATCCCCTTATGGTTTTTGGGATAGCCTCTTCTGTGTGGTTGTTTTTTACATTCAAGGATGTTCCCGCCAAAAGCAAAAGAGGTTTAGTTCACCCGTCTTTGTGGGGCACTTGGATGGAGATGCGGCATATATTATTTCCACTTATGGCGATTCTTATTAGCCGGGGATTCATGCATGCCGTAATAACGACTTTCCTGCCGACTTTTATTAAGCAGCAATCTGGAAATTTATGGCTGGCAGGGATATCTTTAACTCTTGTGGAAACAGCAGGTGTGGTTGGTATAATCTCAGCGGGTTCTTTAAGTGATGCATTGGGCAGACGGCGGGTGTTACTTTTTTCCCTTGTAGGGGCTCCTTTCATGCTGCTTTCTTTTGTATGGGTTGATAGCTGGTTTCGCTTTGTGCTTCTTGTTCTTACGGGGTTTACCCTGCTTTCAACAACACCGGTGATGCTTGCGATTGTGCAGGAAAACAGCACTAACAGTCCTTCAGCCGCAAACGGCATATTCATGATGTCTTCTTTTATGGCCCGTTCGGCAATTACGGTAATTGTAGGTTTACTGGGGGATCTGATAGGACTTAAGGCAACATATACATTAAGTGCATTTTTAGGGTTTGGGGCAATACCATTTATCCTGATGCTTCCTCATGGTGATAAAAAAACGCAAAAGAAAAATTAATTGAAACATTATGTCGCAAACAATCTATGCAATTCTATTTGATTTAAATCACAGCTGCTTTCCGATCTGTTTCAAACAGGTTTTGCATTTCGGCAGGAATACAGGACGTTTTGATGATCTGTGGGGTTTTTTCTCCGGGTATATGTATTGTAATGGCCTGGGCATGCAGCCCGAGGCGGATAAATCCTGCGTGTTGTTTTAAGTAATTTGCAGCCCTGGTTGAACCATAACGTGTGTCACCCACCACCGGGTGGCCGGAAAGCTTGGCATGGCGGCGAATCTGATGCTTGCGCCCGGTGAGAAGATCGATTTCTACCATGGTGTAATGGGGGCTGTGTTCCATAATCCTGAATCGGGTCTCGCTGGGTATCCGCTGGCCTGGCCCCTGGGGATTTTGTCGTCCACCTGCCGTTTTGGATAGCGGCCATGTCCACGATTCCCATAGATTTATTTGTTTCGGGATGTCCAGCTGGCCGTGCAGAATCGCTATATATTGTTTGGCTATTTTGCGGGATTTAAACTGATCCGAAAAAAAACATAAAGTTTCCCGGTCGGCAGCAAGAATAATAACTCCGCTGGTTTCTTTATCCAGGCGATGAACGGGAGAAAAATCAATCTCTGTCATAAGACCCAAACGGTTACGGATTACGTCATCCTTTCGAACCAAATCTTTAGCAATCGAGCACAGGTCTTTTCCCGATGCATTGTGAACAGTAATTCCTGCCGGTTTATCCAGTGCCAGCCAAGCCTTTCCTGAAGCCAGTACTGTAATTTTTGTTGATTCCAAGACTATATCCATACTGATCCTTAATAATAAACGGTTATTTGATCTAACAGAGGTTTTTGTTTTCGTTAATCTGGCATCCAGTATTACACAGGGTAACCGCATTTGGAATTAATATATTTTTCATTAAAGTTTTAAAAAATTTTGCCGATAACAATTAATGAGTAAAATCTAATGTTGGAGGTTGCCATGATAAATTCAGTATATAATAATGTTTCAGCTCTTTTTGCTTTTAGCACCAAAATGGGTGTAAGTGGCAATAATTTAGCAAATGTTAATACGGATGAATTTAAAAAAAGCAGAACCGATATTGTTGAATTATCTAATGGAAGCGTAGATGCCCAGATCAGTGTTGTAGATACACCGGGCGCTTTATATTCTGAACCCGGAGATCCGACAATTAGAGAAATGTCTAATGTTGATATTGCCGAAGAAATTGTACAAACTATTCCGACTCAACATGGATATGAGGCAAACTTAAAGATGATATCGATTTATGATGAAATGCTTGGAAGTGTTATAGACATCATTAAATAATCAATCTGAGCCAGTTTCAAAACGTCCCATTTTGGCCGATCTCTGCGTTGGGCTCAAATTTCGCACGAAGTGAAGCTTTAGCGCTATCCTCGAAATACTCAATGTATTCCTGCGGTTGAAATTTTCTCCCGCCTTGAGCTTGACCAAACTGAAACGTTTTGAAAGTGGCTCAATCTGTTATGTATTTTGATCAGTTGATGATATCTTTTCAGAAAATGTTGAGTAATTATCAGCCATCATAAAGTCGATATTATTTTCCAGAGCTTTGAAATGTTTCCGGCCGCATTGAATTTTGGCGTTTTCCGTAATTCTGAGTTCTTCGCTAAAACGACTTCCCTTGGATTCGACTACAAAGTACAGCCTTTGTTGGTTTTCTGTTTCTACAAGCACTGCCCAATCCGGATTATAGCTTCCCAGGGGTGTTTCTATTTTAAACCATCCCGAGAGCTTGGCATAAACCTTTACATCCTTGCTAAGTTCAAATGACCTGGCAAAATCAGCCTCAATATCAGAATCATAAACGATATGGTCAAAGACCGATTTTTTACTTTCAAGCATGTTTTTTTTCAGATAGCCATACAGTTCGTTTTCCTTGAAAATCTCCTGGGCATAGTAATGATGATAACCTATTCTTTCATATTTAATACCATCTACAATAAAAACCTGCATTTGATGCTTAATGATTGAAGTAACCTGCTCAATAAATTTTTGAGGGTTATTCTTAAAATCCTGTAGCCTGCCGCTTGCCTTTAAAATAGCAACGATTGATCTGCGGGTCAGGTTAGTTTCATTCTGTAAATAGCTTACAAGATCCGGAAGATCATAATCACGATCATTATAAACCGACATGGTTTCGTAAACTTCTTGTGCATTAACACCGCCTCTATCCACATCAAGAGTTGCAGTTCTTGTGATAAACCTTGTTCTGCCTACAATCAGTGTTTTATTTATTTCATCAGCGCATTTTTCAATCAACTTTTTTGGGTCAAAATCTACCCTGAATGTTGTTTTGTATTTTATTTTTTCCCATAATTGCTGGAAATCATCGCTTAAATATACAGCCTTATTCAATTCAGCTTTTTTGCGGTCATCGGAATTTCTGATGTTAAGTTTGCCGGCAGTCTTTTGGATAATTGCTAATATCTGCTGTGAAACATCCGCCATCTTTTCCGGAAGAATTACTTTACTTTCCTTAAGGTCGGAGCGTAATAAATTTTGTACTTTACCATTTTTGTCTATATAGCCTTCAGACTCCAAATGATTCCAGAGCAAATGTGAAGTTTCAATCCCAAGATACTCTGCCTGATGGCCATCAGTCGGTACCAGAATGTTTGCGAATATATGCTTTTCAATTATGCCGAACTTAATACCGGTTTCTTCTTCAATCTCTTTTTGAAGCTGTTTTGCAAATTCTTCATATGATTCATTTGCCATTACAGTAAGCGTATTTACATCAAACCCATGAACTCTTTCACCATCCTGGTTTACGGCTATACGAAGGCCGCGTCCGATTTCCTGCCGTTTTTTCATAACCGATGAGGTTTCGTTTAATGTGCAGATTTGAAAGACATTCGGATTATCCCAACCTTCCTTTAATGCCGAATGGGAAAAAATAAATTTAAGCTTTGTATCAAAGCTTAGAAGTCTTTCTTTATCCTGCATAATGAGCCGGTAAGCGCTTTCATCAGCGCTTGCTTTCCCCTCTCCATGCGAGTCCTTGAATATCTCAACAGATCGGCCTGATGTTGTCTTCTTTTTATCAATCGCAAAGTAGCCGTTATGAACATCTTGTGCTGTGGTTTCAAGATCAGCGCCATCAAACAAAGTATAGTATTTTGGCTTGGTAATCTCCCTGTTATATTCTTCTTCAAATATTTTTGCGTATATTCCGGGTTGTGGATTACCTTTATCATCATACCAGCGGTAATTTGAAACACGGTCTATAAAAAACAGGCTAAGTACCTTCAGTCCTCTTGGCCGAAGTTCCTTCTCATTTTCAAGATGTTTTTCTATGGTTTTACGAATTTGAAGTCTTTTGTATGCTTCATCGTTTACTTCACCAATGGCCTGATTCAGTCTTACAATATCAGGCTTGCTGGTGAAGCTGATATACTCATTGCCTTTTTCACAATAGATATCTTCTATAATATAACCATCGTAAATGCTCCGGCCCCCCGATATTTCCAGCAGGTCATTGCCACTGCGGACGGTTTTTTTAACCCGCTTGACATAACCTGTGCGCTGCTTCGCATCAATTTCAATCTGTGCGGTAATCGGGCTCTTTTTATTATCTACCTTAAGCAGCCGGATGAATGCCTTGTTGTGGCTATCCTTTATCTCAATACCCGATACTTCAATCTGCTTCACAAGTTTTTGCTGATAAGCATCAACAGAATCAAGCTTGTACATCATGTGATATTTTTCCACATGAGTGGCGGAATAGCGAAGGGCGCAAAGAGGATTAAGCGATGCTATGGCTTCCTTGCTCTTGCTGGTAGTATCCACACTTTGTGGCTCATCAATAATAACTATGGGTTTTGTTGCCTGTATAAATTCGATGGGGCGGTTTCCGGCCATCTTCTCATGTGGGCGATGGATAATATTGGCTTTGTCTTCTTTTTCCGGGTCGGTAAAGCTTTTTCTGAAGGCATCAATGTTAATGACCATTATCTGAATATAATCGCTTGTGGCAAAATTTCTCACCGGTCCTGGCTTCTGGGAGTCGTATATGAAATAATCAAACTGTACGTTTTCATATAATCCCTTAAAGTGTGTTTCCGTCATCTGTAGTGATTTATAAACACCTTCCTTGATTGCTACAGAAGGCACCACAATGATAAACTTGGTAAAACCGTATAGACGGTTCAACTCGAAAATAGAACGCAGGTAAACATAAGTTTTGCCGGTTCCGGTTTCCATTTCTACCGTGAAGTTTAAGGAGTCAAGCGATTCGGAAGGTGCAAGCCCGTTTCTAAGCTGGATTGCTTTTATGTTTTCAAAGATATCTTCATCACCAAGCTTTAAGTGGTTGCCGATACCCAAATCATTTCGCAAGTTTTCAAATTCAAGTTTTGTCTGGGGGTCATATTTTATTGGTGCTATGGTGAAATTCGTCCGGCAAATTTCCTGACCTTTAAATATATCAGTAACAGAATTTATTGCTTCATGCTGGAAGTCAAGATTCGGGTTGAATTGGATTTTCATGACAGCTTTCCTACAAGCTCTTGACATCATCAATGCCTGCCTTGCGCAGAGTCTGGAGGGCATTGGTCTTGACTACATCATCTTTAAATCCAGAATCCTTAAAGATCACACGCATCACCTCCGGTTTCAGTTTATCCTTAAGCGCTGCAATGTGCTCTGCGATCCCAAGACTGATACCATCGGCTAAACAAACTATTAGCGACCCTGACCCAATAATATAGACAGTCTTTCCCTCAATCTTTTTCTCTTTTATCGGCACGGCCAAATCCAGACCATATTTTAGAAGTAGTTCATAAAGCACATCCGCTTCACTTCGATCCGGTTTGATATTTTCTACAGCATTGAAAAGGGCATCTTCAAGATTATCGAAGTCCGTGTCCCATGGCTTGATGTTGCTGGCGTCCAGTTTAAAGACCTTGAAGCCAAGATCCAGATCCGGTATATTCGTTTCCATGCCCGGAAGTTTTTCTTTGTTCTTTTTGAGTTTCTCTGATTGCTCGGTTTCTACTTTCTTGATTACTCGCCGAATGCGTTCTTTGCCAATATCTGCAATTGTTTTATAGCCAGCTATATATGCTTCTGATTTATTTTCGCAGGGCTCTGGTAGTTGTACCATAATGAATCTGCGGCAACCGCTGTCATTTGCATTTTGAGAAAGTACAGCATTTGCACTTGTCGCCGATCCGGCAAAAAAATCCAGGACTATTCCATCACGATCATCCATATCAGAAAGAACGCACATTCGTCTGATTAGGCGAGTGGGTTTAGGATTATTAAAGAGCCCTCCCATTTCCAGATCTTTGAGTTCGTTGTTTGCCTCATGATTGTGACCTACTTCGCTATATGGCCACAAAGTAATTGGGGTTACCCCTTCTTTGACTTCTGATAAAAAACTTTTCCGTTGAGGTATTTGCTTATTGTTTTCACCGAACCATATCTCACCACCTGTTTCCATTCTTAACATGGATTCGTCGGTGTATCTACGATATGTACCAACTGGAGGCTTCCATATGGAGCCATTTTTAAATCTATATGTAGATGTGTTTGACCCACTCTTTGCATGAAGTGGTGTGGCTTTCCAGGGGCCTTTTGGATGATTGTCCGGATTTGAGTAAGCGGCTATCTGCTTGCTACTTCTGGTAAGTGGTCTAATAAAAAACTCTTCCTTGGAACGAGCGTAGCAGAGGATGTGATCATGGTTGTCAGAAAACCACTTAGCATCATTGGAGCGGGTATATTTCTTATGCCAAATAATATTCGCAATGAAGTTTTCCTCGCCAAAAATTTCATCACATAATTTTCGGAGATTGGCGATCTCGCCGTCATCTATCGAAACAAATATGATTCCATCGTCACGTAACAAATTGCGTGCCAGTTTAAGACGCGGAAGCATCATGTTTAGCCAGTTTGTATGGTATCGTCCTGATGTCTCAGAATTTGCTGATAACTTAAGACCCTCTTCATCAATCTGTCCTGTATAGCGCAAATAAGTATCTATATTATCCTTGAATTTGTCCGGATAGATGAACTCCTTTCCCGTGTTGTAAGGCGGGTCGATATAAATCATCTTTACTTTCTTGTGGTAAGACTTCTGAAGAAGCTTTAATACTTCGAGGTTATCGCCTTCAATGAAAAGATTTTGCGTGGAATCCCAATTAACGGATTCTTCAGGACATGGGCGCAGAGTAGCGGTTGAAGACATTTGGGAGATACGACGGGCGCGGCTTTTGCCGTTCCAGGTGAAGCTATATCTTTCAGGCCTGTCATCAATATAATCACCCAGGATTTCGCGAAGGACATTAAAGTCAATCTTTTTCTCAATAAAAACCTCGGGGAATAGTTCTTTTATCTTCTCAATATTTTTCTCAACAATGTCTGGCGATGCACCATCGGTTTTCGGGTCCAGTTTTTTCATGCAGATTGTTCTCCACTTACAACTTGGCAGCTATTATTTGTTTTCAGCCTCACAGGTTGTGCATCAACAGCTACTACTTTGTAGTTGTAACAGTATTATAGATCGGTGCCACATTTCCCAGACTTTGGTGCATAAATCTTAATAAAACCAAAATAAACAGGTTTATATAATATACATTTTAGCTATATATTGTCAAACTTTATCCGGTTATTTTGGATATTTAAGCTGATGTATCCTGTCCAAAGATATGGTAGAAATCAATAGATGTATGTGCAATATTATCATTATGTGAATCTTTACATACTTCTTAAGCAGTCTTTAATCATGATCTGATGGCCAAAAGGTCACCAATTGTCATGCCGGCAAAGATTATGATTAAGACACAGTTTCTTTGCCGGAAAAGCGAAAAATATTGTTTTTCTTCTTTTTATCGTTAATCAAACCATAAATTTTCCGTTTTCATAAATAGCAACCGTTTTCCCAGAAGCAAGATTTGCTGTAACTCTTTTTTTCTCGGTATTGACTAAATCCCAGTGCAGGGCAGAATCATTGAATCCCAATTTCTTTTTGATGTCTTTTGTCAGGTCTTTTGGATTTCCCGAAAATGTATCCGAATAGGATGAGCCTAATGCAATATGGCAGTTGCCAAAACTTCCGCCATAGTTTTCATCAAAAAGAGTGTTTGCCATAAACTTGTTTATTTTAGAAAATCTTTTGTCTGTTAAAGAGAATTCTCCTATCTTATTGGCTCCCTTATCCATTGCAAGCTGGTTTTTTACAAACTCTTCTCCTGTTTTAGCCTCAATTTTTACTGCCTCACCTTTTTTAAACTCAAGCCTTACATTTTCTACATAATTACCGCTTCGGTATGAGGGCTGATTGGCAAAATATACACCTTTTGTATTTCTCCAGTCGGGAGACAAAAACAGTTCAAAACTTGGGATATTATGACCTGATATGCCTATCCACTTTCTCTGGTCGCCTGGTGTGATCTCAAGGTCGGTATTTTCCGATTCTATATGAAATGATTTTACTTTCATGCTATTTAGCCATTTTTTTATCCGGACTGCATCTTGAAATACTTTCTGCCATTGCTCCACAGGCGATTTTTTATTAAGAAAACATGCGGCTGCAATTTCATTTGTATACTCTTTAATAGTCAGCTTGGCATGCTTTGCCAGTTCTTCAGTAGGAAGCATGCACAAAGTCCAGCCGAATGCGCCTTCTTCTTCTCTTTTGTCAAGTATATCTTTTAAATGCTTTCTGGCAACTGTGGCCTTGCCGATTTTGTTTGGATTTACACCGCGAAGATGTGTTATTGATTCAGGCGCATGAAGAAAAATACTTCCATTAATTTTCTTATAAAGTTCTTCTTCGCCCGGAGCTGTGAAAATAAGTTGTTTGCTGTCTGCAATATCAAAAAAGTTTCTTTCCATAACCGGTGTTGTGCCCATTCTTAAAACCGGATTAATTCCGATTTTAAGCAGTTTTTCATTTAAGATTTCTGCAAGCCTTAATGCAGGCACATTATATCTGATTAAAACAATGTCTCCTTTTTTATATTTGCCCGACCTGGCAGTCTTAAGTCCCCATATAAGCACATCTGCATAGTTTAATAATTGTTTTTCCGTTAACATTAATTATCCTTTCGCATGTTCGCATACCAAGTTGCATTTAAAGAGATAGCAAGGCGGCAAGGAGGTTTTCCCGCAGGCGTATATTTAATACGCCGAGGACAGAACCTTTGATGCCAAAGCATCTAGAATTTAAACGCGACTTGGTATTAATCTTTAAGAAAAAGTTGATGGTATTCAGGTTCGCTTAAATGATTTTTCATAATTTTTGTTATCATAAAAAAAATTTCTGAAAGTTCTTCATCAGAAAGCCTGCCGATCAATTTCTCCATTAGTTTATCATCAGAGAATTTTTGAAGATAATACCGAACTGTGTATTCATCAGTTTCTCTATCCATGCCAAAACCCACAAGCCCGGTGTATGTTTCAACAAAATTGTGTGAATGTATTCCCATGGTTTTTTCCTTGAAATTAAAGTTAAATACCATCAGTTATAGCCGATCCCTTGAGGATTCAAGGATTCGAGGCTTCAAGGGGTCAAGGGAAAACCTTTTCATTATTATTCTCGAACCCTGGAATCCTCGAATCCTTGGACCCTTATGGTACAAAAAATCTAACCGATGCCTTCCCCTACAGGTGAGTAACTTTCTCACAATATTTACAAGGGGAATAATATAATTATTAATATTTGCAACGGATTTTATATGAATAAAACAACTAACGGTCAATACAAGAATTATTAATCCTCTATGCCTTTGTTCTTTTTACGCTTCACTGTACTTTTTGACGTAATAATTCTTTTTAGCTTTTCTTTTTCGTATATATCTTTTTCTATAAAAATATTTTTTTTATTAAAAGGATTAACTTCATTATAATACATTAAAGTTGAATAAGTTGACGGAGTCGGAGTGAAAATCTGGACCTGTTCGGTATTGATCTTTAACTTGTTTGATATAAACGACTTCATCTTTTTTATATGGTCTTTGTTGCAGCCGGGATGGGATACCATGAAATAGTAAGTAAGGTACTGCTCTTTTCCAGCAACTTTTGTATGCTTATAAAATTTGTCAACAAATTCAAGAAGTGATTTTGTTTCTTGCTTTCCCATCAGATTAAGAATCATTTCTTCAGTATGTTCCGGCGCAATTTTAAGCTGGCCTGATATGTGATGCAGTATTATTTCTTTTAAATACTTTTCGCCATTTATTTTGTCATCAAGCAAAAGATCATATCTTATACCTGATGAAATAAATATTTTTTTGATCCCATTTAATTTTCTTAAACTTTGAAGCAATTTTATTTGCTTTTCATGATCCGGCTTTAACGTGGAACAAATGTTTGGATACATGCATCGTTTGTTTAAACATCTTCCTCTGGAAAGCTTTTTTTCGCATTCAAATCCGTACATATTTGCCGTAGGGCCTCCGACATCAAGAATATATCCCTTAAAATCAGGAAGTGCTGCAATTTGTTTTGCTTCCCTGATAATTGATTTTTCACTTCTCCAGCTTACCGTTGTTCCTTCATGAACTGTAATTGCGCAGAAATTACACTCACCGTAACAGCCCCGGTGGGTTGGAATTGAAAATTTGATTGTATCAAGTGCTCTTACCGGCCCGTTCTTTTTATAATACGGATGTAAGTCTCTTTCAAAATCCATATCATAAATAGCGTCAAGTTCTTCTGATAAAATACTTGGCGCTGGTGGATTATGAACAAGATACCTTGTGTCATGCTTTAGATACATGCCCTTTGCTTTTAATGGATCATTGTTTATGTAAAAAACATTAAACATATCAATAAATGCATTTTTGTCGGCAAGTAAATCATTAAATGAACAAAGCTTGATATAATCTTCGCGGGGCTTGCCCGATATATAGCAGATACCGGGGATATCTTTAGTATCTTTGCCATCTCTTAGCTTTTCTGCCATCTCAATCGTAGTTTTTTCGCCCATACCGTAGATAATATAATCCGCTTTAGCATCAAATATTATGGATTTTCGTAAACGGTTTGACCAGAAATCATAGTGTGGTATCCGTCTTAGGCTTGCTTCTATTCCTCCCAGAACAAGAGGTTTTGTATTTTTGAAATATTTTCTTATAAGGTTTGAATAGACAATAACAGCTCGATCCGGGCGACGTGTATTTTGCCCTCCGGCAGTATAATCATCTTTTTTTCTTCTCTTTTTTGAGGCGGTATAATTTGCAACCATGGAATCTATGCATCCGCCTGATATACCCCAGAAAAGCTCCGGTTCGCCTAAACGGATTATATCATTTACAGAATTGATATCTGGCTGAGCAATGATTCCAACCCGGAATCCTTTTTTAATCAGCATTTTCCCTATTATAGATACTCCTACAAAGGGGCTGTCTATATAGCTGTCTCCCGTAACAAGGATAACGTCCAGTGAGTCCCAACCCAGTTTTTTTACTTCTTCTTTAGTTGTTGGAATAAACATTTAAATTAACTTTATTGGCCTTTAGAATTATAATATATATAATTGACTTATATGAGTCCATAATCTCTGATGCTTGCTTTTTATTTACATGTGATTATAATCGATAATATGAAAACAAAAAATGAAAAAATTCCAAAATTTGAAGAAATCGAAAAAGAGATCGGTAGTTTCCTTTCAAAAAAATTTGGCGGAACAGTCCGGATTGCCTCTGCTGCGCCTATGACCCAAGAGGATGAGACCGAACATATAGGATGCTCCAATGATAATGACAAGAAATTAAATTTTGATTTAAAACCGGAAGGTCTTATCTCTTATCTCGATCAGTATATAATTAAGCAGGATGATGCAAAGGCTATCCTTGCAACAAAAATATGCACGCATTACAACAGGATTAAAACATTCAGTTTATATCCAGATCTTGCAGATGACATGTTTTGCGGCATTAAAAATAATATTCTGATGCTTGGTCCCACCGGTGTCGGCAAGACCTACATGATTAAATTGATAGCAAAAAAGATAGGAGTTCCTTTTGTAAAGGGGGATGCCACAAAATTTAGTGAAACCGGGTATGTGGGCGGAGATGTGGAAGACCTTGTAAGAGATCTTGTAAGGGAAGCCGATGATAATATTGAACTTGCCCAGTACGGAATTATATATATAGATGAAATAGATAAAATCGCATCAAGCCAAAGTTTAATCGGAGCTGATGTTTCACGAACCGGGGTTCAGCGAGCTTTATTGAAACCGCTTGAAGAGACGGAAGTGGATCTTAAGGTACCTCATGATCCGATCTCAATGATGCAGGAAATCGAACGATTTCGCAAAACAGGCAAAAAAAACAGGCGGATCGTAAATACCAAGAACATTCTTTTTATAGTAAGTGGGGCTTTTGCCGAACTTGAAAAAATTATTCAAAAACGTGTTGCCAACAATAGTATAGGTTTTGGCGGAAGTACTCCAAAAGCAAAAAATTATGCCGATGTGTTAACGCACGTAAAGTCTGAAGATCTTGTTGAATTCGGTTTTGAATCCGAGTTTGTAGGCCGTTTGCCTGTCAGAGCCGTATTGGAAGATTTAAACGAGAACGATCTTTTTGAGATATTAAACAATCCAAACAATCCTGTTATTCTTGGGAAAAAACTTGATTTTGCCGCATATGGAATTGACATCAAATTTGAAGAAAAAGCCCTGCAAATTATTGCACAACGTGCTTTCAACGAAAATATCGGAGCAAGAGGACTGGTAAGCGCTATAGAAAGAGCGCTTATTGTTTTCGAGAGGCATCTTCCCTCAACAACAATCGAAAAATTTCCTGTTACCGCAGCAGCAGTTGAAGATCCCAAAGCCTTTCTTGAAAGCATGGTATCGGCCCATGATAAAAAGAACTATAAACAATACTCGGATGATTTTGAAAGTCTTGTTGCACATGAAAAAGAACTGATAAGAAATTATCTGATAGCAAATAAAAATTCTCTTTCGCAAAGATATAATCTTACGCTGACGCAATCACGCATAGATCTTATATCCGATTATTATTCCGGACATATTATGGATGTTGGCGTTATTATCCAGAAGATAAAAACTTTGTGTGATGAAATAAAAAATTTCGAATTAAAATTTTTCAAAAATCATGATATAAACATCGTAATTGAAGATGATGCAATTGATTTTGCCTTGGAACAGGTTGTCAAATCTTCCGTTAATCCCGAAGATTTTTATAACCGGATGAGCATGAAACTTGAGTACGGTTTAAAGCTGATCAGAGAAAAAACAGGGAAAAATCGTTTCTTTATAACCCGTCAAGCCCTTATTGACCCTGATGCATACATCAGCGATATTTTAACAAATGGCCTGGGTGGAATCGAAAAACAGCAGAAAGGGTCTTAACTCATCAAATGATCGGAATATCCAAATTATATTGTGGCACAGTAGAGCCCTCAGATACTCTTCGCTACAACCGTTCTTCTTCACAGCTTCCATCCCATCTTTTACAGTTTTCATCGGATAAGAAACCTGTTGTAGTCTGGAATGTTACAAGACAGTGCAATTTAAAATGCATACACTGCTATGCACATGCGAAAAGCACCCCTGTTGATGATGAACTTTCTACCGCAGACGGGATAAAACTTATTGATGATCTTTCTCAATTCGGAACTCCGGTAATACTCTTTTCAGGTGGTGAGCCTTTGATGCGAAAAGATCTTCCCGAACTTGCCGGTTATGCCGTTAAAAAGGGAATGAGAGCAGTAATATCTACAAACGGAACGCTTATCTCCGAACAAAGAGCAAAAATATTAAAAGATGTCGGCCTTTCATATGTTGGAATAAGTCTTGATGGTATGGAAGAGATAAATGATCGCTTCAGAGGAGTAAAAGGCGCTTTCAATCAGGCTATGAATGGCATAAGAAACTGCATGAATGCCGGGATCAAAGTAGGGTTGCGGTTTACAGTCAACAAATACAATTTTTTTGAAATACCAAAAATTTTCAACCTGCTTGAAGATATGGAAATCCCACGTGTATGCTTTTATCATCTTGTTTATGCAGGCCGGGGCTCAAAACTAGTAGAAGAAGATCTTAGCCATAGTCAGACAAGAGAGGCAGTTGACACAATCATTGATTTAACCAAAAAGCTTCATGATAAAGGAAAGCAGAAAGAAGTGCTTACGGTTGATAATCATTCTGACGGCCCCTATATCTATCTAAGGCTTTTAAAAGAAAATCCGGAAAGAGCTGCGGAGGTGCTTGAGCTTCTTGAAATGAATGAAGGCAATAACTCAGGAAGAGGCATAGGATGTATAAGCTGGAATGGCGATGTCCATGCAGATCAGTTCTGGCGCCACCACAGCTTTGGAAATATAAAGGAAAGGCCCTTTTCCGAGATATGGACAGATTTATCCGATCCTTTATTGAAACAACTTAAAGAAAAGAAAAAGCATGTAAAAGGACGATGTGCCAAGTGCAGGTGGCTTGATATTTGTGCCGGAAATTTCAGGGTTCGTGCCGAAGCAATAACCGGTGATGTCTGGGCGCCTGACCCGGCATGTTATCTTACCGATCAGGAAATATCCTGAACAAAAGGAGTATATTCATATGCTGTTTCCGGATTACAGGCCGAGACGCTTAAGACAAAAAGAGGCTTTCCGTAAATTAATAAGAGAAACTGAGCTTAGTGTAAACGACTTTATTCTTCCTCTGTTTGCCATAGGCGGAAAAGGAGTCAAAAATCCCATAGCTTCAATGCCGGGACATTATCATCTTTCAAGCGATAATCTTGTGCAAACATGTAAAGAAGCCTATGATCTTGGTATTCCCGCAATAATGCTTTTCGGGATACCGGATAAAAAAGACCTTCTTGGAACCGGTGCATACTCAAAGGATGGGGTTGTGCAAAAGGCAGTAAAAGCCATAAAAAACAAGCTTCCCGAACTTGGAGTAATAACCGATGTATGTCTTTGTCAGTACACGGATCACGGCCATTGCGGTATTGTAAACGGAAATACGGTAGACAATGATGCAACCCTTGAGCTTCTTGCCAAAACCGCATTATCGCATGCAAAAGCAGGTGCGGATATGGTAGCACCATCAGATATGATGGATGGACGCGTAGCTGAAATTCGCAATATTCTTGATGAAAACAGTTATAGCCATATCCCGATAATGTCGTATTCGGCAAAATACTGCTCGGCATATTACGGCCCTTTCAGAAGTGCTGCGAATTCAGCCCCGAAATTCGGAGATCGCAGAACATACCAGATGGATCCTGCAAACGGGCTTGAAGCTATTCGCGAGGTTACAATGGATATAGAAGAGGGCGCCGATATAATTATGATAAAACCGGCTTTGGCTTATCTTGATATTATTTACCGGGTACGCCAAGAAATAGATCTTCCGGTAGCTGCATATAACGTGAGTGGTGAATTTTCGATGATAAAAGCAGCAGAGAAAATGGGATGGATAGACGGGAAAAAAGTCATGATGGAAACTTTAACCTCCATCAAAAGAGCAGGTGCCGACATGATACTCACCTATTTTGCTATTGAAGCAGCGAATGAACTGAGATTATGAATGACAAACCGAATCACCACAAACCTTCAGAAGGAAAAAGCAATGCATCTTCCTTGCGTCTTGTTGCCTGGGAAATTACAAGAAATTGCAATCTTGCCTGCATTCATTGCCGTGCGTCCGCATTAAACACTTCCTATACAGGTGAGCTTGACACCGGAGCATCCTTTAAACTTGTTGATCAAATAGCAGCCACAGGAGAGCCTATAGTTATTCTTACAGGAGGAGAGCCTTTATTACGGCCTGATATTTTCGATATAGCAAGCTATGGAACAAAAAAGGGTTTAAGAATGGTGATGGCTCCAAATGGTACACTTATAACCGGACCCATAGCAAAAAAAATGGTAGATTCCGGAATAAAAAGAATAAGCATAAGTTTGGATGGGCCGACCAAAGAAAGCCATGACAGTTTCAGAGGTGTAGAAGGTGCTTTTGAAGCAGCTATGCGCGGTATCGATTTTGCCAAAGAGGCAGGGCTTGAATTTCAGATTAATACTACAATTACCAAACTGAACATACAATATATACAGCAAATCCAGGAGCTGGCTGTAAATCTTGGTGCAGTGGCACATCATATATTTCTGCTTGTTCCCACAGGCAGAGGAAAATATATTATCAAACATGAAATTTCAGCCGATGATTATGAAGAAACATTAAACTGGTTTTATGATCAGCGGAATAAAACGTCTTTACAGCTAAAAGCAACCTGTGCTCCCCATTATTATCGTATACTACGGCAAAGGGCGAAAAAAGACGGTGAATCGGTAAATTTTGAATCATTCGGCCTTGATGCGGTTTCAAGAGGATGCCTTGGTGGAACCGGCTTTTGTTTTATTTCACATGTAGGCGTTGTTCAGCCATGTGGATTTCTAAATATTGATTGTGGGGATGTAACAAAAGATTCCTTTGAAAAAATATGGAAATCATCTGAAACCTTTCTTTCTTTGAGAAATTTTGATAAACTTAAAGGCAAATGCGGTATCTGTGAATACAAAAGAGTTTGCGGAGGCTGCCGGGCCAGAGCCTATGAGGCCACAGGGGATTTTATGGCGCAAGAACCCCTTTGCAGCTATGAGCCGAAAAATTAGGTTCATCAACTATAGCAAATGTCATAAATTTTGAACATTATTTTGACAAACGCTATATAACCCAAAATTAAAAAAGGTGAATGATATGAAAATCAAAGCTCTGATGATACCTGATCCTATTACTATTAGTGAAAAATCATCAATTACAGAAGCAATCGAGTTGATGAAGATTAATTCCATACGTCACCTGCCTGTTGTTGGCAAAAATAAAGCTCTAAAAGGTTTTATTACACTTTCTGTTTTAAAACAGGGCCTTGTGCAATCTATGATAGGAGAATTGTCTCTTGCCGATTTGATTATTAAAGATCCAATAACCGTTAGTCCGGATGAAGATATAGAAATAGCTGCTCAGAAAATATACAAGAATAAAATAGGAGGAATGCCGGTTGTTGTAAGAAACAAGATCGTCGGCATAATTACGGTTACAGATATTTTAGGAGCTTTCATTAATATGATGGGTCTGTTAACGGCAAGCTCACGTATTGATGTAGTTGTTGGCGATGCCCAGGACTCCTTCAAGAAAGCCCTTCAAATCATACATGAAATGGATGGTGATATTATAAGTATAGGGATGACTGCAAACCGGAAAGGTCCAAAAAGAACATACTATTTTCGTCTTTCTTCCTGCAAAACAGATATTATCAAAAGTGCTTTAGAAAAAGAAGGATTTAAGGTTGAAAGCGCTATTGACTGATCTTTTTGGTAATATTTTGTAGCAATTGATCATAAAATAATCAAATCTATAAATAGATTAATATATATTAACAGCCTGGCCGTTTATCAAATTTGCAAAAGCTTCAATTGGATCTTTTGCAAATGACTTCTTTCGTATTTGCTCCTTATGTTTTTCCCTGCTCCCCATTTTATCACTTGACATAAGACCAGCACAAATAGTATGAATTTATAGAGATTTCAGGATATTTTATATGCTTAAGTATTTTATATGCTGTGCCGATATTATAACATGGTGCAAATCTTAAATATAAAAAGCAGGTACAAAAACCTTAAATGATCCTTATTCGTCATATCTTACTGCGGGGGGAGGGTTAGACGAATAGCCGTGAATTTGAAATCTTTAATTCTCCCTTTTGCCTTTTACTTTGTCAGGCTTAAATATCCGTTTTCAAAATACTTAGTGTGGTTTTAATGAAACTTGCGGAATTCGAATATGAAAAATATTAAAATAAATATGTTATTCCTTATTATATCTGTTTCGTTTTTATTTCCAACCAATCTTATAGCCGGTATCATTGTCACAGCTAAAGGGATAAGCTTTTTTGAACCTGGAAGAGAGGTTATAGCAAGAGAGAAAGCTATTGATGAAGCTAAAAGAGCTGCTCTGGAACAGGCAATCGGTTCTGCTGTTGAATCAAGTACAACGGTTGAAAATTTTGTTGTGATAAAAGACCAGATATTAAGCAGGACAGCCGGATATCTTAAAAACATAAAGGTTATCAAAGAAAAAAAAACCGACATTGGTACATTTGAAGTTGAAATCGAAGCGGATGTTGAAACATCAGCAATGCTTGAAGATCTTGACAGATTTAAAAAAGTAATAAGCTGGCAAAAAAATCCCCGTATAAGTATTATAATCGATAAAGATATGGATAAAAAGTATCTTTCTTCAGCCAGGAAATCAGCATCCATTCTTGCCGATAAACTAAAACAGGGTGGGTTTAAGGTTTTTAAATACTCTGAAGATCGTGAATCTCAGATGGGCCTTTTGGTCAGCCTGTCTCTTGAGCTTTCTTCAAATCAGTCTTCATACCAGGATATGGATCTTTTGGTAAATGAAATCAGCTTAAGCGCAGATATCTTCCGGCCGGATGATGGAGAGATATTGGGTACCTCCAGTGCGGTAAAATCTCTCCCCGGAGAAAACAAGCTTAAAATTATTGATAAAGGAGCAAGGTATTGTATTGATTCAATCTGGACTGATCTTCGGAGTAAACTTGTAAAGATATGGGAAAAAGAGCTTTACAGCGAAAGAGATATAAACATGATTATTAAAAATATTCCTTCGCATGATAAAGCTCTTGAAATATCAAATGCTTTTAAATCTGATGTAAGTGGAATACTTGATGCGAGCCTTGCAAGTTTTAAGAAAGGAAATGCTGAATTTAATATCAAATACAAAGGCTGGCCGGAACACCTGTTAAACGAAATGCAACTGTCGTATTTTAAAAGAAAATATTTTATTCCGGCAGTTGAAAAAGTTGAAGGAAACAAAATAATTATAAGAATGAATTAATAAGCAATCGGAGGCTGAATATGATTAAACGTGCGATATATGTCGGGCTGATTTTTTTGCTGACTGTTTTCTTGTTTTCTTGTGCTGCAGGAAAAATGGATTTTGAAGTCGGCATGCAATTACGCCAGGCAGGTAAATTTATGGATGCAATTTCCTATTTAGAAAAAGCTATTCAAAATGAACCTGATAATGCAGAGTATAAACAAGCTTTATCGGAACTTAAGGAGAGCGTTATATCCGGGTATGTTGCAAATGCTTCAAAAGCATTAAACGCTAAATCCCCTGTTACAATTGAATCTTTAAATTCAGCCAAATCCAATATATCAAAGGCAAAAGAGATTGATCCAAACAATCCTTCCGTAACAAAACTCTCAGAGGAGATTAGTAAACATGAAGAACAAATTATATCGGAAACAAAAGATTTATACGAAGAAGCCAAGGCTATGCTGGCAGCGGAAGAATGGATTGAGGCAAATTCAAGCCTGAAACGGATTCAGGAAATATTTCCTAATTATATTGATTCATCTCAGCTTTTAGAGCAAACATCAGAAGAAGGCTCACAAGCTTTTTATAACAAAGCCAAGCCTCTTTTTGACAAAGATGATTTTAGGGGCGCATCAAAATATTTAAATGATGCAATTTCTTTAAAGCCTGATCACGATCCTTCTTTGAAACTACTTGCTTTAATAAAACAAATGGATAGTAAAAAATATTTCATTGACAAAGGCAGAAAAGCCGTATCGAACCAGGATTGGGCTACAGCTCTGAAGTCATATAACAAAGCTTTGGAGTATTCTCCAAATGATGGGACTATAAAAACGCTAATTGCTGCGGTTTCACAAAAACTTGGTACATATTATGCCAAAACAATCAGAGACCAGATGGCGGATGGATGGCTTTTTAAGGCTTTTGAAACTTATAACCAAGCACAAAAGAATGTGGATGATCCAAATACAGCAGAATTCAGAAGCGTTCGAAATGAACTTGCAGCGAAAGCTAGTTCCATGGGAGCTATGTTCAAAGACCAGAAAAAATATGGAGCGGCCTGGTTCTGGTATAGTAAACTCAAAAGCATTTCCCCTGATTACCCTGAAATTTTTGCAAATAATCTTGCAATGGAAGACAAGATAAGACAAAGAGTGCAAAAATCTATAGCTGTTTTTGATTTTTCCAGCCCTTCACAACATAAAGATTCCGGTATCATAGTTGCAAATAACCTTATTACCTACCTGTTTAAGAATGCAAGCGGAGATATCAAGATTCTTGAAAGAGAAAACTTAAAATCAATATTGGAAGAAATGAAGCTCGGGCAAATTGGAGTTGTTTCAGAGCAAACCGCAAAGGAGATGGGGAGAGTATATGGTATAGATGTTGCCGTTATGGGAAGTGTTTTATTATACCAGGTAGAAACATCCGTTTCTCAGGGAATTAAAACCGCAAGATACCAGATAGGAACAGAAATTCAGGATAATATAGATTATCTTAACTGGGCGGCTAGAAATCCCAATCCTACTCCGGGCCAGCTTGCATCTGCACCTCCGGCAAAAATAACAACACCTAAATATACTGAAAAAGATTATGCTGTATCCAACCATAAGAAGGTAGGATTTGTTCAGCTTTCATTTAGGATTGTTGATGTTAAAACAGGAGAAAATATTCAGGTCAGAACAATTGAACGTAAAGAAACTGTTGAAGATGATACAAGCGCAGGGCTTCCTGAAGCCAAGGTTAAATACGATCCTCTTGTTATTCCGACAGATACCGAACTTCTTCAGAAAATGACAAATGAAGTAGTTGCAGAACTTGGCAGAGAAGCTTTAAAGCCCTTAAGCAATCTTGAAAAAACATATTTTCAAGATGGTGAGCAGTATTTAAAAAGAAGAGAAAGACTTCTGGCGGCAGAGAGTTTTGTTAACTCCATTTTCGATGAAAAAATGAAAATGATTTTAGGATCTCCTCTTACACAAAAAGCAATGGAGCATCTTGATAATGTCTTTCGTAACTATAAAGAGAATTGATTGTTAGGAGAGCCAGTTTAAAAACGTCCCATTTTGGCCGATCTCTGCGTTGGATGAAAATTTTAATCCTCGAAATACTTCATGTATTCCTGCGGTTAAAATTTTCACCCGCCTTAACCTTGACCAAACTGAAACGTTTTGAAAGTGGCTCGGGAGTAAAAAAATATTGATGAAAAGATTATGCCGCCTGCTGTTAATATCAGCTTGTTTATTGCTTATATTATCTCCTTATTCTTATGCTCAGAAAAAGGTTCTGGCAATTTTTAACCTTAATGCAACAAATATCGAAGCAATGGGTTATAATGGAGAAATTCTTCAGGCGCTTATTTCATCTATTGAAACTGATAAGAGCATCGATCTGATGCCAAGAAGGGAAATTGAAGAGGTACTTTTTAAATCAGATATTGTTTTGGATAGCTCTGAAAAAGCCGTGATTGAAGCCGGGAAAGCGCTGGGCATAAATTTTGTTCTTTTTGGTGAAGTAACAAAAAAAGGATCTTTAATAGTAACACGTCTTAATTTGATGGATATTGAAAGTAAAACTGTTATAAACAACTGGAGTGTTGTTTTTCCGAATAATAATTCAATTCTTAAAAAAATTCCTAAAATTACAAAAGAGATAAGCGATTCTCTTTCAAACCGGAAAAGCTCTTTAGTTAGCTCATCTGCAAAGACACCATTGCTTCCATCATTAGATCTCGATTATCTCAATGTAATAAACGAAGGTGCTTCGGTTGGTTTATCATGGAAAATTACTACCAAAAAATCACCTATATCCTATCATGTTTATCGTTCGGGAAACAGGAGTGGTCCTTACCAGTATGTAGGTAAAACATCAGATAATTATTATAAAGATACTACAGTTATAAAAGGGCAGTCATATTACTATAATATCGGAATAATCCATGGTATTGAACCGGAGGTAAAAAGCTCTCAAACGGCACAGATCTCAAATGTGGGGCAAAGAATACCGCATCCTCCTCTGATTATGGGTATAAAAGGTTATATCAAAAGAGCGGGGATCAATTTTGTTCCATCTTTGAGAAATGAACAAGAATACTTTAATATAATAAAATATACTTTATACCGCCAAAAAAATCCAAACGACTGGGAAAATATCAAAACAATTGATTTGCGAAACAGGACAGAGACTGACCCTGTCTTTACTGTGTTTGATGAAAGAGATTTGAAAGATGGCATAGATTATACTTATGCACTTTCAAGCACAGATGATTCAAATATTGAAAGTCCTCGTTCCGACCCTATCTCGGTTTCTACAGTACAAACTCCTGTATTAACTCTTGAGAAAGATAATCTATTAAGAAAAATAATTCTTTCCTGGAAATTTGTGGAAAATGCATCAGGTTATAATCTATACAGAAAAACTAAGAACACGTCATGGGAAAAAGTCGTCGATATTAAAGAAGTATTAACAACAAATTTTGCTGATGTAAAAAATATATCCGATGAACGGCACTATTTTTATCATGTTACTGCATATGATGATAAAAAGGAATCTGACCCATCAAACGAAGTTAATGGAAAAACAAAAGACCTACCTGCTTTTCCTGAAAATGCACAATCCCAAGGTATTATGGCTAAATCAGTAAAAATATCATGGACTGCTTTAGAAGACCAGGATATTGGTGGTTATAGCATTTACAGGGGCAGTGACTGCAATAATTTGCAAAAAATTGCTTCGATTAAAAATTACAGATCAAATATTTATCTGGACAAAGGAGATATTTTAACACCGCTTGAAGACGGAAAAGTTTATTTCTATGCGATAGCATGTTTCAATCTGTTTGATGCCGAAGGCAAACTTGGCAAATGCATCAAGGCGGAGACAAAACCAAGACCGAAATCCGTTGAAGAATTGACGGCCTCAACTGCTGTTGACCATATAGTCGTGAGTTGGAAAGAAAATTATGAAACCGATATAGTAGTAAATCATTTATATAGAAAAGATGATCAAGCGTCATGGTCTAACTTGCAGGCGTTATCACCTATTCAATTATGGTCTGAGATACAGCAGCTAAAACCGGGTCAGACTGATTATAAGGACTTTGAACTTAAAGCGGGAGGAAGTTACAGTTACAGAATTATTTCAGAAGATAAAGACGGTCTTGAAAGTGATCCTGCGGAAACTCAGCCTGTGGCAAGTCCGATAGCAAATAAAAAGCAGTATTAAGTAAAATATTTGCTATATGACTTTTATTTATTTATCCGTGAATATATGAAATTGATTAAAAAATTGTTGTTCTGGACAACGTTCTGGACCGGGATTCTTTTAATACTTGCTCTGCTTATATCGCTTTTACTTCCACACATTATAAGCACTAAAGATCTTAAAGCCAAAATAGTGGAGCAGGTTTCTCTCAGGATAGGCTATAAGCTCAAGCTTCACGATGTCGATATTTTACTATTCCCACGACTTCACGCCGACATAAGAAACGCAGCAATATCGGTACCCGGCAATTTTTCAGTAAACATAAACAGTGTCAAAGCATACCCTAAAATCTGGCCACTTCTTACCGGGGGTGTTAATATTTATAAGCTTTATATTGATAGCCCCAACATAAAAATAAATATTCCGGAAAAACTTCTTAACGAAAATGACTTCCAGATAAATACTGCTTTACGAAAAATAGAAAAAAAATTGTATGATTTTATCAGGAGCCGGACTGTTGAAAAAACAGATATAGTTGTTGAAATCGGAAACGGTAATGTAGGTCTTTATAACGGTAGGCGTCTTTATTTCAATTTTACCAGTATATTTTCTCACATGATATTAAAGCCAAAACATATCAAAATAGAATTAGATGCTAAATCAAATGTTACAGATAGTATATCGATAAAAAGCCAATATTATCCTGATAATTTAAAAAGCAAAGGAGAAATCATATTAAATAATTTTAATCCCAAACTGCTTTTTGCTTATCTTTATCCTGATTCTGATTTAAAGATTGATAATTCAAAAGCGGATTTAAGATTATATTTTTCCAAAAAAGAAGTTTTGAATTATTGCTCAAACTTCGAAGGTGAAATTCCGGTTCTTTCGTTTAAAAGAAATAATGAAAATCTGATTCTAAAAAGCAGGCATCTTTCCGGAAATATAAATATAAATAGAGAGAGAACTTCAATAAATATTGAAAAGCTGATTCTTGATAACACCGGCTCAATTTTTTCAGGAAAATATATTGCACATATGCCGGGTTCTTCGGTGCAGCTTGATCTTAAAGGAAAAGATATAGATATTAAAGAGACCGGTAAAATTGCTCTTTTTCTTACGGGAAACTCACCTACGCCCCAATCGATATTTAATGTATTAAAAGAGGGGAAAGTTCCGTCAATAAACATAACTGCCAAAGTACCCAATATTTCTGAGCTGGGAAATATAAAGAACATATCTATAAAAGGAAAAGCTTTAAATATTAAATTATCTGTACCCAAACCATCGCTGCTGATTGAAGATATAAAAGCCGATGTAATGGTTTTGGGAGGAATCCTGGAGGCAAACAATGCGGAGGGCAGGCTTGGAAATTCCATCGCTCAAAATGGAACTTTTAAACTTAGTCTTTTGGAAGACCATCATTTGCTTTACCTTGATGCTTTAGTGCATGCCGATCTTTCTCCACTTCCATCCATCCTTAAACAGGTTGTTAAAAATGAGAGTTTTTTAAATGAGCTTTACTTAATAAAACAATGCGAAGGAAAAGCGGAAGGTAAATTAACTATCGATGACAAACCCGGGTCATATTTTCTAAAAGTGGATGTTTCAAACTTTGATGTAAAAGGTGTTTATAACCGTTTTTTAAATCCAATTTCTGTTAGCGGAAACAAGTTTTTCCTGGATAATTCCGTTCTTCAATTTACTGCTGCCAATGCTATTTCCGGAAAAACTATTGTTTCAAATCTGTCTGCCGGGTTTAGTTTTGATAAAGATGATTCATTTAAAATTTTATCCGGGAAAACAACCATAGACTCAAAAGAGGTAAATCAGATTTTATTACCTTTTTTAACTTATCAAAATTTGGGAAAACAACTTAATATCAAAAAAGGAACGGTTTCCTTAAATAAGGTTGAATTAAAGGGCCCCCTTTTCATTCCTGCCAAATGGGTATTAAAAACAGATGGCATAATAGAAGATATGATCGTTAAACATAAATCATTTTTAAAAGAAGCAATTAACATAACAAACCTTAAATTTAGTGCTTCCCAAAACAAAAGCTATCTTTATATAAAAGTTATTGACGCTAACTTAAGAAAAACTTTTATCCCTAATCTTTCTGCAGAATTTGCGCTTGTAAAGAACTACCCCTTTAAAATTAAATCAAAACAAGCGCTAATAGATTTTAAAGAGATTAATTTGTTTACGCCGTATTTTCAATTAACAAAAACTGCCGAAGAAGAAATAAATATTCAAAAAGGAACTGCCAAATTATATAGCTTTGATTTAAAAGGGCCCTTATTAAATACTGATAAATGGCGTTTTGCAACAGCCGGCAAAATAGAAAATATGCTTGTTGATTATGAGTCTGTTTTAAAAGAACCTTTTAATATAGCAACTTTAGATTTTAGCGCATCCCGCAATTTAACAGCTAAAGGGCTTTTTGAAAGTAAATATAATATTGAATATGGATCTATTTCATCAGGCAAAAGCCATGTGACAATAAACGGTGATATCAGCTTATCGCAAAAAGAATCGCGAGTGGATATTAGCGCTTTTTCAAAATCCCTATACTGGTCGGATATAAAAGAGCTGATAAATCAGCCCGCTTTTAAAAGCTGTCCGGCAAAAAAATCTTTGAGTCCATTTGTAAAAGGCATTATCCGGGCGCATATAGATAGTTTTATATATGACGATTATGTGCTAAGCCCTGTTAATGCAGACATCTTATTCGGACAAAAGAAAATAAGTATTGCTGTTTCAGAAGCAAATATTTGTGGTATTTCATTGACCGGAAAAATTGAATCATGCCCAACAAAAGTAGAATTTACAATAAATCCATTTGCTATAGAGCAAGAGATTGAACCTTGTCTCAAATGTTTCTGGGAAGGCAAGCATCTTGCGACAGGGACTTATAATCTTAAAAGCAATATTTATTCAAAAGGAGAAGAAAAAGAAGTCTCAAAGCTGCTTTACGGAACTCTTGAATTTAATGCGAAAAAAGGAAGAATATACAGGCTTGGATTTCTTTCAAAGATTTTTGCTCTGCTCAATGTTACAGAAATATTTCGAGGCAAGCTTCCTGATCTTATTGGAGAAGGTTTTGCCTATAATACAATTATTATAGATGGAAAACTTGATAAAGGAAATTTTATTGTAAGTAAATTTGTAATTGATGGCGCTTCAATGGCAGTAGTTTGTACCGGTAATATGGACATCAGTAATGACAGGGCAGATCTTATTGTTCTGATTTCACCTTTTAAAACCTTTGATCTTATAATTAAATATATTCCTGTGGTAAGCCAGATTCTGGATGGGAATATACTATCTATTCCTTTCAGAGTAGTTGGCAAACTTGACGATCCGGATGTTATTCCGCTTTCGCCCACGGCAGTTGGAACCGGTTTGATGAATATGCTGCAAAGAACTATATCCCTTCCTGTTAAAATAATGCAGCCTGTATCTCCGGAAAAAGAAGTAGTTAATAAGGATAAAGTAATTAGTGGGCCTTAAATCTTTTATAATGGTATGGCATCTGATTTTTATACAGTATGTATATATATCAAAGAAGTTTTGTTAAAAAAATTAATCCATACAAATAGCGGTTTCAATTTCGCGGATGTTATTTGATATATCTTTTTTTTCTTTTTCGGAAAGGTCTGCGTTGTTAAGGCGGATTTTCAGGGCAAGAAGAATCATTTCATTTCTGTATTGCTCACAAGTGTATTTATAATTTTTTTCTTCTTTCATAATCTATAAAACTTATAAATTAAACACGGCCGATTTTTTTCATAGTATCCCTGAATACTTTATAAAAAAAATCATGATCGGTTAATCCGCGGCTGAAGATTTTGCCGAAATCATTAATATTTTTTAAATTTATTATGAGGTTAACGCTTTTTTGAAATGCAGTCATATTATCCATAGTACGAAACCTGTCGCTTAAGAGTGTAACAAATATATTACGTCGTGTTGAAATGGGCAGGCGTTCGAGATTAAACAATACAGGGTTGGCATCCGGATTGGGGTTTTCGAATTTTTCGTTTAATACAATTACGTCATAAACATGATAACGCATCTTTTTCATCACATCTCTTCCGTTTTTTGCCACTGTAATGGTATATTCCATCAGATTAAGCGTATCTTGTATTGTTTTTCTAAATTCAGGATCTGATTCGCAAACAAGAGCTGTTTTTCCTTCTTCTTCTATAAAATCAAAAGGCTTGTCAGCGGCATCATATGAGTCTAATGAGGCAGATTTGTCTGTGTCGGATTCATCCGAGACTGCTTCATCAAATGAAAAGTTTTCATCTAAGCGGGCTTCGTTTTTTGAATTAGGGGCAGGTTCGTCCTGGGTTTTTAAATCATTGTTTTCTGTTTTTATAGTAGTATTTATCGGGATCTTATTTTTACATTTTGGACATGCAATAAATTTTAGTTCCGAAGGAATTTTTTCATCGGCAACCCTGAACCTGCTGTTGCATTTGTCACAGTTTATATCCATGGTGTCTTTTTTCATCCCCCTAATTGTGATAATCTTTAGAAACTGTCAGCTTTTATTTCTTTTTCTTGCATAACCGCGGTCAATTTCAAGATCTTCAATATCGGTTGTTTTTTCTCCTCTTGAGCTTTTAACTGTATCAATTCCCCGTCCTACAACTCCTTTGCGTGAAGCATAGGAGATTGCGGTTTCCTCAGAAACAAGGCCTTTGCTATAAAGGTCTACGATGAAGTCATCAAAAGTTATCATTCCAAAGGGCTTGCCTGCCTGCATAATTTCATAAAATGTTTTATCATCGGACTCTCCATTTAATATTATGTCTCTGACCCGTAAATTAGTGCCGAGAATTTCAAATGATGCTATACGGCCACCATCAGCTTTAGGCAGCAGCCTTTGGCATACTATCCATCGAATTGTATCAGCGAGACGAATTCGTATCTGGTTTTCTTCTTCTTTGGGGAACATGCCGAGTATGCGGTTTATCGTTGAGCCGGCATCAATTGTGTGAAGAGTTGAAACTACCAGATGCCCTGTTTCAGCAGCACTGAGTGCTATTTCAATACTATCCCTGTCTCTCATTTCACCCACAAGAATCACTTTTGGAGC
This sequence comes from Pseudomonadota bacterium, assembly GCA_043825875.1. Taxonomy (GTDB): domain Bacteria; phylum Desulfobacterota; class Desulfobacteria; order Desulfobacterales; family RPRI01; genus RPRI01. The sequence continues at coordinate 29,319 of JBDRRF010000051.1, read as the reverse complement.
CTGCCTTAAAGCTGCTCTTAAACCAGTTACAAATGAGTCAAAGTCGATACCTAGTTCACGCTGGTTAAAGGTGGCTTTTTTATGAGGATGCTGGTATTCGATAGGGTCTTCAAGGGTGACAATATGAACGGATTTGTTTTCATTTATATACTCAAGCATAGCGGCAAGAGATGTTGATTTACCGGTACCGGTTGCTCCGGTTACAAGAACGATGCCGTTTCTTTCCATTGCTATTTTATAAAATACTTCGGGAAGATCCAAGCCACCTATGGTAGGGACTTTTGTTTCAAGACGCCGCAAAACTATTGAATAATTTCCTGATCTGGCAAAGATATTTACCCTGAAGCGAGCTTTGCCGGGAAGGCTATAGGATAAATCGCAGGAACCTTCCCGCAAAAGAGTTTCAGTTAAACGATGTTCCTGGTTGATAAGATTTAATGCCATTATTTCAGTCTGGAAGGGTGTCAATGCTTCAAACTTAGGTGTAATATCAATGCTTATAAGTTCTCCTGAGCTTTCAACTTGCATTGGCTTTCCAACCGTGAAATTTAAGTCGGACACATCTTTTTGAGCATCAATCATACTTGTCAAAATATGGTCTATTTCTTGTTTTCTCATGGCTTGATCCTGTAAGTTTATGCGTCAGTAAAATCTGCCGGCGGATTCTTCAATAGCGGTCTGAATTTGGCTTTCTCATTTGCTTTTGCATATGCATCATCTGAACTGATCCAGCCCTTGTTATACAGCTCCATTATAGCGTCATCCAATAGCTGCATACCGTATTTTTTCCCTGTTTGTATCATAGATGCTAGCTGATGTGTTTTCGATTCTCTGATAAGGTTACGGACGGCCGGAGTTCCTATCATAATTTCAAGTGCGGGACAACGAGCTTTAATATCGACTCTTTTAAAGAGAACCTGAGCGACTATTGCTCTTATTCCGTCGGATAAAGTTGAACGGATTTGTGCCTGTTCGCTTGATGGAAATACTTCTATTATACGGTCAACCGTTTTTGCGGCGCTTGAAGTATGCAAAGTTGCAAAAACAAGATGGCCGGTAGATGCGGCTTCAATAGCAAGAGATATTGTTTCAAGGTCGCGCATTTCGCCTACAAGTATAATATCCGGATCTTCACGTAAAGCACCTCGAAGCGCAGCAGTAAATGATTTTGTATGTATGCCTACTTCTCTGTGGTTTACTATACACCCCTGACTTTTATGAACAAACTCAATGGGATCTTCAACAGTGATAATATGGTCTTTCCTCTGTCTGTTCGCAACATCAATAATTGCAGCAAGAGTTGTTGATTTACCGCTTCCAGTAGGTCCTGTAACAAGAACAAGCCCTCTTGGGAGTTGAGCAAGCTTTGATATTACTGCAGGCAGCCCAAGTTGTTCCGCCGTCATTATATTATTCGGAATTTCCCTGAAAACGGCCCCGATTCCATATTTCTGCATGAAAAAATTGGCACGGTAACGGGCAAGCCCGGGGATTTCATATCCGAAATCAAGATCCCCCGTTTCTTCAAAAGTTTTAATTTTTTCTTCAGGTGTTATTTCATATAACATACTTCTTAATGTATCTGAATCCAGTTCTTTATATTTGACTCTTTCTATATCCCCCCTTATCCTGAGTGCAGGAGGTTGACCTGAAACAAGGTGAAGGTCGGAAGCGCCCTGCTCATTCATCAATTTAAAAAAAGCATCAATTTTTGCCATAAGAACTCCCGTTGCAGTATTAATTTAACTTATTACAATTGACGACTTGTTAGAAAAAATACAATAAGTACTTTAGACTCCTTTAAGACTTATTATCGGTATCAGGAAAATATTATTAAGCAATTATGAACATCAATTTATATAAATTTAGAAAACAATGCATATATTTGCCTAAATAGATTGTTTGAAAGGTTCAACTATTTGTTCATCTTGCTCAATTGCTATATGTTCTTCTCTGCTCATTTCTATCAGTTTGGAGTAGGTTTCTATTACAGATGTAATCTGAGCCTCCATTTGTATCCTCTGTCTTTTTAGCTCTGAAATATCGTTTTGCAACTGAACCAGTTTATTGTTTGCGCTGCTTAATATTTTTTCAGCTTTTAATTCGGCATCAGCAACAATTAGTTCAGCCGATTTTTGTGCATTGTCTTTCATCTGTTCAATAACATTCTGGGAATTTATAAGAGCCATTTTAAAAGTTTCTTCGCGGTTTATATACTCTTTTATATCTTGCTTGAGTCTTTCAATGTCATTTTTTAATTGGTCGTTTTCATTTAATAATAATTGATAAGCATCTGCAATATCTTCAAGATATCCATCCACTTCCTCTACATCAAATCCTCTGAAACTTATCTTAAATTTACGTTGAAAAATATCGAGAGGCGTCAATTTCATTTTATACTCCTACTTTTATAATTTAAAATTGTGAAAGTTTTATAGCAAGATGTTGAAGATTTCCGACAAGAAAGATTTCCAAAAACCATATTACGAGAATAACTATAATAGGCGCAAGATCTATGCCGCCCATATAAGGAATTCTTGAGCGTATCGGATAAAGAACAGGTTCGGTTATGTTGTGAATAAATCTGACTATTTGATTATAAGGATCAGGGTTTACCCAGGATAATATCGCCCGCGCAATTATAATCCAAATATACGACTTTAATATAAATCCGATTACTACAGCAGCAGCAGCCAGAAAATTTCCAAGAATGAACATCTATGGCCTCATAAAATATGTTATTGACGAATTATCTGCTTTTCGTTAAATTCAGTTTTATATATAACTAATTATATTTTCAAAGAATAGTCAAGAGTTTTTGTTAAAAATCATTGACATAAGCAAAATTTATAAATATTCATTCAGGATAAACATTATATTATTTGCATGAAGGATTGGGAGGTTACATGGCTTTGCTTAACAGAAAAACCGGCTTTATCGGAGCCGGAAATATGGCTGAAGCTTTTATAGGAGCTATTACCAGATCAGGCATTATCGCTTCTTCAAAGGTTTTTGCAAGTGACGTAAATACGGAGCGATTAAGTTTGCTGAAAAAAAAATATGGCATATCAGCTATAAATGATAATTTTAAAGTATTCTCAATGTGCGATATAGTGATTCTTGCTGTAAAACCGCAGCATATACCAGCTGTATTAACACAAATTACAAGTCATGAAGATTATGGCATTGATGGCAGAAAGCTTATTATTTCGATTGCTGCCGGGATTACTTTGGAAAAACTTGAAAGCATATTATATTCCCCGTTGAATAAAGAGAATACTATCAATCTTCCGATAATCAGAGTTATGCCTAATACTCCGGCACTAGTTTTGTCCGGTATGTCCGGAATGGCTCCAAACAGATATGCTACTTCAGATGATGTTAATGTGGTTCGGACAATTCTTGAAGCAATGGGTAAAGTTATTGAATTTGAGGAAAAAGACCTTGATGCTGTCACTGCTTTATCAGGTTCCGGACCTGCGTATGTTTTTTATCTTGCTGAATCCATGATTCAGGGGGGTGTAAATATAGGATTGGCTCCTTATGATGCTGTAAAACTTACCATTGAAACTATAAAAGGTGCTGTAGCCCTTTTGGAGGAAATAGATGAAGCGCCGGAATTGTTGCGTAAACGTGTGACTTCACCGGGAGGCACGACAGAAGAGGCATTTAAGGTTCTGGAGAGAAAAAAGGTGAAAGAAATAATAGTTGAGGCTATAGCCGCTGCAGCAAGAAGATCTGGTGAGCTCAGCCGCTAAAATATATGCTTATTATCCGGCATAATTACACAAAATATTTCACAAAATATTTCTTGACACAAAAATTTATTGCTGTTAATAAGTTGAAAAAGGGAGTGAAATATTATAGTTATTATGAAGATCTTATCCGTTAACAACCTTGTTTCAAATGTTGCTGTACTACTAGTCCTAGTCGGGATAATTATTCCCCTGGAGGAAATGGGTTGGTAATGGCTTAGCTTTTCACCATATAAACAGAAAAAACAAAAACCGTTATCAACCTTAAAAAGCTGATAACGGTTTTTTATTGGAGGGAATTTGTATGAAAAGTGATCTTGTAAAAAAAGGCATAGAAAGGGCGCCTCACAGGAGCCTGTTTAAAGCAATGGGCTATACCGATATGGAAATTAGCAGACCTCTTATCGGTATCGCAAATTCAGCAAATAACATAATACCAGGCCATGTTCATCTTGATAAGATTGTAGAAGCTGTGAAGGCTGGCGTTTATATGGGTGGAGGGACTCCTATTTCATTTGGTGTTATCGGAGTTTGCGACGGCATTGCTATGAACCATGAAGGTATGAAATATTCTCTTGCAAGCAGAGAACTTATAGCAGATTCTATAGAGGTTATGGCTACGGCACATGCGTTCGATGCTCTTGTGCTTGTACCAAATTGTGATAAAATAATTCCAGGCATGTTAATGGCTGCCGCACGTCTTGATATTCCTTCAATAGTTATAAGCGGAGGCCCGATGCTTGCCGGGCGAAAACCAAATTCAACTAGTTCTGACAAGATTGATTTGATCAGTGTTTTTGAATCCGTAGGTGCTGTGCTTTCCGGAAGAATGAGCGAGGATGAGCTTGGTTTAATTGAAGATGCGGCTTGTCCTACATGCGGATCATGCGCTGGTATGTTTACTGCAAATTCCATGAATTGCTTAACGGAAGCAATAGGAATGGGCTTGCCTGGCAATGGTACAATTCCTGCTGTGATGTCGGCCAGAATCAGGCTGGCAAAAGAGGCCGGCATTCAAATTATGAGCCTTCTTGAAAAAAATATTACACCAAGTAAAATATTAACGGAAAAAGCTTTTAAAAACGCCCTTGCAGTTGATATGGCCCTTGGTTGTTCCACCAACACCGTTTTGCATCTTGCAGCACTTGCTGATGAAGCAAATTATAAGTTTGATTTAAGTATGATAAATGAGATAAGCAAAGCTGTTTCTCATTTATGCTCATTAAGTCCGGGCGGTAAAGATCATATCGAAGATCTTGACAGAGCAGGCGGTATTCAGGCTGTGTTAAAGGAGCTTTTTGGAGCAAACCTTATTAATGGAGATTGTATAACCGTTACCGGGAAAAGTGTTAAGGAAAATATTGAAAATGTAAAAGTAATTGATAACAATGTTATACGTCCGATATCAGATCCATATCATAAAGAAGGCGGGCTTGCGGTCCTTTACGGAAATATTGCCCCTGATGGCTGTGTTGTAAAACAATCTGCAGTGCTTAAAGAGATGTTAAGGCATGAAGGGCCTGCAAGAGTATTTAATTCCGAGGAAGAAGCAACTGCCACAATAATGTCCGGGAAAATACAAAAAGGAGATGTTATTGTAGTGCGTTATGAAGGACCTATGGGAGGGCCCGGCATGCGTGAAATGCTTACTCCGACTTCGGCTATAGCCGGTATGCAGCTTGATACTCATGTTGCGCTAATAACGGACGGACGTTTTTCCGGAGGAACAAGGGGGGCTGCAATCGGACATATTTCTCCGGAAGCCATGCAGGGAGGTCCTATAGCAATTGTTGAAAATAATGATATAATTTCTATTGATATTCCGGGTAAAAAAATAACCCTTAAAATTTCCGATGAAGAAATTGAAAAAAGATTATCTTCATGGAAAAAGCCTGCACCGAAAATTTCTCATGGATATATGGCAAGATATGCAAAAATGGTGTCTTCAGCAAGCCAGGGAGCAATTACTAAATAATATCATGCACATTAAGAGGAACTAATGGAAACAAGTAAAGAAGAGAATATGCTGACCGGAGGTCAGATACTTATGGAAATCTTGAAGAGCGAAAGCGTGGATACCATATTCGGATATCCCGGAGGCGCTGTTATAGATATTTACGATGAGCTTGCAAAAACGGACATACGCCATTTTCTTGTCCGCCATGAGCAGGGAGCGGTTCATGCTGCTGACGGATATTCAAGGGCAAGCGGCCGGGTCGGTGTGTGCCTTGTTACATCGGGCCCAGGTGCTACAAATACTGTAACCGGCATAGCATCGGCATATATGGATTCCATACCACTTGTAGTACTTACCGGTCAGGTTCCGACTCATCTTATAGGTAATGATGCTTTTCAGGAAGTTGATATTGTGGGAATCACAAGGTCGTGTACCAAGCATAATTATCTTGTAACAAAAGTAGAAGATCTTGCAGAAACCTTAAAAGAGGCTTTTTATCTGGCAAGATCAGGTCGTCCCGGGCCTGTACTTGTTGACCTGCCGAAAGATGTTATAAAAGCAAAAACAAAATTTATAATGCCTGCAGAAGTAAACCTTAGATCTTATAAACCGACTTATAGTCCTAATTTAAGGCAGCTTCAAAAGATTATTGACCTTGTTGGTAAAGCCAAAAAGCCTGTTATTTTTGCAGGGGGTGGTGTTATCTTGTCAAAAGGTTCTGAAGGACTTACAGAATTTGCAAAAAAAGCAGTAATACCTGTTACCACGTCATTAATGGGTTTGGGTTCTTTTCCTGCAAGCGATCCTTTATGGCTTGGAATGATAGGCATGCATGGAACATACAGGGCTAATATGTCGGTTGGAGACTGTGATCTTCTTCTTGCAATAGGAGTTCGTTTCGATGACCGTGTTACAGGCAAAACCGATTCATTTGCTAAAAACGCAAAGATTGTTCATATTGATATAGATCCGACTTCCATAAGAAAAAATATTCCTGTATCGGTTCCTGTTGTCGGAGATTGCCGTATCTCCCTGGAACATCTTAATCGAATGTTTGATGAAGCAAATTTGGGAGATCTTGCTCAAAAAAGAGAAGACTGGCTGAATGAAATAAATAAGTGGAAGGAGAAAAAGCCGCTTTTTTACGATCAGAAAGATATAATAAAGCCACAATATGTTATAGATACTCTTTTTAAGCTTACAAATGGAGATGCAATAATAACAACCGAAGTAGGCCAAAATCAGATGTGGACAGCTCAGTATTATCATTTTGATAAACCCGGGCATTTTATTACATCCGGAGGTCTTGGTTGTATGGGATTCGGACTTCCGGCAGCCATAGGGGCTCAGGTAGCCTGCCCCGATAAACTGGTTGTGGATATCGCAGGAGACGGAAGTATCCAGATGAATATACAGGAAATGGCAACTGCTATTCAGTACGGCCTTCCTGTAAAGATTGTTATATTAAATAACGGATATCTGGGGATGGTAAGGCAATGGCAGGAACTTTTTTACTGTAAACGATACTCATGCACCTCATTGGAATGTTCCCCGGATTTTGTGAAGCTTGCAGAGGCCTATGGTGCACTAGGCTTAAGAGCTACAAAACCTGAAGATGTAATACCGGTTCTTACTGAAGGTCTTAATTCCGATAAAACGGTTATAATGGAGTTTATTGTTGAAAAAGAAGAAAACGTATATCCAATGGTTCCTGCAGAAGCGTCTATTACTGAAATGCTTCTGGTCTGATTTATACATACGGAGCCGAAAAGGAAAATTATTATGGCAGAAGAAAAACATGTACTGACAATGCTTGTTGATAACAAGCCGGGGGTTCTTTCGAGAGTGGTTGGCTTATTTAGTGGAAGAGGTTTCAATATTGATAGCTTATGTGTTGCAGAGACAATGGATCCTCTTGTTTCCAGAATTACCATTGTAACTAAATCATCCCTTGCGGAAATGGAACAAATAGAAAAGCAGCTTAACAAGCTGATAAACGTAATAAAGCTTCGCACTGTGTCGGGGCCCAGATCTGTTCAAAGAGAAATGGCGCTTATATACGTTATAGCAAAAAACGGCCAGCGTTCCGAAGTTTTAAGAATGGTTGATATATTCCGAGGAAAGGTGATAGATGTAGGCCCTGAACATTTTATTATAGAAGTTACAGGCAATGAAGAGAAACTTAATGCTATAATAAATCTTTTAAGACCTATGGGGATTAAAAAACTGGCAAAGACAGGGACATTAGCTCTGTTCAGATAAATTTTTTACAATAAATATATATAAGAAGGAGAAAATCATGGCAAAAATTGATTTCGGTGGAGTAGTAGAGGAAGTTATAACATCTGAAGAATTTACTATTGAAAAAGCAAGAGAAGTGCTCAAAGATGAAACTATAGCAATTCTTGGCTATGGTGTTCAGGGACCGGCACAGGCTCTTAATTTAAGAGACAACGGATTTCCGACAATTATCGGCCAGATGGAGGGTGATGCTTACTGGGAAAAAGCAATTGCCGATGGCTTTGTTCCGGGCAAAACTCTTTTTCCGTTAGAAGAAGCAGCAACAAGAGGAACAATTATTAAAGAACTTCTTTCTGATGCTGGGCAAGTTGCGACATGGCCGACTGTAAAAAAGTGTCTTTCGGAAGGAAACGCCCTTTATTTTTCGCATGGCTTCTCCATTGTATATAAAGATCAGACAGGAATTATTCCGCCGGATAATGTTGATGTTATCCTTGTTGCACCAAAAGGTTCCGGCACAAATGTCAGAAGAAATTTTTTGGACGGAAGCGGAATAAATTCAAGCTATGCGGTTTTTCAGGATTATACCGGCCGTGCAACGGAAAGAACTCTCGCTCTTGGTATTGCCATAGGCTCCGGTTATCTGTTCCCGACAACATTTGAACAAGAAGTATATAGTGATTTGACGGGTGAAAGAGGCGTTCTTATGGGTTGCCTGGCAGGTGTTATGGAGGCTCAGTATAATCTGTTAAGAAAACACGGCCATTCTCCCAGTGAAGCTTTTAACGAAACAGTTGAAGAGCTGACCCAAAGCCTTATTCGTCTGGTAGCAGAAAATGGAATGGACTGGATGTTTGCAAACTGCAGTACTACCGCACAAAGGGGCGCGCTAGACTGGTCTCCAAAGTTCCGCGATGCAGTTGTTCCGGTTTTTGATGATTTGTATGATAGAGTTAAATCAGGAAAAGAAACAAAAAGGGTGCTTGAGGTAAACAGTGCTCCCGATTATCTTGTGAAACTGAGGAAAGAGCTGGATATAATAAAAAATTCCGAAATGTGGAAAGCTGGAGCAGCAGTCCGCTCTCTTCGGCCTGAGAATAGAAATAAATAATAAGTGTTTTTGAAGGACTTTTGATAAAGTATTATATTTGTGGTTTTAAACAAAGTCCTGATTACTGGAGTGTATCATGGAACCGATACTTTTATATGACACAACCTTAAGAGATGGAACCCAAGGGGAAAATGTCAGCTTTACTGCCGATGAAAAGATCGATATCGCAAAAAGGCTTGACGACCTTGGGATACATTATATTGAAGGTGGCTGGCCTGGTTCCAATCCGAGAGATAAACAATTCTTTGATCTTGCTAAACGGACAAAGTTTAAAAACAGCCGCCTATGCGCATTTGGTGCAACACGAAGATCCGGGATTTCTCCGGACGATGATCCCAGTATAAAAGCACTTATCGAAAGCGATACTCCGGCTATAACGGTTTTTGGAAAAAGCTGGGAACTTCATATCCTTAAAATTATGGAAAATACTTTAGAAGAAAATCTTGAAATGATTAGAGACACTGTAGAGTATTTGAAACATAATAATCGAGAAGTAATTTATGATGCAGAACATTTTTTTGACGGATATAAGGATAACAGCAAATACGCAATAAAAACTCTGATTACTGCTGCACAAAGCGGTGCGGATATTATTGTGCTTTGCGATACAAACGGTGGTAGTCTTCCTTTTGAGATTGAAACAATAACAAATGATGCAAGAATAAAACTTGAAAAGCATTACGGCGGGAAAACGCCTGTCAGGATAGGGATTCATGCACATAATGACTGTGGCCTTGCTGTGGCAAATTCAATAACAGCCATAAAGGCCGGCGCGATAATGGTACAGGGAACTGTGAACGGTTACGGGGAAAGATGTGGAAACACTGATTTGACTTCGGTTATTCCCATACTTTGCCATAAAATGAACCGTCCGTGTTTTCCATATGAGAATCTCGCCAAATTAACTAAATTGTCTTATTTCGTTAGTGAAACCGCAAATATGATTCCTTTAAAAAGCAGGCCCTTTGTGGGAAAAAGCGCTTTTGCTCATAAAGGTGGTGTGCATGTAAGTGCTATCATGAAGGAGCCGAGAGCTTATGAACATATGGACCCTGAGCTTGTAGGAAATGTCCGCCGTGTTCTTATCTCGGATCTATCCGGTAAAAGTAATGTGGAGTACAAAGCAAAAGAACTTGACATTGAGCTTGGCAAAAAAGGATTTGACAGCCGCAAAATTGTAAACGAGATAAAGCGGCTAGAACAGGAAGGTTATCAATTTGATACAGCCGACGGATCATTTCGGATATTGGTAGAAAAATATACCGATCAGTTCAAGCCACTTTTTGAGCTTGAATCGTTTCGTGTAACTGTTGAAAAAGACAAAGACAGACCATGTACGGCTCATGCGACAATTAAAATTAAAGTTGATGAAAAAAGCGAAATAACTGCTGCCGAAGGTCATGGTCCGGTGAGTGCCCTTGACAATGCATTGCGCAAGGCTCTTGCAAAATTTTATCCCGATCTTGATTCAATGCGTCTTATAGATTTTAAAGTTAGAGTTATGGATGGCCGCGAAGGCACTGCCGCTAAAGTCAGGGTTTTTATAGAATCGCGGGACAAAGATGATATCTGGAGCACTATAGGAGTTTCTGAAGACATTATAGAAGCAAGCTGGCATGCACTTGCAGACAGCTTTCAGTATAAATTAGCAAAGATTATATAAATTATTTGTTATTTGCTAAAGTATAATTTGTTGAGCCACTTTCAAAACGATTCAGTTTGGTCAAGCTCAAGGCGGGAGAAAATTTCAACCACAGGAATACATTTAGTATTTCGAGGATTGAAATTTGAGCCCAACGCTTAAGATCGGCCAAAATGGGGCGTTTTGAAACAGGCTCTGTTGTTTTTTGTAAAGGAGAAAATATGAGTGACCGCATATATATTTTTGATACCACATTAAGAGACGGCGAGCAATCGCCCGGAGCCAGCATGAATACCGCTGAAAAATTAAGAGTTGCAACACAGCTTGAAAAGCTTGGTGTTGATATACTTGAAGTAGGTTTTCCTGCAACCTCCGAAGGTGACTTCGAAGCGGTCTCGGCGATATCGGGAAAAATAAAAAATTCCCAGATTGCAGCTTTGGCCAGAGCTAACATACCCGATATTGACCGAGCATGGGAAGCAATAAAAAATGCTGCAAAACCAAGGATTCATACTGTTATTGCTACCTCAGATCTGCATTTGAAATACAAGCTTAATATGACAAGAGAAGAAGTAATACAAAGATCGGTAGAAGCTGTGAAACATGCAAAAAAATTTACCGATAATATAGAATTTTCAGCTGAAGACGCATCCCGAAGCGACCGAGATTATTTGTGCAAAGTATATGAAGCGGCAATTGAAGCAGGAGCCAGCACGGTTAATTTGCCGGATACGGTTGGATACGCCATTCCTGAAGAATTTGCAGAACTGATCAGATATGTGATAGCACATACGCCAAATATAAATAAGGCTATTTTAAGTGTTCATTGTCATAATGATCTGGGTCTTGCCACGGCAAATACTCTTGCGGCTATTGTCGCAGGGGCAAGGCAGGCTGAAGTTACAATAAACGGGATAGGTGAAAGAGCCGGAAATGCTTCTATGGAAGAAGTAGTAATGGCAATTAATACCAGGCCTAATTATTTTCCGATGACCACCGGTATCCATACGGAATATTTTTACCCGACCAGCCGTCTTGTTAGTATGATTACGGGTATAATTGTTCAGCCTAACAAAGCTGTTGTAGGTGCCAATGCTTTTGCTCATGAATCAGGTATTCATCAGGACGGGGTATTAAAAAATCCCATGACGTATGAAATTATGAAGCCGGAAACTATAGGATTAAATACCAATAAGATGGTTTTAGGCAAGCATTCAGGACGCCATGCACTTCGGGCTCATCTTAATGATATGGGATATGTACTGTCACCGGAAGAAATAGATACCTTGTTTGTAAAATTTAAAGAACTTGCTGACAGAAAAAAGCATGTGATGGATGAAGATATCGAAGTGCTGGTTGCTGAAGGGTTGTTACAGACAAAAGATGTGTTCTCTCTTGACTACTTAAATGTTATAGCAGGAACAACTGTCATGCCAATGGCCAGTGTCAGGCTTATTATAAATGAAAGGCCTGTTCAGGGTGCAGGTTATGGCAACGGGCCTATCGATGCGGCTTTCAATACCATTGCCAGGTTAACCGGAACCACATCTGAGTTAATGCGTTTTTCAGTCAGTTCACTTTCCGGAGGAACTGATTCACAGGGTGAAGTTACGGTTAGATTGAAAGAAAATGGTCTGGAAGCTATGGGCAGAGGAGCTGATCCTGATATCATTACTGCAAGCGCCAAAGCCTATATAAATGGTTTAAACAGGCTTGAATATCTTAAGGCTCATCCGTTAAAGATTTCCGAATCTGCTATAGAAGAGTAATGAAAAAGAGTATTCCAAAAGAGTTGATGGACTGACAAAAACCCTAAGGCTTAAGGTTTATATTACACTAAATCTTTTATCCTCAATTATCAGCAACTACCGGGGATTAACCCGGTAGTTGCATTGCAAACATCTTCCTTTATTTTCTCTGCATGGTTTTTTTAAAAAAATTGCGGTTTTTTTGGTAAAAAACTGTTTCAGGTCCTACACTGCATTTTTTAGGTTTTTACCGGCTTTGAATTTTACAACATTACATGCTTTGATTTTGATTGCTGCGCCGGTCTGGGGATTTCTACCCTTACGAGCAGCGCGTTTTGTTTTAGAGAATGTTCCAAAACCAACAAGAGTAACTTTGCCATCTTTTGATTTTAAAGCTTTTGTGACATTTTTCATAAATGAATCCAGCGCTGCAGCAGCAGCAGTTTTTGTGATTTTTGAATCGGCAGCTATTGCATCAACTAATTCTGCTTTTGTCATGTACGATTCTCCTTTTTTGGGGGGATAACTATACCAAAAAAACCGCATTAAAACATTATCCTAATATAGCATAAGAGTCAAATTTTAGTTTTTATCATTGTTGGCGCTTTTAATATCTGCCGCAATGTATTAAGCCGCAACAGCAGGTAATGGCTATGGTTTAGCTCTGTTTGCGGAACATCCGGAATGGCGGCAATGTTTGCAATAGTGTAAGGGGAAAGCCAGCAATGTAGGTAGCCCGAAGATCCAGAAAACTATGAGCAGCGGGATATCTGTATATAACCAGAAATTCGGAATTAGAGCTGTTCCCACCATGATGGCATTGGCAGCTATTTTGCCTATCATAGGTGGTTGAGGTCCCCTGTAAGTATAAAATTTCCGTAGAAATCCCGAGGGCATAAAAAGGCAGTCCATCATTTTGTAGGGATACGGACAATGGGCGCACAAATAAGGAATGACAATCAGGGAGTATCCTATTATTATATAGGCTATATATGCCAAGGCCCAGAGTGGGTCTTGCTTATAGATACCGTAAGTTCCTACAATCATGAACCCATTCCAGCCGGTCTGCATGAGGATCTTATCTTTTAAAGAGAAACCATCGTGAAGTGTGCATTCATTATTGCTTTTATCATTCATTATTCCTCCTTAATATTAACAGTTCATATCCAAGGTACCTACAAGTTCTGTAATATTTGGGATTTTGCTTTCTATAAGAAAATCTTCTATCCCTTTTATTATTTCGATAGTTGCTCTTGGGTTTATAAAATTTGCCGTGCCGATCTGAACTGCTGTTGCACCTGCTATGATAAACTCAATAGCATCATCGGCGGTAAGTATTCCTCCGACACCTACTATGGGGATTTTCACTTTTTGAGCTACCTGCCATACCATCCGTAGAGCTATCGGCTTGATTGCAGGCCCTGAAAGTCCTCCTGTTATATTGGCTAGCCTTGAACGCCTTGTCTTTATGTCTATTGACATACCGGTAATTGTGTTAATAAGAGACACAGAATTTGCTCCTGCATCGGCTGCGCTTAAAGCTATTTCCGTAATATCGGTAACATTTGGGGAAAGTTTGACCATAAGAGGTTTGGACGTTTTATTACGAACCGCTTTTGTAACTTTATATGCTGACTTTGGATCAACTCCAAAAGCTATTCCGCCTTTTTTAACATTGGGACAGGATATATTTACTTCTATACCTGCTATTTCTTTAATATCCTCTATCGCTTCAGCAAGCATAGAGTACTCCTCTATACTTGTACCGTAAATATTAACAATAGCAGGTGTTGATAAAGTTTTTAGAAATGGTAGTTTATTTTTTATAAAATCGTCAAGCCCGATATTTTCAAGACCTATGGCATTTAACATCCCGCATGGAGTTTCAACAATGCGTGGAGGCTTGTTTCCTTTTGAAGATTTTAGGGAAAGCCCTTTTACTATTATTGCTCCTATACTGTTTAAATCAATAAAAGGCTCAAACTCTTGTGCATAACCGAAAGTGCCGGAGGCGGTCATGACCGGATTTTTAAGTTGTATTCCGCCAATATCAACACTTAAATCGGGTTTGCTCATGAAAAATTGTTATCCCCCGATTGCGCCGGCCATTTTAAATATCGGAAGATACATTGCTATAACAAGACCTCCGAGTGTGACACCTAAAAACACCAGCATAAATGGTTCAATAAGAGACATGAGGTTTGCAACCGCCTGATCAACTTCTTCATCATAGAAATCGGCAATCTTTGCAAGCATGGCATCAAGGGCTCCGGTAGATTCACCTACAGCAATCATCTGACATACCATAGAAGGAAAAATGCCGCTTTCAACTAAAGGTTCAGACATGGTGCGGCCTTCCGAAATCCCGGAACGCACATCATATATGGCTTTCTCAATTACCTTGTTACCCGCGGTCTTGGCAACTATATCAAGAGCTTCTAATATTGAAACTCCGCTTGAAAGCATGGTTGACATTGTTCGTGTAAATTTAGCTACGGCAACTTTGCGCAACAAAACACCAAAAACAGGCATTTTTAAGAAAAACCCATCAAGTGCAAATCGTCCTTTTTCTGTTTTGGCAGCTCTCTTGTATACTATTATAAAAAGAATAATTGCTACTATAAGATATATTATTCTTTTTTTAACAAATTCACTCATAGCAACAACAACCTGGGTTGGCATAGGGAGCTCTCCACCAAAATCCGCAAACATCTGCTGGAAGACCGGAATAACAAACACAAGAATTACTATAAGCACTGCAAAGGCAATAACAAGAGTTACTACAGGATATACCATGGCTCCTTTTACCTGTCCTTTAAGTTTTGCCGCTTTTTCTATATATGCAGCAAGCCGCTGTAAAATAGTATCAAGAACACCGCCTGTTTCACCTGCTGCAATCATATTTGTAAAAAGATCGTCAAACTGATCAGGATATTTTTTCAAAGCGTCTGCCAAAGTTGTGCCGCCTTCAACTGATTCTTTTACCTTTTTGAGCATAATCTTGAAGGTCTTGTTTTCTTGTTGGGAGTAAAGAATATCCAGGCATTGGACAATGGGAAGACCCGCATCGATCATTGTGGAAAATTGCCGGGCAAATATAATTATATCCGAATCCTTCACCTTGGGCTGTAAAAAAGAAACATTTTCGAAAATATCTTTAGGTTTTTCTTTTATTTTGATGTCTGTGAGTTTTTGAGCATTAAGCCTGTTTTTTACTACATCTATACTGGAAGCTTCTATCTCTCCTTTTTGGATCTGGCCTCTTTTGTTCCGCCCTTTCCATTGATAAATAGGCATACTTGACCCTCCCATTGCTATTTTGGTCATATTGTGAAAAATTAACCAGAACTATATAAAATTCATAGTGGAACAAAAAAACATAAAGAGTTAATTATTTCTGTTAAAATAAAATTCCCCTCTGGGCATTTTCTTTTTATCAACCAGTCTGTTTTCAAACAGAGTGTTAAGATATCTTTTAGCATCATTTTCATTTATATTAAATATGCGAGAAACATCTTTTGCTGTGATAGGGCGCCGTTTGACAGTGGCTATTATAAATTTTTCTATTTCATTACTTGAAATGTGCCCTGATATTTCATCTTTATTAATTAGTGTTGCATCATTTAGGTATTTTGCAATATCGTTTAAAACAAATTCTTCAACCGGTTCAATCCAGCTTTCTGTTCCGGGCCTGTCAAGGGTGTTTAGATGAATACGGTCAGGCTTTATCAGATTAATAACTTCTTTAATCTTTTTAAGCTCTACCCTGTTATCATTTAAATTTTTAACAATAAATACTTCCACCCACAATTCTTTATCGTAGATTTTTCTTAAGTTTATAAGGCCTTCTGTGATCTTTGATAGTCCAAGAGTTTCATGCGGCCTGTTTATCCGTATAAAATTTTCAAAAGTTCCGGTATCTACGGATATTTTTACAAGATCGGCATCAATGACCTGCTTTATAATTGACGGTTCATAAAAAAGAGTGCCGTTAGTCAACACAGCTACCCGGTAGCGTGGGTAACTAAATTTTATATATTGGATCAGATCTCCAAGACCGCTGTGTAAAGTCGGCTCACCAGAGCCGGCAAATGTAATATAATCTAAATCAGGACCAGATTGTAAAAAATCCTTAAGTTCATATTTGACGTTTTCAACAGGTACATATTCTTTTTGGCTGATAGTAAGATTTCTTGTTTTGCCGCATTCGCAATATATGCAATCAAGAGTACAGGTTTTTGAAGGCAAAAGGTCCACCCCAAGGGATATGCCCAGCCTTCTTGAAGGTATTGGTCCGAATATATGCCTATACCCTGAATTTGATTTATTTTTCATATATAAAATAATCTATACAAAACTTTGAGTTTATAACATAATATGGAGCAAACGGCAATAGATTTAAATTATAATTTATACGGGTTATGAATTTTTACAGATCCAATATTACTGAATCAAACTAAAGTATGCAATATATTTAATTAAAATATCGGATGGATAGGCTTAAACATAAAGAACTTTTTGATATCTAAATAACTGCTTGCCCGCAACTTTCTATAATGGTAAAAGAAAAAAATTATACAAAAATTCAATCTGCATAAGGTAAAACCAGTGCAGTATTGATTTAAAAATATAGTAAGGAGCTAAAATATGCCTATATACGAATTTCACTGTGATAAATGCAGTCATGATTTTGAGTTCTTGGTATTTGGAAAAGAAAAACCTTTTTGCCCATCCTGTGAGAGCAAAAAAGTAAAAAAACTTATGTCGGCTTGTGGTTTTGTGAGCAAAGGAGCAGGTGGGGAAACCACCGGACAATCAGCATCAGCGTCTTCTTGCGGGTCCTGTTCTTCCTCAAGCTGTTCGAGTTGTGGGCATTGATAAAACCTAAAATAATTATAGGCACAAGAGGAAGCAAGTTGGCACTATGGCAGGCTGAATGGGTTAAGTCAAATCTTGTGCAAAAATTTGCCGATCTTAATATTGAGCTTAAAATCATTAAGACCAAAGGTGACAAGATACTTGATGTTCCGCTTGCAAAAGTAGGTGGCAAAGGGCTTTTTGTGAAAGAAATAGAAGAAGCGCTTGTAGATAAACGCATCGATATAGCTGTTCACAGTATGAAAGATATGCCTGCCGAGTTGTATGATGGCCTTTGTATCGGAGCGATACCGGAACGTGAAAATTCCTGCGATGTTCTTATTTCCCATAAAGGCCTTTTATTATCACAGCTTCCCAAAAACGCGCGGATAGGTACAAGCAGTCTACGTCGTATTGCTCAGATAAAACGCATAAGGCCGGATTTTGAAATATCTCCTTTAAGAGGAAATCTGGACACAAGAATAAGGAAACTTGAGGCAGGTGAAATTGATGCCATAATTCTTGCGGCAGCGGGAGTAAAACGACTTGGACTCGAAAACATTATTACCCAATATTTAAATGAAGATGTTATGCTTCCTGCAGTAGGGCAGGGGGCTTTATGCATAGAAATAAGAAAAGATGATCATGACATATCCGGTTATATAAATGCTATGGATCATTTTTTAACCCATGCTGTAGTTTCGGGTGAGCGAGCTTTTTTAAAAAGGCTTGAGGGCAGTTGCCAAATCCCTGTGGCAGGTTATGGAAAAGTTGATAATAATGTTTTTACTATAAAAGGTCTTGTTGCAGATCTTGACGGTAAAACTATTATATCGGATATTCAAAAAGGTCCTCTTGAATCATCGGAAAAAATAGGCGTTGCTCTTGCTGACAAGCTTATTTCTATGGGAGCCAAAAGATTACTTGAAAATTTGAGTGCATTGTAAATAGAAAAATGGAAAATAAAAAAGGTAAAGTTTATTTGGTTGGTGCTGGTCCGGGAGATCCGGGTCTTATTACAGTGAAAGGCAAAGACTGTATAAAGCGTGCTGATGTTATAATTTATGATTTTTTGGCATCTTTTTCCCTTTTAAAATATGCAAAAAAAGAAGCTGAAATTATATATGCAGGAAAACAGGGTGGCAACCATTCAATGTCCCAGGAAAATATCAATGCTCTTATTTTACAAAAAGCCAAAGAGGGAAATGTTGTTACCAGACTTAAAGGCGGAGATCCTTTTATATTTGGACGCGGTGCCGAAGAGGCCGAAGTACTTGCCGAAAACAATATCTTATTTGAAATAGTTCCAGGGGTTACTTCTGCCATAGCAGCTTCGGCATATGCTGGGATTCCTTTAACCCATAGATCGTTTACTTCAACAGTTGCTTTTGTGACGGGTCATGAAAATCCGGAAAAGGAGAAATCCGGAATTAACTGGCAAGCTCTTGTAAAAGGAATCGGCACCATTGTATTTTTTATGGGAGTAAAAAATCTGCCTAACATAGTAAAGAGTCTGATAGATAACGGCATGTCTTCCGATACTTTAATTGCTCTTATTCAGTGGGGAACAACCCCAAAGCATGCCAGTGTTTCAGGCAATTTATCAAACATTGTTGAACGTGTTAAAGCCGCAGGGTTTAAGCCTCCGGCTATAATAGTTGTCGGTGATGTGGTTAAATTAAAAGATACTCTTTGCTGGTATGAGAAAAAACCGCTTCTTGGCAAAAGAATAGTTGTAACAAGAGCCAGGGAGCAGGCAAGCGATCTTTTAAGCCTGCTATCTGAAAACGGAGCGGATTGTATTGAGCTTCCAACAATAAAAGTGGAACCGCCAGATGATTGGATTCTTCTTGATAAAGCAGTTGAAAACCTTTCAGAATATGACTGGCTTGTATTTACAAGTGTAAATGGAGTAAGTTTCTTTTTTGAGCGCCTTTTTTCAAGCGGGCGTGATGTACGTTCTTTAGGTAGCATTAAAACAGCAGTTATAGGTCCTGCAACTGAAAAAAAGCTGCTCGGATATGGAATTAAAAGCGATATTGTACCTAAAAATTATATAGCTGAATCAATTGTTGATTCTTTTAAAAATGAAGAAGTAAAAGGCAAAAAAGTATTGCTCCCACGGGCCAAAGAGGCAAGAGCCGTACTTTATGAAGAGCTTATAAAAATGGGTGCTTTTGTAGATGAAATAACAGCTTACAAAACAAGAGCTGTATGCGATGATTCGGTAGATATTATTAAAGAGCTTGAAAACAAAACCATCGATATGGTGACTTTTACAAGTTCATCAACCGTAAAAAATTTTGCAGCGCTTTTGCCTGCTGATAATATCCAAGAGCTGATGAAAGATGTTGTGGTTGCCGCAATTGGTCCGATTACCGCCGATACGGCAAAAAATATGGGTATCAGTGTTCAGATTGTTGCAGAATCTTACTCTATACCCGGATTGTATGAGGCTATTATTCAATATTATACAAAATCCGAGTAAAGCAGGATTGACAATACCGTATATGATATTTATCTTCAACCCAACAAAACAAAATTCATAGATGTTAAATAAAATTGATGATTTATATGGTAAAATGTAATGGAAACAAATAGATGACAGCAAGTGGTGCAAATACCATAAAACTTCCTGAAATAAAACTGGTTGATAAATATAAACGCAGACTTGACTATCTTCGTATATCTGTTACCGACCGCTGTAATATGCAATGCATATATTGTATGACCAATGAAAGGATTCAGAAACTTCGATGTAGTGAAATTTTAAGTTATGAGGAAATGCTGAAGATAGCTAAAATATTTGTTAAACTTGGGATTTCAAAAATACGTGTAACTGGTGGCGAGCCGCTTGTGAGAAAAGGGGTTTGTGATTTCTTGATGAAATTAGGCTGTTTAGATGGAGTTTCTGATCTTTCAATTACAACTAATGGTATTTTATTAAAAGAAAAAATAGAAAAAATTAAAGCTGCCGGTATTAAGCGGCTTAATATCAGCATGGATACCTTAAAGAAATATAAATTCAAAAGTATAACCGGTATTGATGCTTTCGATGGGGTATGGGAAAGCATAATGACAGCGCATGCTATGGGTTTTTATCCGATAAAACTTAACGTGGTTGTTTTAAGTGGAATAAATGACGATGAGCTGGTAGATTTTGCTAAGCTGACTTTTTCTTATCCCTTTCATATCAGATTTATAGAATATATGCCTATAGGTACATCACAGCTGACCTCCAGACAGCTTTTTGCTCCTGAAATAAAAAGTATCATAAGTTCCATTGGCCGCCTGCATCCTGTTGAAAGAAACCAGTACGACGGCCCTGCACAACGTTTTAAATTTGAAAATGCTAAAGGAGAAATAGGATTCATAAGACCTATAAGCGAACATTTTTGCGATAGTTGTAACAGGCTCAGGCTGACAGCAAGCGGTAAACTTAAAACCTGCCTGCTATCGGATGCTGAAACAGATCTTAAAACTCCGCTTAGAAGTGGTTGCTCAGACGATGAGCTGGCTGGTATTATTCTTAGGGCGATTTATGATAAGCCTTTTGAACATCCCCTTGCCTCAAAATTCGCAAGTGTTATTTCAGGTCATATGTCTAATATCGGTGGCTGAAAATTATTATCCTCCTATGACGGACTACACATATTATACCTCTTGCTAATTATTTAGAAATAATCTGTACTAAAAAGTTAATATCTGTTATTTTTATTACTTGTTACCTAACAGTGATAATAATATACAGCGGAAAAGATACCAAAAAAAAGAGAGGTATTATGCAGAAAAAAATAGTTATAGCAGTGGATGATTCCATTTATTCCAAAAATTCTGTCAAGTATGCGGTTAAAATTTCCGACGTGGTACAAGATATTTCATATACTATTTTTAATGTTCAGTGCACTGTATCGCAATTTCTTGTTGATGAAGCTAAAAAAAACATGAAAGTACAAAATGAGTTGTCTAAAATTTTAAAAAGAAATGAAACAGCTTCGCATAATCTTCTTGGCAAGTACAAGGAACTTATGATTAATATGGGTATAGATGCAAAAAAAATAGAGATAGTAACAAAGCCAAAATTGTTATTTGTGGCAAAGGATATTTTAGACTTTGGACAAAAATTGCCTTATGATGCTATTGCTGTTGGAAGAAGAGGGATTTCCCGCTTACAAAAAACCTTTATGGGTAGTGTCACATCTAATATTTTAGAACATAGTACGGCTATCCCGCTTTGGCTAATAGATGGAACTGTTAATTCTTCAAAAATCATGGTTACAGTAGATGGGTCTGCAAGCTCAATGAGAGCTATTGATCATGTTTGTTTTATGATTGGAGAAAGTAAAACCGCAGATATCACTTTGTTTAATGTTATTCCTAAAATTAAATTAATGGGGGCAAAAAATAGCGATAAAGACAAAAAAGATCTTGATAAAATCCTTGCGGAGTCAAGCAAGCATAATGTTGAAAAGGTTTTTTCAAATGCAAAGATTCTGTTTGAAAAAGCCGGATTGAAAGAAAATCAAATCCATTTTAAAACATCGTCAAGATTTTTAAATCCGGGTAAGGCCATAATTGATGAATCGGAAAAAGGGAATTACGGAACCGTTATTGTAGGAAGAAGCGGTGTCAGTAAATCCATTTTTATTGGGAGCGTATCAAGATATGTAATAAATCATATCTCAAATCGCGCTCTTTGGATAGTATCCTGAGTTATAAGGAACATAGAATGAATCAAGATATCACTAAATTTAGAAATATCGGAATAAGCGCACATATAGACTCCGGTAAAACCACGCTGACAGAAAGAATACTTTTTTATACAAAGCGTATTCATGCAATTCACGATGTAAAAGGAAAAGATGGTGTGGGAGCTACCATGGATTCAATGGAGCTTGAAAAGGAAAGGGGCATAACAATTGCTTCCGCTGCTACCTTCTGTGAATGGCTCGGTCATGAAATCAACATTATAGATACTCCAGGACATGTTGACTTTACAATAGAAGTTGAACGATCTTTAAGAGTATTGGATGGAGCTGTCCTTGTCCTTTGTTCTGTTGGGGGCGTTCAATCGCAGTCAATTACAGTTGATCAGCAGATGAAGCGTTACAAAGTACCCTGCCTTGCTTTCATAAATAAATGTGATAGAAGTGGCGCCAATCCTGATAAAGTAGTAAAACAGCTTAGAGAAAAACTGGGGCATAATGCAGTTGCCATTCAAATTCCCATAGGTCTTGAAGCAGATTTTAGCGGTGTTGTTGATTTGCTGTCAATGAAGTCGATATATTTTGATGGAAATAACGGGGAAGTAATTCGCATAGATGATATTCCGGCCAATCTTTTGGATCAAGCGAATAAAAAGAGAGAAGAACTAATCGATGCTGCTTCAAGTTTTTCAGATGAGCTTACAGATGCAATTCTTGAAGAAAAAGAGATAAGTGAAGCAATGATAGTTACTGCACTTCGGGAGGGGGCCTTGTCAAGAAAACTGACACCTGTTTTGCTGGGGTCTGCCTATAAAAACAAAGGTATTCAACCTCTGCTTGATGCTGTCATTAAATTTCTTCCGTGCCCATTTGATACTGAAAATATAGCTTTAGATATGGATAATAATGAAGAACCTGTCATTCTGAAGGCAGATATTAGTAAACCTCTTGTAGCACTAGCATTTAAACTGGAAGAAGGACAATACGGCCAGCTGACATATGTCAGGGTGTATCAGGGCTTGCTTGCTAAAGGTGATAATATTTACAATGTGCGTACCGGCAAAAAGGTAAAAGTCGGCAGAGTTGTCCGCATGCATGCCAGCCAGATGGAAGAGATAGAATCCATACCGGCAGGTTATATTGGCGCTTTGTTTGGTATTGACTGCGCCTCAGGAGATACCTTCGTATCACAAGGTCTCAGTTATACAATGACATCAATGTATGTCCCGGATCCTGTTATCTCTCTTGCAATTAAACCAAAGGATAATAAATCTGAAGTAAATATGTCCAAGGCATTAAACAGGTTTTCAAAAGAAGATCCTACTTTTAAAACCTTTACCAGTGATGAAACAGGAGATACGATAATTTCAGGAATGGGGGAGCTTCATCTTGAAGTTTATCTGGAAAGGATGCGGAGAGAATATAATGCCCATGTTATATCGGGTGTACCTAAAGTGGCATACAGAGAAACAATTACAAGAAAAGCTGAATTCAATTATACACATAAAAAGCAAACAGGAGGTGCCGGGCAATACGGACGTGTGGCAGGTTACATGGAGCCTGCTGATGAAGAATTTGTCTTTGATAATCAGATTAAAGGCGGATCTATTCCGACTCAGTATATTGCTGCATGTGAAAAAGGTTTTAAGAATTGCCTGCTAAAAGGCCCGAAACTTGAATATCCTGTCACAGGGGTAAAAATTGTTATAAATGACGGTGCCTCGCACGCAGTCGATTCTTCTGAGATGGCTTTTCAGTCAGCTGCCCGTGGTGCTTTTCTTGAAGGTTATTCGAAAGCAAAGTCTGTGATTATCGAACCGATAATGAAAGTAGTTGTCGAAACCCCAACCGAATTTCAGGGTGCTGTTTTAGGATCATTGAACCAGCGTCGTGGAATAATTTTCGGAACTCAGGATGAAGTAACTTCATGTGTTGTTGAAGCGCAGGTTCCTCTTGCCGAAATGTTTGGATATTCAACGGTGCTAAGGTCAACGACTCAGGGCAAAGCTCAGTTTACAATGGAGTTTGCAACCTATAAGCAGGCGCCTCAATCAGTTGCCGAAGACTTAGTGAAAAAAGCAGCGGAAGAAAAAAAGAATTTACAAAAAACGGTATAAATTATTACAGTTTGCCTTTAAAAACAAACCTATTTGCATATAAGCTTAAGGAGTATATGAAATGGTAAAAAATAGTTTTAATCTTACCCATCCATTGGGAAGACTGGTAGAAAACGAAACGGAAATAATTCAGGATGGTGGTTTCGGCGCTATCCTGGCATATGCGGGTGTAGGTAAAACGGCTCTTCTTATTCAACTGGCAATATATAACCTGCTTAATGAGAGAAATGTACTACACATAAGCTTGAATGATCCTGTAAAAAAAGTCGGCCTGTGGTATAAGGAAGTATACCGCAACATTGCATTTCAGCACAGCATTGCCGACCAGGAACAGATATTTGAAAACCTGCTGCCGCACAGATTTATAATGACATTCGAAGTGGAGGGCTTTAGTGTTCCAAAACTGGTAGAAAGGCTTACCGAACTTATGGAACAAAACATTTTCCGTCCGCGTGTTATTCTAATTGATGGTCTTCCCTTTGATGTTTCGCAGAAAGAATCACTTGTAGAGCTTCAAAGCTTTGCTCAACAACACTCTCTTAAGCTCTGGTTTACGGTTCGCATCAGCAGAGATGATAAACCCCATGGAATTCCGGCTCATTTTAATGATATTGAATATCTTTTTGAAAAAACAATACTAATTCAGCCTGAAGGAAAAGATATTCAGCTCAAGGCCCTTAAAGGAGGAAAACCTGATTCGGATGAATCTGAACTTTTTATTGATCCGACAACTATGCTTATTAAAGAAAACAATTGGATACAGCACATAAGATGATGTAACAATCAGGAAATGGTGAATATGCGAAGAAGTAAAAAAGTTGCAAAAATTATTAAAGAACGCTCAAACCAAAAAGTAGAAACAACAGCAAGGAAAATATTAAGATGGGGATTATGGACATCCCTTATATCTGTTTCTGCCGTTTTGATTATATTGATAAGCTTTTATTTGCATATTACACAGGAAATTCCTAAAATATCCGCACTTGCCGATTATAGTCCGCCCACTATTACAACGGTGTACTCTGACAATAA
The DNA here is from genome assembly GCA_043825875.1 of Pseudomonadota bacterium. GTDB lineage: Bacteria > Desulfobacterota > Desulfobacteria > Desulfobacterales > RPRI01 > RPRI01. The sequence goes on along the minus strand of JBDRRF010000051.1, from coordinate 4,153 downwards.
TCAGGAAATAGCTCAATTCTATAAGGAATACAGAGTAATACTTCCTATGGAAAAGATTCCTCCCATGTTAAAGGATGCCTTCATTGCGGCTGAAGATTCAAGATTTTATAAACACAAGGGGGTGGATTTTCAAAGTATATTAAGAGCCTTTTTAAAGAATATCGAAGCAGGAACAATTGTTCAGGGTGGAAGTACTATTACTCAGCAGGTTACCAAATCATTTTTACTGACACCTGAAAAAAGTTACAGAAGAAAAATAACCGAAGCAATACTTGCATACAAAATAGACAAAACATTTTCCAAGGAAGAAATCTTATTTTTGTATTTGAATCAGATTTACTTAGGCAATGGGGCCTATGGGGTTGAAGCCGCGTCCGAGAAATATTTTGGTAAATCAGCAATTGATTTGGATTTGGCTGAGTGTGCTCTGCTTGCAGGTCTTCCCCAGGCACCAAGCAGATATTCACCATACAAAAATTGGGATAAATCAAGACATCGCCAGCTATATGTTTTGGGCCGTATGCTGGAAGAAGGTTATATACTTGAAGCTCAGTATAAGCAAGCCATTGAAACAAAAATAGAGCTTAGGCAGAAACAAAGCTTATTTGCTGAAAGTGCGCCCTATTTTTCCGAATATGTCCGACAGTATGTGGAGCAGAAATACGGACAGGAAGTATTATATGAGAAGGGGCTTAAAATATATACCACTTGTAATTATGATATGCAGATAGCGGCTCAGGAAGCAATAAGAAAAGGATTGAAAGCTCTTGACAAAAGGCATGAATACAGGGGTCCGATAAAACACCTTGATCCGGATGAAATAAAGATTGTTTCTGATAAAACAAAGAATATGCTGGCCGAAACTCCTTTAAAAGAAGGAATAACTGTAAAAGCAATAGTAACATCCGTAAATGATGATAATATAATTGTAAATATCGGAGATAATTATGGTATAATACAACTCGAAGACATGCAGTGGGCTTTGAAGCAATATGCCGATTCGCCAGGTTATTCACCTGCGGGAACTTTAAAAATAATTTTTCACTCCGATGATTTAATACTTGTTAAGATTAAAAACCAAATAAAGGATAAACTCGATAAAGAATTGTGGTCTGTGTCACTTGAACAGGAACCAGAAAATGAATCGGCCCTGCTTTGCATAGAAGCAAAAAACGGTCATGTAAAAGCAATGGTTGGAGGTTATGCTTTTGCCAGAAACCAGTTCAACCGGGCTATTCAGGCAAAACGGCAACCGGGTTCAGCTTTTAAACCGATAATTTATGCCGCAGCTATTGACAATGATTTTACTCCTGCAAGTGTGTTAATCGATTCTCCCATTACCTATGAAGACAGTGAAAGCAATTTTGTCTGGAAACCAAAAAACTATAGTGATACATTCTACGGACGAACATCTTTGCGTGATGCCCTGACACATTCACGCAACATTGTTACAGTTAAGATATTAAGAGCCATTGGTGTAGATTATGCAATAGAATATGCGAAAAAACTCGGGATTACTTCCCCGTTGAGCAGAAATCTGTCACTTGCATTAGGTTCTTCAGGTGTTTCATTAATTGAACTTGTTGGGGCTTATTCGGTTTTTGCAAACCAGGGGTGTCTTATTGAACCGGTATTCATAGAAAAGATTGTTGACCGGGATGGAAACATTCTTGAAGAAGCAATGCCATCAGTAACCCAGGTAATTGAAAAAAATACTGCCTTTATCATGACAAGTCTTTTAGGAAGTGTTGTAAAACATGGAACCGGCAGGAGAATGCTTGCGCTTAACAGACCGGTAGTCGGGAAAACAGGTACGACAAATGATTTATATGATGCATGGTTTATAGGATACTCTCCGGAGTATATTACAGGTGTATGGGTTGGCTCTGATGAATTGGCCACTTTAGGCAAATCCGAAACAGGTTCCAGAGCTGCAGGTCCGATCTGGCTTGATTTCATGCAGCAAATTCTTGCGGATAAACCAGTGGTAGATTTTCCGGCAACAGAAGAAGGCATTGAATTTGCGGAAATTGATACTGAAACCGGCCTTCTGGCGATTCCCGAATCAAAAAAATCAATTCTTGAATGCTTCAAGGAAGGTACAGCCCCAACGGAATTTGCTCCCAAACCGGGTGCTATTACAGATACGGAAGACTTTTTTAAATCAGTTTTTTAAATTGGAAAATATATGACAGAATTAATTAAGAATGAAAAAATAAGAAATATTGCAATTATTGCCCATGTTGATCATGGCAAAACAACCCTTGTAGATGGAATGTTTAAACAAAGTGGTTTGTTCAGAACAGGCCAGCGGGTCGATGAAAGAATAATGGATTCCATGGATCTGGAACGTGAACGAGGGATTACTATCGCAGCCAAGAATTGTTCCGTGGTCTGGAAGGATGTTAAAATAAATATAATCGACACTCCGGGACATGCGGATTTCGGCGGAGAAGTTGAAAGAGCTATTTCTATGTCTGATGGTGCTATTTTACTTGTTGATGCATCCGAGGGGCCTCTTCCACAGACACGGTTTGTGCTTAAAAAAGCGCTTGCCGCAGGTTTGAAGATTATAGTCGTGATAAACAAAATAGATCGTAAAGATGCCAGGCCGGATGAGGTGTTAGACGAGATATACGATCTTCTTATAGACCTTGGAGCAAATGATGATCAGCTAGATTTTCCGCTTATTTATGCAATCGGTCGTGATGGAATAGCACAAAAGAGTCTGAATGAAAAAGGAGAAAACCTTCATTTGTTGATTGATACCATTTTAAAAGAAATTCCTCCCCCGTCTTATGATCCCGAAGAACCTTTTCAAATGCTTGTTTCGGACCTTGGATATTCCGATTATCTTGGAAGGCTTGCAATAGGAAAAGTTTTTAACGGAAAAATGGGGCAGCATGATAATCTCGTATGTATTAACAGCGAAAACACTCACATTCCGCTTAAGGTTTCCAAGCTGCAAACATATACAGGTTTGAAAATTATTGAAATCAAAAATGCCGAACCGGGTGATATAGTAGTACTTTCAGGAATTGAAGATGTTAAAATCGGAGATACTATCTGCACCAGTAATTTCCCTAAAGCTTTAAAAAGAATTACTGTTGATGAGCCGACTGTTTCTATGAAATTTACCATAAATAATTCGCCTTTTTCAGGAAAAGAAGGAAAATATGTTCAATCCAGTAAAATACGCGAACGGCTTTACAAAGAGACATTAAGAAATGTTGCAATCCAGATAAGCGATGAGCAGGAGATGGATTCTTTTATTGTAAAGGGAAGAGGGGAATTCCAACTGGCCATACTTATAGAAACTATGCGCAGGGAGGGATTTGAGTTGTGTGTAGGCCGTCCCGAAGTAATTTTAAAATACAAAGATGGTGAAAAACTCGAACCAATCGAGCATCTTTTTATCGATTGCAATGAAAATTTTCTTGGGATTGTTTCCGAGAAGCTTTCTTCGAAAAAAGGAAGGATGCTAAATCTTGTAAACAATGAAAGAGGAAGAGTCAGGATCGAATTTTCCATTCCATCAAGAGCGCTTATCGGTTACAGGGATGAGTTTTTAACAGATACAAAGGGAACCGGTATTATGAATTCATATTTTTCCGGTTATGAAAAATACAGAGGTGACTTTCCGGTAAGATTTACAGGTTCTATAGTTTCAGACAGATCCGGCAATTCGGTTGCTTACGCCCTGTTTAACCTTGAGCCAAGAGGCAGGCTTTTGATTGTTCCCGGTACCCCGGTATATGAAGGAATGGTTGTGGGAGAGCATAACAAGGAAGGCGATATCAACGTAAATGCATGTAAGGAGAAAAAATTAACAAACATGAGAGCTTCCGGAAAAGATGATCATATTCTTCTTGCTCCGGTTAAACCGCTGACACTTGAAGGTGCAATAAATTTCATTCGCGAAGATGAAATGGTGGAAGTAACCCCTATCTCGATCCGCATCAGAAAAGCAGTACTTTCAGCCCATAAAAGGCATTCCATGAGATCGGCAAAGCTTAACCCAAGTTCGACAAAAACAGGCAAAAATCTATTATATTTGGCGGTCATAACTATCTAACTATTTGATATTATAGTATGCGGTTTGTCGAAAAGCCAATGTAGTGACTGAAAATAGAAAATAATGCTTGACATGGTT
>JBDRRF010000050.1:0-14726 GCA_043825875.1 Pseudomonadota bacterium | reverse complement strand
ACTTAACTAAATATAAATATATATATTTAGTTTATGAATAGTGTCGGAATATTTTACAGTTTAGGTATCAGCAAAGAAGACACCAAAATTAGCTGAAACAAATATGGTATAATTTACAATTAGTTATATATAAAATACATGTTGAAAAACTAATTGGTATATAAATTGCAATATTTTATAAAAATAGAGATGTATAAAATCAGGCAATTGGCTGCATGACTACAAGTATTATTAATTATCTATCAAATGTAGGAGAAAGAAATGAAAAAGAAATTTTTGGCAGGTGTTACTATTTTAATTTTATTATTTGGAATTGTGGGTTTTGCAAATGCAGATGGTACATACTTAGTTTACGCATCAGGAGGGAGTCAATATGTTCTGGAAGGTGCAATGGCTTCCTTAGGATTTAGTTACGATGTCCGGGATGCATCTAACCCTGTGACTGCTTCAGATCTTTCATCCGGGGATTATGAAGCTTTGGTTATTGGCTGGTCTGCTGGTAGCTATGATATGTCCGGGCTTGACTCTGCTATATTGACAGCTGGTATTACCGGCAACAAAATCCTAACGGGCCATGACGCCGATTATCATACATATTATGGCAATGCTGCTGCCGCAACATTTATGGAAAGAGCTGTTTTATTTTCAGGAGCTGCGGATGAAACCGGTATTCTTGCTTTCCCAGTGTATGCTTCAGATCCGTTTTCTTATCTCCCAGCTTCTTGGGGATTATCAGCATTTGACAGTTTTAGCAGTGAAAATATAACTGCTATTACTTCTGCTGGCGATTATAGTGGTTTATATGCCGGGCTGACCACTGCTGAACTTTCTAATTGGGGCCAATCTTTTCATGCTGCATTTTCTGAAACAGGTTCTTTTGATGTCTTTGAGTTGGGATACGGTACTGCTGCTGACCAGATAGTAACGATTGGTACAACTGTTACACCTGTGATTATTGATCGCGTTCCTGAGCCTGCCACATTCCTCCTTTTAGGAACCGGTTTGTTTGGGCTTATGGGATTAAGGCGCAAGTTAAATAAATAACATATTTTTATATGAAAATATGGCTTTTATCTAAGAAATAAATAAGGCAGGTATTTTTAAAAATACCTGCCTTATTTATTTCATTTATTATCTACCCTCTAAACATACTTGTATTTTTTATCAGGCAATTCCATCCTATTTTTCTTTTCATACAAACCATGCATTTAAAGCAGTTTATGAAGTTATATCTGCACAAAGAATACAGGATTATTTGATCTTGCTTTTATACCTGAACTTTGCTTTTGATCTGTATAGTAGTTACCATCCGAAACTTTTCCGAAATCTTATGATATAAAGCAGATAATCTGTACCTTAAGCGTTGACTTTCAAAATACTTGTCGATATATATAGTAAGAACAAAGTATTAGGATTATAAACAGCAAAACAGCAAAACAGCAAATTAAATAATGTTAAGATGTATGAAAGGATCCTATGAGATTTAATACAAAAGAAAATAGCTGTGCTCCCAACTGTACAAAAGAAATATGTTTTGTGAATAACATTATAATTCTTCTTTTAAGTGTTTTTGTCATCTGTTCTTCTGCATCTACAGTGTATGCGGAAGATCAGATTTCTCAATCTGTTGTGAAAATAATTGCTACTCAAAGATTGCCGGATATAATACGACCCTGGACCAAACATACTCAGCGTGAGGTTTCAGGCTCAGGTGTGATAATTGAAGGTGGCAGAATACTCACCAATGCGCATATAGTTGCTTTTGCTCAGCAGATCTATGTTCAACCCTATCAATCGGCCGATAAGATTGAGGCAAAAGTAATAGCTCAATCTCCTGAAGTTGATCTTGCTTTACTGCAAATAAACAATGATGAATTTTTTGATAGTAACCCTCCCTTATATTTTGAGGACAAGCTTCCTAAAGCAAAAGATCCTGTTTCTGTGTACGGATATCCTATGGGTGGTTTTGAGCAATCTGTTACAGAAGGGATTGTTTCAAGAATAGAGTATCGGGCGGTTTTTTACGGGCTTCCAAGTTTGCTGATACAAATTGATGCTGCACTAAACCCCGGCAATAGTGGCGGAGCCGCAGTAGCCGATGGGAAGTTAATTGGTCTTGTTTGCAGTAAGATTATGGCTGCTGAAAGCATCGGGTTTCTTATTCCTGTTGAAGAAATTCAAATGTTTTTAAAAGATGCAGCCGATGGTAGCTATGAAGGGCAACCTATGATAAATGGGATCCAGATGCAGACGCTTGAAAATGATGCGTTGCGCAGAAGTCTTAATCTTTCAGGCGAGACAACCGGAATGGTGGTCCAGGGAGTAAAAAACATATATCCTGACTTTCCACTTAAACCATGGGATATTATCACTCATATTGGTGATTATTCTATTGACAATGAAGGCCGTATCAGGATCAACGGAGACTTAAGACTTCCTGCCACTTATCTTGTCCCAAGGATAGCCAAAGATGGAAAAGTTCCGCTTACTATTATCCGAAAGAAAGAGCAGCTAAAGATAGATGTGCCTGTGAGCGTTGAATCTCAAAAGCTTATAAGGTTTAAAGGTTTCAATTATCCAAGATATTTTATTTATGGCCCACTGGTTTTTGTTGAATTAGATCAGTTCTATATTCAGCAAGTATTGAAAACCGATAAAATATCGCTTTTACTGGCTGCTATCGGGAGCCCTGTTGTGACTCGCATGTCGGATAATGTTTCTTTTGAGGGTGAAGAATTGGTCGCTGTATTTTCCCCCATGTTTTCCCACAGGATTACCAAAGGCTATGATACAAGAGGCCCATTTGGAGTAATTAAAAGTGTAAATGATGTGCCGATTAAAAACCTGGTTCATCTTGTTGAGACATTAAGAGATAACAAGGAAGAATTTGTTATCTTCAGATTTGCAAACACAAGAAGTGAATGCCTTGTTTTTAAGCATAATGAGATTGAAACGGCCACTGAAGAGATTTTAAATGAAAATGGAATCCGGTATCAGTTTAGCGATGATCTTAAAGATGTATGGAGTAAACAATAACTGAAGGAGGTATTTATATATAATGACTACTGCTTTTAGCGGACTTGAAAATTTTATAAAATCACCTCCGTCATTTATTTCCGGAAAGCGCTTCGGACTTTTATGCAATCCGGCTTCTGTTGACAGTAATTTTAATCATGCCAGGGAATTGATAAACGAAAAATTTCCTAAAAAACTTGCTGCTCTTTATTCTCCCCAGCATGGCTTTTTTTCAGAAAAACAGGATAATATGATTGAGTCTGAAAACATTGTAGATAATACGCTTGGCATTCAGGTTTTCAGTTTATATGGAAAAACACGAATACCGACAAAAGAGATGTTTGAGCCTATTGATATTCTTCTTGTAGACCTTCAGGATGTAGGTACGCGCGTTTATACTTTTATATATACAATGTCATACTGCCTTGAGGCTGCTAAGAAATTTGGCAAGAAAGTTGTTATTCTTGACAGGCCTAATCCTATAGGTGGTATTGCGGTTGAAGGCAACATTCTTTCTTCCGAATACATTTCTTTTGTGGGGCGTTACCCCATACCAATGCGACACGGCCTTACAATAGGAGAACTGGCACAGCTTTTCAATAAACATTTTAATATAAACTGTGATCTTGAAGTAATTCCTATGAAAGGATGGAGAAGAGATATGTTTTTTTGGCAAACTTCTCTTCCATGGATTACTCCTTCTCCGAATCTTCCGAATCCTGTTTCCGCCATTGTTTACCCAGGCCAGGTTATATGGGAAGGTACAAATATCTCGGAAGGACGTGGTACAACTCAGCCTTTTGAAATATTTGGAGCCCCGTTTGTAGAAACTGATAAAATCATATCTTTTTTAGGTGGCAACAAACTTCCCGGTGCCATATTAAGACCGGTTGCATTTGAGCCCACATCAAACAAATGGCAGGGTGAGCTGTGCAGAGGTTTCCAGATTCATGTTACAGATCCCATTAAATATAAACCATATTATTCATCTTTGAAATTGCTTCAAGCAGTATTTCAATGCTATAGAAATTATTTCGAGTGGAAACTTCCTCCTTATGAATATGAATTTGAAAAATATCCTATAGATCTTATCACCGGAAATCCTGAGATTCGCAGTGCAATTGAAAACAATGCTGATATTGAAGATATAGAAAAATCGTGGAAAGTTGAGCTTGAGCAATATCTTGATATAAGCTGTAAATATCATCTTTACTCGTGAATTTGGTTTGTAGGCTGGGTTATTAATTATGGAAGAAAATGATATCTTATGGAAAAGAAAGATGTTTAAGGGCAACAAAGTCTGGCAGGCCTTTTCATCCGAAGAAAAACCGGTAATTAAAAACGGAAAAGTATTGATTAAATATAATACTAAGCAGGACTATGAATACTGGGTTTTTGAAAATAAACTTGAGCCTGTAGATTCTATAAAAAAAGATGGGTCGAAAGATGATAAAAAAGTATCAAATAAAAATTCTTTAAAAAAATCTGTTAACGTTTTTATCAAGGAAGAAGTTATCCCTTCGGATGCTGTTTGTATTTATACTGATGGCGCATCATCTGGCAATCCGGGACCTTCAGGTATTGGGGTTTTATTGCGTTTCGGAGAACTTGAAAAGGAGATATCACAGTATATAGGAATTGCTACTAACAATATTGCAGAACTGGAAGCAATAAGAGTTGCCCTGGCAGAGCTTAAGACAACAAAAAAACCGGTAAGAATATTTACAGATAGTTCTTATTCTTACGGTGTTCTTTGTTTAAACTGGAAACCAAAAAAAAATATTGAATTAATAAATTCAATTAAAGTAAAAATGAGAAGTTTTAATGATATTAAACTTATTAAAGTCAAAGGTCATGCAGGCCATAAAGAAAATGAACTTGCCGATTATCTTGCAACCAAAGCTGTGAAAAACGGTTCAAAAATATAATATTAAGGATTCAATGGTTCCAGGGTTCAAGGATTCAAGTGAAGTGGGTTTATCTCTTGAACCATCGAAACCAGGAACCCTTTTTTAAGGAGATTTCAATGCCGGAAAATATTATTAATCAGGAAGCACAAGCTCTTGCATACAGGAAACGTTATCGTGGAGTTATAGGTGTTTCCCCCAAGATACCAATAAAGGATTCAAGGATATTAAGCCTTGTTTATACTCCCGGAGTTGCTTCTTCCTGTTTGGAAATAGCCAAAGACCCGGTACAGTCTTATTTGTTATCATGTCGCGGAAACACAGTAGGTATTTTAACAGACGGTTCCGGACTATTTCGGCTTGGGCATGCAGGGCCTGAAGCAGCTCTTCCTGTTATGGAGGGAAAGTCTGTTATATTCAAGACATTTGCCGGTGTAGATGCCCTTCCGATATGCATCAGAACAAAAGATCCTTATGAGTTTATTGAAACTGCACTGGCTCTTACACCAACTTTTGGAGCGTTCTGCCTTGAAGACATTGCAAGTCCCCAGAGCTTTACTATTACCGATCATCTTGAAAGAGCTGCAGATATACCGGTATTTAATAATCATGGGCTTGGAGTTGCAATTCCCGTTCTTGCCGCTTTGATAAATTCAATGAAGGTTGTTGATAAGGATATTGTTAACTCCAGGGTAGTAATAAACGGAGCTGGTATGGCCGGACTTGCAAGCGCGGACCTTTTAGTAAAAGCCGGGATAAAACAGGTGATAGTATGCGACAGGGACGGCTCACTTTATAAATACCGTCTGAAAGGAATGAGCTGGGCGAAGTGGGAAATAGTTAAAAACACAAATCCTGATAATTTTATTGGAACTCTAGAGCAGGCTCTAAAAGGGGCAGATGTTTTTATCGGTCTTTCATCCGGAAATGTTCTTAACGGAGATATGATAAAATCCATGGCAAAAGACCCGATAGTATTTGCCCTTTCTACTCCTCATCCTGAAATTATGCCTGATGAAGCGCGCCATGCAGGTGCAAAAGTAATGGTGTTTAACAGAGCGGATTTTCCTAATCAGTCTGATGTTGCAATGATTTTTCCGGGCTTTTTCAGAGGCATTCTTGAAACACGGGCAAGCAATATTAATACGGATATGGCACTTTCTGCGGCTCAGGCTCTTGCTGATTGTGTGAGTTCCGAGGAGCTTAATCCTGAGCATGTTATGCCGAAAATATTCGACTTTCGGGTTGCGCCAAAAATAGCGGAAGCAGTTGCAAAGGCTGCGATAAAGACAGGGGAAGCCAAAGGAGATGTTGATCCTGCTGTTATTTCCGATATGACCCGCAGGTATGTATATGAAGGGCAGTGGCCTATTGATCCGCCTGATCCGAAAAAAAAGTCGATTGAGGAAGAATCGCTTGAGTTTCACAGGCGATACCGTGGGGTTCTCCAGATAAGAAGTAAAATAGCGATCAAGGATAATTATATTCTCGGCCAGTTTTACATGCCTCCTTTTGCAGAAGCGCCGGCGCGCCTGATCAGGGAAAACCCCGAATTGATATATGACTACACTGCCAAGGGAAATCTTGTGGCCATTGTTACAGATGGCAGTGCTGTGCTTGGTCTTGGAAATATAGGCCCGCAGGCCGCAATGCCTGTAATGGAAGGAAAAGCAATTTTGTTCCAGACTTTTGCAGGAGTTGAGGCTTTTCCGATCTGTTTATGTACTCAGGATGCAGATGAAATTGTGGAGATCGTAAAGAGAATGAGCCCTACTTTCGGAGGGATAAATTTAGAAGATATATCTGCGCCCCGTTGCTTTTATATCGAAAGACGTCTTAAAGAAGAGATGGATATTCCGGTATTCCATGATGACCAGCATGGTACCGCTATTATTGTTACAGCTGCTTTACTTAATTCACTTAAAATATCCGGCAAAAAAGCTGGGGATGTAAAGGTTATAATAAACGGAGCTGGTGCAGCAGCTATTGCAGTTTGCAAACTGATAATGGAAATAGGAGTAAAACACATTATACTTTGTGATAAAAACGGCGCAATATATAAAGGGCGGCAAGAAGGTATGAACTGGATGAAGGATGAAATGGCTGAGCAGACAAATCCGGAAAAAATAAAAGGAGATCTTGCGAAAGTAATTAAAGGTTCCGATATTTTTATAGGTCTTTCCGTTGCCGGAGTTCTTACAAAAGAAATGCTCTTAACCATGGCAAAAGATCCTATTATATTTGCGCTTGCCAACCCAACGCCTGAGATTCACCCGGATGAGGCAAAAGAGGCCGGGGCATTGATTGTTGCTACGGGAAGATCCGATTTTCCTAATCAGGTTAATAACTCCTTGATTTTTCCGGGTGTATTCAGAGGAGCGCTGGATGTTCGTGCAAGAATAATAAATGAGGAGATGAAGATAGCGGCAGCAAGAACCGTAGCAGCTCTTGTTTCAGATAAAAAACTTAATCCACAATCTATTATTCCCAGGGGCATGGATTTTAACGTTCCTCCAGCGGTTGCTGCGGCAGTTGCACGTGCTGCCATGGAATCAGGCGTTGCGAAGATTAAAGTTGATCCTGAAAAAATTGCACAAAGGACTCATACATTAATCTACGAGGGGGAAGCCGGGTATCACATAGAGAATAATTAGATCCGGCATACTTTATTAAAGTTCGATTGGCTTTAATGCTTTTGCGGTGGAAGATTCTCTATGTCAAGAAGCAGGGCGATATCTCCGTTTTCCATGATACCTATTCCGGAAAAAAGTTTTATACTTGATAAAAGCTCTCCTGTAGGCAATACCATAAGAGGCCGGTTTCCGATTATATTATCCACCAGAAAACGCAAATTGGGTTTATTGCCAATAATAGCTGACTGACTGTTGAAGTATTTTAAATTTAAAACATTAAAGGGACTCTTTTCGTTATCTGTTGCTCCGATATATTTTTTAATGTCATAATAAGATGTAATATCTTCGTCAGAAGATGCATCTATGTTGCTTATTGATTCGACATATAGGGTGGGGACCGCCAGGTTATATTTTCCTATTGAAAATACAATTGCATAAATGATTGAGAGTGACAGCGGTAATTTGATAGTAAACTCTGTTCCCTTTCCAATTTCCGAAGATATGGATAAAGAGCCCCCCAGGTAATCGATTGACTGAGCAACTACATTCATGCCAATACCTCTGCCGGATAATTCCGTTGTTTTGGCAGATGAAGAAAATTCCGGACTTAAAATAGTATTGTAGAGTTCTTCTTCAGACATTCTGCCAATATCTTCATCATCCATTGATTGCTTTTCTTTGAGATATTGAATGATAGAAGACTTGTTTATACCGCGTCCATCATCGCGGATTTTGATGAATAAATTCTCTTTTTCACTTTTTGTTTCAATTGTAATTTTACCGTTTGCAGGTTTTCCTATATTGGTTCGCTCTTCTGCCGGTTCAATACCATGAGCGATGCAGTTTCTGAAAATATGTATCATTGGTTCACGAAGACGCTCAAGAAGTGTAATGTCCGCCTGTATTTCACTGCCGATTATTTCAATATTAACACTTTTATTAGATTCTTTGGCTATGTTTCTTATGCTTTTTAAAAATAGATCTGCAAAATCACCGACATTCATCAATCTAAGCTGTGTTAACTTGAAATATAGAACTTTCATTAAAGTGGCATAATGATCAATCCAGTTTTTAAGACCTGATGTCATCTGATTATCTGAAAAAGTTGGAAAATTTTTAGCAAGAAGCTGTATTTCCTGTGTTAATCCAAGAAGCTCCTCAATAAATGAATACTTTATTTTTACATGATCTATAGTTAAAGCAGAAGTTTTATAAAGGTTTGTTGTTTGATCTGTCTGAGTTGCCGATCCTGTTTTAGTAAGTTCGGAAGGATTTTTTTCAAATTTGGATATCAGACTGCTATACAATTCCTGATCTTCAAAGGTGTCAATACTTCCTTTTTTTGAAACAAGATATCTTAGAAAATCAGAGCTGTCAAAAAGGGCTTGTACAGCATCGGGAGAACTATTTATTGTGCCCTTTTGAAAAGTCAGACTCCAATCTTCCATTAAATGGCATAAATCTGAAATTTTATTCAAACTAAGAGCTCTTGCCATACCTTTAATCGAATGGATTTTGCCATGAATCTCTGCCCACAAAGCAAGGTTTGACAAATCCTTTTCGACCTGCATTAATAGATCTTCAAGTTCTTTTAGATATTTGCCTGATTCCTGGGCAAATATCTTTTCATATTTAGTGATATCCATAGGAAAGCTCTGATAATTTTTTCCAGATATAATCAGGTGTTATTAAATTTATATTTTTATCTTCGTGTTGATATATGCTTAAGCTTTCGAAGTTGCCGTCTATCCATATCATACCGATTATTTCATCCGGAATAACAGCAAGCTTTTTATTGTGCCATTTTACAATAATTATACGCTGGTTTTGTATTAATTCATCATAAGCATTTTCGGAGTATTCTGAACTTCCAAGAAGAAGTTTGATATTTATTACATCAAAAAGTTCTCCTCTATAAAATATCAGGCCGGCATAGCATTTTGGAGTAAGGCATACCGGTGTTACTTTATAATCATCAATTATCCTGTAAATATGTTCGGATTCTATTCCAATATATTTATCTTTTGATTTAAAAACAAATAATTTCATAGCTGTTTATCATCTTTATTTTCATTATTAGACTTTATTGGCATTTGTTGCGGCTGTTCAGGAAGGATGAAATGCTGTTGCGTTTCCATCATCTTTTGAGAAAGTTTGTCCAGCAAATTTATTGCGCTTGCCATTTTTTTAACTTCATTTTTCTGGTTAGTTGCTGAAACAGTAGTTTTTTGAGTAGATTCATAGTTTCTGGATGCATAAACAGAAAGCTTTTGGAAATGTTCCGAAAAACTTCTAAGTTCCTGGGCCTGTAAAACTGTGGTTTCTTCAATTGTTTTTATTTCAGAAAATATATCTTTTACACCAAGAAGCATATCACTAAATGTTTGAAGAATACCGTGTATAATTTTATTTCCTTTATCAATTTCCGACTGATTCTTGGCTAAGAAATTTTTAAGCATATGATTATCTTCCAGAATATCTTCAACTAGCTTTGCAATAGCTTTTGATGACTGTTTTGAACTTTCAGCCATATTTCTTATTTCTTCGGCAACTATGGCAAAACCTTTACCGGATTCACCGGCTCTTGTTGCTTCGATTGAAGCATTGAGAGACAGAAGATCTGTTTTCTGGGAAATACCTTCTATTACATTTGTCACTATTTTTATTTTTTCTACTTTTTCAGGTAATCTCGAAATAGGTTGAGCGGAGTCACTCATTTGTTTAAGTACAAGCTCAAGATGACTTATTATTTCACGTGCATTTATTTCCCCTTTTTGAGTTTTTTTGATTGCGTCATCTGCTTTTGAAATAGTTTGGGTTGACTGTTTGACCAGCTTATCCATTACCTTGATAGTGTTGTTAAACTTTAAAGTAGTGTAGTTTACAATTTCCGTTTGTTTGGCAGAACTTTCCGCAATAACTTTTGCTGTGATATCTATATCATTACTGTTTTCTAAAAGCTTTTTCCCCAGTATTTTTAACATTGAGTTTGTGGTATGGATTTTATAAGAAACATTTTTCATATCAAGAAGCAACGCTCTAAGGTGATTAACCATTAAAGAAAATACTTCTTCAAGATCCCGGATTTCATCGCTGGATATGATTTGTATTTCTTGTGTTAAATCGCCGCAGCTAATTTCTTTGGCGGCATTGCTAAGTTTATTTAAACGCGAAGTAATTGATCGCGAAAAAATAATTCCAAACACGGTTCCAATAGCCATAGCAAGAGCAATCGAAAGCCCCTGAGCTAAAAAGAAATCATTTGTGGTCTGATTTACTGTTGCAATTACGACAATTACAATCAACAGCAGAATTAAAAAATACATTATAAGTTTGTTTTTTAAGCTTGTTCTTCCCATTTGTCGCAATCCTCCAAAGCCAGTATCAGTCCTATAACTTTATTTTCAACTTTTAATAACGTGATTACAACTCTTATTTTTTTTGAATTAATAATAGTAGTAAATGAGGTTTCGTTAGATTCATTGTTTTTAACAAAATTTTTTACTGTGTTAATAAATTTTGATTTGTCTTCGGGAGAGAAAATATCGGTAACGGGTCGGTTTAAAAGTTCAATGGTGGTCTTGTTTAATATGTCTATGGCGCATGAATTTATTCCAATAATTTTTGTGTCAAAGTCAATATTTACAATGCCGAAACCAACGCATTCTATTATAGCTTTATGAAACTTGATGGAATCTAAAAGATCAACTGCTTCTCTTCTTGGGAAAAGATTCCCGGATTCGATTATTTCGGCGATTTCGGATTTATTAAAAGTATTGTTTTCAATTTTATCTATCAATTCACTTATGTTAACCGCCATTTTTTCCATAGGGCCTTTAGCTATATAATAATCGGCACCTATGCTGGTAAGAGTATCTATACGTTCTATTATTGTGCCTGAAACCGCTACTATAGCAAAACAATTCTCAGGATATTTCATTCGTGCAAATTTTATCAGCTCTGTTCCGTCAATTTTCGGCATTACAATATCAGCAAACATTAAATCTATATTTTCATCTTCAATTTTTGTAATGCCTTCTTTCCCATCGTAGGCTTTTATGACTTTATATTCCCTACTCTCAAGAAGTTCTGATAGAAATTCGACAAAAAAGAAATCATTATCAACTACAAGGGCGGTTTTTGACATATTGTTTCCTTTAAATTATTCCTAAGTTGCCGGCAAAAAAGGGTGCATAGGATAGTTGATTATTGTGATCAGTTTATACAGACTCTTCGGACTTCATCCATACTCGTCATTCCTTTAATGACTTTAATTATTCCGTCTTGTTTTAAGGTTGTCATTCCATCTTTATAGGCCTGCGTAAAAAGTTCTTCCGTATTTGCAGCTTTTTTTATAAGACCCTTTGTTGTGGGTGTGCCTTCCATAAGTTCATGTATTCCCATTCTTCCTTTATACCCGGATCCAGAGCAGGCTTCACATCCTGCCGGTGTATATAAAACAAGATCGGAAGAATATTTTATACCTGTTGCTTCAAACTTATCTTCTCCGTATTCAGTAACTAATTCATAAAATTCATCTTTTGAGGGATTGAATGCTTTTTTGCACTTTGCACATAATCTTCTTGTTAATCTTTGCGCTAGAACACCTAAGAATGCATCTGAAAAATTAAGAGGATTAAGTCCCATATCAAGAAGCCTGGTTACAGTTTCCGGAGCGCTGTTTGTGTGAAGAGTTGAAAAGACAAGATGGCCTGTTAAGGATGCTTCTATACCTATCGAAGCTGTTTCTTTGTCCCTCATTTCACCAATCATGATAACATCGGGATCAAGGCGTAGAAAACCGCGCATAACCCTTGAAAAATCGAGTCCTATTCTTGGCTTGACTTCGACTTGGCGCAAACCTAGCTGAGTGATTTCAATAGGATCTTCTGCTGTCCATATTTTTATTTCCGGTTTATTAATGTGGCCAAGAGCGGAATGAAGAGTTGTGGTTTTGCCGGAACCGGTGGGGCCTACAGCTAGTACAAGCCCGTATGGCATGCTGATGATCTTTTTTAAAATTTTTAAATTGCGTTCATTAAGGCCCATATCATCAACCTTCATTGCGCCTGCTTTTGCAAGAATTCTTAAAACCGTATCTTCGTAACCGCCCGCAGTGGGCATGGTAGACATGCGCAGCTCAAATGTAGGTATACCTCTGCGGTTCATTTTGATCTTTCCATCCTGTGGGAGCCGTCTTTCGGCAATATCAAGGCCGGCCATAATTTTCAGCCTTGAAATAACAGCCGGTGCCATTGTAATTGGAACCTGGAGGTATTCATTGCAAACGCCGTCCATTCTAAAACGGACACTGACCTTTTTGGTAATAGGGGAGGGTTCAAAATGAATATCGGAGACTTCTTTTCTGTAAGCTGTTACAATGATCTGATCAACAAGCCTTACTACCTGGCTGGAAGATTCATCGATATCTTTGCTTGTATCAATTTCTTCTTCCTCTTCTTCAAAAGAAAATTCAGGTATAAGAAGATCAAGATTATCAAGGTTTGATTCCATTGCTTCAGAAGATTTTTCTGCTGAAAAGAAATACGCTATATATTTTATTATATCTTCTTTAATTCCTATAGAAAATTTTATACTTTGATTTGCCATCAAAGCCTTTATATAATCTGTTTTTCTGAGATCTTTCGGATCATCTACAAGAATTTCTATATAGCTCTTTTCCCAGGTTAACGGAACCCAAGTATAATGAAGAAGAAAAGATTTTTTTAGTTTTCCTATAAGCTCTATAGGAACCGGCAACGATGGGTCAAAACTTTTAAAAGGACAATTATAATACAATGAAAGGGATTTGCCTATGTCCTGTTTCTCAATATTAAAAGTTTCAATCAGAACCGATTCGATGCTTTTACCGGTTTTTTTTGAAAGATCCAGAGCTTTTTGGAGCTGATCCTGAGTAACTAATGATGAGCTGAGAAGAAGATCAAATTTAGAATTATTGGAAGAATTAGATAGCATGGCATTTAGTTTTTTCGATGCTTCTGCATTATTAGGGTCAAGATCTGTTGCTTCCTTGAATAATGAAATTGCAATATCATTGTGGTCTTTTTTGGCCAGTTCCTTACCAAGCCATAATTTTATCTGAGATATATCTATGGGCTTAAGTTTATTTTCACTAATTGTTTTATTTGCTTTGTCAAGGACTGTATCAAAAGGTTCAACCTTAAGTAGATTTAAAAGTATTTCAGTAATTATTATAAGCGGGGTATACCCTTCTTTTGAGCAATCGAATTTTAGTAATTTTTCAAATTCTATAGAGGACTTTTTCGCAAGTCCGAGCTCTTTAAGAGCAAGTGCATTATTAATAATATCTTTAATATTTCCTGTATTTGTTATCGTTTTTTCAATTATGTTAATATCACGTGCTGATAAATCGGGCGTTGAGATTATTTTGCTGTTATTAACTTCTTTTTTTATCTGGGTTACTTTTTCTTGAATATGTTTGAATTCTGTTGAATCAGCAAAGGAATTGTCTGACAGTAATTGCTCATAAATATGCAAAGCATCACCAAGCATCCCCATGGAATAGTAAATTTTGGCTTCTTTGATTTTATTTTTAATTTGGGTTTCCTTTGAAGGGTTGATGGTCATATATAACTAATTCCTTTATCTAAAACTGTAGTTTCTTGATAAACTACATTTGTGTATGTAAAGAGAAATATACCTATAAAAAATACTGTCTGTTTATTATATAACTACATAACTTAACTGATATGAATAAGCACAACTCTGACATAGGTGCTTTAGGCTAAGTAGCAAAGCCTATTATATTTTTTTCGACTTTGTTAACCTTAAATATAATAACACTTTTGAAATTATCACATTCCTTGAATCTGAACAATATTGAAAAATCTTATGAACTCGATCCGGTTTAAAATAATGAAAAAGGGGAAAAATCGTTTTTTGTTTCATGATAAATTCCGGTATATTGTCGTATTAATACCAGCGCTTATGAATTAAAAGAGTTTATTTATTTTGAGACCGAAGAAAAAATTACGTTAGAAGTCAATGGTAAAATAGTCATCGCTTTCAGGTATGAAAAGCAAGACCCAAAGTTCAGCGACTATGATGTATCTGTTGAGATACAAAACAAAGAGCAATTAACAGAAGAAGAGATTGAAGAGATTGAGGAATTTGTTAAAGAGAATAAGGA
>JBDRRF010000049.1:0-91903 GCA_043825875.1 Pseudomonadota bacterium | reverse complement strand
GTGGTAGCCAGAGTTCACGAATATCAGAGATCAAATATTTCTCCCGAGTTGATATCAAAAGCAGAAAGAGTAAATGGTGTCAAAGGTATCAAAATGAAAGTTTTGCCATTTACCGTATATACCGATTAGATCAGGCTGTATTTATAAAGTATATTTAGCGTAGATTATGGGTTTATATGACAAAATACTAGTAGCAGTTGACGGTTCCGATGCAAGTCTTCATGCACTATCTGAATCTATAAAACTTTCTTACTGGGTAAGGGGAAGTGTTTGCGCAATATTTGTTGCCCCTTCATATGAAGGTGATTTGAGTTTAACGGGTGTTAAAAATCTGGAAACGATATTAACTGAGCCCTGTGAAAATGTTCTTGCAAAGATAAGAGAAACGGTAGAACAAATTGATGCCTCCATTCAGGCTTTGTGCTTGGAAGGTGAACCTTTTAAGAAAATAATGGAATATGCTGAAAAAGAGGGTTTTGATCTTATAGTTGCCGGGGTTGAAAAGAAAAATACCTTATACAGGACGCTAATTAAAGGGGTTGCGGAAAAAATAATCCGTTATGGTTCAAAGGATATTCTTGTAATACCGCAAAACACTTCAATCGGTTGGGACAAAATCCTTGTTTCAATAGATAAATCCCAACATGATGGAATTGCAGTAAAAAAAGCAATTGAAATTACAAAAGCATATGGTGGTGAATTACTTGTTCTGGATCATAATATAAATAAAAAAGAAGTTATTAATGGAATAAATAAACTTTATTCCAAAATTGTATGTAAAACAATTATAAAAAATGGAAATAGCCCGAAAGTAATCTTAGATGCTGCTTTTGAAAATAATACTGATTTAATTATCATGAGCTCTTTATTCAAAAAAAGCATAAGGAATTTAATTTTCAAAGATACCATTGAAAAAGTAGTTTTATCTTCAACCTGCCCTGTGCTGGTTGTATCTGAGAGCCATGTCAGTTAAAATGGTGTTATATACTTCAAACGACAGTATAAAGAGCCACTTTCAAAAAGCCCCATTTTGGCCGATCTTAAGCGTTGGGCTCAAATTTCAATCCTCGAAATACTCAATGTATTCCTGTGGTTGAAATTTTCTCCCTTCTTGAGTTTGACCAAACTGAAACGTTTTGAAAGTGGCTCTAAAGAATTCATTTTGGCACAGAAAAAGTATGTTTGTTGACTTTTTAGAAAGGAGTCTTAGTTTTTAAATGTTTAATAATATTATTTTTACAGGTATAATTATAGATAATAAACTAATATGAAAGGAAAATAACATGCCTCCGGTAAAAATGTATTCGCTTAGTACTTGCAGACATTGTAAAGACGCCAAAAAATATTTTGATGAATGCACAATAAAATATGATTTTATTGATGTAGATCTTTTAAAGAAAAAAGAAAGAAATGAAACCCTTGAAGAGATAAAAAAAATTAATCCCGATTGTTCTTTTCCTACAATAATGATAGGTGATAAAGTAGTTGCCGGTTTTAAAAAAGAAGAAATCAAGGAGGCGTTAGGAATATAAATGGAACCTGAAATACTATATGAAATGTTAAAAAAAGTTCAGGAACCCAAGGGGTATTATTTTAATAAAGATAAAGAAGTGGTATTGGATCTGCTTAAGTCCCTTTCTTTTAATAAGGAGAGATATGGGTATATGGCATGTCCGTGCAGGCTCGCATCCGGAGACAGAAAAAATGATGAAGATATAATATGTCCTTGCGTATATAGGGTTAAGGATGTGAAACAATACGGGAGTTGCTATTGCGGTCTATATGTCTCAAAAGAATGGAACGAAGATACCGATGAACATGAATATGTTCCTGAAAGAAGGCCGGGGTCAAGAATGATATTTTAAAATTTATCTTTGCTGGATATTTTTGTTTTTTATCCCCCATAAAAAATATTTAATCCAGGTAAAGCCTAATTTTAATAATGCCGTATCATTGGTTTTTATTTTTGATAAAAGATCGTATTTGATTTTGTAGCGCTTTAAAAAGCTGCTTTTGAATACAAAATCTTTGAACCTGTCAATATTATAAGTAGCCATAAAAGCCATTTTTGCTTTTGTTCCTTCAGTACCTTCGCTTCCCCAAGGGTTGTTTTTAAAAAGGCTTACAAGCTCACCCCACTGGGCGGTCATTTGATTATGTATAGATGCATCCTGATCTTTTGCCCATGAAGATGCTGTCCACTTTTTGTTTTCATGTTGTCCCAGACAAAAATCGGGCGGTTTAAAAAAATAGATTGGCATATTTTCTTTTCTCTTCGCATCATAAAAGATACCCTGCTCAACTGGAAAAGTCCGGCAGGTATCGGGTCTGTCAATATAAACGGAACAACCTTTTTCAGTTAAAAAAGGGCATGTTTTCTCATAAGATTCAGACATTCGTAAAAGCACATCAGGGAAAAACCCTGAAGGACGCATAACTATGTCGATATATTTTTCAAGAAATTCATCCGAAGAAATTCCAAGCTTATTTTTAAGCCTTAAAACATCATATGGATATAAAAACAGATTGATATTACGGCAGCATTTATTAAAACATGCAAGTTCGCTATGGCATTGAAAAGAAAAAACCTCATCTTTTTTGAGCATGCCTTCTGACAGGCTATCAATATTATCTAATTCTATATATTTCATCTTTCGCTACGATCATATTTTTATTGCCAAAAACAATTCATGTTATTAATCTGTTTAAAATTTTACCTTGCCGTTGCAAAGTGAAATTGGAGTAAACCACATACGGAGATCTTTCGTCAAGACCTTGATGTTACTGTACGACTATTATATTAAATGTTGATATATGGCATTCATTTTTTGACAAAGAAAAATCGGTTTGATACAATTTAATTATTCAAAATAAATACTTTTTTCTTGACACATTCAGTTAATTTATTTAAAAGTATCAGATTCTAAAAATACAGGAGTTTTTGTTGTGAAAAAATATACATACAGTGCAAAAGATACAGATAATCAAGATAAATGGGTAATCATTGATGCAAACGGGGCTATACTTGGAAGGCTTGCAACGAATGTAGCTTCACGTCTAAGAGGTAAAAACAATCCCTTGTTTACCCCTCATGTAGATATGGGCGAAAGCGTTATTGTAATTAATGCGGATAAAATTGCTCTTACCGGAAGAAAACTGGAACAGAAACGCTATTATAGACATAGCGGATATGTAGGTGGTCTTAAAGAAATTAATGCAAAAAAACTTCTTGAAAAAAAGCCTGAAGATATTATCCGGTTTGCAGTAAAAGGTATGTTGCCCAAAAACAAGCTGGGAGCTAAGCTTTATAAAAAACTCAAAGTTTATGCCGGAGATAAGCACCCTCATGAAGCCCAGACGCCTGAGATAATTACACTTTGATAATACTTTTTTTATTGGGGAAATAAATGGAGAAACAAAACATATTTTATGCCACCGGAAGACGAAAAAGCGCTATCGCTAAAACTTGGTTAAAACCGGGAACGGGACAGGTTATAATTAACAATAAACCTATCGAAGATTATTTTAAGATTGAATCAGCAAGAATTAATTTAATCAGGCCTTTTGTAATTACCAATACGCTTGGAACATTTGATGTTAAAGTCAGCGTTTTGGGTGGTGGGATTACCGGACAATCAGGCGCAGTCAGACTGGGCATAACAAGAGCTCTTATCCAATCAAACCCTGATTTAAGGCCGGTTTTGAAAAAAGCAGGTTTTGTAAAAAGAGATCCAAGAATAAAAGAAAGAAAGAAATATGGTCAAAAAGGCGCAAGAGCAAGATTTCAGTTCTCGAAACGTTAGAATATCAGGCTTGTATTATTTATATGCCTTTGCTTAAGATGCCATCTTAAGCTATATAAATCTTAATCCAATTCAAAAAATAAACAGCGAATAGCATATGTCATGATTTACTTACTGCTATTCGCTGTAATTTTATTTACCAACATATTGAAATTGGCTCTATTCACTTATAATTTCTTCTTGCCCTTAACCTTGAACCTGCACTTAACTTACTTTATATATATTTTTCATATTCCTCTTTTGCCTCATTATATAAATCTTTTTCATACCCGAAATTTCGGGGAGAAAAATGAAAAATGGTAAATTGTTTGGTTTTTGCCATAGCTGCCAGATAGCCGGCCTGTCTTGCAGTGAGATGGAATTTCTTTTCCGCAAGTGCACAATCCTTGTGCATAAAACTCGCCTCTATATAAAGATGGTCAGAATCTTTTGCAAATTCAATTATTTTATCTATGTTGTATTTGTTAAATGCTACATCTCCAATATAGGTTATTTTCTGGCCCTCGGTAATTAATACTATCTTTTTGGAAAGCTCACCAAGTATAAATTTCTTTTTGTTTTCATTTGTACAAACCTCAATTTCCGAATCAGGATCTTGTTGCTTAAATAGAGCATCTTTTAAATTTTTAAGCCAGGGGCCGATTTCAAGTCCTAAAGCTTCAACATTTTCTTTAATTATGTTTATATGAAAGCGCTCTTTTATTGAAAAGCCAAGGCATGGTATTGCATGGTCTAAGATTAAAGCAGAGATGCTAAAAACCGGTTCTTCAAAAAGGATTTTATTAAACCCGGTTATTATTACTTTGGGATCGGGATGAAATTTGTTAATACAGCGGTATGTTTTTGTTAGTTGTTGGTCCGGCTTGATTTCTGTTGCATGCAGAATTAAGGAATTAGTGTAATTTTGAACAAGATTCCATGAATACCCTGCGAGTTTGCCTTCGATATTATTTAAAAAACCTTCCGGTCCATAAAGATGAATATCTTTGTTTCTTCCCAGAGAAAGACGCAGCAGCCTGTCAAAACCTGAAAAGTGGTCCATGTGGGTATGTGATACAAAAACATGACTGATTTTAAGTATATCTTTCGATGAAAGAGAATAAACATCTCCAAGATCAAATAACACAGCCCGTTTATCAAAGAGAAAAGAAATAAATAATCCGGGATCACCGAAAGGACCGTTTACTGTCCTTGGATGAAAAATGGGACGCATTATGCTGATAGAAACTTCATAACCTGTCTGTTAATGCAATTATACAGATCTTCATCAGAACCAAAAATTTCGATAATATCTTTATGTTTTATAAGTTCTTCAATTACAAAAGATGTTACATAAAGTGAAACTACATTTGGTTGAGAAATCAGATTCCTATAGGGAGCAATAACGAAATCTATATCGAAATCTTCAGACCGGGTTAATTTTTCAAGACACATCCGAATTTGTTCTTCAGAACTGTTTTTGTTGGTAGTTTCTATGAGGTTATCTTCTAAAAGCTTTGTAGTAATAGCATTGGAAAGTGGCTCATAACACTCTTTAACAGTGTTAATTGCTTGTCTCCGAGCATATTCTTTTGAAGATTCAATTTTTGATAAAATACTTGATTCTCTGGTACTTACCCGGAATACCTTGGCCATTTGCATTCCCCTATATTGTTGATTAATATTGGCAGCTTTACAAAAATAACTTTACTTAAAACTGCATATTTTTTTGTATTGCATTTTATTACAAGCTAAAAAATTATTTTATAATAATTGCGCACAGACAGAAATGCAAGGGAAATTTATATATTTTCTATAACAAGCTGGATAGATTTATTTCCGTTCCACCGGTTCCATCGAAGCCTAAATGCAATTTGTTCATAAAAATCTATTTCAGGCATATTTTTATTGATATTAAAATGTATAGCATTGTAAACATGATTATTATTTCCTGTTTTATCACTTAAAACCATACGCCTGTGATTTTCTCCGACTATATCTGAAGAAATTACACTAATGTTTCGTGCAAGAAAAACCGGCTCAGGATTTCCTGCCCCAAAAGGTTTTAAAGACTCAATCTCATTAACAAAATCTGCGCATATTTCATTAAAAGCAAGTTCATAGTCTATACATATTTCTGACAACAGATCTTTGGAATGAGATATTTGTAAAACAGTATTTTCAAATTCACGCTCAAACAAGATTAAGTTTTGTATCTTTATTGTTACCCCTGCCGCCATTGAATGACCGCCAAAAGATTCTAAAATATTAGAACAAGCCGCAAGGCCTTCGTATAAATCAAAATAAGAAGTACTTCTTCCGGAACCTTTTGCTATGTCATCTTTTTGTGCAAAAAGTATGGTTGGGCGGTTATATTTTTCAACAATCTTTGAAGCAATTATGCCAAGAACTCCTTCGTGCCAGCTATGGTGTGAAAGAACAATGGATTTTTTTAAAAGTATGTTGGGATTATTTTGTATATATTCTAAAATTTCATTAAAGATCTTTTTTTCTATATTTTGTCTTTTTATATTCATCGAATTCATTTGCCGGGCGATATTATCAGCAGTATTAGGATTATTTGTCAAAAGAAGTTTGACTGCGTCTTTTGCATTATCAACTCTTCCCATTGCATTAATGCGGGGGGCAAGCCTGAAGGCAATATCCTCTGAATCAATACTGTTTTTGCAATTACTTGCCTTCAATAAAGCATTAATTCCGAGTCTGTTGCCTGAATTGATAAGATCAAGCCCGGTTTTTGTGAGAATTCTGTTTTCTCCCAATAGAGGTACCATGTCTGCAACGGTGCCAAGAGCAATAAGATCGCAAAGGTTCTTAAGGTTTGGTTCCGGATGCGTATCCCAGAAATGCATGTCGCGCAAATGTTTCCTGAGACAAATAACAAGATAAAAAGCAACTCCTACACCTGCAAGATCGTAAAGGCCCGAACTGCAATCGGGACGTTTTGGGCTTATAATAGCTAACGCTTCAGGAAGCTCTTCAGAAACTTTATGATGATCGGTTATAATTATATCTATGCCGGCATCTTTAGCGGCTGTTGCAGCTTCATGGCTGCTTGAACCGCAGTCAACCGTGATAATCAGGTTAATATTAGTTGCTATGGCGATTTCGGGTATATGTTTTTCGCGTAGGCCGTATCCTTCTTTTAGCCTGTCCGGAATATAATATGAAACAGCAGCTCCGGTGTGCAGCAGAAATTCAACAAGAAGTGCGGTTGAAGTTACACCGTCAACATCATAATCACCGAAGACAAGTATTTTCTCACGGCTCATAATTGCATTACAAATACGATTTACGGCTATTTCCATGTCTTTCATGAAAAAAGGTGGCCTTAGATTATCAATGGAAATATTTAAAAAAGCATGAGCCTCTTTAGCAGTAAAAATTCTCCGGTTAACCAGTAATAATGCAATAAAGGGGGTGCATTTTACAGCTTTCGAGATTTTATCGACAAGGTTTTTATCAGGTTGAAGAATATGCAATTTTTTTTTCATCGGCAAAATACATACGCTATAATGTTAAATCTAACAATAAGAAAAAAGCCTTTTTTATTGATAATGCGCAAAACATAATGATATATAATGTTCAGATTAAATATTGAATATTTATTATCAGACTTTAGGTTTTTTTAAGAGAATAATATTGAAAATTACAGAGAAATATTACCGTACAGACAGAAAAAACATCTCTTTCCTGAAATTTATTTTTGAGGCATATGATGGAATTGCCATAATTACTACTATTGACCGGTTTGATGGAATTATAATGTTTCGAATACCTCCCGGCTGTGAAAATGATGTTGATGAGGTTTTGCAGGATCTTAAAAAAAATATTTGGGTTGAAGAATATATTACGGACGATAATTAAAATAATAATATAATGAATACAAAATACCTGTATATAAATACTTTCGGCTGCCAGATGAATGTTTATGATTCAGAGCAGATAATAGGGCAATTAAGTCCTTTGGGCTATAAATTATCCGATTCTTTTGATGAAGCTGATCTTATAATTATAAACACATGTGCAATAAGAGAAAAAGCAGAGCAGAAAGCTTTCAGTTTTTTGGGACGTCTTGCAAATCTGAAAAGAAAAAAGCCCGGCCTTATTATTTGTGTGGGAGGTTGTGTAGCCCAGCAGGAAGGTTTGAACATACTTAAACGCTTTACATATATTGACCTTGTTTTTGGTACACATGCCATAAACAGGTTGCCGGAACATATTAAAAATATTTCAATAAAAAAGCGCAGAATATCTGATATTGAAATGAATAATGAGATTATAGAGATTTCATCTGATGTATTTCCGATTGCTGATAACGGAGTTACAAGGTTTGTGACTATTATGCGCGGATGTGATAATTACTGTACTTATTGTGTGGTTCCCCATGTGAGAGGTCCTGAAATAAGCAGAAAACCTGAAAGTATTATTGAAGAGATTTGCAGACTTGTTAATACCGGAGTGCAGGAGATCACGCTTTTAGGCCAAAATGTTAACAGTTATGGCATGAAAGAAGGTCTTTGCTCGTTTACTGAACTTCTCAAACTTGTAAGTGAAATAGACGGACTTTTTAGAATCAGATTTACTACTTCTCATCCTAAGGATCTTTCGGATGAGCTTATGTATACCTTTAAAGATCTTGGAAAACTATGCAATCATATACATCTGCCGGTTCAGTCCGGTTCAAATAAGATATTAAAAAAAATGAACAGGAAATATACAAGAGAACAATATCTTGAAAAAATCTATAAGCTCAGGGATATATCCCCCGGCATTTCTATAACATCTGATGTGATTGTCGGTTTTCCGGGAGAAACAAATGAAGATTTTAAAGATACTCTTGATCTTGTTAAGGAAGTGGAATTTGACAGCCTATTTACATTCGAGTATTCTAACAGAATAAAAGCGCCCGCATCAAAATTTACAAATCAAATCTCTGATAACATAAAGAATAGCAGACTCAGGGAACTGCTGGAAATTCAGGAGTATTATACTACAAAAAAGAATCGGGCTCTTATTGGATCAAATGAGCTTATACTTGTTGACGGATTCAGTAAAAAACAAGAAATTGTAAATCAACGGAATGAATTTGAAGGTATTTGCTGGTCAGGAAGAACTTCAACAAACAAAATTGTAAATTTTGCCTGCGAAAAATCCTTTGATGATGTTTTTATAGGCAAGAAACTTGGCGTTAAGATTGAAAAAGCATTTTTGCATTCTCTTTTCGGAAAACCGGTTGATTTTAAACCAAAGCCGTTTGATTCAAAAAAGGAGGAAAATTATGCTGCTTAAAGTAAGTATTGCAGGACTGGCTATGGATCCGGCATCAAATACACCGATAATAATATTGAAATCTGAAGATGGGGAGCATGCTGTTCCCATCTGGATCGGGTTGCTTGAAGCAACATCAATAGCCTCTGCGCTTCAGAAAATTAAGTTCGAGCGTCCAATGACACATGATCTTTTTAAAAATTTTGTCGAGCTTATGAACATTAAAGTCTCCAGAATAGAGGTATTTGATTTGATAGGAAATACATATTATGCAAAGATCCATTTTATTTCCGATTCGGGACATTTTGATATGGATTCCAGGCCAAGCGATGCGATTGCAATAGCAATTCGTTTTGATGCTCCTATCTATTTAGATGATAAGGTTATTGAAAAATCAAAGGGGATTGAAGAAAAACCGGAAATGGTAGATACAAGTGAGGAAGGCAAGATGTGGGCAGATTATCTTGAAAATCTTTCACCCGAAGATTTTGGTAAATTCAAAGTATAACAGACTTATAGAATTGATTTTTATGTAAATATGTAAGGAGTAAAAGGAGATACAAAGTGATAGATCTTCATACACATTCGTTATTCAGCGATGGTGCTTTAATTCCGTCCGAACTTGCAAGAAGAGCTGAAGATGCTGGCCTTAAAGGAATAGGGATTACCGATCACGGAGATTCTTCAAACATAGATTATATAATCCCAAGGATTGTTTCTGTTGCGATAGACTTGAACAGATTCATGGGCATTAAGGTTATTCCCGGAATAGAGCTTACCCATGTACCTCCGCCTTTGATATCGGAATGTGCAAGAAGAGCGCGCAGCCTTGGAGCAAGAATAATAATAGTACATGGGGAAACAATTGTTGAGCCGGTTGCTCCGGGTACAAACAGGGCTGCTCTTGATGCGGATATAAATATTTTAGCTCATCCCGGGCTTATATCGGAAGAAGAAGTTTTGATTGCAAAAGAGAAAGGAATACTTCTTGAAATTTCTGCCCGCAAGGGACACAGCCTTACAAATGGCCATGTTGCCAAGCTTGCAGTAAAGGTAGGGGCAAAGCTTGTAATAAATACTGATTCTCATGACCCTTCAGATTTTATCGGCAGCAATCAGGCAGTAAAAGTTGTATGTGGGGCAGGCCTGACTGAGAATGATTTCAAGATAATGCAGCAAAACGCATCGGTATTTCTATAATTATCACCCATTGATACCTTCGCAAAC
The DNA here is from genome assembly GCA_043825875.1 of Pseudomonadota bacterium. GTDB lineage: Bacteria > Desulfobacterota > Desulfobacteria > Desulfobacterales > RPRI01 > RPRI01. The sequence goes on along the minus strand of JBDRRF010000049.1, from coordinate 81,602 downwards.
AATCTAAAATTTGTGATATTTTATGCCATTTCCAATTCAACGAAAAGAAACTCGCCAGATATCTGTCGGTGGTGTTAAGGTAGGTGGAATGTCTCCGGTTACGGTGCAATCCATGACCAATACATTTACATCTGACATACAAGCAACTGTTGCACAGATTAAAAATCTTGAACAGGCCGGATGTGAGATTGTAAGGGTTGCGGTTCCGGACAAAGAGTCAGCTGTTGCAATAGCTTCGATTAAAAAGCAGATCTCAATTCCTTTAATAGCCGACATACATTTTGATTATCAACTTGCTATCGCTTCTGCAAAGGCGGGAGCCGATGGTTTACGATTAAACCCCGGCAATATCGGAGGAACAAAAAAGATACAAAAGCTTGTTGACTGTGCAAAACAATATAATATACCGATAAGAATTGGAGTAAATGCCGGCTCGCTTGAAAAGGATCTGCTGAAAAAATATAATGGCGCAACTCCTGCGGCAATGGTTGAAAGTGCAATGCGTAATATTGATATTTTAAGATCGCTGGATTTTCATGAACTGAAAATTTCAATCAAGGCATCGGATGTATTCCGCACTGTAGAAGCATACAGGCTTCTTTCTAAAAAAACCGATTTTCCTTTACACGTTGGTGTAACTGAAGCCGGGTCTCTTTTTCCGGGTCTTGTTAAATCAACTCTTGGTATCGGGATGCTACTTGCTGAAGGTATTGGTGACACTATCAGGGTTTCTTTAACAAGAGACCCGGTAGAGGAAATAAGGGCGGGATATGAAATTTTAAAAGCACTTGATATAAGAAAGCGGGGGCCTGAGATTATTTCATGCCCTACCTGCGGACGGTGCAATATAAATCTTTTTGAGATTGTGGAACGTGTTGAAAAAGAGCTTTTAACAAGTTCTGCCAATATAAAACTTGCTATAATGGGGTGTGTTGTTAATGGCCCTGGAGAGGCTAAAGAGGCTGATATAGGGGTTGCCGGAGGTGACGGAACAGGCATTCTTTTTAAAAAGGGCAGGGTAGTAAAGAAATTTCCGCAGGAAATGCTTGTAGATATTCTTCTTGAAGAAATTGCAAAACTATAGCAGAGACTTTAAGAAGAATTATAATATTTTTGACATTGAAGACAAAACTTAGGGAAGGGTAATATGGGAAAAGAGGATAAAACTGCAATAACTCCTTCAAGAGAAGAAGATTATTCAGAGTGGTATCAACAAGCGGTTAAAGTATCGGATATGGCAGAAAAATCTCCCGTAAGAGGATGTATGGTCATAAAGCCTTGGGGTTATAGCTTGTGGGAGAACATAGTTCGTGAACTTGATGATATGTTTAAAGATACGGGTGTAAAAAACGCCTATTTCCCTCTTTTTATACCTCTTAGTTTTATTGAGAAAGAAGCCGCCCATGTGGAGGGTTTTGCAAAAGAATGTGCTGTAGTTACTCACCACAGGCTGGAAAAGAATGAAGAAGGAGGTCTTACTCCTGCTGGACCTTTAACCGAACCATTAGTTGTCAGACCTACCTCTGAAACTATTATAGGCGATGCTTTTTCAAAGTGGATAAGCAGCTATAGAGATCTTCCGCTTCTTATAAACCAGTGGGCCAATGTTGTCAGGTGGGAGATGAGAACACGTATTTTTTTAAGGACCAGCGAATTTTTGTGGCAGGAAGGCCATACTGCCCATGCAACGGAAAGAGAAGCTTTGGAACGAACAAAAATGATGCTTGATATATATACTAAGTTTGCCGAAGAATATCTTGCCATGCCCGTTACAAAGGGTAGAAAGACCGAAGCCGAGAAATTTCCCGGAGCTGTAGAAACATTTAGCATAGAAGGAATGATGCAGGATAAAAAAGGACTTCAGGCCGGAACGTCACATTTTCTCGGGCAGAATTTTGCAAAAGCATCAGAGATAAAATTCCAGTCATTTGAAGAAAAAGAAGAATACGCATGGACGACTTCATGGGGCGTTTCAACACGCCTTATAGGTGGAATAATAATGACACACGGGGATGACGACGGAGTAATTCTTCCTCCTAGAGTGGCTTCGTCCCATATTGTACTGATTCCAATATACAGATCACCTGATGATAAATCAAATGTAATGGAATATACTGATAAGCTTGCACTAGAACTAAGAAACATTTTCTACCACCACCGCAAAATTCGTGTAGAAATTGATGACAGAGATATTGGAGGAGCAAGAGGCTGGGATTGGATTAAAAAGGGTATACCTTTAAGAGTTGAAATAGGTCCTAGAGATATCGCCAAAGATTCTGTTTACTTTGGAAGAAGAGATAAACCGCACAGGGAAAAAATTTCTATGACAAAGAATCAATTTATAAATGAAATTGTAAATATTCTAGATGAAATGCAAAATAATCTTTATGAAAAAGCTTATGATTTTAAGGAAAAAAATACTGTATCGATAGATGGCGGAACAGAATTTTATGAATTCTTTACTCCTTTAAACAAAGATAAACCGGAAATTCACGGTGGTTTTGCTTTATCTCACTGGTGCGGCACAAATGAATGTGAGGCAAAAATAAAAGAAGATTTAAGTGTAACAATAAGATGTATTCCTCTTAATCAGGAAGAAGAAAAAGGCAAATGTGTATGTTGCGGCAGGCCAAGCAGATGTAGAGTAATATTTGCCAAAGCCTATTAGAATAAAAGCTAATGATCAGAATTACAGATATAATTGATAAGGTTAACGCTTATAATCCTGATGCCGATCTTGATATACTTGACCGCGCCTATGTATATTCAGCAAGGGTTCATGATGGCCAGGTACGTTTATCGGGAGAACCATATCTTTCACATCCTCTTGAGGTAGCAGGAATTCTTGCTGATATGAAGCTGGATGTTGTAAGTATCGCTGCAGGTTTATTACATGATGTTATTGAGGATACACATGCTACCGTTGAAGACATAAAAGAGATTTTCGGAGAAGAAGTCTTACACATTGTTTCAGGTGTAACAAAACTAAGCAAAATTCCTTTTAGCGATTCACATACCCGCGAAGCTGAGAGTATAAGAAAAATGCTGCTTGCTATGGCTGACGATATAAGAGTAGTATTAATAAAACTTGCCGATCGTCTCCATAACATGAGAACCCTTCAATACCAAACAAAAGAAAAAAGAATAAAAATAGCTCAAGAAACCCTTGATATATATACTCCGATAGCGGCCCGTCTTGGAATATACTGGATAAAACAGGATCTTGAAAATATCGCATTTATGAATATTTATCCGGATGAATTTTTAACAATAAAAAATCAGGTAAGTAAAGATAAAGAAGACCGTGAAAAATATGTTGAAACCGTTAAGGATTTTATCCGGAAAAAAATGGATGAAAATAACATAAAATGCGAGGTGTCGGGCAGGTATAAAAATTACTACAGCATATTCCAGAAGATGAATAATCAGAATCTCACTTTTGATCAGATTTATGATATCATTGCATTCAGAATAATTTTAGATACGATCCCGAAATGTTATGAGGCTTTAGGACTTGTGCATGCTTTATGGAAACCCATAGCTCATAAGTTTAAAGATTATATCGGTTTCCCAAAACCGAATATGTATCAGTCGTTGCATACTACTGTTGTTGGCCCGATAGGCGAGCGTATCGAAATACAGATCAGAACATGGGAAATGGACAAAATTGCCAGGTCAGGTATTGCAGCGCATTGGGGCTACAAAGAGGGAAAGCAAATTGACGAAAATGTGAGTAATAAATTTTCATGGATACAAAATCTTGTAGATAATCAGAAGGAAACCAATGACCCGGTTGAATTTCTTGAAAATGTCCGCATAGATCTTTATCCGGATGAGGTTTATGTGTTTACTCCTAAAGGAGCTATCAAATCACTTCCTAAAGGGGCTACACCTGTTGATTTTGCTTATCAGATACATACCGAAGTCGGAAATCAGTGTTCAGGGGCAAAAGTAAACGGGCGTATGGTTCCGTTAAGTTATGAACTTCAAACAGGAAATATTATTGAGATAATAACATCCAAGGGTCATCATCCAAGCAAGGACTGGATTAAGTTTGTAAAAACGGTCAAAGCAAGGTCAAGAATAAGGCAATGGATTAAAACTCAGGAAAAAGATCGCAGCATAACGCTTGGACGTGAAATATGCGAAAAAGCTTTTAGAAAAGAGCGTTTGAATTTTTCGGCTCTTATAAAAACTGAAGAGATGGGCATGGTCGTTGAACAATTAGGGTTTAAAACCGTAGAGGATATGATTGAAAGTGTAGGTTATGGAAAAACCACTCCGCTCCAGATTGTAAGAAAATTTATATCAAGACCGGAGGAGGAAAATGATGAATCAATATTAGATAAATTAATAGGAAAGGTAAAAAAGAAAAAGCAGGTGTCAGGTGTTGTTGTTAAAGGGTTTGATGATATTTTAATAAAATTCGGAAAATGCTGTCAGCCGGTACCGGGTGATCCGATAACAGGATATATTACTCAGGGTTATGGGGTTACCGTTCACAGAACTATTTGCTCTAATGCCCTGAAAATGAATCCGGAAAGACAGATAGATGTTGAGTGGAATATAGATTCCTCTGAATTCTATCCGGTTAAAATTCATATTGCTGCTTATGACAGGGTGGGCCTTCTTGCAGATATTGCTTCAAATATAAGCAAAAATGCCGCAAATATATTGAGTGCAAATACTGTTACAAAGGAAAATAAAATCGTTGATTGCTTTTTTACACTTACAATTAAAGATACCGATCATTTAAAAAAATTATTATCGGAAATGAAGAAAATAAAACTTATTATAGATGCAAAGCGAATCAATGAATAGAAAAATAAGCTATGGAGCTTTGACCACAAGGCCTGATTTTATACAACTTGTACAGACAACCATTTTTTTAACCTGACCATTATGGATTGCCCTTACATTCTGAAGATTAGGATTAAACCTGCGGTTTGTTACATTATGAGCATGGCTGACATTTTTGCCGGCCATAGGTTTTTTGCCACATATTTCACACATTTTAGACATTAATATTTCTCCTTGAAACTTATATGATATTATAGCTTATATCCCATTTTAAAACAGGATATGCGCTGATACACCAAAACCGATTGAGTGTAAAGCGTTTTTTTGTTATTTTTTTGTTATGGCGGTTTCACACTTGGCTATGTATGTAATAGCCTTGTGGTGGGCTCCTGTATCGGGATATCTTATGATTACATTCTTAAAACGATGCAAAGCAGCCTTGTAGTGTTTTGATTTATAATAGTAAAGGCCGATCCCCAATTCTGATTTCGCGATACTTTTATAACATTTATTTATGTATTTGTTGGTTTTTAATGAGTATGTATTTTTCGGGAAAAGTTTATTTAAACGATTAAATGTTTCAATAGTTTTTCTTGCTGTTGCCTGTTGCCTGTCAGGAGTGTCGACCTGTTCAAAATAACACAAGCCTGTCTGAAAGATCGTATATGGTACTGATTCATTAGCTGGATGAAGTTTTTCAAACTCTTCATATGCTGCAACTGCCTCATTATATTGTTTTAAATTGTAGTGTGAATCTGCTATTTTAAGATCTGCAAGAACAGAATATTTGCTGAAAGGATACCAGTCTTTTATTTTTTGAAAAGACTCTATAGCATATTTGTAGTCTTTATCCTTATAAAATTCCATGCCTTCATCTGCGTATTCTTTAGCAGGTTTATCTTTCTTGGTATCAATAGATGCGCATCCCTGGCAGGCAAAAGCTATAACCAAAAATAACAAAATTACGTATTTGATTTTATTAATCACTATTTAATGCTTTCAATATATTGTTCAGCAGAAAATGCGGCTATTGCAGCATCTCCAACAGCGGTTGCAACCTGACGCAAAGGAGTTTTTCGACCATCGCCCGCAGCGAAAACACCCGGAACCGAAGTTTCCATTTTATCATTTGCTATTATGAACCCGTAATCATCAAGTTCCAATGCATTTTTAATAAAATCGGTATTGGGTAAAATCCCAATCCACACAAAACATCCGTCAACAACAAGCTCGTTAACATCTTTTGTTTTAACATTTTCTACAACTATTTTTTCAAGACCGTTTGAACCCTTAATGCCGGTTACAACAGAATCCCATATGAATTCTATTTTTTCATTGGCAAAAGCCCGCTCCTGCAAAATTTTTGTTGCTCTTAAGCTGTCTCTTCTGTGAATAAGATATACTTTTTTGGCAAATTTTGTAAGAAATATACTTTCCTGTACGGCAGTATCCCCGCCACCAACAGCTGCTACTATTTTGTCTCTGTAAAACGGACCGTCACAGGTGGCGCAAAAAGAGATTCCTCTGCCATGGAAAAGATCTTCTCCCGGCACATCAAGGTTTCTGGGATGAGCGCCGGTGGCTATTATCACGGCATGAGATTTCACTTCTTTATCATCTAAAATTATTTTTTTAACTTTTTGAGAAAGATCCATTGAAAGTACTTCATTGCTTTCTATTTTAAGGCCAAGCCTTTTAGCCTGTTCTACCATTTTGTCAATAAGATCTGTTCCGCTTATTCCATCAGGAAAGCCTGGATAATTTTCGATCCAATCTGTAATTATTATCTGCCCACCCGGTACAAGCTTTTCAAAAAGAACGACATTAAGTTTTGCACGAGCGGCATAAATTCCGGCCGTAAGTCCGGCAGGACCCCCACCTATTATAACAAGGTCATAGTCAGCTTTTTCCATAGTTGTATTAATCTGTTATAAAATGCTGTTTATCGTTTTTTCAAGCTTGGACTTTGCTGTCATGCCGGTAATTTGATCAACAACTTTTCCCTGTTTGAAGACAATAAGGGTAGGAATTGCTTTTATTCCAAATTTTGCAGGAGAGAGAGGATTGTTGTCGATATTGCATTTTACGAATTTGACTTTATCAGCAAAATCTGTGGCAAGTTCTTCTACTATTGGACCGATAGCTTTGCATGGACCGCACCATGGAGCCCAAAAATCGACCAGTACAGGTTTTTCTGATTGCATGACTTCCGACTCAAAACTTTCATCGCTTATTTCAAGAATTTCTTCCGACATGGCATTTTTCCTTTCTATAAAAATAAAAAATTGATTTATTAATTTATACTTCTATGTTTTGATCTTGTCAACAGTGTCATTTTAAAATAAAATTCTAATTAATAACCAACCGGTTGTTGTCGTATTTGCATTGGAGGCTTTTACATGGGGAATTTAATCCGTATAGGCGCTTTAATATCAGGAAGCGGAACAAATTTGCAAGCTATAATTGATTCTTGTGAGCAGGGCATGATTGAAGGTGAAATGGTGTTTGTTGGCTCTGACAATCCTTTAGCAAAGGGTCTTGAAAGGGCTTCAAAGCATAATATCCCGACATTTGAGGTTGATTACGATTCCATTATCAAGAATTTCATGAAAAACCCGGATAGTATGAATTTGCCTGATGATTTTGACGAAAAGGATGTTATTTACAAACTGTCCATATTTTCCGAAAATACGGATTTGCAGAAGATAAAGAATTTTATTTATACAAGGGTAATTGCCGAAGCAAAGCTTCTTGAAAAAATGAAAGATTATCCTTTTGATCTTTTGGTTCTTGCCGGTTTTATGCGAAATCTGACTCCATATTTTATCGACAGGATAAACATAGATCCGAAAAGTCCGCGTATTATGAACATACATCCTGCTTTACTTCCTTCTTTTCCGGGTGTTGACGGTTATGGTGATACATTCCGGTATGGAGCAAAAGTGGGTGGATGCACAGTTCATTTTATAGATTATGGCGAAGATTCAGGACCTATCATCGGCCAAAAAGCTTTTGATATAAAAGAAGATGATACTTTAGATTCAATTAAGAAAAAGGGGCTTGCTCTTGAATGGGAACTATATCCTGAATGTATACAGCTATTTGCGCAAAATCGACTTAAAATAATCAGTGCGGATGAAAATATGAAAAACAAGAATAAAATAAATAGGAGAATTGTAAAAATTCTTGATAAATAAAATAAAGACAATGGTGATTGATTATTAAAAAAATAAGGAGACAAATATTATGGCTAAAATGCCCAAAGAAGTTATGGATGTATTTAATGACCTTAAAAGCACTAAAGTTCTGGCCACAGCCGGCACGCTTTCGGAAATAAATGTAGTGCCAAAGGGTAGTTTAAGAGCAATAGATGAAGAAACAATAGCCTTTGCCGATATATTTGGCGGTAAAACAAATAAGAATCTAGAATTAAATAATAAAGTGGCGGTTCTTGCACTTGGAGCAGAGCCTGGTGTAGGCTTTCAGGTAAAGGGAATATTTCAGGGATTTTTGACCAGCGGAGAACTTTTTGATAAATTTTCTGAAAATGCAAGGCAAAAGAAGATGAATGTAAAAGCGGTTGGAACCATAAAAGTTGATGAGGTTTACACGGTAGGAGCGCCATTGCCCGGAAAAAAGATTGCATGATAAAACAACAGGAAAAAGTGCATTGACAGGACATGCTTTTTTCTGTCATATGATAAATATTTATAATTTATGGAAGACTTAATTTAAAATATGTAAAATAATTATTGTCAGGAGGAAAAAATGGATTTTAAGTTATCAGAAGAACTTCAAATGCTTAAAGACACGGTGCGTGATTTCGCAGATGAAAAAATCGCCCCGTTTGCAGATGAGTGGGATATGAATCATTATTTCCCATATAATGAAGTTGTAAAACCAATGGGTGAACTTGGCTTTTTTGGTACGGTTATTCCGGAAGAATACGGCGGATCGGAAATGGGCTGGCTGGCCGCAATGATTGTAACTGAAGAGATTGCAAGGGCATCAAGCTCGCTTCGGGTTCAGGTCAACATGCAGACTCTTGGATGTGCTTACACCATATTTAAATATGGAAATGAAGAAGTCAAAAAGAAATATATCTCCAAACTTGTCAGCGCCGAATATGTGGGCGGATTTGCAATTACTGAGCCTGATGCCGGATCGGATGTAATGGCTATCAAATCCATAGCGGAAGACAAAGGCGATCATTGGTTGTTAAACGGCTCCAAAACATGGATATCAAATGCCAATGTTGCCGATGCTGTAATCTATTATGCCTATACCGATAAAGCTGCCGGGGCTAAGGGCCTTTCGGCATTTGTGGTTGAGCTGAAGAATTTTAATGGTATCCGTACAACAGATTTGGATAAGATGGGCTCAAGATCTTCACCCACCGGAGAAATTTATCTTACAGACACAAAAGTGCCCAAAGAAAATATAATTGGAAAAGCCGGTGACGGTACAAAGATTGTCTTCGGATCACTCAATCAGACACGTCTTTCTGCAGCAGCAGGTGGAGTCGGTCTGGCTCAGGCATGTCTTGATGTTGTGACAAAATATGCTATGGAGAGAAAACAGTTTGGCCAGGAAATCGGCAAATTCCAGATGAATCAGGATATGGTAGGCCAGATGAATGCTGAGATAGAGGCTGCACGCTTTCTGGTTTATAGAGCGGCCTGCACAAAAGATGAAGGTAATTTGAATAATGGGCTTGAGGTGGCGCAGGCTAAATATTTTGCAGGCGAAACCGCAAGCAAATGTGCAAATTATGCTATGCGGATATTAGGCGCTTACGGTTATTCAACCGAATATCCAGTTGCCCGTTACTACAGAGATGCTCCGACATATACAATGGTTGAAGGATCGGCGAATATCTGCAAATGGATAATAGCTCAGGATCAGCTTGGAATTAGAAAGGCAAACAGATAGTATTTTAAAAGGGGAATTTGATCTTGGAAGACGATGTTTTTGAAAAAACAAAACAAACCGCCGCTCTTTATTTTAAAGATGTAGAAGGAGAAAGGCCTTATGAGCTTTGGAAGTCTTTTGATAAAAAGCTTGCAAATGAACTTTCTCTTTTTATTACAGGTCGGATGTACGCAAGGGAAAAGATTCCCCATACCACAAGACAGCTTGTTACAGTTGCAGCACTTACTGTTTTATCGCACTTGGATGAATTAAAACTTCATATACAGGCTGCGCTTAATGTCGGATGTACTCCGGAAGAAATTGCTGAGGTAATATTTCAGACAAGTACTTACGGAGGTGTTCCGGCAATGAATTCGGCTTTGAAAGTATTAAGAGCTGTTCTGGAAGAAAAAGAAATGTGGCCTATTAAATGAATGGTCGAAAATTCCCCGATTTTTTTCAGTGGGGAATCTTTCAATAATATCTTTGTTAAATGCAGACGATATTAACGAGTCGTGCAGTTATTGCACTTATTGTATAAATGTGAAAGTTTTTAACGGGAGTTAGAACATGAGACCTTATTTTGAAAAAATGCCCGATTTAGGCAAAGAACTTACAGAAGGGCATAAAAAAAGCAGCAAGGATAATGTTGAACAGATAAAAGATGTTGAAAAACAGATCAGGGATGAGGTTGAAAAGGTAAAAAACGCAGGCTTCCCAACCGAAAAAATTAATCAGAGAGGCGAGATGACTGTCTGGCAAAGACTTGCATATCTGGTCGATCCTGGAACATGGTGCCCTCTGCACACAATATATAATCCTATGAATATCCCTGAGGGAACAACCAATGTTATTGATGGTCTTGGGAAAATATCCGGCAAATGGGCGGTAATCATAGGGTTTGACAATAAAGTGATGGCAGGAGCATGGCTTCCGGGACAATCTGAAAATATACTTCGTGTGACTGATCTGTCAAAAAGACTTAATATCCCTCTTGTCTGGCTAGTAAACTGTAGCGGTGTCCAATTGCCCGAACAGGAAAAATTTTATGGAGGCCGTCGTGGCTCTGGAACACCATTTTACAGACATGCCGAGCTTGAAACAATGGGAATACCTGTTTTAGCCGGTATATATGGCACTAATCCTGCGGGAGGCGGCTACCAGGGAATAAGCCCTACTGTTTTATTTGCTCATAAAAATTGTAATATTGCGGTCGGAGGAGGAGGCATATTAAGCGGAATGTCGCCCAAGGGTAACTTTGATCTGGAAGGTGCTGAAGCTTTGATAGCGGCAGCAAAGCAATTCAAAGAAAAACCACCCGGATCTGTTGATATTCATTATAATGAAACTGGCTTCTTCCGGTATGTTTTTGAAGAAGAAACAGGAGTACTGGATGGTCTTAAAGATTATATGAGAGACATGCCCTCATACAATCCAAAATTTTTCAGGGTGGCAGAACCTAAATCTCCTAAATATTCTACTGATGAGCTCTACTATTTACTTCCTTTCAATCAAAAAAGAACATATGATTTTAAGGATATTTTATCCCGTCTTGTTGATGGCAGTGAGCATATGGAATATCGTCCGGAATATGGCCCGGAAGTATATACAGGTATTTGCAAAGTTGATGGTTTTCCTGTTGGCTGTATAGGAAATAACCAGGGGTTTTTAAGGGAACATTATCCTGAATATGCCCCTTATCCGGGCATAGGCGGAAAGCTTTATAGGCAGGGGCTTATAAAGATGAATGAGTTTGTGACACTTTGCGGCCGTGACAGGCTTCCTATCATATGGTTCCAGGATACAACCGGCATTGATGTAGGCGATCTTGCAGAAAAAGCGGAACTCCTTGGCCTTGGCCAGTCTCTTATTTATTCCATACAGCAAACTGATGTTCCGCAAATTCTTGTTGTCTTAAGAAAGGGTTCGGCCGCAGCTCACTATCTTATGGGTGGCCCGACCGGAAACGATCATAATGCCTTCACGCTTGGAACAGCTACAAGCGAGATTTATGTTATGCATGGAGAAACAGCAGCAGCAGCCACATATTCGCGAAGATTGGTAAAAGATAAAGCTGCTGGAAAACCTCTTGAGCCGATTATTGATAAAATGAATGAGCTGGCAAAAAAATATTATGATTATTCAAGACCTGATTTTTGTGCAAAAACCGGCCTTCTTGACGAAATTGTTCAGTTAAATGAATTAAGAAAGTATCTTATAGCTTTTGCAGGTTCAGCATATCAGAATCCAAAATCAATCTGCCCGCAAAATCATATGATTTTGCCAAGAAGCATAAAAGGGTAATATAAAAACATGTGCGGCCTTTAATAAAAGGGCCGCACAATAATAAATCATTTCAGAATCTTACTTTTTATTGCAAAATATCTTTCAATAGAGCCACTTTCAAAACGTTTCAGTTTGGTCAAGCTCAAGGCGGGCGAAAATTTCAACCACAGGAATACATCGAGTATTTCGAGGATTGAAATTTGAGCCCAACGCAGAGATCGGCCAAAATGGGGCGTTTTTAAACTGGCTCAATAGATTATATTCAATTTCATAATAATCAGGCTTATTGTTTTTATCAGGCCTTTTAATCTATATCAAATATCAAACCTTCAACTTAAATTCTGTATATATTTATAACTGCTTGTTGCATTGTACTATGATTGAATCCTTTTAATTTGATAAAATCACATAAAGGAGTAAAGTTATGAGCAAATACAATATTGCCGTTTTCATAGGAAGCCTTCGTCAAGATTCATTCAACCGTAAATTGGCAAATGCTATAGCAAAGTTGGCTCCGTCTGAGTTTTCATTCAAACAACTTCAAATAGGCGATCTTCCGCTCTACAACCAGGATGATGACGCTAATCAAGCCGAATCCGTCAAACGTCTGAAAAACGAAATTAAAGGCTCCGATGGTCTTTTGTTCGTTACGCCGGAATATAACCGTTCAATACCCGGTGTGCTCAAGAATGCAATCGACCATGCTTCACGTCCTTATGGACAAAGCGCATGGGCAAAAAAGCCTGCCGGCGTTATAGGGGCTTCAATCGGAGTTATTGGCACAGCACTGGCACAACAACATTTGCGCAATGTTCTTGCATGTCTGGATGTATTTGTGCTTGGCCAACCCGAAGCCTTTATTCATGTAAAAGATGGTTTGTTTGACAATACAGGCGATATAAGTGCAGACAGCAAACCATTTTTTCAAAACTGGATAGACAAGTATGTAGCATGGATTAAAAAGCATACAGGTTGAACCTTGTTGAATGGTCTTCATATTAATGAGCCACTTTCAAAACGTTTCAGTTTGGTCAAGGTCAAGGCGGGTTAAAATTTTAACCGCAGGAATACATGGGGTATTTCGAGGATTAAAATTTTCACCCAACGCAGAGATCGGCCAAAATGGGACGTTTTGAAACTGGCTCTAATAATTGATAGTGGTATACACTATGATTGAATCCTATTCATTTGGTAAAATAATAATCAACGGTCATCCATATACCAGGGATATAATTATCATGGCCGATGGTAAAATTATCAGTCCCTGGTGGCGAAAGACCAGCCATGTACTTGCAGTTTCTGATATAGAAGAGATTGTCAAATCAACTCCAGGCGTTCTTGTTGTTGGAACAGGCGATCCGGGAATGATGAAGCCTGTACGCGGTTTCACTGCCGATCTTAAGGCAAAAAACATCCGTGTTGTAGTTTTGCCAACAGAGCATGCCGTTATCACATTCAATAAACTGAAAAAAGAATCCGAATTTGTAGCAGCCTGCTTTCATCTAACGTGTTGAAAGCAGTTAAAGATAAACCATAATAGTAAGAAGGCTTCACGATATCGGAAAAAATGGCTGGATGATTTTAGTTTTATTAATTCCGATTGTCGGAGCAATTTGGATTACAGTGCTTGCAGCAACGGACAGTAACCCAGGCAGTAATCAATACGGGCCGAATCCGAAGGAAATGCCGGCAACAGTATAAAGAAGAAAAAGAAAATATTTTTAACTCATGAACTCCGGGTAGGGGATGGCATATGAAAATCAAGTGGAATTGAGGCGGGAAGATTTTGATTATAGGTAATGGGTGGCTATGCAGTGGATAAGAGATTACATTCTATCACAAAAGAGACTTTTGAAGAAGGAGCTGCCTACAACATATAATCGTTATATTTCCCTTCCCATATACAACCCAGAGGTATTTCGATGAACGTAATTATCTTAATAATTAATTTTACAGTTATTGTTACAGGCACTCTGATTTTATGGCTCGGCTACAATAAAAATATAAAGATAGACAAACAAGCCGCAACAAAAATATTAACTAAACGAATTTTTATTTTTGCCGGAATCATTATTTTGTTGAATGCAGCCTATCCTTTGATTGATAAATTCATATTAATCGAAAGTTCCTCCGCAAGATATAATGCTCAAAAGAATAATATATTACTGAGCAAATTATACTTGCCCACTCAGCAAGAAGTAGAAAGTGAAATAGACAAGAAATATAAAGGTAAGCTAGTAAAAGACAAAGAAAGAGCCCTTGATATATATAAAAGAGGCGTTAATGCATATAGAAACAAAGAGTTTAATATGGCTGTTGAACACTTTGATAAAGCCATTAATATAGTAGAGATCCCCGCATTTTATTTGTACCGGGGCAACAGTTACCTGCTTACGAATCAATTCAACAAGGTATTTGCCGATTACAGCAAGGCCATTCAAATAAACACAAAGTACTCTCATGCATACTACAACCGTGGATTATATTGGCTAAACACTGGTAATAATAACAAGGCAAAAACTGATTATGACAAGGCCGTTCAAATTAATCAAAATTATGCAAAAGCATATTATAGCCGGGATTTCTTCCAGCGCAAAAAAGCTGATTTTAACCAGGCAATCGCTGACTATGACAAAGCTATTCAATTAAATCCAGATGATGCCAAGGCATATTATGGCCGTGGATACTCCTGGAGCAGAAAAGGTAATTATGATAAAGCAATTACTGATTATAGCAAGGCCATCCAGTTAAATCCAAATTATGTTGAGGCATATTACTATCGCGCAAACGCCTGGGGTAGAAAAGGCGATTACAATCAGGCATTCACTGATTATGGTAAGGCCATTCAGTTAAGACCAAATTATGTTAAAGCATATTACGGACGGGGTTTCTATCTTGATGAAAAGGGCGATTTTGATGAGGCGATCGCTGATTATAACAAGGCAATTCAAATAAATCCAAAATTTGAAAAAGCATATTACGGCCGGGCGAACTCTTGGGGTAAAAAAGGAGAATATGACCGGGCAATAGCTGACTATGGCAAAGCTATTCAACTAAAACCAAATTATGCTATGTCGTATTATGCTCGGGGTTATTATTTACAAATAAAAGGATATACTGATAAAGCTATCAGTGATTTTAGTAAAGCCATTCAAATAAATCCAAGATATGTTGAAGCATACTATGCCAGGGGAAGTTCTTTTGGTGAAGACGGCTATATTGACGAGGCGATAAGTGATTTTAGTAAAGCCATTCAATTGAAACCGAATGATTTCAGGGCGTATTCTGGCCGAGGACTCTATTTGGGAATGAAGGGCAATATCAATGAGGCGATTGCTGATTACAACAAGGCCATTCAGCTAAGTCCAAAGGATCCCGGTGCACGCCGCAATTTGGCGATGTTGAAATCAAAGCTTGATCGATAGCATTGAGCATTTTAACGAATGTTAGGATTTATTTTTTCTTCTTCAAAATCCATGATTTGTCGTAAAATATTCTTCAATATTGCAAAATATCTGTAAACATATTATAAGTATTTAAGATTAATATAAGCGGTGTAATAAAAACATGATAAAAAAATCCTAAATCAGAGGTCTGAATGCTTGAACTACATAAAAATATCGTTTTTGATAAAAATCAAAAACCCATAGCAGTTCAGATTCCTATCAGGGAATTTGAACTTATAGAGGTAATCATCGAAAACCATGGTTTGGTAAAGCTGATGGATGAAATAGCCGATGATGAACAGCTTTCCATACATGAGGCGAAACAATTATATCAGTCGTTAAAATACAGATTACATTATATAAACATAATAAAATTGTAATCTGCAACCGAATTGCCCACCAAAGAGATTTATATAAGCTTTTTCCATAGAAAATATCCTTACAATACAAAACACAAATCAGTCTATATGAAATCTCAGATTATTCAGGCTATCTAATCAAAATAGTGAATCAATAATTCTACAGTTCTATATAAAATACAGTTGATTTAACCAAAGCAAAGTGTTAGCGAAAATCATGTATTGTTGTTCACTATACAAGTTGAGTTATTAGGTATTTCCAGGAGTATATAATCCGCTATCTCATTTTAATTCTACACTTTTAAAAGGATTTAATATGGCCGGATACAATTAAGCCCCGATCTTCATATAATTGAAGTACGGGGCTTTTGTGTTTGTAGCGCAGATTCCAATAGAGACTACGGATTAAATGTAAATAAATCTTCTTTCTATTTGTAATTGAAATAACGCAGAGGAGAAAAGTCAAAATGAAAAGAGTATTCAACTCATTTGGTTTGATAATTCTTATTATCTTTTTAATACCGTTATATGCAAAGGCTCAGGAATCATCCAGTAGAGGTATTGTTCCTTCTTCACAACAAAAAATTAAAGAATTGAAGCAAGCCTTGGCACTTAATAAGAAAACCCTCGGGGATAAACACCCGGATGTAGCTAAAAGCATGGATGATCTGGCACAAATGTACTATTCAACAGGCCATTACGGCGAAGCTGAACCCTTGTATAAGCATGCTCTGGATATTCGTAGGAAAATATTTGACAATGAGCATCCGGATGTAGCTGCCAGCATGAACAATCTGGCGGTGTTGTATGAAAAAACCGGCCGATATAGTGATTCTGAAACTTTGCATAAAAGTGCATTAGAAATGCGTAAAAAGCTTCTTGGAGATAATAATTTGGATGTAGCTGCCAGTTTGAATAATTTGGCAAAATTATATGATTCAATGGGGCGTTATGCTGAGGGTGAGTCTTTAGCGAAAAGGGGTTTGGAGATTCGCACGAAAAGTCTTGGTGAAGATCACCCGGATGTAGCAGAAAGCATGAGTAATCTGGCAAGGTTATATGATTCAACAGGCCGCTATGATGAAGCGGTGTCATTGGTAAGGCGGGCTCTGGAGATCCGCAAGAAAGTTTTCGGTAGTAAGCACCTGGAAGTAGCTACAAGTATGGATAATCTGGCAGTGTTGTATGATTCAACAGGTCGCTATGATGAAGCTGAAATATTGTATAAACAGGCATTGGAGATTCGCAAGAAAGCTCTTGGTGAAGAGCACCCGGACATAGCAGAAAGTATGTGCAATCTGGCAGCATTGTATTATCAAACAGGCCGCTATGATGAAGCTGAATCATTGTATAAACAGGCCTTGGAGATTCGCAAGAAAGTTCTTGGAGATAAACATTCGCATTTGGCTATTAATATGCATAAAGGACGTTATAGTGATGCCGAATCTTTGCTTAAGGAGGCCCTGGAGATTCGCAAGAAAACTCTTGGCGAAGAACATCCGGATGTAGCTCATAGTATAAATAATCTGGCATCACTGTATTATGCAACAGGACGTTACGGTGATGCAGAACCTTTGTTTAGGAAAGCTTTGAAAATTCGCAGGAAAACTCTTGGTGAAGAACACCCGGATGTAGCTAATACATTGAATAATCTGGCCTTGTTATATCATGAAATGGGCCGCTATGTGGATGCCGAATCCTTATTTAAGAAATCTCTGGCACTATGTAACAAAATATACAGTCAAGTGAATCCGAATGTAGCTTATACTATGAATAATCTGGCCTTATTATATGTTGAAATGGAACGCTTTGAGGATGCGGAACCCTTATTAAAGAATTCCTTGGAGATTCGAAAGAGAATCCTTGGTGAAGAACACCCGGATGTAGCTACAGGCATGAATAATCTGGCTATCTTCTATAGTAATATAGGTCATTACGATGAGGCTGAACACATGTATAAGAAAGCATTGGAAATTAATAAAAAGGTTTTTGGTGAAGATCATCCGGATATAGTTTGTAGCATGATCAATCTGGCTGTATTGTATTATCATACTGACCGCTTTTTAGAAGCAGAAATACTATTGAAAAAAGCTCTTCTAATTGCACAGCAAGGAGGAGAGCCAGATACGCTTAGAGTAATTCAAGAATGGTTATGTATTGTTTTCGCAGGTATTGATAAACCCGAAGCAGCTATCTTTTTTGGCAAACAGTCGGTTAATAGCATACAACAAATGCGTCAGAATATTGCATCCCTTGAGAAAGAAACACAAAAAAGTTTCCTGCTCACGAAGGAGTATGTCTATAAGGGCCTTGCTGACCTGCTCATTGATCAGGGGAGGCTGGCCGAAGCATCTCAGGTATTGGCTATTCTCAAGGAAGAGGAATATTTTGATTTTATCCGGCGGGATTCAACAAGTGACAACAGGCTGACGCAAGTTCAATATACCGAAGAGGAAGAAAGTTTTAAGAAGAGATATGAAAAAATAAGCGACCATTTGGCTGCATTGGGACATAAGGTTGGTGAGCTTGAGGAAAAACAGAAAAAAGGAAATTTGTCTGCTGATGAAAAAGAACAGTTACGTACACTAAAGTTCAAAATCCTTCCGGATGCTATTAAGGCTTTTAATAAATGTGTGGATGAACTTATAGCAGGTATTGGCAATATAAGCCAGGAGCAAAGAGATGAGATTCTTGCCAGAAATTTAAAAACTCTTACCGGGCTTCAGTCTACTTTGAAAGATCTTGGTCATGGAGCTGTGCTGGTTCATTTTTTTATGTTGAAAGATAAGCTTAGAATTTTACTCACAACACCGAATGTTCAGCTTGCACGAGAGTATCCTATTAGCGAAAAAGATTTGAATCGAAAGATATTTTCCTTCCGAGACACTATCAGCAATCCCAAAAGTGATCCACTACCATCAGCCAGGGAATTATACGGATACCTATTGGGGCCGGTAATTGATGATCTGCATCAGGCCAAGGCTGGTACTATCATGCTTTCCCTGGACGGAGCACTGCGTTATATGCCGATGGCTGCTCTGCATGACGGCAATAAGTATCTGGCCGAAGAGTTTCAACTGGTGTTATTTACCGAAGCAGCAAGAGATAAATTGAAAAATGATCAAAAGCAAATAAAATGGCGAGTAGCAGGATTAGGGATAACAAAAGCGGTTCCAGGCTTTTGTGCCCTGCCATCTGTCAAAAACGAGTTAGAGGGGATAGTCCGCGAAAACAATACTGATCAGGATGGCGTACTTGCCGGTACTATTTCTCTTGATGAAAAATTTACTATCCAGGCATTGCAGGATGCATTATTAGAGGCTTATCCGGTTCTGCATATTGCCAGTCATTTTGATTTCAAACCAGGCAATGAGTCGCTTTCCAACCTGATTCTGGGTGATGGTAAAAAGTTAAGTCTGTTAGAAATCAGAAATACATATGCTTTCCCGAATGTGGATCTACTTACTCTTTCCGCCTGCAATACAGCCATGGGTTCAAATGCCAAAGGCCAGGAAATCGAAGGGTTTGGCGCTATGGCACAAAACAAAGGTGCAAAAGGAGTGCTTGCTACTCTCTGGCCGGTGGCGGATCGAAGTACTGGATTGTTTATGAAGACCATGTATGCCCTGCGAACCTCAGAAGGGCTTACCAAGGCTGAAGCTCTTCAAAAAACACAGATTCAGTTTATCAGGGGATTGGCCGGACAGGAAAAGAGCGGTTCCAAAGAAAAACGAATCGGATATTCAACCGGCAAGAAAGTTGCAAATACTTCAGACGAAACCAGTAAAGCTACTTCATATTCGCATCCATATTACTGGGCGCCATTTATACTCATGGGTAACTGGTTATAAAACTGAAGATTTAGAGAGGAGATTTTCATGGCAAGAAAGGATAAATCAAGTTCAAAAAAAAATACAAATAAGATCCGTAAGGTTTTGTTGATCTGGGGCGGAATTATAATGCTGTTCATTGTTCTATATCTGTTTTATTCGATGAAAAT
Organism: Pseudomonadota bacterium; assembly: GCA_043825875.1. Taxonomy (GTDB): domain Bacteria; phylum Desulfobacterota; class Desulfobacteria; order Desulfobacterales; family RPRI01; genus RPRI01. The sequence continues at coordinate 61,800 of JBDRRF010000049.1, read as the reverse complement.
AAACGTTCAAAAGCAGGGACTTGATGATGTTTTTGAATTTTTGGAGCAAAAGGGCTATACCGTCAACCATGGTTTTTCAGGAATATATCTGCCGGGAAATATAATTCAGGTTATACAAATGCAAGACGGCAAGGAAGTGCCGCTTGATATTCCTATCCTTGTTCTTTCCGGAAAGGACTGTTTTCCTGACAAAGAACCTGTTAAAGCGCCTTTTACTCTTCCTGACTATATTGGATCATCTTCTGCACAATTTAAAGCAGGCGCTAAAAGTATGGCAGCGCTCTTACCTGATCTTGCACTTGACAGTAAAACAGTAGCAGATTATTCGCTCAAATTTGGCAACATACAATCGATAGTTTTTGCAAAGCTTGATATATCAAGGAAATTTTCCGACCAATGTGTAAATGATTTGAGAAATGCTTTAGCTGATGGAGACAAGCTTGGCTGGATTAAGGTGATTCAGGAAGCAGTTGTTGCCGATTCTATCATTTTTGAAATCAACTGGAAAAGCGGCACCTCTGCCGAAGCACGAAAAAACATTGAAGAAAATGCTCTTAGAAAAATTGACAAAATTTTCCAATCAAATGATAAGAATGAGCAGGCTGCGGAGATCAGCAGCGAGCTTCGGCTTGATACTGATAAGAAAATGGTAATAGAGGCCAAGGGCATTGTAGTTCTTGCTTACAAATTTCGTCCGCTTGATAAGCTGAATAACACGGCTCAAAATAATTTTTCGGCAACGGGTGACAGAAAACAGGATAAACCGCAGGTAAATATGATCTCCGGGGAAACTGATACCAAGAAACCACATGGTGACAGGTCAAAGATTGCAGTCCAATTGATCCGGAAAAATGGTACTCGCATAGTAAAATTTGACCACCCATTTGTGAAGGGAGATAAATTCCGTTTTGAGGTTATGCCCGGTCAGGACGGGAACCTTTATATATTCCATAAAAAACCCGGTAAAAATATTGAACTGCTATGGCCAAGACCTGAAGAAATATTATCAGGCCGCCAAGACTATCCTGTAAAACAGGGCAAAGTTGTTGAGATTCCACCATCTCCGGCTGAATATTTTTTTGACGAAGAGTTAAACGAGGAACGCTTCTATGTTGCAATTGCATCCAAACAGAATCAATCTTCTATGCAAAAGGAAATTGAAAATTTTGCAGTTCGAGGCAAAAATCCTGAGAATGAAACTCAGAGAATAGGGTATGATACCGGCCAGGATTCTCAGGAACCGTATCTTCAATTTTCCGAGACGCTTAAAGAATCAAAAGGCGAAGTAGTTGAATTTCGCCTTGGTCGCTAATTCGGCAGAAAATTAAAATTAAGTCAAACAAAAGCAAACCGCTTGATAAAAGCATGATTACCCGCATTGTCCATCAAATAGATAAATGCTGTCGTGATGTCCAACCTATCGCAAGCAATGAACTTGGCGGCAAACAAGGTTTGGCGGATAAAGGGAATAACTGATTAAATAGGAAAGAGGATATGGGACTGTTTACAATAATGCTCTAATCTAAAGTTTAATTTGCATATACAATTTTCCCTGTATGCGCATATTCTGCGATAAGAGATGTCTTATTCTCATACTCTTCCGGTGTTATAGTAATAATGTCGAGAGGAACCATGAATTTCCTGATTGTCCTGATTTCGGCATCTTTTGTCATATCAGCGCGCTTAAAAATATTCTTCCTTTTAAAATCTTCTGAAACAATAATAATGTCGATATCACTTTCTTCCGTTTCTGTGCCTTTAGCCTGTGAACCGAAGATAATAATCTTGGAGATATTCAGTTTTTTTTCTTCTAAGCAATCAAATAAAAATTGGACTACTTCTTCAGCTCTTTTTTGAGCCATTTCAACACCTCCTTGCTCTGGACAAGTAATGTTTCGGTTATACGCTTTGGATAGTCTTTTTGCATTTTTTTCAGATCTTCAGGATAACGTGTCGGAATGCTTGCCCGATTGAGAGAAAAAACCGCCTCGTATAAATTATCCGGCAATTTCAAACCAACAGTCTCAATAAGAAAAAGAAGATTATGAACTTTCGGTGGAAGCTTTTCAAGCTTCTTCTGATACAGACCTTTAAGGGATTTCTCAATGGATAAATGGCACATAAAAACAACATAAATATACCTTTTGGCAACAAACATGGCTTCTGCAGTTTTTATGTCGTATTCTGATTGCTTTAACCATTCTTCATGTCCTTTGTCCATTCCTGAGTCCTTTTTGCTGAAAAAATTAATTTAAATGTATTCTGTAAACGGAATTCCGGTATTCAATCTCAATAATTTTCATTCACTATTGAAAGCAAAACCGGTTTGCCGGAGAAAATCATACATGATTAAAAATGTAAAGTTCCCTGTGTTCGGAAGTTTCCTTTTCAAGTGTTTTGAAAAGCTTCTATTGGGCTTTTGATGTTTGTATTAAGTGGCAGGATATCGTCCTGAATGATTTGTCAAACTTCAGATCATTTTTAAACATTCATGGCATCCTTTAAAATTTGTTGTAGAAAATATGGTTTCAAGTATTTTTCTGATGCAAGCTGGACCGGCCGACCAAACACCAATTCAAGTTCTTCTCTTAACTGTTGCTTTAAATCATGAATCCGTTCCGTACCAGACCGGAACCGTATGATTAAATCCACATCGCTTCCATCCGTATAGTCGTTGCGCAATAGAACCGATAAGGGCAATTCGTTCGAGAGAAAATTTACTGCAAAGCCGGTCTTTGTTTTCTTGCAGGTATGAAAGAATTTCATTCCGACCATATTTATCATTCATTGTGTTTTTCTTTACTAAAGTGTATTTAGCTCAAATTTTATTTATTCGGTCGTGTAGTCTTATCAATCACAGTTCAAAATGGTATTTAATATCCAGTTCCAGGAAATCTGTAACTAAGATAACTTATATTTATATCAATATTTATTTAAAATCAAAAACTTTCTATCTATTTCGGAATCAACAACAAGCTGCCGCGATGTCCAACCTATAGCCAGCGAAGGTCTGGGCGGCAAATCGGGTTTGCCTGATAAAGGAAATAAATAAAGAAAACTTCATTGGGAATGGGTGGAGTAAAGCCCAATATTTTTCCTTGACACCTGCCACGTACCTGGTTACATTGATGCAATATGATTAAAAATTTCACATACAAAGGGCTTTGGTTAATTTACGAATCTGATACATCGAATTATATCATTCCTCAGCATATAACGCGAGTCAGGGAAATTATAGCTCTCCTTGAAACAGCTGAAACTGTCGAAGATATGGATTTGCCTGGCCTTGGATTGCATCCGGTTATAGATAAGAAGAAAGATACTTGGGCAGTTAATGTAAGCAGGTATTTGCGTATTACGTTTAAGATTCAAAACGGCGATGCCTTTGATGTAAATTATGAAGGTCATAATTAAGGAGAAAAAATGGCTATGCATAATCCGCCACATCCGGGCGAGATCATAAGAGAGTTTTGTGTTGAGGCACTAAAAATTAATGTAACGGATGCAGCCAGAGAACTTGGGGTTACAAGAAAAACTTTTTCAGCGCTGTTAAATGGTCGATCAGGCATTAGCCCTGAAATGGCATTAAGATTATCAAAAGTATTTGGCCGCACACCTGAAGGATGGCTCAGACTCCAGATTCAATACGATCTCTGGAAAACAAGAAAATCTATTAATATTGAAAATTTAAAACGGATTGAAGCTGCATGAGTCCAACTTTATGAAACTAAGGAGCCACTTACAAAACGTTTCATTTTGGTCAAGCTCAAGGCGGGAGAAAATTTCAACCACAGGAATACATTTAGTATTTCGAGGATTAAAATTTGAGCCCAACGCAGAGATCGGCCAAAATGTGGCGTTTTGAAACTGGCTCTGTGTTCTTTTTTTTTGGTGATAAATATATATGATTGATTCAAATACGAAAAAAATAAACGCCGCTTGCTTGATCCTGGCAGGAGGGCAGGGCAGGAGGCTTTCGCCGGATAAACCTCTTCTGGAGATAAACGGGAAATCGATTATTGAACGGACGGCAAATCTGGTTACTTTGCTGTTTGAAGAAGTTCTTATAGTTACCAATACTCCGGAAAAATATGAAATGCTAAATCTACCATATGTTTCCGATGAACGTATGGGCTGCGGCCCTCTGATGGGTATCTATAGCGGATTGCAAAAGACAAAGCATGAAGCAGCGTTTGTGTGTGCAGCGGATATGCCTTTTCTGAGCAAAGAGATCATTTTGTCAATGTCTCTTGAACTTGGTAAATCCGACATCATTATTCCCTGTCCGGGGATAAGACCAGAGTTCCTGCATGCTTTTTACAGTAAACACTGTTTGCCGGGGATGCGGGAAAATCTTGAAGCCAATCTCTTAAAAGTCGAAATGCTGACACATCGATATAATACTCTTTATCTGGACAAAGACTGGTTCATAGAAAAAGGCCTGTTAAAAGAAACCGATACGGCCTTTATTAATATAAATACGATAGAAGACTATCAGCACTGTCTTACACAAAGTAAAAAGATGCAAGACCCTGAACACAATAATTACTTTCAACTTAAAAGAGGTGAATGGGGGCAGGACACTCTAAAATCCATAACACCTGATGTTTTACAGGAAATTCGCAGGACATTGATAGAACAGGAAACCACTTATCAAAATAATATTACAGATGAAGTATTTTCCAGTCTTTGGTCCCACGGCTCCAGAGTCGGTCGTATAGCCCATTACATCGCAAAAGCCGAAGGGTTGGAAGTAGAGCCGGCCCTGCTTGCCGGCCTGTTGCATGATATTGGAAAGTTTGCACACGGAAGCTATCATGAAAACGATATGCCTGAAGAAGAAAATGCGGTTCAATTTGCAGCAACAATCCTTTCAGGTACAATCTATGAAAAATGGATTCCTGAAATCAGAGAAGCCATACTATCAACATATCTGGAGGGTGAGGCAACCAATGATATCGGCAGAGTCTTATACGATGCGGATCGTATAGATAAACTGGGAAATATGGGGGTTGCCCAGTTTTTCGCAAAGAATGCACTGAGGCGGCAGTTTTTGGATGATGATTTGTTAATTCGAACCAGTATAGAGTTGACATATGCCTATCATGCTCCGGATACATTAACAACTGCAACCGGCAGATTCATCGCACGGGAACGAAGCATCAGGACTCGCAGGTTTTACACAGAGCTTTTAGAAGAATGGAAGATGCTCGGACTTGGCGAATTTAACATCATTGAGGAAGATATAGCAGGGATTGTATGCATACTTGTGGTTCCTTGTACGTGTTTATGCGGCGGATCTTTAAAGCCAGAATCCGATATTCAGGATGCACTAAAGTGCAGATCCGTAGTTGTAAAGTATATATGTGCAAAGTGCGGTATCGAAAGCGAGTTTTCCTTCTGCCTTCCGAATGTGAAAGGGCTGCCTTCAATAATATAAAAACAAACTATCTCAAAATAAATTTAACACCCCCTGACGGCGTTGTATAGTATGCAGATACAAAATATTGTAAAAGAAATTGCTTTTGCTGATCCTGAAATTGCTAAGGTTGTAAATGAAGGTTTGAGCAGAAAACAGATAAGTATATCGGAAGAGATTGCCGGAATTTTTATTGATGAAATAATCTGGGCGCTATCTGTTGAATATTCTTTCGGAGTTGTTGTATCTGAAGGTTATGTCAAGCTTTTGGGAAGTGTAGAATCTGATAAAATTCAAATATACAAAGAACTTGTGCGCAAAAGCGCCGAAGATGGTCCGACATTTGCGCGGATAATGGCCGAGCATCTTGTTCCCGTTCTTTCATATGCTGATGAAAGTCTTCTTGAAAACTATCTTGAAGCAATAAAAATAATGCATAAAAAAGGGACTTATACATTAACAGAGCCGCTTAAAGCTGTTAATATTTTGCTTGATCAAAAAGACGGTGATGCATGTTCGGTATATTTTGAAATCCTTAAAACCTTTTTTTTAAAAGACTTAACATACAATGAATGCCGTAATTTCGCTCATACCCTGCCTAAAGCGGTTTTGTCTTTTCTTCCATCAAAAAGACTTGTCCAGATCAAGCAGCTTCAAAAAATACTTTGTATAGATTATAATCTTATAGATTCATACTTTGACGGCCTTGAACAAGGGCTATATATTTTATCGGATGAAGCACTGGAAGAATTTATATCCATAGGATTAAACAAATATGAAATAGATAAGTTTCTTGGCGCAAAATTTATAGCTCTTAAATCCAAGTTCGGAAAAGATGTCTGTCAAAACCTGAAAACCTCTGCTGTTCTTGCAGATGTTAGATTACAACTTACAATGTACTTAAAGGCTAAAACAGGCCGCGGGATATCTATTCGTCAGCTTTCTCAATTTCCGAAAATTTTGCGTAATGAAATAAAAAATGAGTATGGTGACAGACCATTTGTTTTTTCCGATGGAAAAACAATTTATCTCCCCGATGAAATAAATATTTGCGATACTTTTGATAAGAACCGCAACCTTTATAAATGCCTTGTAAGACTTGAATCAGGTTATTATGAGTACGGCTCATTTGAATTCGATATAGAAAAAGCCATGGAGTTATCTTTTCTTCTGAAAGAAATGTACAATATTTCGGAAAAGAAAAATTATGAATTAACTGATAATACGCAAAATTATGATTGCCACGATCTTGATAAATTTTTCATGCTTTTTCCTGTAAAGCAACTTGCATCAGATCTTTTTAATATATTTGAACATGGCCGTATAAGAATCCTTAATCTTGAAACATACCCTGGCCTTGTAAGAACTTCATATCCTTTGATCTATAATGAATTAAAAATATTATTAAAAAACAAATATCCGGAACCATTTCTTCTTCTGTTATATATCCGTATGGCTTTGGGACAAATTGACTTTGATGTATTTGAAGCAGAAGATAAAATAAAAAATTTGATATCGGAAATTTCCGATATTTTTAAAAATGAAGTTGAAAAAAATAATTGTATCGAAGCATGCGCTGTGAGCGTTTTTCATACGTATAACTTAGTTGAAGGATTCCTGAAAAAAAACAAGCCCAATAAAGAAAACCTTAATGATTATAAAAAGCTCAAAATGCCCTTTGGTCTTTCTTTAAGGCAGGACATGTATTTTACTTCAAATAAAAAATATGAAGAGATAAGCCTTGCCATAAAGTCCGCACTTGAAAAGAAAAAAATACGCGTTTTTAAATCCGAGATAATGAAAAAGCTTATAAAAAACAAAGGTGCTGTTTCAAATGATGATCTTAAAGATATTATAACTTCTTCTAAAACTTTATCTGCACAAAACCAAACCGGATACACACAAGACCCCGCCGATTTACCTTTTGATTTAATCTCAGGGTTAAATGAAGGGGAGAAGTATCAGTATTCTTTCGATGATTATAATGATTCAACCGTTTTTAAATATCGTGAATGGGATGCTAATTTATGCGATTATCTTCATGATCATGTAAGAGTACATGAAAGAGAAGTGGAAGGGTTTAAAAGCGCTTTTTATTCAAATGTTTTAAATGCCTATCCGAAAACGGTAAAAAGGATTAGAAGAGAGTTTGAATATTTAAGGCCTGATGAAATAAAAATCTTAAAGAGATGGATTGAAGGAGATGAATTTGATTTGTGTGCTCTTCCCGAATATGTAATTGATAAAAAAGCAGGTATGATTCCAACAGACAAATTATATTTAAAGCGGATAAAACATCAAAGGGATATAGCAGTACTTCTTCTTGTAGATCTTTCACGTTCCACTTCAACTCTTATAGCTCAATCATCTAAAACTGTTCATGATATAATTAAAGAAGCAGTTGTTCTTTTTTGCGAAGCACTTACTACGGCACAGGATAATTTTGCTATCGCCGGGTTTTCGGGAACAGGGAGATCGGGAGTGGATTATTTTAATATAAAAACATTTTCCGAAAACATGGATGAAAATATAATTAACAAAATTAATGCGATTTTTCCACAAAGAAGAACCAGAATGGGTGCTGCTATACGTCATGGGGTATCAAGGCTTGAAAATACGGCATCTAAAACACGTCTTCTTGTAATAATAAGTGATGGTTTCCCAAATGATACCGATTATAAACAAAACTATGCAATTGAAGATACCCGCAAGGCCGTGTTTGAAGCCCAGTCGAAAAATATATGTGTCAGGGCAATTACAGTTGATGCAGCTATGGATATGAGACTGGATGATCTTTACGGTCAATATAATCACAATATCATATCTGATGTCCGTGATCTTCCGGACAGATTATTGAAAATATACGGGACATTGACCAAACAATAGCCGGTTATGAGGATATTTATATGTTTAATAAAATAACAATTGCTGATGCCAGAAAACAATTTTCTGATATTATTAACCGCGTAGCATATAATGATGAGTCTTTTGTTCTGACAAAAAGAGGTGAGCCTATAGCTGCTCTTGTTTCAATGAAAGAACTTAAACTGCTTCAGGAAATTAAGGAGCAAATTGATATTAAAGACGCAAACAAAGATAAAAATGAAATCAATGAACCTGATGAGCCAATTCCCTGGGGAGATCTGATAAAAGACCTTGGATTTTAAATACAGGATAGACCTCAAATAGTTGACCAATATATAATGCATAATTATATTGTTAAAAACACTATAAACAATAGAGCCAGTTTCAAAATCAGATATGATGCTTATACATGATAAAATATATTCATGGAAGGGTTGGGGCGGCAAGCTGAATCTTGCAAGCGGCAAGTGTTGGCTTCGCATATATGACCTGAAAAAAGGGGCGAAAAAAGGGGTTTTGCTTTTACACCCGATCATCATTATTGTATCGGATGTCCCTGAAAGCAAAATGTCGGTTAGAAGCTGTGCAGGTCATATCGCTACAATGGTGACATATGATTTTAAAATAGATTATCACCGTATGCTCTGGATTGAATATTATCCGGTAAAATATTATGGAGAAAAAAACGAACATATTATACCTGAAACCTTTGAGGCTGTTGAGTTCATGTGGCATGACGGTATGGCAATCAAACCTAAATGGAGGATTTTAAAACCTCCTTTACTTGATGAAATTATAAAAATCATTAAATGAAAGTCTTGAGAGCCAGTTCCAAAACGCCCCATTTTGGCCGATCTCTGCGTTGGGCTCAAATTTCAATCCTCGAAATACTAAATGTATTCCTGTGGTTGAAATTTTCTCCCGCCTTGAGCTTGACCAAACTGAAACGTTTTGAAATTGGCTCTTGATTAAATAATTATACGTGATAGAAATTGCCAGGTTTTTTATAAAACCGTTCAACCCTTAAAATCTTGTTTGATAATAATATGAAAGAAAACAAAAAAAAAGCACTGCTTGCTCTTGAAGACGGAAGAACCTTTGCCTGTAGAAGTTTTACAGGAGAAGGTGAGGCCTTTGGAGAAATTGTGTTTAATACCAGCATGACCGGATACCAGGAAGTAATTACAGATCCTTCATATAGCGGCCAGATGGTTACTATGACATATCCTCTGATAGGAAATTATGGTGTAAATCATGAGGATATTGAGTCCGCCAAAATACAGGTGTCTGCATTTGTAGTTAAGGAATATCAGGATATTCCAAGCAATTTCAGATCCACAGGATCTTTAAGGGATTATCTTATTCATGAAAACATACTTGGAATTGAAGATGTTGATACCCGAGCCGTTACAAGACATATCAGAGACACCGGGGCTATGAGAGCTTATATTTCAACGCTTGATACGGATCCGTCTTCTCTTGTAAAAAAAGCTAAAAGCATACCAAGCATGGTTGGAATAGATCTTGTTCAAAGAGTTGCAACTAATAAACCTTATTTCTGGTCTGAAGGAAAAATTTATCCCTTAAATCCGGAAACCACAAAATTAGATAAATCTATATGGAAGAAGAATAAGAAATATTGTGTATTGGCTTTTGATTTTGGAATAAAATATAACATTTTAAGATGTCTTGAAAATGCAGGCTTTGAAGTATTGGTTGTGCCTGCTTCAACTGATGCAAAGGTTGTCAAGGCGATTTCTCCTGATGGAATTTTTCTTTCAAATGGTCCGGGAGATCCTGAACCTGTATCGTATGCAATAGATACAATCAGGTCACTTCTGGAATACAGGCCGATATTTGGCATTTGTCTGGGGCACCAGCTTTTGGGGCTTGCTCTTGGAGGAAAAACATACAAATTGAAATTCGGGCACAGGGGAGCCAATCAGCCTGTTAAAAATCTAATAACCGGCAAAGTGGAAATAACTTCGCAGAATCATGGTTTTGTTGTGGATATAAAAAGCTTAAATTCGAAAGATATAGAACCAACCCATATAAATCTTAATGATAATACCCTGGAAGGCTTTAAGCATCGAAAACTTCCTCTTTATGCCGTTCAGTATCATCCGGAGGCATCTCCGGGTCCTCACGATTCCCGTTATCTTTTTAATGATTTTATAAAGTTAATTGAAAATGCCTAAACGCACAGATATAAAGAAAATTCTTATTATTGGCGCAGGTCCTATAATAATCAGCCAGGCCTGCGAATTCGACTATTCAGGAACTCAAGCCTGTAAAGCCTTAAAAGAAGACGGGTATGAAGTTGTACTGGTAAACAGCAATCCGGCTACAATTATGACCGATCCTGACATGGCCCACAGGACATATATTGAGCCGGTCACTCCTGAAATACTTGCCATGATAATAGAAAAAGAACGCCCTGATGCACTATTACCAACACTTGGCGGGCAAACCGGTCTTAACACAGCTATTGAAACAGCAAAAATGGGTGTTTTGGACAAGTTCGGAGTTGAGATGATCGGTGCATCTGTCGAGTCTATAAATAAAGCAGAAGACAGAGACCTGTTTCGCCAAGCCATGAATAGAATAGGGCTTAGGATACCGGAAAGCGGAATTGCCACAAACATGGAAATGGCAATAGAAATTGTGGATCAAATAGGGTTTCCGGTTATTGTAAGGCCAAGTTTTACTTTAGGAGGCACAGGAGGAGGAGTAGCTTATAATTTTGAAGATCTTGAGTTAATAGCAAAATCAGGATTTGATGCAAGTTTAATCGGGCAAGTAATGCTTGAAGAATCCGTTTTGGGCTGGAAAGAATATGAACTTGAAGTAATGCGGGACAAAAATGACAATGTTGTCATAATTTGTTCGATTGAAAACCTTGATCCAATGGGAATACATACAGGAGACAGTATTACGGTAGCTCCGGCCCAGACATTAAGCGATGCTGAATACCAGATAATGCGAAATGCATCTATTGCAATCATGAGAGAAATAGGTGTTGATACCGGCGGGTCTAATGTGCAGTTTGCAATAAACCCAATAAACGGAGACATGATTGTAGTTGAGATGAATCCCCGTGTTTCACGCAGTTCAGCTCTTGCATCAAAAGCAACCGGTTTTCCAATAGCAAAAATTGCCGCAAAACTTGCTGTAGGATACACATTGGATGAAATACCTAATGATATAACCGGAGAAACGCTTGCTTCTTTTGAACCAACTCTTGATTATTGTGTTGTGAAAATACCAAGGTTTACTTTCGAGAAATTTCCTGAAACAAAAGATTTTTTGACTACCGCCATGAAATCAATCGGCGAAACTATGGCTATCGGAAGAACTTTTAAGGAAGCCCTGCAAAAAGGATTAAGATCACTTGAAATCGGTAGATTCGGTCTTGGCGCAGATGGAAAAGATATATGCGACTTAGAAGAAAATAAAATATCTATAAATGAAATTGAGAAAAAACTTTCAACCCCAAATTCACAAAGAATTTTTTATATCCGGTATGCACTGTTAAACGGCATGTCAGTTCAGTCAATATTTGAATTGACAGATATTGACCCATGGTTTTTATACCAGATAAAACAAATAGTTGATCTTGAGGCCGAGATCGCAGATGCCGGATCAAATATTTCGGAAGAACTTTTGCGTATGGCAAAATCTTATGGATTTTCCGATGTGCAGATTGCGTATCTTACAGATTCAACAGAAGATGCCGTTAAAGTTCTTCGTGAAAAATTTAATATAAGGCCGGTATATAAACTTGTAGACACCTGCGCTGCCGAATTTAAGGCTGCAACACCATACTATTATTCTACTTACGAAGAGGAAAACGAAGCAAGAGTATCGGATAGAAAAAAAATTATGATCCTTGGTGGCGGTCCGAACAGAATAGGGCAGGGGATTGAATTTGATTACTGCTGTGTTCAGGCATCATTTGGTATCCGTGAAGAAGGCCTTGAAAGTATCATGGTAAACAGTAATCCGGAAACGGTCAGCACCGACTATGATACTTCCGATAAACTTTATTTTGAACCTCTGACAAAAGAAGATGTTTTAAATATAGTTGAAACCGAGAAACCATTCGGGGTTATAGTACAGTTTGGCGGACAAACTCCTCTTAATCTTGCGACACCTCTTTTTAATGCGGGTGTTCCAATCATTGGCACTCAGCCGGAAAGCATAGACAGAGCGGAAGACAGGGAACAATTTACGGTCATGTTGAAAAAACTTGGCCTGGTTCAACCTGAAAACGGAACTGCATTAAATATAAAAGAGGCCGCCCGGATAGCCGAAACTATTGGATACCCCGTAATTGTAAGACCATCTTTTGTCCTTGGCGGTAGAGCCATGAAAATAGTGTATAACAGAAAGGATCTTGAAAATTTCACAAGGATTGCCATTGAAGCATCTCCCTTGCATCCTGTGCTGATAGACAAGTTTCTGGAAGAGGCCGTTGAGGTTGATGTGGATGCAATCTGTGACGGGAAATCAACTATTATTTGTGGAATAATGGAACATATAGAGGCGGCCGGAGTTCATTCGGGCGATTCCGCATGCGTTCTTCCACCTCACAGTATCAATCAGTCTATTATCGATCAGATTACTGCTGCCACAAAAGCTATGGCATCCGAGCTAAAAGTTGTTGGCCTTATGAACGTACAATATGCCATCAAAGAAGAAAAGCTTTATGTTATTGAAGTAAACCCAAGAGCCTCAAGAACAATACCGTTTGTCAGCAAAGCTACAGGCATACCGTTTGCAAAACTTGCCACAAAAGTTATGCTGGGACGCAGCCTTTCCGGTCTTGGCATAACTTCCGAAAAAGTACCGACACATATTTCTATAAAGGAAGTTGCACTTCCTTTTAACAGATTTCCTGATGTTGATACTCTTCTTGGGCCTGAAATGAAGTCCACAGGGGAGGTTATGGGAATAGATACTTCATTCGGACTTGCATTTGCTAAATCACAGCTTGCGGTAGGGCAGAATATACCTACAACCGGAAATGTCTTTATAAGCGTGATGGATTCGGACAAGAAAGCGGTAATTCCCGTTGCTTCAAAATTTTATGATATGGGGTTTAATATCATTGCAACAAAGGGAACTTCCAAATATCTTTCCGAACATAAAATAGCTAATGAAATTATTAATAAAGTATCTATGGGACGCCCTCATGTAGTTGATGCTATCAAAAACAAGCAGCTTAATATTATCATAAATACCGGAACAGGAGCAGAACCGATGCGCGATGGCTATGAAATACGCCGTGCGGCTATTAAATACAATGTTCCTTGCATCACAACAATTCCGGGAGCCTTGGCTATTTGCAGAGGAATAGAAGAACTAAAAGGTAAAAAACTATCAGTAAAAGCTTTACAAGACTACAATCTTAAAAATTAAAATTTACAAGGAATGTTAAATCAAGTGACAAATAACCCGGATTCAAATACTATGGAAGATGACTCTCGTTTTGATGACAAACCTCGTGAGGCGTGCGGAATATTTGGAATTTATGGTCATCCGGAAGCATCAAAACTTACATATTTCGGTTTGTATGCTCTTCAGCACAGAGGCCAGGAAAGCGCCGGCATTGCTGTTGCAAGAGACAATAAAATATTTGACCACAAGGGTATGGGGCTAGTGCCTGAAGTGTTTGATATTCACCATTTTGAACATCTTAAAGGATTTAATTCCATAGGCCATGTAAGATACTCTACTACAGGAAGTTCCATCCTTTCAAATGCCCAGCCATTTGTTGTTTTTCATAAGAAAAAGTCTTTTGCTGTTGCCCATAATGGCAACCTTGTCAATGCGTTAGCTTTGAAAAATGAGCTTGAAGAAAACGGTTCTATTTTTCAAACCACAATAGACAGTGAGATTTTTCTCCATCTTCTTGTAAAAAATCTCAAATTAGGACTTGAGAAGGCTCTTGTTGAAACGGTTTCAAAATTAAAAGGCGCATTTTCATTTATAGCACTTACAAATGAGGGTGATGTAATAGGAATAAAAGACCCAAATGGCTTTCGTCCTTTGTGTTTAGGTAAAGTTAATGGTAGCTATGTTCTTTCATCTGAATCTTGTGCGCTTGACCTTATTGAAGCTGAGTTTGTAAGAGAACTTGAACCCGGCGAAATCGTCATAATAAATAAGGACGGGCTTAAAAGCATTAAAACTACAGATTGCAGGAACAAGTCTCTTTGCATATTTGAATTTATATATTTTGCAAGGCCCGACAGCACTATATTCGGTAAAAATGTTTATCAGATAAGAAAGGCCCATGGACGCCGTCTTGCCAAAGAGTATCCTACCAATGCCGATTTGGTTATGCCTTTTCCGGATTCAGGAACTTATGCTGCTTTAGGGTTTTCGGAAGAATCGGGAATTCCGTTTGAGATGGGAATGATACGAAACCATTATATCGGAAGAACTTTTATACAGCCCACACAAAGTATGCGTGATTTTGGAGTAAGAGTAAAACTAAATCCTGTAAAAGAGATTCTTAAAGGCAAAGATATAGTAATTATAGAAGATTCAATAATAAGAGGAACTACCGTTAAAACCAGAGTAAAATCACTTCGCGCACTTGGAGTAAATAAGGTGCATATGCGTGTAAGCGGTCCACCGCATCGATTTCCATGTCATTATGGTATAGACTTTTCTACAAGTGGAGAACTTATAGCCGCCACCAATTCAGTTTCTGAGCTTAAAGATATTCTTGGGCTTGATTCTCTTTACTATTTGAGCATAGACGGACTTTTGCAATCAACAGGAATTAAAAACCCTGAAAACAGTTTTTGCAAAGCTTGTTTTGACGGTTGTTATCCGGTTGAATTCGATGAATATTTATCAAAAGACTGTCTTGAAAAATAAATTATTGCATGTTATTAGCCAAATGTTATATGTAAACAAATTCTATATATATATTATATGATCTTCTTATGCAGGAGGCGTTATGATTGAGTCGAAGTATCTTCAGGATAATATGCAGAATATTCAAAAGCTGATGAACATTCCAACGCTAAAGCATTTTGAAATACAAAGCCTTGCAAAGCTTTTACGCCTTAGTAAGATCAGGGAGTATGAAGATGGTGAGTTGATAATTATGGAAGGGGAAAAAGACACTTGGCTTTATTTCCTTCTCAGCGGAAGCGTAAGAGTAGCGAAAGAAAATTTTGATATTGTAGTAATTGATAAAAAAGGCGAAATTTTCGGAGAGATGAGAATTATCGACACTCTTAGCCGTTCGGCTTCTGTCTACGCTCTTGGTAAAACTGTATGCCTGGCGGTTGATACATCGGCGCAAAAGAAACTAAAAGACGGCGATAGAGATGAACAGCTTGATTTTCTTTTGTTGTTATACAGAATTTTTGCGGAATATATGTCCATTAGGCTACGCCTGACAAACGAAGAGCTTATAAAAGCCAAAAAGGAGACAGAAAGCCTTAAAAGAAAAGCTCAATGAAAGAAAAAAAAACTGTTTCATTTTCAAAAAATTCTACCAATATTTTTTTTCATATTCTTACAAATTGTAACCTTAACTGCCTGCACTGTTATATCAATAAAAAACAGCACGGAAATATCACACTTTCTATAGACACAATAAAAGCCTGGCTTGATGCATTTGCTGTAAAAAGCAAAATAGCAAACGTTGTTTTTTTAGGCGGTGAGCCCACCCTGCACCCCGACTTATCCCAAGCTGTAAAGTACGCAAAAAAAATCGGATATAAATCTGTAACTGTTGATACAAACGGCTATCTATTTAATGAGTTTTTGTCAAAAATAGAGCCCAAAGATATTGACTATATCAGCTTCAGCCTTGATGGTGCAACAAGTACGACAAATGACAAGATAAGAGGAAAGGGTTCTTATGACAGATGTATTTCGGGAATAAAGTCATCGGTATCAAAAGGATTTAATACAAGCCTGATATATACTGTAAGCAGTGCCAATATAGATGAACTCGCAAAAATGGAACCGTTGTTGTCTGATCTTAAAATAGGAAGGTTTTTTATCCAGGTTATTGGAATAAGGGGTAAGACAGCAAAGGATGAATCTTTAGTAGGAATAGATAATCCTCAAGTTTCACGGGAAAAGTGGCTTGATATTATCCCGAAAATCGCTGACAAGATTGCGCAAAAAGGCATCACTGTAACTTATCCCAAAGTGTTTTTAGGGCCCGATGATAAATTTGAGTGTGCCGGACTTGTGGCTGAAAATTATTTTATTTTTCCAAACGGAAGAGTATACAGATGTCCTTTGTGCGAGGATTATCCTGTCCATGGTATGGAATTTAACGGTAATGAGCTGGTTAAAACTGCCAAAATAAATGAAACAGACCTTTTTAATCTGTCTATTCCCGAAGGCTGTGTAATGAATAAACTTATACAACCAGGCAATTTAAGCTATAAAGAAAACGGAAGTTCTGAATACAAAATAGCCTGCTGTCTTCTTAAAGAAGAAATTCGAAAAAGCTGACGGCGTTTTAAAAAAGCCTGTTTATGCTTTGAATTAAATGAGCATTATTTCATACAAGTTATCCTAATCAGAAACTGTTTCGACATTACCGGACAGATCCATTAGAAGTAGTTCAATTTCAAGGTTTGGATATTTTGCTTTTATCTGTTTTGCCAAAGCTGATAGCTTATCTATGTGAACTGATTTTTCTTTTTTAGGATCTTTTGAAAAATCTTCACCTAAGATTACCTTATATGCCCCACAGTCCCTATGATCCAGGACTACAACTTTTTTTATACTATGAAGTTTAATCGCCACATCCAGATGATCCCAAAATGTCTGATTCCAGGCAGGATATTTGTCCGTTGTTGCGCCTAAAGAGGCCCCGGCTAAAATGACGTGGTCATATTTATCACGTAATCCGCGATTGGTCATATAACTTTCAGTTTCATTTATAAGGCGATAATCCATACAGCTTAGAAGAAGTATATCCGTATGCCCTGAATGTGCTGCCTTAGGAAAGAAGGTTATGGTTAAAATCATTAATGCTATCATCAAAAAATACTTAGGGTAAATATTCTTATAACTCATGTTTATTCTCCATTTATCTTTTTTTACCATTACTTCTTAAACCATTTTCCTGCTGCATCTTGCAGCCATTCACCCGGTTCTGCGTTTTCGATGATTTGCAATGCCCGGCGTTTACCGACAAGGGAAACATCTGTTCCCTGTTGTTTTGCTATAGCTGTATAAACAGCTTTTCTGTCGCTGTTTTCATCATTTGCAATAATCTTATCATTATCGCCTGCTTTGCTTTCCGGCATTATTTCAAGATATCCAAGATTATTTTCACCAATTGTTCCATTTGATTTTAAAGTCTGGATAATGGGAACCCTTTCGAGCATTCTCGCTTTTATTTCTTTTGCGTCAAGAGCAAACGAAACACAGCAGGTAAAAATCATCACCATAGCAAAAACAGTTATTCCTATACTTTTATTGGTTGTCATTTGTTTTATCTCCTTCATATGATACATAATTGATTTATTATTTAGCTTTATCAATATCTCCGAAAAAGTCATCAAGCGCTCTGTCAACTTTTATGTTAACATCAATTACAATGTGTATAGGTTTAATTTCAACAGGCGCCAGAGCTACTTCATGATGAGTGTAACATGCCGGAATTAAAAAAACAGATAATACGCCAAAAAGAATCATGATTTTTTTTATCATAAGCACATCCTTACAGGTTAATTGTTATTTTTTGAATGGTCTATATTAATGGAGTTGTCAGAAGTTAAGAAATATTATGTATTTCTTTAACGGGATTTATCGGTTTTTATTTATAGCATCCTTGTAATATAAAACTTTGTCAAGAGGAATAGTAAGGTTTATATCAAGACGTATTCCCTGGAAATTTGAGCCTTCCTCTGCTGATTTAACTCGCACAAAACCACCTGTTTTTTTATCATAAATAAACGGCAAAGTGTTAACCGGCTTTCCGTCAAACTGCAAGTTTAACAAAAGATTCTCTTCTGCACTTGAAAATTTCAGTTTAGCCCAATCGTATTTATAATTTTTGAGCGCTTCTATCGTAAGCTCTATTTGTGCAAATTGATTGGTACCTGGAATCAGGTTTTGAGCAAGAATCTTAGCTTCGGCAAGATGAATAATGCCGCCATCTCCGGGGGTAGAATAAAGAAACCCATCTGCAAAAATCAATTTGCCATCGCTGTATTCAATAGGTATGGTGCCGTTTACAGCTCCTATTCCTTCTGCTTTGGCAACACCAAATTGTTCAATCAACTTTGCAAGATTAATCCGGTCACAAAATAATATAAGGCTCAAATCTTTATTCAGAGACGAAATTCTTAAAGAATTAGTGTTTACAGACCCATCACACCATTTAAAACGGCATTTTTCAATAAAAAAGGATTCGGCCGATTCAATTTGAAAATCAAGTTTGCCATCTGATAATTGAATCGATCCTATTGATGCCTTGCCGAAAGCAAGCTGTTGTTTAGGAGCACTTGATACAGAAGGCAGATTCGGCAAATTAAGATTAATTTTAATTCCTTCAATAAGAATTCCCTTGTCTTTGTAGTTAAACAATCCTTCTTCAATATTTGCTTTAATAAATCCTGTAAACTTGTTTTCTTTAAACCTTAGTTTGCCGTTTAATTGCGCTTCACCTCCGAAAGACAAACCTTTTGCCTGTGGGAATAATCTGTTTATATCACTTCCTGAAGACAGTTTATATTTATGCATGTTAATGCTGATTTCGGTTTCATAACTATTTGGGGAAAGCAAATCAGTATACCCTGAAAAATCAAGATTCATTCCTTTAAACGGAATGTTCGTATACCGGCCTTTATAGATTAAGCCTGAATTATTTTGTCTTACTGATCCTGAAAACGAGCCAAGATCTATATTTTTCCACAAAATTGTTTTTGCAAAAACGGTGCCCTCGGATTTTGTATCCACAAAAGGCCATTTAAAAGGCAATATTCCGCCGATACCGGATATATTTACTTGTAGTTTCTGATCTGTGATATTTACATCATTGAATTGTATTTTCCCGTTACACTGCAAATCCGTTTTCAAATCCTTTTTAAAATTTCCGGATATTGAAAACGCAGGAATGGTGGTTTTTAACGAATCAGTTGTTATTATGGTATTGTCGGAATTTATATTAAGAGACCCTCTTACATTAGATTTAACTATATCTGCATTTCCGCTAAGAGATATCTTGGGTGTTTTTAAAGAAAGTCTTTTATTAGATGCGCCAAGTCCTGAAATTGACGCTAAATATTTTAAATAACTTTTTTTATCGTTTCCTTTTCCTGATACAACAAAATTTAAATTATTTGATAAAATATCAAGGCCTTTAATATTTATGGGTATTTGAGAAGCATTCCGGCCTTTTATGGAAGCACCGGATATCTTAAAATTCCATTTTCCTTTATTTGATAAACTCAGGTAGTAATCCGATTTAATTCGGACAGGAGTTTTCCCTCCGGCAAGTGCATAAAAATTGCCACTGGCATTAACCATATCCTCACTTTTAACAATATTACATTTTATACCTGATATATTCATCGTAAAAGGCGAATTAACTAAAAAAGTGGTTGCGGAAAAAATCCATTTATTATCTCCACTGTTTCTGATATCAAAAATAACGGGCATCTTTTTACCGCTTATTTCATCTATAGAATTTATCAGATTAATGTTATTGTAAGATGCAGAAAGGTTGTAAGCAGATGTGGAACATGACATGGAAGATATCTTAAATGGAGATAATTTTATTTGCATCTTTCCATCGATATCGGCAGAACCTGAAATAGTTGTATCAGGAATAAAACTTGAGAAATCGGAAAAGCGCTCGAAAGAAATTTGCTTTGTGCCAAAAAAGATTTCTGCTTGATTTGTATCCAGATTGATCTTAGATGCTATCTTAATATGTGTATCACGTGGATATAGATTAAGAAGACAATCGATCAAGCTTTTATTTATATTATGAGGAACAATTTTTAAGTCAATCGGAATATCTATGTTTTGGTTTTTTAAATGCGCGGAAATAGTTGAATTGCGTAATTCAATACTTTCTACAGGAAAGGATTTGATATTTTCTGATGGAGTACTTTTTTTTGATTGAAGTGCTCGTATAAAATTTTGCCAATCGAATCCGCGGATATTAAATTTTCCATTGTTAAATTCGCATTCAATACGGACTCCATTTATGACAACTTTTTTGATATATTTTTTATAAAGCCCTATGGGATCATATTCAATATGAAGCGAATCAATTGATGGTGAGTCTATGTTATCCCGTCCTGTAGATATATAGGCTATATCGGCCCCAAATAAGCCTGCCTTTTGAATTTTAAAACGCAGGTTATCAATTCCGATTTCTTTTGCCGTTTCGGGAAGTAATTTTGACTCGACATAGTTTAAGATAAATTTATAGAAATAAGTTATTGAGATATAACCTGTAAAAAATATTAACAAGCAGAGTATGATATATAGTGTTTTACGATAACGGGGCATAATACTATGTCTTTCTGATCTGAAACGTTTTGAAAGTGGCTCTTTCCGTAATGTGTTTTGCAGTTTTATTATAACACATCCCTGTTTTTATATTGATATTTTTTGAAATAAAACTATTTCAAAGGAGCCACTTTCAAAACGTTTCAGTTTGGTCAAGCTCAAGGCGGGCGAAAATTTCAACCGCAGGAATACATTGAGTATTTCGAGGATTGAAATTTGAGCCCAACGCAGAGATCGGCCAAAATGGGGCGTTTTGAAACTGGCTCAAAGTTATTGTACTGATAAATGGAGAGAAATGGCTGAATTCATAAAAGACTTAACATTAACAGAACGTTTTAAGCTCTCTGTTCTTTCCCTGCTTGCCTCATGGCTTGTTCAATTATGGTTTAGAACGGTTCGTGTCAAAATTATAAACAAGGAAATCTACGAGGAATATTTTGTAAATAATAAGAATAAAGGCAATATTATTTTAGGTTCATGGCATAGACATATAATCTTTGTTTTTTATTTCTTCCGGAAAATTAAAAACGGTATTATCATGGTAAGCCGCAGCAAAGACGGCGAACTTATTTCCCGCGTAGGACACCGGTTAGGATATGCAACTGCACGCGGTTCTTCCTCAAAAGGCGGAAGGGATGCTCTGCGTACCATTATTACTTTTGTTAAGAAGGCCGGCGGAGAAACAATATTTTGCGGCACGGCTGTTGACGGGCCGAAAGGCCCAGCCCGTGTATTAAAAAAAGGCTTACTTGTTCTTGCAAAAAGTACCGGGTCATATTTTATTCCTATGGCTTGCTCCGGCACAAAGGTTATTACTTTTCATAAAGCATGGGACAAAACAATTATTCCTTACCCTTTTTCCCGGATGATTATTAAATTTGGCGAACCGATTATGATTCCAAAAGATATTTCAGAAGATGAACTGGAACGACTTAGAGCCAATACCGAAAATATACTGAATGAAATTACAGACGATGTTGATAAAATCTCAGGCTATACAGTAAAATAGATTTTATTGAAAACCATCAGACATTAAATCTAAAATTTATAATATCTCCATCGTTTACAAAATAAGTTTTGCCTTCAAGTCTTACTGTTCCTTTTTTCCTTGCCTCATTATATGTTTTTGCATCCATCAGATCATCATATGCAAGAACTTCGGCTCTGATAAACCCTTTTTTAATATCTGAATGAATCACTTCGGCTGCATCAAGGGCGCTCGTTCCTTTTTTAATAGTCCATGCCCGCACTTCATCTTCACCAACCGTAAAAAAAGAGATGAGTCCTAAAAGTTCATATGATTTTTTTATTACTCTTTCTCTTGCTACTTCTTTAATATCGTATTCGGAAAGAAAATCACCCGCATCTTCTGCACTCATGTGCGAAAGTTCCTGTTCCAGCTTTCCTCTTATAACCATACAATCTTCTTTTGCCATTATATCTTTACAATCCGGAAATTCCGGGTCTTCGTCATTATTGTTAAATAAAACAAGCGTGGGTTTTGCCGATATAAAAGCAAACCCTTTTAGTACCTGAGCAGATGCTATTTCGGGTATTCTTCTCAAAGGGATTCCATCTTCAAGATTTTTATGGCAGTCAGTCAGTAGATCAATCTCTTCTTTATCGATTTTTTTCCCTCTTTTTTTATCGGTTTCAATTCGCTCGATTCGTTTTTCTATAGTAAAATAGTCTGCAAGAATAATATCCTGATCAAGCTGAAGAAAATCTTTGCAAGGTATTGGTGGCTCTTGTCCGTACTCTGTAAAATTCTTTACAACATGTATGAGAGCATCACAGTCTCTTACAGATGTCCATATATTCTGATCTTTTTTTATATCACTTTTTTGATTATGAACAGCGGGAAGAAAATATTCTATTTTTGCATGAATTGTTTTTTTCGGTTTATACATCTCTGATAAAACATCAACTCGTGTATCAGGCACGTCAATTGTTCCCATAGAGTTTTCTGTTTTATGTTTTTCACCTAAAATATTTTGGGTCAGAGTCTCAAATATTGTTGATTTTCCGGAAACGGAAAGTCCGGTAATTCCAAATTTCATTTATTAATCCTAACAGATCTTAAAAAACCTTTTGTGTATATATGAAATTAATGAAGTGGGCTAAACAAATACAGATGGTTTAGATCAGATACAATGCTGGGTTCATATGATTTTAGTGTTTTGAAATTTAACATATTATATAGTACTTTTCATGTTCCGTTTTTCGGAATAAGAGTTCTTAAAACATCTTCCTTTCCAACTATTCCTATAAGTTTACCATCATCTACAACCGGAAGCGTATGAAAATTATTATCAACCATGAGTGCTGCAACAACCTCGATACTTGTGTCGGGTTTTACTGTTACCGGATTAACAGTCATAGCATCTCCAACAGTTATAGCTGCAATTTTTTGTACTTCTTTTTCTATGTGTTTCATTGAAGTAAGTGGTATAAAACCATCAAGGAATGTAAATAAAGTTGGAATAGGGAATTTTTTTTGTTGCGAAATTATATCACTTTGGCATAAAATACCTACAAGTTTTCCACTCAAATCTATAACAGGAACTCCATTTATATGGTTTTCAAGAAGAAGTTTTGTAGCTTGTACAATTTCAGTTTCGGGTATAACTGTTATTACGTTGGTTTTCATTATGTCTTTTACTATTAACATAAAAGTTCTCCCTATTTAACGGACAAATGATTCTATCACTCAATGTTTATTAATATATATAAAATTTAATTCATTAAGTTTTATTTCAGAAGAGATAAAACTTAAGCTGTGATAGGAATAATTATTGGTAACGAATATAACAACAATCTGTCTAAGTCAAGAATTAACATAGGCTTATCGGGTTTAGATACAACAAGAAGATAGTTGATGGAGTATAAAACATAATGTATAATGCTAACTATATATTGTGTTAATGACTTATGGCAAATGACTATCGATCTTTTAAATGCAATAGCAGGGGCCAGTTTCAAAATGCCCCATTTCGGCCGATCTTAAGCGTTGGGCTCAAATTTCAATCCTCGAAATACTTAATGTATTCCTGCGGTTGAAATTTTCTCCCGCCTTGAGCTTGACCAAACTGAAACGTTTTGAAAGTGGCTCGCAGGTTAATAAATGATGTTTTTATTTAAAAAAATTGCAGGATTATTGCTCTCTCCTTTGACTGTATGCATCTCTTTTCTCGTTTTGGGTTTATTGTTACTTTCCTTTAAAAAAAAAGAAAAAATTGGCAAAATTATTATTATAGTTGGGGTTATGTCTCTTATATTTATGAGTTTTAATTTGCTACCTGATAAAATATTGGGTAATTTAGAACGCAAATATAAACCTCTTTTAAATACGAATTCTATATCTGAGATAAGGTGGATAGTTGTTCTTGGTGGAGGATATTTGGCAGATTCCATGCTGCCGGTAATCAGCAGCTTGTCCCCTCAGTCTTTATTCAGGCTCGTTGAAGGAATTTCAATTTACAATAAAATGCCAAAAAGCAAAATAATATTTTCAGGAGGAGGTGCTTTCGATTCTGTTCCGGAATCGAAAGTTATGGCTAATGCGGCTCTTGATCTTGGTGTAGATAATAATAAGATAATTTTGGAATCGGAAAGCTTGGATACTGAAAGTCAGGCTTTATTTATAAAAAAAATAGTTGGGGATGATAAATTTATTTTAGTTACCTCAGCTTTTCATATGCAACGTTCTATGGCTATTTTTCAGAAAGCGGGAATGAATCCGATACCTGCACCTGTTGGCCACCTTGTTAAAAAAGCAGAGAGGATAAATCCTTTTATGTATTTTCCGGATTCAACTGAAATTAAAAAAATGGAACTTGCTGTTCATGAGTATCTTGGACTATTTTGGTTGAAAATTAGAGGGAATGTATAATGAAATTCAGGCATCTTTATATCAATTTTTTTATAATTATTGCAATTGATATTATTCTGATAACTGCTTCATTTTATGGCGCACATCTTATTCGCTTTGAATTTTCTATTCCTCCAAATTATATTACTTCTTTCTATGCAATTCTTTCGGCTGTAATCCTTACAAAAATACTCTTATTCTATGCTTTTGGTCTCTATCGTGGTATGTGGCGATACACAGGCATTAAAGATCTTCTTAATATAATAAAAGCTTCAACTATAAGCAGCCTTGTAATAGTTACTCTTATTCTCTTTAGAACAAGATTTGAAGGTTTTTCCAGGTCGGTTTTTATTATTGATTGGTGTTTTACTGTTTTCCTGATTACCGGATATCGTTTGGCAATACGACTGTATTACGAACAATTAAGTTTTGATAATTCATGTTTTACAACCATATATAATTTATTCAACCCTTTTAACAGAAGTATACTGAAAAAGAAAAGAATACTTATTATCGGGGCAGGAGATTGCGGTGAGAAAATCTGTAAGGAAATTAATAATAATTATAAATTAAACCAAAAAGTGGTAGGTTTTTTAGATGATGACCCTAAAAAAATGGGTAAAAAAATACACAGTCTTCCTGTTCTTGGTACTATTCAAAAAATCGGAAAGATATTTATAAAAGCCAAAGCTGATGAGGCGCTAATTGCTATTCCTTCTGCAAACTCAAAACAAATTCGAAAGATAGTAGATATATGTAACAACAATAACATAAAATTTAAGACCATTCCCGGCTATAGTGAGTTAATTGATGGCAGGGTCACTGTAAATACAATTCGTGAAGTGTCTTACTGCGACCTTCTTGGGCGTGATATAATTCAATTGGATACTGATAAAATCGGTGAATATTTAAAAGGGAAAAAAGTTATTGTTACAGGCGCAGGCGGATCTATTGGTTCTGAACTTTGCAGGCAGATATGCAGGTTTAAACCGGATAGCATTATTCTTTATGAAAGAGCTGAAAGCCCTTTGTATGAAATAGAACTTGATATTAAGCATAAGTTTCCTGACATAAAATGTATTACACTTCTTGCAGATGTTAGGGACACTATTCATCTTGAAAAAACGTTTGTAAAATATCACCCTGAAGTAGTTTTTCATGCTGCAGCTTATAAACATGTACCAATGCTGGAATTGCAGCCATGGAAAGCAATCGAAAACAATGTTCAGGGAACGTTTAATCTGATTGATGTTTCAAGGAAGCATCATGTACAACGTTTTGTCTTTGTCTCAACAGATAAAGCAGTACGTCCGTCAAATGTTATGGGCGCTTCAAAACGCGTTGCTGAAATGCTCATACAAAGCCAAAACGGGGACAAGCTCTTTCCAACTCAGTTTATAACTGTACGTTTTGGCAATGTTATTGGAAGTGTGGGCAGTGTGATCCCATTGTTTAAAAAACAAATTGAAAGGGGCGGGCCGGTTACGGTTACACATCAGGATGTGACAAGGTATTTTATGACTATTCCTGAAGCATGTCAGCTGATTCTTCAGGCAGGCGCAATGGGAAATGGAGGTGAGATTTTTTTGCTTGATATGGGAACTCCGATTAAAATAGACAATATGGCAAGAGATCTTATAAAACTTTCAGGCTTTGTGCCGGATGAAGATATTAAAATTGAATATGTAGGTTTAAGGCCTGGAGAAAAACTCTATGAAGAACTTATTACAGAGGGTGAAAACGTAATTCCGACAAGCCACAAAAAAATAATGGCATTAAAAGGAGTAGATTGTAATATTAATATGCTAAATGGAAATATAGAAAAATTATCCAGGCTTTCAGAAGAACAGGATTATGAAAATATTAAAAAAACTCTAAAAATAATTGTACCGGAATATATTCCTTCAAATATAAATTAAATACTAAAAATAATGAATAGAAGCATAGCAAAAAAAATCGAGCAGCTGATAAACAAAGGAGTCGTTTTCCCCGATCCTTATAATGTATCTATAGGTGATGAGGTTGAAATAGACAGGATTTCCGGAAATGATGTAATAATATATCCGGGATGCAAAATATATGGCTCTTCGACACTAATTCTTGATGGTGTAAAAATCGGATATGAAGGCCCTGTTACATTGGAAAGTTGCCAAGTTGCTTCTGGTGTTAATCTAAAAGGCGGTTTTTTTAAAGATTCCGTTTTTCTAAAAGGATCTGTTTTAGGTTACGGTTCCCATGTAAGAGAAGGAACTATCATAGAAGAAGAAGCAAGTATTGCCCATACGGTAGGCTTAAAGCACACGATACTTTTCCCATATGTGACTCTTGGCAGTCTTATTAATTTTTGTGACTGCTTTATGTCCGGAGGCACAAGTCGCAAAGATCATAGCGAAGTAGGAAGTTCTTATATCCATTTTAACTATACTCCTAATCAGGATAAAGCCACACCCTCTCTGATCGGAGATGTGCCAAAAGGGGTGATGCTGAAACAAAGACCGATTTTTTTAGGAGGGCAGGGGGGCATTGTAGGGCCATGCAGGCTGAGTTACGGAACGATAATCGCTGCCGGCACAATTTGCAGAAAAGATGAACTTCGCTCTGGTCGTTTCATAATTGGCGGATCAGGGAAAAATAATAACATACCTTTTTACCCGGGCATAAGCGGCAATATCCCAAGAATAGTATCTAATAATATATTTTACATTGCAAATCTTACAGCGCTTATGTCATGGTATAATAATGTAAGATCACAATTCGTTTCTTCAGATTTTCCGGAAACACTTTTAACAGGCCTTAAAGAAAAATTGAACCTTGCTATCTTAGAAAGAATAAAAAGATTAAAAGAATTAATCGACAAGACTGATAATAAAAAAGAAACCAGCCTGATATGGCCTGAAATAAAAAGATGTTTTACAACTGAAGAAGATATTTCTTCTGACATGATTAATATTAAAAACAGTTTTCTTAATATAGTAGATTCTGCAATTAAGAAATATGGGAAAGAATATCTATTGGTAATAAAAAATTTAACAGATGAAGAAAGCGATTTGGGCACACAGTGGCTTCAGAGTATTGTTGATATAAAAACTGCTTTGGCATTAAAGTTATTACAAGCTAATTTGTCCGATTAATTTTAGCAAAATCTCATTTGTGGCACCTAATTCCTGTTAATAATTGAAGCCATATAACCTGCTCCAAAACCATTGTCTATATTTACTACAGCTATATTTGAGCTACAGCTGTTAAGCATGGCAAAAAGTGCTGTAAGACCACCCATACTGACCCCATAGCCCACACTTGTTGGAACGGCTATTACGGGGCGGCTTACCAGTCCGGCAACAACACTGGGAAGCGCTCCCTCCATTCCTGCAACAACGATCAAAACAGAAGCTTCATGAATCATCTTGCTGTGATCAAATAGCCTGTGAATGCCAGCAACTCCTACATCAAAAACCGACTCTACTTCATTTCCCATTGTTTGAGCAGTAATATACGCTTCTTTAGCAACAGGAATATCTGATGTTCCGGCAGAAATCACAAGTATTTTTCCGCGTCCGTTATTATCTATTTTATTTTGTTTCTTCCAGACAATCATTTTTGCATCTTCATGATAAACAGCTTCGGTAAATCTTGAAAGTACCGCGTCAGCTTTATCTTGAGTAATGCGTGTTACCAAGATATTTTCTTCCTGTAATGCCATTTTTTCCATAATGCCGGTAATTTGATTGGCAGTTTTCCCCTCACCGAATATTACTTCCGGAAACCCTTTGCGAAGCGACCTGTTATGGTCTATATGGGCATATCCTATATCTTCCAGATTAAAATGGGCAAGCTCTTTTAAAGCATTTTCAACAGAAGTTTTACCATTGGAAACACTTGAAAGAATTTTTATTAAAGATTTTTCATTCATGTTGAAAAATATTTATAGATCCTGTTCGATGATTTTACCGGATTCCGGAGTTGTTTTTTTTATAGTTGGTTTACTATACGAATTCTCAGATTTTAAAGGTAAATTTTGCGAAGGATTTGTTTTAATGGGTTTATGCTCCAGATCGTAGAGCTGTCTTTTTATGGTATTTATTTTTTGTTCAATATTTTTTTCCAACTCGCTTAATTCGTACTGAAAACGTTTTTGCTCTTTTATTATTGCCAGTTCAATTTCTTCTTTATCTGCTTTTGAGTTTATTTTTTCAGAAACAGCCGCACTTATTGATGTGCGAAATTTTGCAAAATCATTTTCTATTGTATTTAATTTTTGATTTATACTTGATATCTTTAAGGATAAATCATTATCCGTGTTTTTTATTTTACTCGTAACTACAGCTATGTCTTTTTGTGCCGTATTTATTTGTTGGCTTATCTGTGTAATAGAATTGGTTAATTTTGATTCATTATTCTTGGCTTCTTTTTTTATCTCATCTACTGATTTTGTTGTTTCTTTTTTTATTCGATTTACAGTTTTATCCAGTTCTTTTTTAAGTGAACGCTCCATATTGTTGACAGCAGATATTTTCTTTTCAAGTGATTCTTCAAGTTTGGAATATAGTGCGGAAAATTCAGCCGTTTTGCTGTCAATGGTTTTTGACAGATTTTTAACTTCCATAGATCCTGAATTATGAACGCCAACGATTTTTTTGTTTATGTTAAAATAAATAAACATAATCATCAAAGCCGTCACAACAGGAAACAGTATAAGAATAACAGTAATTTTTTGGTTCAATCTTTTAATATGAATATCACTTTTGCCTTCCTGTTTATCTTCAGAGATAATAGAATCAGGACGTAAGCCATCGAAATTAATTTTGAATTCAGGATCGTTTTCTTCTTCCATATATAATTATTCCCATTCAATGGTTGCTGGAGGTTTTGAACTAATATCATATACAACTCTGTTTACACCTGCAACTTCATTAATTATCCTGTTAGAAATTTTACCTAAAAGTGAATAAGGGATTTTTGCCCAGTCTGCTGTCATGGCATCCTTGCTTGTTACGGCTCTTATAGCTATAATATTTTCATATGTTCTCTGATCACCCATGATTCCTACACTTTTTAAAGGAAGTAAAATTGCAAAAGACTGCCAAAGTTTTTTGTACAAACCGGCATCTTTAATCTCGGATATCAAAACATCATCTACTTCCCTTAAAATTGTAAGTCTTAGCTTTGTTATTTCCCCGATTATTCTTATGGAAAGACCAGGGCCGGGAAATGGTTGCCTCCATATCAGATCCTGATGCAAACCAATTGTTTTTCCCAGTTTACGTACTTCATCTTTAAATAAATATTTTAAAGGTTCAACAAGCTTAAGCTTCATATTTTTAGGAAGGCCCCCTACATTATGATGAGATTTGATTACTGCAGTTGGGCCTCCAAAAGCAGACCTGGATTCAATAACATCAGGATAAAGGGTCCCCTGTGCTAAATATTTTGCATCCTTTATTTTTTTTGCTTCTGCTTCAAAAACATCCATAAAAACTTTACCGATGATCTTGCGTTTTTTTTCAGGATCTGTAACTTTAAAAAGCGCTTTTAAAAATTTGTTTGAAGCATTGACAAATTTGATATTGATATCAAGATTTTGCAATAAAGTGATTTTCAGCTTTTCGGCTTCGTTTTTTCTAAGCAACCCGTTATCAACAAAAATACATGTTAAATTTTTCCCAATGGCTTTATGAATAAGCATTGCCGTTACCGAGGAATCAACACCTCCGCTTAATCCAAGTATTATCTTGTTATCTTTAACAGTCTCTCTTATTTCGGAAATTGCTGATTTGGCAAATGATTGCATGGTCCAGGAACGTTTACATCCGCATATATCTATGAGAAAATTTTTAAGCATTTTTTTGCCCAAAGGAGTATGTTCTACTTCGGGGTGAAACTGGAGGCCGTAAAGTTTTTTATTTTCATTCGAAACTGCTGCTATTTCAGTATTATCTGTTGAGGCAGTAACTATAAAATCTTTAGGTAACTTTTTAATTGAATCCCCATGGCTCATCCAGCACCATGTATTTTGTTCTATATCTTTTAATATGCTTTTCTGGTTTTTTATATATAGTTTGGCAAAACCATATTCTCTTTTTTTAGCTCTTTCAACAGTTCCGCCAAGGGAATAAATCATAAATTGCATGCCATAACAAATACCCAGGATCGGAATTCCAAGATCAAATATTTCTTTATTTATTTTAGGGCTGTTTTTTTCATATATACTGGATGGGCCTCCGGATAAAATTATACCTTCGGGTTTTAAGTCTTTTATATATGAAACATTGATATCAGGCGGTTCAATTCGGCAGTATATTCGACTTTCCCTGACTCTGCGGGCTATCAGCTGGTTATATTGAGATCCGAAATCAATTATCAGTATCATAGTGTTATGCCTTTTATGTAGAATCCGGTTTGTCTGTTAATTGCTTAATCACCTTGTTTTTAATAACAATTTGCTTAGAAAAAGAGAATATGTTAGAGACGGTAAAATTGTCAACTCTATTTTGAAAACAAAATACCAGCTGGGATATAAAATGGTTAAAAATTCTTACGAAAGAATCCATAAATGATCATTCAGATATATGAAATTCAGACACCTTATGAAGCCGAAGCACTAATTGAAGCAGGTGTTGATAATATTGGCAGTGTAATAACTTCTGAAAAATCATTAAAACAACCATTGATAAAAGATACAATTGATATTGTTAAAAAATCGACTTCTATGAGTTCTTTGATTCCACTTTTTTCAGACTTATATTCTATCTCGCAGGCTTTAGATTATTACAAACCCGATATCATACATTTTTGCGAAGACTTAACAAAATATTTAAAGGACGATAGTTTTTTAAATATGCTTATAAACTTACAGGAAACTATAAAAATAAAATTTCCTGAAATTAAAATAATGCGCTCAATCCCCATTTCTCCACCCGGAGTTGTCAAATTCATTTCTCCTGTTTTTTTTGCAAAAAAATTTGAACATGTCAGCGATTTTTTTTTAACTGATACAATTATAATAAATGATTCAAATTCAGCTTCTGATGCACAGCCAGTAAACGGATTTGTAGGAATTACCGGCCTGACTTGTAATTGGGAAGAAGCAAGAATTCTTGTTGATTCGGTTACTATTCCTGTGATACTGGCAGGTGGACTTTCACCTGATAATGTCTTTGATGGAATAATTAATGTAAAACCTGCTGGTGTTGACAGTTGCACACAAACAAATGCTTGTGATATTTACGGTAAACCTGTTAGATTTAAAAAAGATCTAACAAAAGTAAAACATTTTGTAAAAGAGGCAAAAAAAGCTGAAAAACATTTAAAAAATGACCCTGGTTAAATTTTATTAATCGCTTCATTGTATAACAGGCCGGTTATTTAAACTTTACTGTAAATAAACAAAAAAATGGAGGATAAGCAAATAAGATGTATGATAGCAGTGATCTGAAAAAAGGTCTTAAGATTGAAATAGATGGCGATCCGTATGTTATTGTGCAATTTGAATTTGTAAAGCCCGGAAAAGGGCAGGCTCTTTACAAATGCAAATTGAAAAATATGATTAATGGTTCGCAATTTGACCGCACATACAGATCCGGAGAAAAATTTCATGAAGCACAGCTTGAAGAACATGAAATGGAATATTTATATTCTGACGGCAGTAGTTTTTGTTTCATGAACACTTCAACTTATTCCCAGGAATTTCTTAGTTCTGAACAAATTGGCGATGCCATAAATCTCTTAAAAGAAAATACAGTATGTAATGTATTGTTTTTTGGAGAAAAAGCAATCGAACTTTCTCTTCCAAATTTTTTAAATCTTAAAATAATTAAAGCAGACCCATGGGCAAAAGGTGATACGGCAGCCGGAAGCACCAAGCCCGCAACACTCGAAACAGGATATGTTCTTCAGGTTCCTCCCTTTATTGATGAAGGGGAATATATACGAATTGATACCCGTACAGGTCAATATGTTGAAAGGGTAAAAAATAAAAACTGATTATAATGGTTATTTTATGCCTACTATGAGTTTTCCGGACTATTATTGATTTTATCAATTATTTCAACAATAATAGAATGAATGGATTTTTTGCTTGAGGATCGGATAGTAAATTTTATATTATCATGAATTATAGCTTCCCCATGTTTTGGAATTTGCCCCATAAGTTTGAGCAAAAAACCTCCTATAGTTTCATAATCTTCTTTGGGAATATTTAAATTCATAAATTCATTTACATGTTCAATTTCCATTCTGGCATTTACAATAAACTTATTTAACCCAATTTTAATATATTGCTTTGTATCATCATCATATTCATCCTTAATTTCACCCACAACTTCTTCGAGTACATCCTCTATAGTAATTATACCTACAGTTCCACCATATTCATCAAGCACTATAGCAATTGAGTTTCTTGTTTTCTGCAATAATGTTAAAAGGTCATGAGCTTTCATTGATTCAGGAACATAAGGAACTTCACGAACAAATGGGCCTATAACAGTATTGTAATCGTTAACATGAATTAAATCAATAGGATGAATGATGCCTATCAGATTATCGATTCTGCTTTTATAAACAGGAAGCCTTGAATAACCGGTTTTATTAATTGCATCTATTGCTTTTTCTACACTAGCCTTGGATGATAATGCAGTAATATTTACAAGAGGAACCATAACATCAGATACATTTGATTCAAAAAAGTGGAAGACTCTTCGTATAAGTTTTTTTTCTCCAGTTTCCAAATCGCTTTCTTCTCCCTCGACAGAAAGAGCAAGCTCCAGTTCTTTTTTCGAAATATAAAGATTTTGTCCGGCGGCATCTTGTTTAATTAAGCTATAAAAAAGCTTGCTGGCATAAAAGACAACGTAAGTAACAGGTAAGATAATGTGGGAAATATATTTAAAAGGAAGTGCAATCTTTAAAGCCAATTCATCAGCTTTTTGCTGAAAAATTGTTCTGGGCAGAATTTCACCCAAAATTAATAAAAATGGAGTTATAATAATAATGGACCATAATTCGCTGTTTTTCTGAAATATATTATCAAACCAAACAGCAGTGAAAACAGATGAGATGATAACAAATAAATTTGTGCCGGTACTTGTTGTTGCAAGAGACCAATCAGGTCTTTCGATTAATTTAAGAAAACGGGCAGCGCCTTTATTACCCCTTCTTGCCAACTGCCTGATCTTTGTTTTATTTGAAGATAAAATGACCATTTCAGATCCGGAAAAAAATCCCTGAATCAGAATACACAGGCTTAAAATACAAATATTAATAACTATAACGCTCAATTTAACTCCCCGTCATATTCGTCATAAATTTCTCCAAATAATTCCTCAAGAAGATCTTCCATTGTTACAAGGCCGGTGACTTTATTTTGTTTATTTATGCATATTGCAATGTGTATCCGTTTTTTCTTTAATATATGAAACAGCTCATCAATTTTTATGTTTTCAGAAACAAAAAAAGGTTTTCTATATATTTTTTGATTAATCTTTATATTTCCGTTTAATTTTAATGAGTTAATTTTCAAAAGATCTTTTATATAAAGAATCCCAACAATATTTTCAGGGCGATTTTTGTATACCGGTATTCTTAAATACTTGTATTTTTGGATTGTTATTATAGCTTTTTCAATTGTAATGTCCTGAGACAAAGAATAAATTTCATTAAGAGGTGTCATAACTTCAAAGGCATGAGTATCGCTAAACTCAAAAACATTATGAATAAGATCACGTTCCGCTTTATTAATTTCACCACTTTCATGGCTTTGATCAACTAAAGCTCTGAATTCATCTTCCATAATGGCTGTCGAAACATGCTGTTTTTTAAAACCTATTATTTTTGCTATCATAATAGCGACATTGTATAGTATATATTTTATAGGAAAGATTATTTTTGAAAAAACATTAAGCGGTACACTGATAAAAGGTGCGAATTTTTCATTATAGGTAATTGCAAGAGTTTTGGGTATTACTTCTGAAAAGATAAGTGTTAACGGTGCCATTACAGCCATTGCAATCCACTCACCGTATTCTAAGGAAATGGATACAAATAGTGAGGTAGCAATTACAGAAGCTGCTATGTTGACCATATCATTACCAATTAAAATTGTAACAATAAGAGCTCTTGGCCTTGATAGTAACTTATTTATAATTAATGATTTTTTGTTGTTATTTCTTTTGAGCCGTTCGCGTTGGATCGAAGACAAAGAAAAAAGTGCTGTTTCAGAGCCGGAAAATAACCCTGAAAATATTAGAAGAAGCAAAATGATTACCGAATATAATATTTTTATTTCCAAAGCAGTCCCATTATAAATTATTATTTATGAATAATAACAATATATACGATATTAATATATTAAGCAATAACAATGCTGTACTTTATGGGCATATGAAAAACCAAAAAAGGGATATAAATTCTCTAACAATCGGAAGCAATTTGTGAGATAATAGCAGATCTTAACAAAAATTAAAAAGGGATATTAAAAATATGCAAAAACTGTTTGGTACTGATGGCATAAGAGGTGTTGTAAACAAATATCCAATGACTCCTGAAATGGCTGTTATTATCGGAAAAGCAGTTGCTTTAAAGTTTAAAAACACAGACAGGCGTTCTTTTATTATAATAGGAAGAGATACCCGTATATCAGGAAATATGATTGAATATGCTTTGGCATCAGGTATTTGCTCAATGGATGTTGATGTATTGCTTGCAGGTATAGTTCCAACCCCTGCGGTTGCTTTTCTGGCATCTTCTTTAAAGGCAAATGCCGGGATAGTTGTTTCGGCTTCTCACAACCCATATTATGATAATGGAATTAAAATATTTGATGGGTCCGGCTATAAGCTTTCTGATGAAACAGAAACAGAAATTGAAAATTTAATAACAGGCAATGATTCATTATCCAAAAACATTACGGTTAAAAATGCAGGTTTGGTAAGCTTACTTAAAGACGCTCAAAAAAATTATATAGAGTTTCTGAAAAATACCATGCCTTCTGATTTTTCTCTAAAAGGTATTAAAATTGTAATAGATTGTTCAAATGGAGCAACATATAAAATCGCACCAGCACTTTTTTCTGACTTTGGCGCTGATGTTATAGTTTTAAATGTTAATCCGGATGGGAAAAACATTAACGATAATTGTGGTTCTGAACATGTTGATTCACTTATAAAAAAGGTCATAGAGGTTAAAGCCGATATAGGGATTGCATTTGATGGTGATGGTGACCGCCTGACAGCCGTTGATGAAAAAGGCAATATATTATCAGGAGATAAAATACTTGCAATCATTGCCTTATTCTTGAAGAAACATAATATGTTATCAAATAATCATGTTGTAAGTACCGTTATGAGCAATTTAGGCCTTGCGACTTTATTTAAAGAAAAAGATATTAATCATACTATGTCTCAGGTTGGAGATAGATATGTAATGCAGGAAATGATAAAAACCGGTTCAATTCTTGGTGGAGAAGATTCCGGTCATATTATATTTTTAAATCATCAAACTACCGGAGACGGAACACTGACTGCACTAAAATTACTTGAATTGATGAAAGATGAATCAAAATCTCTTTCGGAGCTGGGAAAAATTATGAAAGTTTTTCCTCAAGTATTATTAAATGTCAATGTATCAAAGAAACCGGATATAAATATAATTCCGGAAATTCAAAGTTCTATCAAAAATGTTGAAGAAATTCTTGGGGAAAAGGGGAGGGTGCTTATCAGGTATTCGGGTACACAAGCAATTTGCAGGGTAATGGTTGAGGGGCCATCTCAAGAAGAAACCGATAAACTTTGCATATTTTTAGCAGATAAAATAAAAGAAACCATAGGATAAAAGTTCTACCAGCCGGCAATATCTGTAAATCTGCCGGCTGGTAAATTAAAAGCATGTTTTACCTTCTGTCTCCTAATATTCTTAACAACATAAGAAAAAGATTTATAAAATCCAAATATAGTGAAAGCGCACCCAATATGGCTCCTTTTCTAACAACACCTGCATCGAGTCCTGAAGGCTGTGTCATTGCCATATTTTTTAATTTCTGCGTATCATATGCAGTTAATCCAACAAATACTATTACTCCTATATAGCTTATAATCATATTCATGGCAGAGCTTCTTATGAATAAATTGACAACAGTAGCTATTATAATGCCTATCAATCCCATAATCATGAATCCGCCCATTGATGTTAAATCACGTTTTGTTATCATTCCATAAATACTGCTCGCAATAAATGTAGCAGCGCATATAAAAAATGTTGAGGTAATAGAGGATGTTGTATATATAAGAAATATTACAGATAATGTTGCTCCGTTTAATGCCGCATAAATAATAAACATTGATGTTGCTGTAGATGCTTTTAATTTGTTTATTCTGGCACTTATTGTAAATACCATTACTAATTCGGCTATTATTAATCCATAAAACACAAGCTTGTTACCAAATATCAAGCTTTGGATTCCCGGATCATTTGAAACATAAAAAGCAATAACACCAGTAATAGCGAGACCAATTCCCATCCAATTATAAACACTGCGTATGAATTCATTTACAAGAATTTGAGTTTGAGTGTTCTTTAGCGGATATGATTGTTGCATATTTTCCTCCTTTTAATTTTACTGTTTCATAAATATTTAAATATAGTGTATATAAAAATTATATGAATTGGATATAATAATAAAATAATTTTATTTGTTGGGATAATATAAATCATATACCTTTATATTTCAAGCAAATCTGGAAATGTATAATATGAAATCGGATCGATTATTTCAAGAACTATTAAATATAATAGAAAAACTCAATGTTACAGTTAAAGAACAGAACTTGCGCAAATCAGGAATAAATATTAAAAGTGGAGTATGTAAAATAAAAGGGAAAGATTTTTTTATTTTAGATAAAAACCTTGCGAAAAATAAAAAAATTGAAATACTCGCTGAATTTATTAAC
This sequence comes from Pseudomonadota bacterium, assembly GCA_043825875.1. Lineage (GTDB taxonomy): Bacteria > Desulfobacterota > Desulfobacteria > Desulfobacterales > RPRI01 > RPRI01. Next base: position 24,188 of record JBDRRF010000049.1, on the reverse strand, counting down.
AAGAACGAGTATGATGATATTTATATTATTCCGGCAGTTCGTGATTATCTCAATAAATCCAAAATGGATATTTTTTAGTTTTCTATATGTTGTTAGGGGAGTGTTGTTATTTGTTTGGCAAGTTGGCAATTTCTGATAATATATTTTAGTTTACATAATATACATTATCAGACGTTATGAATAGAAGCGGTTTTCCAGGATAAAACCATATTAATCCATTACTTTTTGATATCATATAATATATGGAAACAAAAATATTTTCTGTAACACAATTAACATCACAATTAAAAAAATTGATTGAAGAAAAATATCCGCTTGTTTGGGTATATGGGGAGATTTCAAATTTAAGCACTCCATTTTCCGGGCATTTATATTTAACTTTAAAAGATGAATCAGCTAAGATTAATGCGATAATATTTAAAGGCCAGAAAAAGAATTTAAAATTCACACCTGAAAATGGCATGTCAGTAATAGGATTTGGAAGATTAGGTCTTTATGAGGCAAAAGGCTCTTATCAGATTATTTTTGAATACTTAGAGCCAAAAGGCATAGGATCTTTACAAATAGCATTTGAACAACTTAAAACAAAACTGTCTTCTGAAGGCCTTTTTGATGATAAATATAAAAAAAAGCTGCCTTTTCTTCCTGAAAATATCTGTATCATAACTTCACCTTCCGGATCAGTATTATTTGATATTATTAATATAATTAATCGAAGATATTCAAGTGTAAATATAAAAATAATTCCTGTTTCCGTTCAAGGTGCATCCTCAGAAGCTGAAATTGTTTCTGCAATAAAATTATTAAATGATTATGGTACTTCCGATGTTGCAATAATTGCTCGCGGAGGAGGATCTTTGGAAGAATTCCATGCCTTTAACTCAGAATCAGTGGCAAGAGCTATTTTTGAATCAAATATTCCCATTATATCTGCCATAGGACATGAAACGGATTATACAATATCGGATTTTGTATCAGATTTAAGAGCCCCCACACCTTCAGCTGCTGCTGAAATTGCTGTTCCTCTGAAAAATGAACTTTTACTTAAAAATGAAAGATTATATATATCTTTGAAATCCAAAATGGGAAGGTTTTTAAATGAAAGCAGACATAATCTGTACAGTATAACAAAACAGATCAAGGATCCCAAAAACAAACTATATGATTTAATATTAAAAAATGAAGACCTTACCAAACGCTTGATAAGAGCCCAGGTTAATTTTATACATCAACATAAAGAACGCACTTTATGGAAGATTGATAAATTAAAAAATAATAATCCAACACGATATGTATTAATATATAAAGATAATATTAAAAATAGTTTAAATAACATACATAAATCAATGATTAATAGAATCAATTATAGTAAGTATAAGATAAATGAGCTTTCAGCAAAATTAAGTGTTTTGGACCCCAAAGCTATTCTTAAGCGCGGATACAGTATCACCAGAACAATTCCGGAAAAGCATATTATACTGGATTCGGATAATGTAAAAATAGCGCAACGCCTTGAAGTAATAATTAATAAAGGTTCATTAATATGCAGTGTTGAAAGGAAAATTAATGGCAAAGATGACATTTGAAACAGCAATGAATCAACTCGAAAATATAGTAAACGAACTTGAATCAGGAAACCTTTCTCTGGAAGACTCAATAAAAAAATTTGAAGAAGGAATCAAACTTTCTAAATATTGTTCTGCCAAGCTTGATGAAACCGAAAAAAAGATTACCCTACTTTTAAAAGATCAGGATGGAAACATTACCGAAAAGGAATTTTCACCTGTACCTGAAAAGGTATCAGAATGATAAATAATGATTTTGATCTCAAATCATACTTTGCAGACAAAACGATCATAATAAAAAATGAATTAACTAAAATTATTAATGATTATAGTGTATCCGGCCAGTTATTAAAGGCTATGGAATATTCTTTAATGTCTGAAGGCAAAAAAATCAGACCAATCCTTTGCATTGCTGCTGCCGAATCTGTGGGAGGTAAGCAATCAGATGTTTTACCCGCAGCCTGCGCTATTGAAATGATTCACGCATATTCTTTAATCCATGATGACCTTCCTGCTATTGATAACGATTTATTAAGAAGAGGAAAACCAACATGCCACGCTGCTTTTAATGAAGCTACAGCTATCCTTGCAGGTGATGCTTTGCTTACACTGGCATTTCAGGTGCTATCATCAGTTAAATTGCAAAATAATTCGGATGCCGCTATATGGTTAAAAACAATACATTCCATTTCAACTGCGGCAGGCTATATGGGAATGATTGAAGGACAGATGAGAGATATAGCTTCGGAAAACAGCCAGATCTCATTGCAGGAGCTGGAAGAATTACATTCTTTAAAAACCGGGGCACTTATTACAGCATCTGTTGAAGCAGGCGCAATATTAGCAAATGCAAGTTTTGATCAAATCAAACAGTTAAAAGTTTATTCGGGAAAAATTGGATTAGCCTTTCAAATAGCGGATGATCTTCTTAATATACATGGTGATCCAAATATTACCGGCAAACCCGTAGGAACCGATAAAGCCCGAAAAAAAAGCACCTACCCTTCCCTTCTGGGAATTACCGAATCGGAAAATTATGCAAAAAAACTGATAAAAGAAGCCTTGCATGCGCTTGCATTATTTGATAATAAATCTGACCCTCTTAGAGCTATTGCATTATATATTATTGAAAGAAAACGATAAATTTAAGGACAATCTTAGTTGAGCATACTAAACACAATTAATTCGCCTGATGATTTGAAAAAAGTCCCTCGATCTGATCTTCCGGAGCTTGCTTCGGAAATACGAAGCTTAATAGTTGATATTGTTTCTAAAAATGGCGGTCACCTTGCTTCAAGTTTAGGCGCTGTTGAACTGGCAATTGCCATCCATTATGTTTTCGATGTTCCTAACGACAAAGTCATCTGGGATGTAGGACATCAGTCTTATGCACATAAGATTATTACCGGGCGACGGGAATCATTTCATACTCTGCGTAAGCATGAAGGTATTTGCGGCTTTACACGGATGTGCGAAAGCCCGTATGATTCATTTTCAACAGGCCATAGCAGTACTTCAATTTCAGCAGGTCTTGGAATTGCCTGCGCAAAATGTTTAAAGAAAGAGAGTGATAAAGTTATAGCTGTAATCGGGGATGGTTCTATGACAGCAGGCCTTGCATATGAAGGCTTGAATCAAACCGGGTATCTTCATAAAAATAAAGACATTATTGTTATTCTAAACGACAATGACATGTCCATCGCAAAAAATGTAGGTGCCCTATCCTCTTTTTTAAGCAGAACATTTTCCAAAAAATATTTACAGGATCTAAGAAAAGAATTCGGGGAATTTTTAAAATCTCTTCCAAAAGTTGGTGATGATTTATATAAGTTTGCAAAACGTTCGGAAGAATCCTTTAAAACATTTGCAACACCCGGCATGCTGTTTGAGGCCTTTAATTTTGATTATTTCGGTCCGATCGATGGGCATAATATAAATCATCTTATAGATATTCTTGATAATATTAAACATCTTAGAGAACCGGCACTTCTCCATGTCACAACAATCAAAGGCAAAGGATACCTTCCTGCCGAAAAAAACCCTATATATTTTCACGGAATCGGAAGTTTTAAGGTTAAAACCGGCGATAGCAATGGTACGAAAAACGGCATTCCAACCTATACGGAAGTATTCGGCAAAACAATGGTAGAGCTTGCCGGTAAAAATGACAAAATAATTGCGGTTACCGCTGCAATGCCTGAAGGTACAGGTCTTTCCGAATTTCGCGAATTATTTCCCGAACGGTTTTTCGATGTTGGAATTGCCGAACAGCACGGAGTAACATTTTCAGCAGGGTTAGCTACTGAGGGTTTCAGGCCGGTCGTTGCAATATATTCAACTTTTCTGCAAAGAGCTTATGACCAGATTTTACATGATGTATGCATAGAAGCTCTTCCCGTTGTATTTGCCATAGATCGGGCAGGCATAGTTGGTGAAGACGGAGCTACTCACAATGGATTGTTTGATATTTCGTATTTGAGGAGCCTTCCCAATATGGTAGTTATGGCGCCAAAAGATGAAAATGAGCTGCGCCGTATGCTTAAAACTGCTCTATCCCATGACGGTCCCATAGCATTCAGATATCCGAGAGGAACAGGTGTTGGTGTTTTGCTGGAACAAGACATTAAACCACTTCCGATTGGCAAAGGAGAAATACTAAAACAAGGAAAAGACATTCTTATTCTGGCAATTGGCCAGTCAGTATGCGAATCCTTAATTGCATATGATAAATTAATATCTGAACATGGAATTAACGCAACAGTAGTAAACTGCCGTTTTGTCAAACCACTTGATATCGAATTAATCAGTTCACTTATAAGAGAAATTCCCAACGTAATAACTGTTGAAGAACATGTCATTCAGGGAGGATTCGGAAGTGCCGTGCTTGAATCTTTAAATGACATTGGTCTTTACAATTTTAAAATCAAACGCCTTGGGATACCGGATATCTTTATTGATCATGGGCCTCAGGATATGCTTAGAGCAAAATATAAGATTAATTCTGATGCGATAATAAATTCAGCTTTAAAAATGATGGACTCATAGCAAGAATTACTCAAAATGTCTGAAAACAAGAAACGACTTGACATTGCCATGCATGAATGCGGACTGGCGCAAAGCAGGCAAAGAGCAAGAAGCATTATTATGGCAGGAAAAGTACTTGTTAATGGGAGCATTCAGGATAAACCGGGGTTTACGATCACAAAGGCCGATACTCTGTCTCTTAGAGAACCGGATATGCCGTATGTAAGCAGAGGCGGAATCAAGCTTGAAGCGGCTTTTAAGGAATTTAAGATTAATGTAAATGAATTAGCATGCCTTGACGTTGGCGCTTCAACCGGAGGCTTTACAGATTGTTTGCTTAAGCATGGCGCAAAAAAGGTTTTCGCAGTTGATGTCGGTTATGGCCAACTGGCATGGGTTTTAAGACAAGACAAGAGGGTAGTCCCTATTGAACGAACCAACATAAGGTATATGAACCAGGAAATTCTTGGCTGTCTTGTTGATTTTGTTACCATAGATGTTTCATTCATATCATTAAAAACAGTTGTTCCTGCTATTCTTAAATTTTTAAACTCCAATGCTTTTATTGTTGCTTTAATTAAGCCGCAATTTGAGGTTGGAAAAGGAAAAGTTGGAAAAGGCGGTGTAGTAAAAGATGCTTTATTGCATACTGAAGTTATAAATAGTCTGTCAGAATTTTTTTTAAACACAGGATTCGATATAATTGGAATCTTGCCATCACCTATAACCGGTCCCAAAGGTAACAAAGAATTTTTAATTTACATGAATTTTCTCAATATAACAGAAATATAAAAATATTAATAACCAATTTATCCTATTATGGTTTTATGCTGTTTTTTTTGAGCTTGATTTTTTTTAAATATAAATATAACGATATAAGATTAAATGTAATTTATTTAAAAAACGATGCAGAGAGGAGTATAAATGAGTGAAAAGTTAGATAAATTAAGAAATATTGCTCTTGTTGGGCATGGTAGTTCCGGAAAAACATCTTTATCTGAAGTTATATTATTTAAAACAGGTATTATCAAAAGGCTTTGCCGTGTGGAAGACGGAAATACCGCTATGGATTTTGAGCCTGAAGAATTAAAAAGGCTTATAAGCATCAGCAGCGGATTTCATACACTTAACTGGAAAAAGAACATCATTTCACTTATTGATACTCCGGGGGATCAAAATTTTTTCACAGATACAATCAACTGCATGCAAGCTGTAGACGGAGCTGTTGTAGTTGTTGATGCAGTTGACGGAGTTAAAGTGCAAACAGAAATGGCATGGGATTATGCCGATCAATTTGGACTTCCACGTATTATATTCATCAATAAGCTCGACCGCGAAAGGGCGGATTTTTTTCGCACATTCAAAGATGCCACTGATATTTTTAAACCGAAACCGATAATACTCCAAATGCCAATAGGCTCTGAATCAGGATTTAAAGGAGTTGTGGATCTGATATCAATGAAGTCGTATATATATGATTCGGATGGTAAAGTCACAATCGGAGACATACCGGCGGATATGCTTGAAGATGCAAACAAGGAGAAAGAAGCTCTTATTGAAAACATTGCTGAAGCAGATGACTCGCTTATTGAAAAATATCTTGAAGGAACGGATATTTCTGATGATGAAATCAAATCAGCTTTAAAACAAGGCACGATATCAAAAACATTTGTACCAGTTGTATGCGGTTCAGCTATTAAGGGCATAGGAATAGATCTTCTTCTGGATTTGGTTTCAACTTGCATGCCCTCACCTGCTGAAACTGCCCCCAGAAAAGGTGTGGATTCAAAAGGCAATGAAATCGAACGCAAACCTGATCCTGCCGCTCCTTTTTCGGCATTTGTTTTTAAAACGGTTGCTGACCCCTATGCCGGACGCCTTTCAATAATGAAAATAGTGTCAGGCACACTTGGTGAAAGCGGAAATTTTTACAACATGAATAAGTCTTCAAGGGAGCGATATAACCAACTTCTTGTTATTGCAGGAAAGGAGCAAAAACCCATAACTGAAGCCGGTCCCGGAGAAATTGTTACCGTTGCCAAACTGAAAGAAACTGCAACAGGCGATACATTATGTGATGAATCCAATAAAATAAAATTTGAGTGCGCCAAACCTCTTCCGAGTTTAATTTCTTTTGCAGTTGGATCAAAAGTTAAGGGAGAAGAAGATAAGATATTTATCTCATTATCAAAAATATTGGAAGAAGATATTGCTTTAAAGCTGGAACGAAATGCCGAAACAAAGGAAATACTTCTTTCAGGACGAGGACAGGTTCATATTGAAGTTGTGGTTGAAAAATTAAAACGAAAATTCAATGTTGACACCCAACTTGATACCCCAAAAGTTCCATACAAAGAAACGATCAAGAAAAAAGTCAGAGTTCAGGGCAGGCATAAAAAACAATCCGGTGGTCATGGCCAGTTTGGTGATTGCTGGATTCAGATGGAACCTTTGCCAAAAGGCAGTGGCTTTGAATTTGTTGATTCAATTGTAGGCGGAGCTATTCCTAAACAATATATTCCTGCTGTTGAAAAAGGTATAATAGAGTCTGCTCAAAGAGGTGTTCTCGCAGGATTTCCATGTGTTGATTTCAAGGTAACTTTAGATGATGGATCATTTCATGCTGTTGATTCATCGGAAATGGCTTTTAAAGTTGCAGGCTCACTCGCATTTAAAAAAGCTGTTTTAGAAGCAAAGCCGGTTCTCCTTGAACCAATCATGAAAGTTACTATTACAACTCCTGAAGAATACATGGGCGATATAATGGGTAATCTAAACAGCAGAAGAGGCAGAGTTCTTGGTATGGACTCAGCCGGTAAAAATCAAATAATTATCGCTAATGTTCCGATGTCTGAATTTCTTACTTATGAGCCTGACTTAAGATCAATGACTGGAGGCCGCGGTATTTACGCCATGGAATTTTCTCATCTTGACGAAGTCCCGGCTCAGATTGCAGAAAAAGTTATTGAAGAGGCAAATAAGGAAAAAGAGTAAAATCATCGCTACTGGCTTGCTCTGCACTAAATGTTCAGGTAGCAGATTAATAATATATCGCTCTTGGCCTAAGAAATGTGACCTCGATTTCTAATCAGGTAGTCAATTATAGTTGTTTGTAAATATTATTTGGGAGATATAATAGCCAAACACATATGTGGAATCTGCATTGTCACATACTGTATGTGACAATGCCTTTTTTATTTCATACTCTTTTTTCATAGTGTAATGGGTATATTCCACCCTTATTTTTCTATTGAAATATCAATAACCACAAACCGTTTATCATGATAAAGATTTTTATATTTGTTTTTTAGCTCAACCAATCTATCTTGAAAGGCAAAACTATATTCTGCTAGTTTTTTAACGCGTCCAAACATATACCAGCCAGGGAATCTTAACCTATGTTGATATTTTTTACGCGAATGGCCTGATTCATCTCCATATGAATAAATGATATAGCGGATATTATGCTGCAAAAGATATTCAACCAGTTCTTCGGCTTTTCCAAAACAAGGCAATCCCGGTGCTGGTCCTGATCCTCCGGGCCAGTCAACAGTGAAAACCTGGTTATGGGTAAAATCCAACATATGTGCCATAGATACACGTGACAACAAGGGAGTGCCTTTAGGTACTGTTTGTTGTGCTTTTCGGATCTGTTGAGCGTATTTTTCGTTCCAGGCCGATTTAGGATGTGTAATAGCTTCCTTATCTCTTTGCCAACTCCTCCAGCCGAAGGTTGAAAAAATTAATATAAATGAAAAAATTAATACCAGTATATTAAACCTTGCTTTATTAAAGACTGCAATTCGATATTGAATAGTATGTACGTCATAAAAGAAATCGCATAGCTGAAAAAGGATCACCGCAAAGGAAATAGGAAATGTATATCGTGAAATTCCGCCGGAAATAATATAAAGCATAAAAATAAAAGGCCAAGACCCGATAAAAACAGAGAGTCCAATTTTAAATTGAACAGAATTCTTCCCTCTTTTAAATAATGACAAACCAAGTAAAACCATACTCAGTAAAAAAGGATTTTCAATAAACAAGTGACGAAAACCTATTTTTAGACTAATAGCATTGAAACTGCCGCAGGTATTATGTGGAAAACTACTGTAAGTACTACCATGAATACCATTGCCTAAAAGAGGATATAAAAATGTTGCATTACTTTGATGCATAGCGATCATCCATGGTAAAAGAAAGAAAATAACTAAAATGCCGATTAGAATAGTATCGCCAATCCGATATTTTATTGGTATTGCTTTCTCTCTGGCAAACAGGAAAAGCAAGAGCAGTATCAATCCACAAGCTGGAATAAAGGAACTCTTTAAAGAGCAAAGACCGGCTGCTGCCACTGAAATAATAAAAATTCTTGCGTTTATGTTTTCTTTTTGAAGAAATTTATAACTTATAATTATGGTTAGAAAAAGGGCACTCCCTGACAAAAGACTTGAACTGTTTACCGATGGCATTTTTACAAAGTGCAAAAGAAATGCTATTATTATAAAAATAATCCAGTTTTTTTGTCTGCCATATCCCAGAATAAGAGCAATAATAATAACCCAGCTTAGGCCGGTCTCCATTAAGTGCGGCTGATGGATATTAAAAACGCCAATGATCATTGTCTGAAGAAAACTCAATCCACCATAAATACCTAATCTTCTTTCATTAAAAGGTTCTATGCCCAATGAGCCGGTTTGGAGCATTTTATACGGATAAACAAGATATGCATGGAAATCATCATGTTCATTAAAGAAATGGCCATTAGCAGAAAGTAAGAATAGTATCAACACTACTCCTAATAAAATAAAGAGAGTTAAATAAATGTAACTTTGACATTTATTTAGATTAATAGTTAAAAACCATTCTTTAACAAAATTTCTTTTTGTATAAAGTAGTACTACAAAAAAGATTTGCCCAATGAAAAACATAGCTGTTATAATTTGGGGAGAAATGATATTAAATATATTTAATACCCCCCCACAAACAGCAAGAAAAGCCATCCCCCAGCCTGCAAGCAACCCAAAGCCGGGAAAAGATTGAAACCTGAAAGAATAACTTATCATCCAACCCCAACCCACAAAAGAACAAAAAGTATTGATAATAGCAAAAATAGATAAATTCAAAAATATAGTCCTTATATTATATGATTATTAAGTTATGGGCTATTCCTTGAACCCTTTATTTAATATTTTTGAACCATTTTTGTAATCACTTCAACAATTTCAGGGTTAGCAAGCGTCATCACATCCCCGACTTCTTTTTTGTTTGAAATTGCACTTAATACACGTCTCATTATTTTTCCTGAACGGGTTTTCGGCATATCAGGAACAATCCATACTTTTCTCGGTTTTGCTATAGGTCCAATTTCTGAAGATAAGGCATCGGAAATCTTTTTTTCAAGTTCAGCGGTTGGCTTAAAATCGGTTTTCAATGCTGCATACAAATCAGGTACTTTGCCCTTAATTTCATCATTTACAGGAACCACCGCAGCTTCAGCAACTTCAAAAACAGTTAAAGCCGCAGATTCGAGCTCTTTTGTTCCGAGTCTGTGCCCGGATACATTAATTACATCATCCATTCTGCCCAATATACGGTAGTAACCATCAGGAGCATCTACTGCGGCATCTCCCGAAATATACGGCCAATCCCGCCAGTCTTTACTGTATTTATTCTTGCAATACTTTTCATAGTATGTACTGACATATCTGTCGCGATTTCCCCAAATTGTCTGAAAAGCACCGGGCCATGGATTTTGTATGCATATATTTCCTGCTTTTCCGGCTCCTTCGGGAAGTACTTTTCCATCTTCATCATAGATAATCGGATGTATTCCCGGCATGCCCGGTCCGGCACTTCCCGGCTTCATTGGTTTTATAGCAGGCAATGTAGCACATAAAAAACCTCCGGTTTCTGTTTGCCACCAGGTGTCAACAATTACTGCTTTGTTTTTACCCACCACTTTGTAATACCATTTCCATACCTCAGGCTCTATAGGCTCACCCACGGTTGTCATATGTTTAAACTCATAGTTATACTTTGCCGGTTCGTCAGGACCGACTTTTCTTAAAGTACGGATAAGAGTTGGAGCCGTATGGAATATATTCACGTCAAGATCCTGGGCTATTCTCCAGCAGCGTCCCGGATCAGGATATGTTGGTACGCCTTCATAAATTACCGTTGAAGCACACAGGGCAAGGGGTCCGTAAACAATGTAGGAATGCCCGGTAATCCAGCCTATATCGGCCATGCACCAGTAAACATCTTCGGGATGAATATCCTGAACATATTTTGATGTACCGGCAGCATATGCAAGATATCCTCCTGTACTGTGTTGGCAGCCTTTTGGTTTTCCTGTTGTGCCACTCGTGTACATGAGAAACAGTGGAGCCTCAGCCGGCATGGGAACTGGATCTATTCTTTTGCCATAATATTTCTTTAAAAGGTCATTTACAAAAAAATCACGCCCTTCAACCATAGGAATAGATGAAGAATATTTGCCGTGATATCGTTGCCACACCAGGACCTTATCAACAACCTGTCCTTCTTTTCCTGCTGCTTCAACTGCGATATCAGCTTTTTCTTTATGGTCAATAAGAGTCCCGCTTCTGTAATAAGAATCAATAGTAATCAACACCCTGCTTCCCGAATCAACCACTCTATCCGCAGCAGCCCTGCCACTGAATCCGCCAAAAACTTCCGAATGGATAACACCAAGCCTTGCGCATGCAAGCATTGTAATAGGAAGATCTGCGGTCATTGGCATATGAAGCGTTACTCTGTCTCCTGCTTTAAGACCGGCAAAATCCTGCAAAAGCGCCGCAAGTTCATTAACTCGTACATATAATTCCTGATACGTAATATGTTCAGCTTTTTCATTTTCCAGTTCAGGCACAAAATGAATAGCTGTTTTGTTTTTATTTTTCGGCAAATGCCTGTCAATGCAATTATAGCTGGCATTTATTTTTCCACCTGCAAACCATTTCCAGCAGGGAGCATCGCTTGTGTCAAGAATTGTATGCCAGTATTCATACCAGTCAAGAAGATCTGCATATTCCTTGTAGCAGTTTGGAAAATTATCAAGGCTGAAACGATCATAGATCTTATCATCTGTCATATTTGCCTGGGCAATAAATTTTGGGGAAGGATAATAATATTCTTCTTCCTGCCAGTGTACAGCAATTTGTGCTTCAGATGTTTCTGAAACTTCTTTTCTTGTCATGATTCACCCCTTTTTATATTCTGATATCTTAGCAAAAGTTCCTTAACAAAAATCAGTCTTTATCTATCCATAAAGCATTTCTTGCACGGAGCAAAACCTTCCCAAAAAGCATCCCACTTCGTATTGAAATATTTAATATTTCTTTTGTTTATTTTACCGGCAAACCAGCATTTGTTTTTATGAAATCTTTTAGATTTTATATTTGCGACATACTCACTGTTGCTATCTTTCCAATTTTGCCAAATCCCTGTTTTTAAACTCATGGCATTTTGCTGAGATTTTAAAAAAAGCTTTTCATATTTTAAATTTGGCTCTATCGGCAGACAAAAAGCAAACCCTTTATCAATCATTTCATTATTAACAAAAGTTCCGTCAGATAAATATACATAAGCAAGCACCCGTCCATATTTATCATATTTTTCATCATCAAACTCCAGACGAACTTTTTTTAAATACACCAGATTTTTATTAAATTGTTTTGCCTTGTAAGCATAAGGTTCTGCTTTATTATCTTCATGCTCAATTTCAGGAGCGTTTATACCGATGTAGCGAACTTTTCTACCGTCTTTTAAAACGATAGTATCGCCGTCATCCACCCATTTCACTTCGTATAGCTCGGAGCAATATGCATAATTGCCCACGCATAAAATCAAAAAAAGACAACCAATAATAGGATAGTATATTTTTAAAGTTTTTATCATTTCATATTTTTCCTTTGAAAGGGTATATGGGGAATGCTATAAAATTTTTCAGGCTTGATAATGCTTATGATTATTTTTTTATAATAACAGTTGTTCAAATATATAAAAAGAAATTTTAAACAATAACCAGGATTTTTTAATGAATAATACTATTTTACCTAGCACGCTCTCTGTTTCGGTCATGAGTTTTAATCTTAGATTCGGTTTTGCAGAAGATGGGGAAAATAATTGGATACACCGAAAAGATTCCTTTAGGCCTCTTTTATTGGCTTTTGAAAATGATTTTTACGCCTTTCAGGAGGCTAATGATTTCCAGATTGATTTTTTGTCAGATCTTTTGCCCAATCACAATTATATAGGTCAAAGGAATCCGGCTCCGGCACGTTGGCAAAATAATGTAATTTTTTATAATAAATGCTGGCAATGTGTTTATTGTAATCATTTTTATTTAAGTACAACTCCTCATATACCCAGCCGATTTCGTGGAAGTAAATGGCCACGGCAGTGTACGTTAGGTATCTTCAATAACGGCAGGCATAATTTGATTGTAGTAAACACCCATTTTGATTTCGAGTCTGATGTACAGATTAAAAGCGCTCAATTGATACGAAAACGTTTGCACCGTCATGCAGGAAAAGGACCGATAATTTTGATGGGTGATTTTAATTCAACATCAGACAGCGCATGCTATTTGGAATTTACTTTGAAAATTGATGGGCGTCCGAAATTTTTCAACGCATTTGAAGAACCCTGTATCGGTACTAGCCATGGTTTTACCGGAAAAAGTAATGAAAATGCCATAGATTGGATTTTATATAGCGGGAATTTAATAGCTAATAATGCACAAGTTATCACAAACAAATTTTCGGGCAGATATCCATCCGATCACTATCCTTTGATAGCAAATTTTGGATTCTGATAGGATTCAAGGAGTCGGGGGGTCAAGCGGAAGTAGAAATGAAAATATCTACTGTTCGCTTTGCAGCCCGCAGTGTATTACAGCACTCCTATCAAGCAATGCAGATAACCCGCCGTATTTTTCCGGAATGAATCCTGTTGATTTTTCCCAGACCTCATCGTCTTCCATGCAAAAATAAACAAGAACATCAGGAGCAATTTCTTTTATCCAACCAACCATTTTTTTATAAATATCAATTCTTAGCGGTTTGAAATATCTCATTTTACCATCAAGACCTGTAATAAATTCACCATAGGCTATTTTTGAACCAAAGAATCTGTCTTTTATTATATTTTTAAGAGGAGGAATAAATCTGAATGTACCTATGCTTATCCATACAATGTTATCGGGGGATACATATGAAAATATTTTTTGGATAACTTGCTTATATTCTTCTTCACAACCATCATAAATAATTACAGGATCAAAATGAAAGCCAACAGGATATCCCCATGACTCACACAAGGCTGCCGCTTCAAGCCTTGCATTAAGTGATGATGTTTTGCGTTCTTCTTCTCTTATTACTTTTTCGGTGTTTAACGACCATGATACTATCGTTTTACGGTTATGGGATAGCTCTTTTAAAAACTTGATGTTTATTGTTTTTGTTTTTAGTTCAAGAACCGCCCTATTCTGCTTTGAAAATTTTTTTACCAACATACCGGAAAAATCCATCAGGCTTTCCCATATCAAACTGTCTGTAAACTCACCGGTTCCAACCCTGGAAATGCTATTATTTTCAAAAAGCAAATTTATCTCTTTTGTCATATCTTCATGATTAACAAAAAACTGTAAAACCGGAGGATGAAAATATGACTGAAGAATACAATATGAACAGTCCATACTGCAAAAAGTTCCGATATGTAAAATCTTGTAACCGCAACATGTATAACAGCTTGTTCCAGGACAATCTCTTATAAAAGCTCCTTTATTTTTTGTTATAAAAAGAGTTTCTTTGGCAATTCGTATTGGGTGTTCACAAGTTGCAATAAAATCATACACACTGCCGGGATTATTAACTGTTTCATATTGCATATTCAATCGTGACAATATGGACATTGTAACAGGTAAATCAATTACGCTTTCATCTACAAAAAGTTTTGATATTTTCAAAAGTCCCCTGCCCTATTATCCTATAATGGATTTAACAGCATCAACAACCATATCTGCGCTTGGCTTATAAAACTTTTCCTGAGGTGGTGAAAAAGGAACAGGAATATCTGGAGCAGCCACTCTTTTAATTGGCGCTTTAAGAAAATCAAAAGCATCTTCTGCAACTATTGCAGCTATTTCCGCCCCGAAACCTCCGAATTTGGTTGCATCATGCAAAACTACCAGCCTGCCGGTTTTTTTAACCGAGTTTAAGAGACAATCTCTATCAAGCGGAACAAGACTTCTTAAATCTATTATTTCAGATGAAATGTTCTCTTTAGCTAAAATTGCTGCTGCTTCCAATGCGGTAAATATCGCCCCTCCATATGATACTATAGTGCAGTCACTGCCTTCCATAGCTATTCTGGCTTTTCCAAGCGGCACGCGATAATCACCTTCGGGAACCTCGCCTTTTGCCCAATAAAGTCCCATTTCCTCAATTACGATTACCGGGTTTGGATCAAATATAGCGCTTAAGAGCATCCCTTTTGCATCTTTTGCAGTAGAAGGAAAAACAACCTTAAGTCCGGGACTGTGGGCAAGCCATGCCTCCAGATTATGTGAATGCTGACAACCCGCAGAAAAACTTACCCCAGCCTTAACACGTACCGTTAAGGGAAAACTTGATTTTCCGCCGCTTAAATATCTTAATTTACCTGCGTGATTAACAAGCATATCTGTTGCAAGTGTAATAAACGGCAGAAACATGATTTCTACCACAGGACGCAGGCCCATACATGAAGCTCCTACTGCCAAACCTGCAATAGCTGCTTCGCTAACAGGGGTATCCTTTACTCTTTTGGGGCCATATTTATCAAGAAGGCCGTGAGTAGGCATGTTGGGATCATAATGAATCGAAGTTCCAACTCCTTCTCCTGCAATAAAAACCGATTCATCCATACTCATTGCCAAATCAAGTGCGTTATTTACTGCCTGTCCAAATGAAATTTGTGCCATCATGAACCTCCTGTTTTAAACCCAAACATCAGTCAATGCTTCTTCTGCAAGAGGATATGGGCTTTCATCTGCAAAAGCCACAGCCTCATCAACCATAGCATTAATATTTGTCTCAATTGTCTGGAGTTCATCTTCTGTAACTATACTTTCTCTTAACATCTTTTCTCTCAAATTACTGACAGGACATTTTTTTTCCCAAAAAGCAAGCTCTTCTTTTTCCACATAATGCTGATGATCATTTTCGCCATGTCCTCGCATTCTGTAGGTTTTGGCCTCAATCAGTGCGGGCCCTTTACCGCTACGGCAATAATCCGTCATAGATGTGGCAAGTGCATAAACTTTTTCAACATCATTACCATCAACATATTCGCCGGGCATACCATAGGCAATCCCCCGTTGGGCAATTTCTCCTACAGAACAGTGTTGGGCAAGGCTTTGAGCTCCTGCCCAGCAATTATTCTCACAAACAAAAAGAACGGGCAATTTCCATAAAGCGGCAAGGTTCATTGCCTCATGCACACTACCCTCAGCGGCTGCACCATCACCGAAAAATACTACAGTAATATTGGGTTCGTTTCTATATTGCTGTGCAAATGCAACTCCTGCGGCCAGAGGCGGCCCGGCTCCGACTACTGTTGATGTCATAAGCGCACTTACTTCAGGTACTGCCAAATGCAGCGTTCCTGACTTGCCTTTGTTAACTCCATCAGACTTTCCCATAATTTCTGCCATAAGATATTTTGGATCAGCCCCTTTTGCGAGAAGATGCCCATGACTTCTGTGATTGCTGACAATCACATCATCGGCATTCAAGGCTTCTACGATCCCGACAGCAACTGCTTCCTGCCCGTTGGCAAGGATTTGCATGCCCGGAATCCTTCCTTGTTCCTGTATAAGCTCTATTATACGCTCCTCAAATTTTCTTATCATAACCATTTTTTCATACATAGTTTTTAAACGGGTCGCATTTAGCTGTGCTTCCATAACGGGCCTCCTGCTCTTTAATTTATTTTGAAAAATTGTGCTGCATTTAGATAAAATATTTTCTCGCTGATATCTGCTGGCACATCATCGGAATTTTTAAATTGCAGCACATCTTCAAAAAACTCCGTGCCTGAATCTGTGTTGCACATAATACGGTCAATTTTATCCGAATGAGTTGAAACTATCTTTTTCATTTCATCCCAGGAGGTTTTGATCTTACTTAAGGTTACTCCGGCACAAAAGCCTGCATTAAGAACAAGATTGATCGTTTCAATTGAACAGTGGTCAATAACAAGTGTTGGTGCAATATCAGTAAAATGATCTAAAATTTTCAAGGTGCTTTCAGTAGCAGATAGCTTATTTGTCCTGGAAGTATGAACTCCTATGATTTTCCCGCGTTTTGAAAAGTTTTTTCCAAGTTCTATCTGAGCGATAAAAATCTCCCGTTCTTTGGCATCAAAGGTTTCAAGCCCAATCTCCCCTATTCCGAGACAAAGTGGATCATCAATATAAGGTTTAAGAAGCGACTCGATTATTTCAGGCTTTAAATCCTGAGGTATTGAGCGGGGATGAACTCCGGCAAGATAATAGCATTTAAGACCGTCTGCATAATGTTTTCGGATGCATTTAGCTTTAAACTCAAGGCTGTGTTGCAACTGTGAAATCGAATCGATTCCTTCAAAATACGACCATGAAATCACAATACATTTTTTTTCTTTAAGCCATTTGATCCGATGAGGATGAAATTGCTCAATCAAATCGAGATGGACGTGACTATCAATAATATTTTTTATATTTGTCATAAATCGATATAAATACTGTCATCTTTTCTTTATAAAAAATGCTGTTATTTTTAATATCAATACCATTTCATACCAGAACCTTCAACCTAATTAGATGAATATCCGGTTCTGTTTTCCATTTTTGTTTTGACAGATGCTACAAAATTAATTAATGCTTCTTTCAAGTTGTAAAATGCAATAGTGTTTTTTCATTGCTCCATTCTTACATAAAATCTTAATAAAATAAAGTAGCGGTTCAGCTAAAATTGTTTGTTAAATTTTACTTCTCATTTTTCTAAACCGGCCTTGCTAAAAAGAAAGGAGGGAACAGAAATATGTGGGCAATTATTATCATTGCAGCAATCACTTTTATATTTATTCTCTTGTATAACAGTGTGGTCAACAAGAAAAACCAGACAATAAATGCATTTGCCGGCATAGATGCTCTATTGAAAAAAAGATATGACCTTATACCAAATCTGATTTCATCGGTTAAAACATATATGAAGCATGAAGCAGGCGTTTTAACCGAAATTACACAATTACGTACCAAAGCCATTTCAGGTCAACTTTCAGATGATGAGAAAGTTGAGTTTGACAATAAAATGTCCGGCGCACTTAAAGGGATTATGGTTGCGGTAGAAAATTATCCTGATCTCAAAGCCAATCAAAATTTTCTCCAATTACAAGCTGCTTTAAATGAAATTGAAGAGCAGATTTCCGCTGCAAGACGGTCCTACAATTCGGCTGTAACAGATTACAATAATGCGCTTGAAATGATTCCCACCAATTTTGTAGCCGCAGTATTAAAGTATAAAAAGAAAGCCCTGTTTGAAATTGCTGAAAATGAAAGGGCAAATATCAGCGTAAAAGATATGTTTGCCGATTAACATTTTTTGCGTACCTGCTACAGGAGGTTCTCATGAAAACCAGCGAAGAATTGAAGCAATATTATGAAAAGAACATCCTGCCTGAACTTCAGATATTAGATGATCATAGAATAAAAATAAAAAAGAAATTAAATCCATTGATTGCCATTGGGGTGGTTGTAACAGTCATTTCATTGTGGCTGATCGGTCATTTTAGCTTATCAATTTATTTTATGATAATCCCTATTTCCATTTGTGCAGTTCTCCTCATGGGCTGGTATTTTTCTTTTTACCGTGAATTCTTAAGTAATTACAAAAAACAGGTTATTCAAAAAATTGTTGTGTTTGTTGATCCAGGCCTGTCCTATGACAAGGATAAATATGTGCCTAAATCATTTTTTCTTGAGAGCCAAATTTTCCAGGCCAGAGCAGACAGCTATGGAGGAGATGATTTTGTCTTTGGGAAAATAGGAGAAACCGATATTCAGTTTTCTGAGCTCAATGTCAAACATATAGAAAAAACAGGCCCGCCAAAAACCGGATCTCAAAGCAATAGAAAAAGAGAAACCAGAACCTACCCAGTTTTTAAAGGGCTTTTTTTTGTGGCTGATTTTAACAAGAATTTTACCCACAAAACAATCGTGTTGCCTGACAAAGCGGAGAAACTTTTCGGACGTATGGGTCAAAAACTTCAATCCATGAACATAACCCGCGGAGAATTGATCAAGCTTGAAGATCCCGAATTTGAAAAAATGTTTGTAGTATACGGAGATGATCAGATAGAATCACGATATGTTTTATCAACAAGCCTGATGAAACGAATCGTTGATTTTCAAAATAAGACAAATAAGGAAATTTATTTTTCATTTGTTGCCTCAAAATTGTTTGTAGCCATATCTTATGAAAAAACCCTTTTTGAACCAAGTATTTTTTCTTCTTTAATCGTTTTTTCAAAAATAGAAGAATATTTTGAAGACTTACAGATTGCCATAAATATTGTGGAGGATTTGAATCTTAATACTCGTATCTGGAACAAAGCATAAGATTTGCCACAAATTGAATGGAGGGAAATATGACAGAATTAAAAGATCTTAAAGACATGAGTGAAGAAGAGAGAAAAGAAGCGGTACTGGAATTCGGCCGGAAAGTAAACGACTCGGTCGGAGATAAAGTGCGCACCGGTGTTGGGTGGTTCAAGAAAATCGCTGGAGGTGTGCTTCTGCTGATCGGTGTGATCGTTTTATTCTGCGGAGCCATAAATGCCGGCATGGGAATTGCCGGGGCCGGACTCGCAGTTTTAGGGTTTGGTATAGCAAATGCTTCGGTGCGTATGAAAAAGGCAATAAGCGGCCTGGGTATCGCGCTTGTAGGTATCGCCTTTATAAGTTATGGTATTGGTGAAATTTCAAAAGCTAAAGAAAGTGTTAACTGGCCAACAGTATCGGGTACCGTAATCACTAGTAAAACAGAAGAACGCAAAAGCACCGAAGGTTCCGGAAGCAGTAAAAAGACCAGGACATACTATGTGGCAATCATCCAATATGAGTATCAGGTTGAGGGAACCAGCTATACTTCAAACCGTGTTTCCTTTGGCGGACAAAAAAGGGGGTCTGCGCGTACACTCGTAAATAAATACCCCGAGGGAAAATCTGTAAAAGTATACTATGACCCGGATGATCCAGAAATAGCCGCCCTTGAACCGGGTATGGAAGGTGGCTCCTATTTTTTACCCATATTTGGTGCCATTATCATACTTTTCGGATGCTTGATTGCATTCAAAAGCCCCAAAACAAAGTAATTGCCAATGTAAATTCTAAATCTAAAAACCCGCTTTCAAAATATCCTACTTTGAAAGCGGGTTTGTTTAATCATTTCTATTACTCTTTGCTATAAGCATAATATCAATATATGTAAGTACAATTTCATCATTTTGGTTTTTAAGGTTTATCCTGTTTTTTATTATTCCACGATCCTTTTGATTTTCAGATTCCCGTTTATAAATACATTTATGCGATAATGAAAGTACATCTCCGGGACGCACTGCATGTTTAAACCTTACTTCATCCATACCAAGCATGGCAATTGCCTTAACTTTGTATTCCCAATTGTTTATGATTAAAATTGAAATCGCAAAGATATGAGATCCGGCTGCAATAAGACCTTTGAAATCCGATTTTCTTGCTTTTTCTTCATCAATGTGAATCGGCTGCGGGTCCCATTTTATTGCGTAATCAATAATTTCCTGTTTATCCACAGCATGACTTCCAACAGCCTCTTCAACACCTATAGTGAAATCTTCATAATATTTTACCATCATAAATATTATCTCTACCCATCGAAATATTTTAAAATGGAAAAGTCTTTACTTCTGACTTATCCGAAACTGATTATTTCTGCTTTATCCTCATTATAAATAAAGAACTACCAGCCTCCTTGATATTTTCAATCGAATCCCTTATATTTGATTGTAAAATTAATTCTTACTATTCATTCTATTTCTCAGCAATAGAAAGTTTAACCTATGGACACAACATCTATTTGGCCTAAACAGTAAAATCAGAGGCCTGCTTGTTCATTTTTGAGCAAACAGGCCAGTTTTGGCTCAATATAGAAAAGGAGAGCAAAATGAAGGAAAAAGGGAGAAATATTAAATTTTGTGTTTTAATTATCGTGGCTATTTTTGCATTGAATTTTGCCGGTTTTGCGCATGCCGAAAACTATTCAGGCACGATCAAATTATTTAAGAAATCCAAAGCAGTTCAACCGTTTTTCAAAAGTGCATATGGCTATGCCGTTTTTCCGGTAATCGGAAAAGGTGGTTTTTTTGTGGGCGGGGCTTACGGCAATGGGAAGGTATATAAAGGCGGTAAAGTAACCGGGGTAGCATCCCTGGTAAAAATGTCGGTAGGCTGGCAGGCCGGCGGCCAGGCTTTTAGTGAAATAATATTTTTCCAGGATAAACGGGCTTACGATGAATTTACCAGCGGTGAGTTTGCCTTTAATGCCCAGGCATCAGCCGTTGCCGTAACAGCAGGCGCTCAAATGCAAACAGGTACCCAGGGTGCATCTATCGGCGCAAGCGCAGGTCCGCGAACCGGGGTACAGGCAAAAACCAAATATATAAAGGGTATGGCCGTATTTATTCACGCCAAAGGTGGATTAATGTATGAAGCAGCCATTGGCGGCCAAAAGTTTAGTTTTACACCCATTTGGGGCAAATAATAGCAAGTGTTCATTCAAAACTAATGTTGGAGTTAAGTATGCCTCTTGAAAAAAATAACAGATTATCTCTACAGAAACTTGATAATACACAGTTTAAGCTGACACCGATAATTGAATCAACCAAAGGGTCTTCAGTCGATAAACCTACCTGCTGAGGGCCACCAACATCTGCCGGTGGCGGAGAAATAAACGAGAAAGTTCCGGGTTTTATTAAATGGCTATCTACAGTAGCTGGATATGTGCCCCAAATTTCCACAAAGCTTACCTTTGCCGATCATCTCGGAACCTGGAAAGCCCGCTGGGGTGTTGGTCGTATGAATTATATAGTACCGCCCGGCCTTTATGCAATCGGAACTCCGACAGAAGATGATCCGGTACTGGTAACCGCCAACTATAAAATGACCTATGACATCGTCCGCAGTGTTCTGACAGGATATAATGCCTGGCTTCTCGTCCTTGAGACCTATGGTATCAATGTGTGGTGTGCTGCCGGAAAAGGGTCTTTCAGCACACAAGAACTGGTGCAGCGTATAGCTTTATCCAATCTGGCCAGGGTTGTATCTCACCACCGTCTTATTCTGCCGATTTTGGGTGCACCAGGAGTGGCGGCTCACGAAGTGAAAAGGCAAACCGGCTTTAACATCAGATATGCTGCAATACGGGCCGGAGATATTGTGCAATATCTGGAAAACAACATGAAAACAACAGCTCAAATGCAGGAACAAACTTTCACTTTCCGGGAGCGAGCGGTACTCATCCCTGTTGAATTGTTGCTGGAAATGAAAGTAACTGTCATTGCAGTGGCAACAATGTTTATTATAGCAACAGTGTTGAATGGAATTCACTATGGTCTGATGGCAGTTTACGCATATCTTGGCGCTGTGTTTTCCGGTATCGCGGTTGCACCGCTGCTTCTTCCATGGCTTCCCGGAAAGAGCTTTGCCTTCAAGGGTTTTCTAACAGGATTAGCATGGGCTACAGCCTTTTATTTTCTTGCCGACGGACAAGTTTGGAATGTATTGGTTACTGCTGCTGCTTTTCTGGCTATCCCTGCAGTAAGCGCCTTTTACACACTTAATTTTACCGGCTGTACTCCCTTTACTTCACGTTCGGGAGTAAAAAAGGAGATACGGTTCGCGGTACCTGTTATGGCAATTGCAGTTATACTGAGTGTATTCTTTGTATTTGCGGGAAAATTTCTGTGAAGAACCCGGAGGATCTATGAAAGGTTTTAGCTATCTGAGTAATGTGTCAACACTTAAACTTGATTCAAATAAATGTATTGGTTGCGGCATATGTCTGGAAGTTTGTCCACATCAGGTGTTTTCACTAGAAGAAGGAAAAGCCATGATCACAGGTTTCGATGCCTGCATAGAGTGTGGTGCCTGCGCCAGGAATTGTCCTTCGACTGCTATTTTTGTTGATGCCGGTGTCGGTTGCGCAAATGGAATAATTAAAGAATGGATTAATGAACAAAAATTTTTTAGTGTGCGTAATAAGTGCTGCTGACACATATTTCTATAAGAGCAGCACAAACTACTGAGCCAGTTTCAAAACGTCCCATTTTGGCCGATCTCTGCGTTGGGTGAAAATTTTAATCCTCGAAATACTCTATGTATTCCTGCGGTTAAAATTTTCACCCGCCTTGACCTTGACCAAACTGAAACGTTTTGAAAGTGGCTCTACTATTATAAAACTTTTTAAAAATTGAAATGATATTTTTTTTTACAATCGGGACAGTGATGGGCTTATCAGCAGGGTTTGCTCCGGGGCCGCTTTTGGCACTTGTGATTTCCGAAACCATTCAACACGATATCAAATCCGGTATCAAGGTTGCACTCGCTCCAGTTATCACAGATATTCCAATAATCATTTTGACATTGTTTGTTTTATCAAAGTTGTCAAATTTTCATGATATTTTAGGAATAATTTCACTGATCGGCGGCTGCTTTATTTTATTTTTAGGTTACAAAAGTATCTGCACAAAAGGAGTAAAACTTAATTATAATGAGATAAAACCAAAATCAATAACAAAAGGGATACTGGCAAATATACTTAACCCCCACCCCTATCTTTTTTGGTTTAGTATTGGCGCCCCTATAATAAATAAAGCACTAAACCAAAATATTACTTCTGCTTTAGCTTTTATCGTCAGTTTTTATACTTTTCTGGTAGGATCAAAAATTGCGCTGGCTATACTTGTCGGCAAATCAAAATATTTTTTGAACAGTAGTGTTTACATATACATCATGCGATTTCTTGGCGTGCTGCTTTGTATTTTAGCATTTATTCTGTTTTGCGACGGGCTTAAATTTTTGAAAGCAATATGAGCCAGTTTCAAAACGCCCCATTTAGGCCGATCTCTGCGTTGGGCTCAAATTTCGCACGAAGTGAAGCTTTAGCGCTATCCTCGAAATACTAAATGCATTCCTGTGGTTGAAATTTTCTCCCGCCTTGAGCTTGACCAAACTGAAATGTTTTGAAAGTGGCTCAATATAATTTAACCCAAGTTCGACAAAAACAGGCAAAAATCTATTATATTTGGCGGTCATAACTATCTAACTATTTGATATTATAGTATTCTGTTTGTCGAAATGCCAATGTAGTGACTGAAAATAGAAACTAATGCTTGACATGGTTGGAAAAGGATAGTATGCATGCGTCATGTTTATCCGGGAAACTGTTAAATCTATAAAAGGCAAAAAATATATTCAGCATCAGTTGGTGGAATCGGTCCGCACTCCTAATGGTC
>JBDRRF010000048.1:0-27204 GCA_043825875.1 Pseudomonadota bacterium | reverse complement strand
AATAATACCTCCCAATCACTATCCTTGCTTGCAATATTCTTAACCTCCATCGTCACTCTCCCTTTTTTTCTGTGACGATTATATGACACATTCTTACTTGAAATGCAAGTCTTAAGTTAGCGCTTATGGGATAAAGGGGGTTGTAATAAAAATTATGGATTAAAAGGAGTGAAAAAAGAACAACCCCCCTGCCCCCCTTATTAAGGGGAATTAAAGCGGTGCTTTCAACCGCTTCCAGTAAAGCGTTAATACGTCGTTTCTAACCTCGCAACTTTTTAATCGTTTAAAAAAAGTCATTCCTAAAAGCGAATTGCGCATTGCAACCTCGTTTACCGATGCACCTATTTGTTTTAACTGAATCTCTAATATTCTTAAATCGGAAATCCGAATCGAGCTGCCGCGAACTGTGCCGTTTGCAGTTTCATAAAACCTGTCAAATCTGAGTTTATTTGTTTCAATACCTATCTTTTTTGCATCATGAGGAGACAAAACAATATCGCTTGCACCAGTATCAGCATACATTCCTTTTCTTAATTTCATGATCGTGACATTAAAGAACAAAGTCGAATTATTTGTAATAGTTTAGCGTATCTGCCTAAAGCAATCACGTAGTTCTTTGACAAATAATTCCGGCTGTTCGAATGCCGCAAAATGCCCCCCGCGATCAAGCTCATTGAAATGAATCAGATTCAGATAACGCTTTTGGGCCCAGCGCCGGGATGAGCGGAAAATTTCGCGCGGGAAAATACTCAGGCCCATAGGAGAGTTGATCGGTTCGCGCTTCTGATTACCGAAGCTTTCCCAGTATAGCTGAGCAGATGAGCCGCCGGAGTTAGTGAGCCAGTACATCATTACATTATCAAGCATTTCATCTTTGGTTAGCGCTTTTTCAGGATGACGTTCTTTGCCTTCACCGCAATCCGTCCACGCCCAAAATTTTTCAACAATCCAGGCAAGTTGTCCGCTGGGCGAATCTGCAAGCCCGTAAGCGAGCGTTTGCGGGCGTGTGCTTTGTTCTTTAGAGTAGCCTGAATCACTTGCTTGGTAATATTCGAGCCCGGCAAGTGCCGACTTTTCACTTTCCGTTAGATCATTCATAGTTTCAGGGGTGGGAAGAGCCAGCGCCATATTAACATGCGATGCTATACAATTTTTTGTATGACTTTGTGCTATGTGATGCGTAACAACTGAACCCCAATCGCCGCCTTGCGCAACATAACGTTCATAGCCCAGTCGAACCATCAGCTTATCCCACGCTTGAGCGATTTTTTCAACCCCCCAACCCGGCGACTCCGGTTTGTCTGAAAACCCATAGCCGGGCAACGTCGGACAAACTATGTGAAAAGCGTCTTCGGCTTTACCACCAAATGCAGTGGGGTTGGTAAGCGGTTCGATAACCTTATGAAATTCTACAATCGAGCCAGGCCAGCCGTGTGTCATTACCATGGGCAATGCATTGGCATGCGCAGAGCGAACATGCAGAAAGTGAATCCCCAAACCATCAATTACTGTTTTGTGCGGCGCGAAGCTGTTTAATTTGTTTTCCCAACAACGCCAATCGTATTGGTTGCGCCAGTATTCGCAGAGTTCCTTTACATAGGCAAGCGGTACTCCCTGCGACCAGTCGGATTTAGTTTCAAGCGAAGGCCAGCGTATATTGTCGAGACGGCGCTTTAAGTCATCAAGTTGGTGCTCAGGAATTGCTACCGGTGCGGATTGAATCGTTGCATTCATTATTATACTCCTTTGATGGTTAAAGTGTTGCTAAGAAGCAAAAACATATACAGTTAAGCTGATCAGATGGCATACTATCTGATTGTTTTATTCATTCTCAGGCTCGACCAAACGGGCAACCACGCCGCCGCAGTGCTTACAAACGCCGTGTAGTATAAGGCATTGTTTTTCCATTGCTCCTTCTCTGAGTTGTATTGATGTTTCGGTACGACAGCTTGAACACCAGACGTTATTCAATATATCTTTTCTTATCGGCTCAGGAATTTGGTTCCATCGTTTTTTAGCCATGGGGGTAAGCTTGGGTAATGAGATTACCTTTGCCTCTTTTGCGAAGTGTTTTTCAAAAAGTTCTTCGGCTTTTAAAAAACCCTCTTCAGTCATTACTACTGACTTTGTTTTCCCAACCGGATTTGAGATATAGCCTTTATCATGAAGCCTGTTCATGGTTTCCCAATCAAACCCCTTCCAAGCCCTTGCACCATATCCTTCTTTTCTTTCATGAGTCACGAGATAGAGTAATGCAAGGGTAAAGTCATCAACTTTATCTTCATCGTAGTTCATTTTATTCTCCTTTTGTCATTAGGAGCGTTGGGTCTGCCTTGACTCATTAACAATTTCAATAATAATTAAAAGCAGGTCCTGTTTTCCCTGCAAATGGATTTAATTCCATTTCGATTAAACAAGTCATAGACCTCAGGCTTTGCCGGAAGTTTATGACTCTTAATTACCGGCTTTTTCTTTTTCTATTTTCGGCCAGTTATCATTTGCCTTGAGAAAATTCCCTTTTTTGTCTTCCTCAAACTTTTGCTTGATATCCAGATTGTATTGCAAGACGAGGCGACCATCAACGATCTCCCATGTGTCAATCTCTACCGGAAATAAAACGCCGAGGGAAACACCATACGCACAGAAACCTCCGTACGCAGGCAGGTATTTTTCCGCTTCCTTTTCAAATGTCGCTTTGTTTGCATCAGAGGAGAAAAGATACTTATAACCGCGATATTCTGCCGATATGGCTGGATTGCCTTTAACTGCCTTGCCAACGGTGTGGAATGCCACTGGATCATAGCCTTGCAGCGCTATTTTGCCATGAGGGTCAGCATTAATAACTTGTTTCATTTTACACTCCTTTCGTTTAGGTTAGTTATAAAACGGCCCCGCCGATAAAGTCTACGAGGTCGCCAAGAGCTTCCAGGCACATCTATTCTACTTCCGCTTAGCGACAATGACAAGCATAGTCAAATTAATCGTGTATAAGTTTAAATAAGAAAGACATATTTATCAATGCCCAGAAATTCTAATTTGTCCCAACTTCCCATTACTATTCATGCCTAATCCGTGTCACGGATTCGTTTGCTGCCGTGTGAAGTACACAATAATATCGCCAATTATAAATGTAATAGTACTATCCGAGATGATGGTTCCGACAAAGTGGCCTTCTTCTTGTGAGATAATAATATTTCTGCCCTTTTGGGTCCACCTGCCCTCATTTCGGTCAGAACCATCCGTCTTCATTGTGATACTGCTTCCATCCTCATTAAGCACTATTTTTGTATTCTCTAATACATGATAAACACGATCCGACAATTTATTATTAATAATTCGAGAAAATACTTCTTCGGGTTTTATCTTAGAACCGGCATCCGCTGCCTGTTTCAACATCTCTTCTGTTAGTTTGGCGTTGATTGACGATTGCGTAAGCTCCTGATCAACACTAAAAGTTCCCTGGGACAATTGCCTGTCCGAAGCAGCAGCGGTGATTTGGGGAATCGCAAGAAATATAATTGCGAACATCAGCCATTTTTTTGAATAAGCAGTCATTTGTTATTATCCTCAGTATTATTTATTGTTATAAGCTATTCCAAGAAAAAGATCGCGCTCACTGTCAAGGCGTGAGGTGATGAAAAAGCTTTGCATCAACCAAATCCTTGTCTTGAACTTTCACTGTCCGGGTTTCTTCATCAATTTCTTACAGTATGGTTCATGCTGACTCAACAGCCCTCTGCCTATAATTTTCATGCAATAGGGACAAGGTTCACAACAAGGCATTGGATGGACTACCCGAACCACCGTATGGCAAAGACAATTACAAGCGCCAGGATATGCGGCTTCTTTTCGTTCTTTTCTATTGAGCAACATCGTCATAGACTTTTACTGTTTGCTTTGCATAGGGTCACGCTGCGGTTCACAGGCTGCGAGATACGAGCGGCCCTTGTGCAACCGCTTGTTCGATATGGTTAATTTCTTCAGCATCGAGCAAATCAATTAAGAATTTTTGTAACACCTTCGATTCATCTCGTGCTAAATATTTTCCGAATTTTAACAATGCAATTCCAAAAATAGCCATTCCTG
This sequence comes from Pseudomonadota bacterium, assembly GCA_043825875.1. Taxonomy (GTDB): domain Bacteria; phylum Desulfobacterota; class Desulfobacteria; order Desulfobacterales; family RPRI01; genus RPRI01. The sequence goes on along the minus strand of JBDRRF010000048.1, from coordinate 23,118 downwards.
GAGGGATAAGAATTCCCATGATGGAACCGATTTCTGAGCGAGAATTCTCTTTAAAAAAAGATGACAAAGCTATTACGAATATTATACCCCCAATAATTATTAGGCCGCCGAACCAAATGAACATGAATATCTTTACAAAAGGATGTAAGCCTATAGTTGAAATAATTTCTGTACCGCTTGGGATCGGCTTCAAAGAGGCACGCAAAACCGTTTGGAATGAATTCCTGTAATATATTCTTTTACTGATTGAAATTGATCGCTTTGAAACCCTACCCGCAATTTGTTTAGATGAAAAATATGGAAAAAATGACGTATTAACTGATTCTTTGAGACGTCTATGGCACTCTTCAATTGAATGAGGAGAACGGAATATAGTTTTTGTTGGATTAAAATTCATTTCTTGTATGTCGCTAAAACTCACGGGGAGGCGTGGGTGCCGCACTGATTCCGTGGAGTGTCTGGTTCGGCTTTAGACGGTTTCAGCTTTTTCGTTACTTGAAAAAAGCTCTCAAAATGGTGATCATCAGTGGCGACTACTGGAACATCCTTAAATGCATCATAAGGTATGCCAGAGAATCCACCAGTCTCGTATCCACGGAATCTGACCCACACACCACGTTTAGGAATCGTGACGGAGGTAAATGTGAAAATCCGTAATTCCATAATAACCGGAGAAGCCAAATCACGATCCCCAATAGAATGGATCGAGATCAGTTTCTTACCCAAGTGAACCCGTAGATGTTTGTCAGTGTCATCAACTATTCTCCCTTCGATCTCAATAAGCTTACCGAACACCAATCCCAAACGCGGCTTGATCGAAACAGCGAATGGCTTTTCGTCAGCCCATGCAGCCACAGTGCTGATAATAGCAAATGATAAAATGATTGATATAATTCTCATATTTCTTTCCAACGTCCAGCTTGCGTTGTTTGTTATACCTTTCCAACGCTTTCTCTTTTTGGATTAAATGCGAGCGTTCCCATTTTTCTATAAATTAGTTGAGCTAACTCTTCGGAGCTGGTTCGTTTAGCATACGAAAGTTCATCTGCCGTAATACCTGTTATTTGAAGTAAATCTACTCTACCAGAATCCAAATTAAATGAAGAAGGAAAATCTCTTGGCTGGGTTACCATTACATTAGTGATGTATGGCTCAACGGACAACGGCATTCTATCACCGTAGTCCACTAAAGGTTTGTCTCCATAGTGCCCTACAGAGAGCAAAATATTAAACGCTACCAAGCTATGTAACGCGGTTATAGCCCAGGCCGATTCTTCCTGAGTTTCTATCAGGAACTCCGTTCCAAAACCAGAATATTCTTCAGGAGAATCTGTTTCCCACGGATTTGACATTCCAGATGATATATAAACCCAGTGTTTTCGATTGGCAACCGGCGGACACTTAAATACGCCGTAGTGAAACCAACGCGGATCTAGTTCTTCTCTCTTAAATTTATCTCTAAATACATTAGCATCAAGAGGATAAATCCCTGGGCCTAAGTCTTCCAACAAAGACTTATATATACTTTCTTCTCTCTGTTCCCAACAAATTTCAAGAAAACTCATAACTATCCATAGGTATAAAACGTTTAACGCCCCGGTCAACTGGCGGCGAAGAATATAAAATAACCTGAACAAACAGGTAATGAGTTCAATAAATGCCAATCTTTGAAAACCGCACGCAATAGCCGATCAGGCGCACTGTGAGGTTGGCAATTATTTTGGTTCAAAACCATACATCCAATTGTTCAAGATCCCATCAGAACTCTCCAGCCCGATGCAGTCCATTATTTTTTCGAAATTTCCTGCAACATGTTCTGCGTCTTCTGTATCCAGCAAAGCACGATCAAAACTGGAAATAAACTCTCTGAGCAAAAGAATATACTGTTCTCTGGTTGCCCCAGTATTAACCGCGTTAATAAAATCCCGCACAGTTGAATGAAATTGAGCATTAAGGCGTTCTTTTAGTAAAAGATCGTGAACACTAGTATACATTCCACCCTTTTCTTCAGCAAAATTGTCTTCATTCGCCAAAAGAGAAAGCTTCTCAATTGCGTCAGCCTTCACTTTCATGGGTTCTCCATTATAGCTCGCCGCACAGGGAAAAAACATTAAAACAAATATTAAGAAAAGGGGTCTTTTCTTTAGAGTTTCCCGCGTTGCCAACAAATTATTGAGTAGTTCTGGATAACTTTACAAATGTAATGATGCTCAGAAGGATAAAAATTATTTTAATTCTCCTGAATAATCATCAATCGTCTAAATTGATTTGATATTATACATAATCTATTTAAAGAGATTTGGCAATAATATGTTTTTATCTAACCGATGGAAGTGAGGAACTTATTCAATATTCTTGTGCTTGGAAATTTCTCATGGCATACAAGATAGAAAATCAAGTTCATACCAATCGCATTCAAATTATAGCTACGTTGGCTTTGTCGGTTCTGTCCTATGTATATTAAATATACGCCTGTGTAGAAAACCGCCTTGCTGCTTTGTTATCTTTTTGAATGCAACTTGAAATGAGGTTATCTCGGTGAAAGCCAATCTCTACTCTCACGTTCCGCATTAGAAAAGGATTGTCTCACTTATTCCCACTTACAAAAGGGGATGTTTCACTGATTCCCCCTTTAAAGGGGGAATTAAAGCGGTTCTTCCTTTATTAGTGGGAAATTTATGGGGATTTACATTTACTTTAGTGGGGTAGAGAATAGTAAACTCAAAGTTGATCACGTATTGTCATTTCGAACACTGTGAGAAATCTTAATGGATATGAGAGCCGGTGGAAGATATCTCCCTACGGTTCATATGACACCCAAAATATTAAATGAAATATTTAATACCCGCTCTATAGCGGAAATAGGCACTACAATGAAACCTGACTTTAACGAAAAAGTAAAACTGAATATTACAAAAAACTTTGATGACAGTTGTATGCTTTACCAGGATTTTGAAGATAAGTATCATTTCTTTGAATCTCTTGCTTTAAAGCTGGCTGAATCAATACATATGAAGCCGAATACTACGGTGCTTGATGTGGGTTGTGGAACCGGTGTTTCTGCACAGGCGCTGAATAAGCAATATTTTTGCAAAGTATTGGGTGTGGATATATCCGCAAAAATGGTAGAAGTCGGAAAGAGATTATGCGATTGTGAAGAAATTGATTTGATAGTCGGTGATGGCGAAAGTCTGTCTGAAGTTGTGGGGAATCTAATTTTTGATTATGTTTTTTACAATGCTTCGATTTTTATGTTTCCGGATATCAATCAAACAATAAAAGAAGCTTGTAAATGTTTAAGGCCCGGCGGAAAGATTGCTTTTTCTTTTTACCCGCAGATTGTTGATGTAAATGGAGAAGACTTGGTAGTGGAGGCATTTAAGCGCCTTGGGGAAACCGCGCCACGTTTTCGGGTTATTACTGATTACAGTGAAGTATGCCTGGCTCTGGAAAATTATTGTGGCCCGGTTACCCATCACAATTGGATTAGAGATTTTGATATAGAATTTTTAAAAGATTTTTTTTCAATTCCCGCTCAGTCGGCATCACTTTTTCCGGGAAGAGATTTTGTAATGCGCCGCAAACTTGTATCAGAACTTTTTGAAACACTTGAAGATGTATCGGGCAAATCCAATGTTATCTGGCGTATGGCAGAAAGCACCTTGACGGCTTCGTAAAACTTCCTATGCTGTGTTGCACTTCATCTTTCGTCATTGCAGCATCATTGGCGGCATATAAAATACCGCCCTACGGTAGGGTGGGATTTTACACCCCCGCCGAACTATTTCATTCCTCAAAACTCGCGCGCTTTGCATAAGAAGCTTTGACGAAGCCGTCCAAACTATGATTTTCAATGGAGGCGGGGGAAAATCGGTTATTTAAATTTACTGTATCTCATCTGGTAAATATGATAAAAAAAGCTTGTACAATATAATTTATTGCTTACACTATATTATTGAGCCACTTTCAAAACGTTTCAGTTTGCTCAAGCTCAAGGCGGGAGAAAATTTCAACCACAGGAATACATTTAGTATTTCTAGGATAGCGCTAAAGCTTCACTTCGTGCGAAATTTGAGCCCAACGCTTAAGATCGGCCAAAATGGGGCGTTTTGAAACTGGCTCACATGACTGCCTGATCTTAACCGGCATACTTCCGGTAAAAAAATAACCGATTATTTATATTAAGGAGAATGGCAATGCGTAAATGGGAATGTACAGTTTGCGGATATATTCATACAGGCAATGAGCCACCTGAAAAATGCCCGGTTTGCGGAGCGGATCGCAGCAAGTTCATCGAAATTACCGGCAAAGAAGAAAAAGCAGGTAAAACAGCTTCCAAACCAGGCAGCACAAAAGAGCAGAATACATCCGCTGCGGATAAAAAAAGTTCATATAGCAAGATAAGAAACCTGATGGTTAAACATCATGCCCATCCGATTTCCGTTCATATCCCGAATGGCGTCTTGCCGGCTGCGGTGTTGTTCATTTTTATTGCCGCTGTATTTGATTTTTATACTTTGGGACAAGCTGCATTTTACAATATGGTTTTTGTTCTTCTGACAATGCCCCTGGTCCTTTTTTCAGGATATAATGAGTGGCATATAAAATACGGTGGGAAAATGACCGCTTTATTCAGAACCAAAATAATATGCGGAGGGATTGTAACCTTATTGGCCGCGATTATGGTAATCTGGCGCGGCATTAATCCAAATATAATCTCCGCTCAATCCGAACAGCGCTGGATCTATGTTGGCCTTGGCCTTATAGTGCTGGGAGCTGCCGGGATTGCCGGATTTCTGGGCGGAAAGCTGGTATTTAAAGATTGACGGCTTCGTAAAAAGTCATTCTGCTGTGTTGCGCTTCATCTTTCGTCATTGCAGCGTACCATTAAGTACGCTTCATTCCTCAAGACTTGCGCGCCTTGCATAATGAGCTTTTTACTTTGCCGTCTGTATTTGGTTTCTACGAGTCCAAAATAAAAGATAATTTGATACTTTCCTATGATAAAATATACCGGTATAAATCACCTGGCAATGGCAACCAGTGATCTTGATCAAACCATACGTTTCTGGCGGGACTTGCTGGGTATGCGTTTGGTGGCCAAGTACGGCAGGCCTGGGTATCGTCAGTATTTCTTTGAAATTACCGCTCATGATATGATTGCTTTTTTTGAGTGGTCTGATGTTAAACCTATTCCAGAAAAAGATCATGGGGCTCCGGTTAAAGGCCCTTTCGCCTTCGACCATGTATCATTGGAAGTCGCTGATGATGATGCGCTGTGGCAACTTAAAGATCGTCTTGATGCCGCAGGCGTGTGGGTATCCGAGGTGGTGGATCACGGATTTATTCACTCTATTTATACTTTTGATCCAAATAATATTGCCATTGAGTTTAGCGCAACGGTAAAAGATGTAAATATCCGCAAGTATCCGGTGGAAAAAGACACTGCACCAGGCGATGTAGCGGTGGAAGGAGTAGAACCTCAACCCGGCCACTGGCCTTCAGTTAAGCACCCCACACCCAAAAATGAGCGCAGGGTATATCCCGGTGAACGGATAGTTCCGGAACAGATTGAAAAGAAGCGGTGAAAATTTATTTTCTCAAAAAATATCCTGCTCCAAAAATGTTTTTTGGAGCCAAACCTGTAGTACCGTTGCTTATCATTTTAACATCTTCTATTGAGTAAAATGCTCTGGGGTTATATTTTTTTATTATTTCTACAAGTTCAGGAATATCTTTTCTTTTAGCTATTGTAAATACCAGCCGAACCTTTCCGTTAAGCCCGCTTGCTCCGAAAACCGTTACCCCGTAATTTTTTTCTCTTATATGATCAACCAGTTCCTGTGCGTCTTTTTGTGCAATTATCCTCAGGGCCACATAACCTACAGCAAGTTTTTCCTCAAGGAAAATTCCGACAATATTACCTGAAGCAAAGCCTGCGGCATAGGTGATATAAATCAACCAATTGGATAAATTCTGCATGATTTGTGTTATAGCAACCAGCCACACAAGAACTTCAAAAAAGCCGCATAACGCGGCAAGAAATTTAATGCCTTTTGAAACATATATAATTCTTATAGTACCGATGGAAACATCAATAAGTCTTGCAAAAAAAACAAGAGCCGGCAGTACTACCCAACTATAAAATTCTGCGTTATTAAAATCTATCATTATTTATAAAAATCCAATTATGGTGCGTTCGTAAAAACTCAAAAAATCTTATTCCTTTACAGTGTTTATATCCAACGAGCATTTATCGTTTAAAATAATACGCGCATCAACAATCTGGATACCGGTTTCATAAACAATCACAGGATTTAAATCCATTTCCATAATCTCAGGATAGGATTCAATCAGTTCGGAGCAAAGCAGCAATAATTTTCTAACCGCCGCTTTATCATAAGGTTTTTCTCCCCTTATGCCGTTTAGTAAAACCGACCCCTTAATTTCATCCATCATGTGTCTTGCCGAACGGGGAGAAATCGGTAAAACCCTGAAAGATACATCTTTTAATACTTCCACCATAATACCACCCAGACCAAACATGATTACCGGCCCGAACTGGTCGTCAATCTTTGTTCCTATTATTGTTTCAAGGCCTTTTTTCGCCATTGGTGAAACAAGAACCCCGCGTATATCCGCATCAGGTTTGTATTTTAATGCGTTATTCATTATATCTTTAAAAGCTTTTTTGATTTCACTGCCGGTTTTAAGATTAAGGCATACACCCCCTGCATCACTTTTGTGGAGTATGTCAGGAGATACAATTTTAAGGGCAACTTTATCATTATATTTTTCTGCAAATTTGACTGCTTCCTCTGCTGTTTTGGCCAGAGAATCATTGCTTACAGGAGCCCCGTGAATCCTTAAAAGCTGTTTAGCTTCAGGCTCAAGTAAATACCGGCGGTTCTCTTTAATCGCTGTATTAATAATATTGGTACCTTCCGGTTTTGCTTTTTGTCTCCAGTTAAAGATAAAATTTATCTTGGCATGATATTCATCTATGTACTGGCCTCGCTCTGATAAAGCGGCAATGCATCTACAGGAAACATCCAGAGAATCATAGACCGGAACTTTATAATATCGCAAAAGATCAAGAGCACGTGGTTTTACAGAACTGTATAGGCTGTGCACTACAATGGGTTTGTGTTGCTTTGTAACAAGTTTACCCAATTGGTGTGCGGCATCTTCTTCCTGCAATGAAAGACTTTCCGCAAAACGAATGCCATAGCCTCCGAAAAGCCCGACCATTAACAAACCTCCCACATTGTGATCTTTTAAAATGATTCGGGCACAATCGGCAAAGAGTGTTGGATCTGAATCGGTACCGCCTGCCACATCAACCGGATTTCTGACTGAAGCTGTAAAAGGAAGAATTTTGTTTAATTTTTGCTGAGTCTGTTCACTAAGTTCGGGAATTAATACTCCCAAATCGGACAATATATCGGCAGCTATGGTAGCATGGCCCCCACCATCCGCCAATATTGCAATCCGGTTATTCTTAATAAGGGGAAGATTTGAAAGGGATTCTGCTACAGGAAAAAGAGCATCTGACTTTTCAATCACAATAATACCGGCTCTTTTAAAGGCCGATTTTGATACCTCTGACATTCCTGCCAATGCCCCGGTATGTGATCCGGCTGAAAGTTGGCCTGTTACGGATCGACCGCTTTTAAGAAGTATAATTGGTTTATGCAATGAGGTTTTGTATGCTTCCTGAAGAAAACGCCGACCATCGCGCATTCCTTCAACATACATAAGTATTGCCTTTGTATCGGGGTCATTTTTGAAAAATTCAAGATATTCATGAAACCTTATATCAAGCTCATTTCCAACCCCGACATAATATGAAAAGCCTTTTCTGCTTTTTAACCTGGCTTCCGTTATGAGACTTAAGGCCATATTTCCGCTTTGCGATATAAGGGCAATATCTCCCTTTGGAACATCATGTAAGCCAACAAGATTAAGATTACTTTTCACATTCATCATACCGGAAGTATTAGGCCCGATTATTCTGATCTTATGCTCTCTTGCCGTTTCAATCAGTTCTTCTTCGACTTTTCTGCCTTTTTCCCCAAGCTCTCTGAAGCCCCCTGCGATTATAACTGCGCCCGCAACACCTTTTTTGCCGCAATCTTTCAACACCGCCTGGATAGTACTGGCCGGAGTAGTTATAAGTACAATATCAACGGGCTCCTGTATATCTGAAACCTTATTATAACATGGAATCCCAAGTATCTTGTTTTCTTTGGGGTTAACCGGGAAAATCTTTCCCTCAAATTTTTCATCAAGCAGTGTACGAATTGCCTGGAAACCACGTTTCGTATCGGTTTTTGAGGCTCCCACAATAGCAACAGATTCAGCATCTAAAATTTTGTCTAACGGCATTTTTCACCTTTCTGTTTTTGTTTTACAGAGTGAAGATTATAAAAACTAAGTTTTTTTCCTCTCCTCAAAATCCTTTAACGATGCTTCTCTTTCTTTTGTAGAAACACAGGCAAGGCAAGCTTCGATTTCATATTCCATAAGCGCCTCCATACTTACCTCATCTGCCATATTAAGACCCTTTTTTATCATCTTTAAAGAAAATGAGGAATTCTGCGAAATTTCCTTTGCCATATTTCTCGCAGTTTCAATAAGTATTTCCGGCAAAACAGAAAGGTTAACAAGCCCTATCCTTTCAGCTTCTTTGCCATCGATATTTTTTGCTGTAAAGAGAAGTTCTTTTGCTTTACCGGGTCCGATAAGTTTCTGGATGAGACGCATGGCACCACCTGTGACGGAAGAATTAACTCTTGCTTCAGGAGAACCGATTTGTGCGTCATCTGCAGCAATTCGAATATCACATGCAAGAGCAAGTTCATACCCTGATCCAAGAGCAAATCCGTTAATTGCAGCAATTGTAGGTTTTTCAAAACGGATGATTTTTCGGGATGCTTCCTGCAACTCTTTAAGGTAATCACGGTAAGCTTCAGCGCTTCTTGTTTTAGATTCCTTAAGATCCGCACCTGTTGAAAAAGCACGCCCCTCCCCTGTTATTATAAGAGCCTTAATATTCGGATCATTGCCTGCATCATCAAGCGCAACCTGTAAATCAATCCATAATTGTTTATTCATGGCATTAAGAACCTTGGGGCGGTTCAGCTTTATTGTAGCTACCATATCCGACTTGTCATATATTATGCAGTCAAATTCCACAAAAACCTCCTGTTATTATTTTGTTATCCACTGAAAGTATGCAAAAAAAGGTATTATCTGTCAATACAAGTTGGTATCTTTATACATCTTTTATTTTAAAGCCATATCTTAATGTGGTAAATATGAATTATTCAAAACTCTTAGCCTGTAACTTTCAACCAATTTTTTGTAGTTGACAGAACATATTCATTCATATACACAAAAATAAACGTTGTTTTGAATTTTCTATACCCCGATTTAAGTTCGAATTTATTTAATATTAATATCAATATGTTGTTAATTATTTTATATGAGAACATCATTTCTAAAAGGCAGATAAATTTTATAAAATATTTATGCCACAAGCTATTTTGCTTTAAAATCATTATGTTATAATGGGTATATTTTGAAAGACGAAAACAAGAATAATAAGAATAGTAACAAAGTTTTTAAACCGGAAACTCAAAAACGGCTTGAAGAGGCTGCTCTGGAAATTTTTTCCGAATCGGATTTCCATAAAGCAAATATACGCACTGTAGCCAAAAAAGCCGGGGTCAGCTTAAATGTTATTTATGGTCATTACGGAAGCAAAGAAGGGCTTGTTTTTGCAGTTGCGGATATCTGGATAGGAAGACTTACAGACAGGATTATTGACCACCTTCAAGGCATAGAGGATTTAAAGGAGAAGCTGCGAAAAGTTTTTTGGGTTCAAATGGACTATTATGAAAAGAATCCTGAGCTTGGGAAAATATTATTTATGACGCTTCCCATGAAAACATGGATGTCGGATAAAACTTTTCAACAAAAGAAAATGATAAACCTTTTTCTTGAGGTTTTGCACGAGGGCCAGAAAGAAGGTGTTTTAAATCCTGATGTGCGTGCAGGAATTCTGCTGGATTTCATGTTGGGTTTTGTACAACGGTCGTTTTTTATGTGGGTTTCCCGGGGCCAGAAAGAAAGTTTGGTAGCAAATGCCAACTCACTCTTTGAAATGGTGTGGCGTGGGATTTCAAATCCATGTTAAACTTAAATATCTTTTGTTTTTTGAGAAAGTATCAATTACGATGGATATTGTTTTAAGTTCGTAAATATTTTTAAATAGATTTTAATAGCAGGAGTAATTTATGAAAATTTTAAAAATTGACCATATTGGAGTTGCTGTAAGTAAAATTGACGAAAAGAAAAATTTCTGGACCGATGTTTTGGGTTTATCATATGCTGGCGATGAAACTGTTGAAGAACAGAAAGTGACCACGGCATTTTTGCCTGTAGGAGAAAGCGAAGTTGAACTTTTGGAATCTACTTCTGCGGATGGACCAATTGCAAAATATCTTGAAAAACGCGGAGAAGGCGTTCAGCATATTGCTTTTCGTGTAGATGATATTGATGCCGCTTTGGAAGAATTAAAAGCAAAAGGCATCAAGCTCATCGATGAAAAAGCCCGTAAAGGTGCAGGTGGAGCCAGGATTGCTTTCTTACATCCAAAGGCAACATGCGGAGTTTTGGTTGAGTTGTGCGAAAGAAAATAAGAAAGGTTTGCAAAATATTTATCATAAATTAAATTAATTTGTTGTTTGAAGGAGTATATGAAATGCCGAATATAAATGATTGGGCTGAGTTATGTGCAAAAGAAACCAAAAAGCCCGTAGAATCTCTAAACTGGCAAACACCCGAAGGTATCACGGTGAAACCGCTTTATACTGCAGAAGATCTTGAGGGTCTGGAATTTGTCAATTCTCTTCCCGGATTTGAACCTTACGTCAGAGGGGTCAAGGCCAGTATGTATGCTGGAAGGCCATGGACTATACGGCAATATGCCGGTTTTTCAACTGCGAAAGAATCAAATGCGTTTTACAGAAGAAATCTTGCCGCAGGGCAAAAAGGGCTTTCCGTTGCTTTCGACCTTGCTACTCACAGGGGTTATGATTCAGACCATCCCAGAGTAGTGGGTGATGTCGGTAAAGCCGGAGTTGCAGTAGATTCAATAGAAGATATGAAAATCCTGTTTGACCAGATTCCGCTTGATGAGATGTCCGTATCGATGACTATGAACGGCGCTGTTCTTCCCATTCTTGCAGGTTACATTGTTGCTGCGGAAGAACAAGGTGTTGCACATGAAAAATTAAACGGTACCATTCAAAATGATATTTTAAAAGAATACCTTACAAGAAACACATATATCTATCCACCCGAACCGTCCATGAGAATCATATCCGATATTATCGGATTCTGCTCAAGAAATATGCCTAAATACAATACGGTCAGCATAAGCGGTTACCATATGATGGAAGCCGGAGCAAGTTCGGTTTTACAGACTGCGTTTACTCTGGCCGATGGCCTTGAGTACGCAAAAGCAGCACTTGCGGCAGGACTTGATATAGATGCTTTTGCTCCACGTCTTTCCTTTTTCTTCGGAATAGGAATGAATTTTTTCATGGATATAGCAATGCTAAGAGCAGCCCGTTATCTTTGGGCCGATATAATGAGCCAGTTTAATCCAAAAAAGAAGCAGTCTTTGATGTTAAGAACCCATTGCCAAACATCCGGCTGGAGCCTTACTCAACAGGATCCTTATAATAATATAATAAGGACAACCTTGGAATGCCTTTCGGCAGTACTTGGCGGAACACAGTCTTTGCATACCAATGCTTTTGATGAAGCTGTAGGATTGCCGACGGATTTTTCGGCAAGAGTTGCAAGAAATACACAGATCATCGTCCAGGAAGAATCCCAGGTATGCCATGTTGTAGATCCTCTCGGCGGCTCATATTATGTTGAATCACTTACCAATGCCATTATTACTGAATCAAAAAAGATAATAAAAGAAATCGAAGATCTTGGCGGAATGGCTAAAGCCATTACTACCGGCATGCCTAAAATGAGAATTGAAGAGGCAGCAGCGAGAAAACAGGCAAGAATAGATCAGGGCAAAGATGTTATTGTCGGTGTGAATAAATATAAAATGGAAGAAGAAATACCGCTTGATGTTCTTGAGGTGTCGGCCACTGTACGTGAGGAGCAGGTTGCAAGACTAAAGGAAATCAAGGCGAAAAGAAACGCAGCCGAAGTCCAAAAAACACTTGAAGCAATAACCAACTGCGCTGAATCCGGTGGCAATCTTCTTGAAGCATGTCTTCCGGCTGTGCGCGCCAGAGCGACAATAGGGGAGATTACGGATGCCATGGAAAAAGTATTCGGAAGATTTGTTGCCACTACACAGTGTATTTCGGGAGTTTTTGCCTCTGAATATGGAGACAGTGAGATAATTGCTTCCATCAAGAAAAGAACGGATGAATTTTTTGAGATAGATGGAAGAAGACCGAGAATCTTACTGACAAAAATGGGCCAGGATGGGCATGACCGCGGCGTTAAGGTTGTTGCCACCGCTTTTGCCGATCTGGGGTTTGATGTCGATATAAGCCCGATGTTCCAGACACCGGAAGAGGCTGCACGTATGGCTGTAGAAAATGACGTTCATGTTGTCGGAGTTTCAAGCCTTGCAGCAGGTCACAAGGTGCTTGTACCACAACTCATTGAAGCCCTTAAAGCTGAAGGCGCAAAAGATATTCTTGTTGTTGTGGGAGGCATAATTCCTCCTTCAGATTACGACTTTCTGTACAAAGCAGGCGCTGTTGGAATATTTGGTCCAGGCACACCGATCACTGAGTCTTCCAACAAGGTATTAAATGCTCTTTTTGAAAGCCGGAAATAGAATATTTCGTAAGCTCATAATGCTGTGAGCTGTTAATAGATAAGGGAGGGATAGCAGGTATTTATAAAGGCAAGGGGCCATGGAAAAAACATCTATTCGCTTGAACCCTTGAACCCTTGAATCCTTGAATCCTATATAGTGATATGCTGACAAATAAAATGCCGGATGATCCGCAGTATTATGTAAATGGGGTTATTGAAGGAAACAGGCGTATTCTGGCTAAAACAATAACTTTAATAGAAAGTTCTCATCCGTCCCATTATGATCTTGCAGGAACCATTGTTGACCTGCTTTTGCCTTACACGGGAAAAGCTGTACGTTTGGGTGTTACCGGCGTTCCGGGTGTAGGAAAAAGTATGTTTATTGAAAGCTTCGGAATGACGCTTGTCAATAAAGGCCACAAGTTAGCGGTTTTGGCTGTTGATCCCAGCAGCAAAAGAAGCGGTGGAAGCATTATGGCTGACAAGCTGCGCATGGAAAAGCTTTCCATAGAGCCAAATGCTTTTATAAGACCGTCTCCTTCGGGGGATACTTTGGGAGGAGTGGCAAGAAAAACAAGAGAAACAATGCTTGTTTTTGAAGCTGCCGGTTTTGACGTAATAATTGTTGAAACTGTAGGAGTTGGTCAGTCTGAAACCGAAGTATCTTCTATGGTTGATTTTTTCCTTGTTCTCATGTTGGCCGGTGCAGGAGACGAGTATCAGGGTATAAAAAAAGGGGTTCTGGAAATTGCAGACGCCGTAGCTATAACCAAAGCAGATGGCGATAATGTGCAAAAGGCTAAAAAAGCACGGTCGGAATATGAATCGGCTCTTCACATTATTGCACCGCCATCACAAACATGGTCACCACCGGTTGTTATTTGCAGTTCTATGGAAATGAAGGGACTAAATGAAATCTGGGACATTGTTATTGATCACAGAAATAAAATGACAAAAAGCGGGGAACTTGAGAAAAACAGAAAAAAACAGATGGTAAACTGGATGTGGGCACTTGTTAAAGAAGGGCTTAAGGAAAGATTTTTTGGCAATCCTGATGTGAAAAAGAGTCTTCCAAAAATAATCCGTGATGTTGAAAGCGGAACTAAAGCTCCGACTATTGCATCAGGTGAACTTCTTTTTTTTCTTGACAATAAAAGTGTTACCTATAAGAAACAGGCTTGATGTAAAATATGAAGAAAGGAACTTTGTTATGGGTATTGTGAAAGATAAGATTAAGGATCTTAAAGATCGTGAAGCCAAAACCCTCATGATGGGCGGTGATAAGGCAGTTGCAAAACATTGTAAGGATGGACGTTTGACAGCGAGAGACAGGCTGAACCTTTTGTTTGATCCCGGTACATTCCGGGAAATTGATATGTTTGTCACTCATCGCTGTGTAAATTTTGATATGGAAAAAGTGGAAATCCCTGCGGATGGAGTTATAACAGGGCATGGTTTGATTGATAAAAGGCCGGCTTTTGCATTTTCACAGGATTTTACCGCAAGAGCAGGAAGTCTTGGTGAAATGCATGCCAAAAAGATATGCAAAGTAATGGATCTTGCGTTAAAAGCCGGAGTTCCCTGCATAGGACTTAATGATTCGGGCGGTGCAAGAATCCAGGAAGGAGTTGATGCTCTTTCCGGTTATGGCCAGATCTTTTACCGCAACTCACTTGCTTCCGGTGTTATACCCCAGATATCAGCTATAATGGGCCCAACAGCAGGTGGTGCGGTTTATTCTCCGGCTATGACAGACTTTATTTTCATGGTAAAAAACACAAGCTATATGTTTATTACAGGGCCTGATGTTATCAAATCGGTTACAGGTGAACAAATAACCTTTGAAGAGCTTGGCGGAGCAATGACTCACAATGAAAAAAGCGGAGTCGCCCATTTTGCCTGTGAAAATGATACTGATACAATCATGAATATCAAAAAGCTCCTTTCATATCTGCCTGCAAATAATATGGAAGATCCTCCAATAGTTCTTTCCGGCGATGATCCTGCTCGCTTAGCTCCTCAATTGGATGAAATAATTCCTGACAGCACAAACCAGTCTTATGATATGAAGGATATAATAAGATCTATTGTTGATAGTGGAGAATTTTTCGAACCCCATCAATATTATGCCCGTAATATTATAATCTGTTTTGCAAGACTTAACGGAAGAAGTGTCGGAATAATAGCAAACCAGCCAAATGAAAAAGCCGGATGCCTTGATATAAATGCTTCCGATAAAGCCACAAGATTTATAAGATTTTGTGATTCTTTCAACATTCCTCTTCTCACCATTGCCGATGTTCCCGGTTATCTCCCGGGAAGCGATCAGGAATGGAGCGGAATTATCCGTCACGGGGCAAAGCTTCTCTGGAGCTATTCCGAGGCGACAGTTCCTAAGATGTTGCTTGTAACTAGAAAGGATTATGGCGGATCTTATCTTGCAATGTGCTCTAAAGATCTTGGTGCGGATATGGCATTTGCATGGCCTAGTTCTGAAATTGCCGTAATGGGGGCCGCCGGAGCAGCGAATGTAATTCACCGTAAAGAAATCAAAGAAGCCAAAGATCCTGTAAAAAAGCGCAAGGAAAAGATAAAAGAATATGAGGATTTGTTTTCCAACCCGTATTGCGCTGCAAGAAGAGGCTATATTGATGCCGTTATCGTGCCGAGCACAACCAGACAGCGTCTGATAGATGCTCTTGAAATAATGTGCACCAAGCGTGAGATAAGACCATCCAAGAAACATGGAAATATTCCTTTGTAAAAGTCTTATTTATCATGCTGTAAATTTCACATTATTAATGGTTGAGGAAATATAATATTATGAAAGTAAGCAAAAAAACTGCTGCAGTAATATCTGCAACAATAATGCATTATATAAGTACCGAAGAACAGGCTTTATCTGCAAAGCAGGCGGCAATGCCAGGTACTGGTACGCAAGCCATGCCCAATGTATGGGGGATGAGTGGCAGACAGGATATTATGCAGATGCGAAGCCTTATGCAGTTCAGGACGTTTAATAAGGCAAGATAATAGTTGCCTACTGCATCCGGTTCTAACGGATAAGAATAATGGGTTCAAGGATTCAAGGGGTCAAGGGGAAGATCCTTTGTTTATTAACCTTGAACCCTGGGATCCTCGAACCCTTGCCCCCTTGTACTATAAAGGATCAAACCGGAAGCTTTGTAATGATATTTAATTGGAGAATTATAATATGACCGATCATGATAAAGTTAAAAAAGCGGCCATGAAATACGGAAACGACAGGCCTAAAGCTAAAAATCCGGTCTCGGTGTTGGATTTGAGCCTTCGCGACGGGCATCAGTCTTTGTTTGCTACAAGAGGGCGAACTGAAGACATGATTCCTGTTGCCGAAATGATGGATGATGTTGGGTTCTGGGCTATGGAAGTATGGGGTGGAGCAACTTTTGATACCATGCACCGCTTTTTGAATGAAGATCCGTGGGAAAGAATAAGGACTCTTAAACGGTATATTAAAAAGACCCCATTTTCCATGCTTCTTCGCGCGCAGAATCTTGTGGGATACAGAAATTATGCGGACGATGTAGCACGGGCCTTTGTTGAAAGAACGGCAGAAAACGGTATGGATATATTCAGGACTTTTGATGCGTTAAATGATTTCCGTAATTTTGAAACGGTAGTTCCAGTAATAAAGAGTTGCGGAAAGCATTTTCAGGGCTGCTTATGCTATACCATGACGGAACCCAGGATGGGCGGCGATGTTTATAATCTTGCGTATTACGTTAATAAGGCAAAAGAGCTTGAAAAGATGGGCGCGGATAGTATTTGCATTAAAGATATGGCCGGTATAATAGCTCCTTATGATGCATATGATCTTGTGAAAGCTTTAAAAGAAGCCGTGAAGGTTCCTGTACATCTTCACAGCCATTTTACTTCGGGCATGTCTCCTATGTCACATTTAAAAGCAATTGAGGCTGGAGTTGATATTATAGATACATGCATGACTCCTTACGCATACAGAACATCTCATGCCGCAATTGAGCCGCTTGTTATGACCCTTCTCGGGACAAGCAGGGACACGGGTTTTGACATAAAACATCTTGCAGCAATCAATGAAATACTTGAAAGAGATATTCTTCCCAAATACAAACATCTGCTTGATGATTCAAAAGTATCTATCATAGATATTAATGTTCTTCTACATCAAACTCCTGGCGGAATGCTTTCTAATCTTGTTAACCAGCTAAAAGAAATGGATGCGCTTGACAAGATAGATAAGGTTTATGAAGAATTACCGAAAGTAAGAAAAGATTTGGGTCAAATTCCGCTTGTTACACCTACCAGCCAGATAGTAGGTATTCAGACGGTTAATAATGTATTGTTTGATGATGAAAATGAAAGATATAAAATGATCACCGCTCAGGTGAAAGATCTGTGCTACGGTTTGTATGGTAAAACCGCCATTCCGATAAATAAGGAGCTTCAGAAAAAAGCTCTTAAGGGATATCCTCGCGGTGAAAAACCAATTACATGCAGGCCTGCTGAAGTGCTTGAACCTGAACTTGAAAAAGCAAAAGAAGCTGTCAAGGATCTTACCACTGATATTGATGATGTGTTGATTTATGCGCTTTATCCGGTTACCGGTAAAAAGTTTTTAAGATGGAAATATGGCAAAGAAGAGCCTCCTGAAGAAGTAAAACCCAGAACCCTTGAGCAGGTTAAGGCGGAACAGGAAATCATAGCCAAGGCAAAAGCAGGAGTGCTTGTTGAAAAAGTCGAAAAGAATAACGTTCCAACAAAGGGGGACACATTGCGTAGATTTAATGTTGTTATAGACGGGGAAAATTTTGAAGTTGGAGTTGAAGAAATAGGCGGGGCAGCACCGGTTGTCAATTATATTCAGCAGGTTGAACCTACTGCGCCACAACAGGCTACGGCACCAAAGCCTGCCGGATCACCTGCCAAAGAAAAAGCTCCTAAACCAGTTGCAGCAGACGGGGTTACTCTTAATGCACCGATGCCAGGGATGATAATTTCATATTCAAAAGAAGTTGGAGATGAGGTTAAGAAAGGGGATACGATTGTAATCCTTGAAGCAATGAAAATGGAAAATGCCCTTCCTTCACCGGCAGACGGAGTAATAAAGACCATAAATTTTAAAAGCGGAGATTCCGTTCCCAAAGACGCTGTTTTATGTGTAATAGGTTAGTAAATGGTGTACTTTTCACGATTTTATCTTCAAATGGTAATCTCGTGAAAAGTCATAATTAAAAATTAACCAACACATATGAAATATATAGAGACCTTTAGTAAACGCTCCCTTTTGTCCGTTTGGTAAATACGCTTCAAGGCTTGGGCAATATTTATTAAACTATCGGATATATTATATATTCTATCTGCTATACTTCGGATAGCTCTTGAGTTTTAGCAAAATCGAACGTTCTTAAAAAGATCTCCTATGGTTTAAAAGGAAACTAACATAGTATGAAAATTCATGAATACCAGGCAAAGGAATTATTCAAAAAGTACGGCATTCCTGTTCCGATGGGAGGCGTTGCGTTCAGTCCTGAAGAAGCGGTTAAGGTTTCAGATACGCTTGGTGGTTTTCCGGTTGTTGTAAAGGCACAGATTCATGCCGGCGGACGCGGTAAAGGAGGAGGTGTAAAGCTTGCCAAATCCACTGATGAAACAAGAAGTACAGCTGAAAGTATTTTAGGAATGACACTTGTCACCAATCAGACAGGACCTGAAGGAAGATTTGTTAAAAAGGTGTTGGTCGAACAGGGACTTAATATCAAAAAAGAACTTTACCTTTCAATTATTCCTGATCGGTCTACTGCAAAAAATGTTATTATGGCCAGTGAGGCCGGAGGCATGGATATTGAGGAAGTTTCTGAGAAGACACCGGAAAAGATCATTAAAATTTTTGTTGATCCGGTTGCCGGGATCTATCCATACCATTGCCGGCATGCAGCTTACGGGCTTAATTTGCCGGAAGGTGCCGTAAAAGAATTCACCGGAATGCTAAATAGCCTTTATAAGCTTTTTGTAGACTATGACTGTTCTCTTCTTGAAATAAATCCTCTAGTAATTACTGCTGAAGATAAGGTTATTGCTCTTGATGCAAAAATAACCTTTGATGATAATGCCCTTTTCCGCCACAAAGACATACTTGAATATAGGGATATTGATGAAGAAGATCCCCTTGAAGTAGAAGCATCCAAATATAATCTGAACTACATCAAAATGGATGGGAATGTAGGAAATATGGTAAATGGTGCAGGGCTTGCAATGGCTACTATGGATATCATAAAGCTTGCAGGAGCCGAGCCTGCCAATTTCCTTGATGTTGGTGGCGGAGCTAGTGCCGAAATGGTTGAAAACGGCTTTAAGATTATACTCGGAGATAAGAATGTAAAAGGAATTTTCATAAATATTTTCGGCGGTATCTTAAGATGTGATGTTCTTGCAGAAGGCGTTGTTCAGGCAGCAAAAAAAACGGGTATTGCCGTACCGGTTGTTATCCGCATGGAAGGAACAAATGTGGAAATAGGAAGGAAAATTCTTTCGGATTCAGGGCTTAATCTTATTACGGCTGTTGATTTGCAGGATGCTGCCAATAAAGTGGCCGGTATCGTAAACTCTTGATTTAAATACTTCCTGAGAATTGTTTTTAGTAAGGTTTTATTTATTCTTAGCATGGTTATGCTATTTTATATAGTTTTACATATACGCGAGGGAATAGAAATTGAGTATTTTTGTTAATAAGGATACAAAACTTGTTGTCCAGGGTGTTACAGGAAAAGAAGGGCAATTTCATACGCGTCAGTGTGTTGCTTATGGAACCAATGTTGTTGCTGGAGTTACCCCCGGAAAAGGGGGACAGAAAATGGATGAAGTGCCTGTTTTTAACACAGTAAATGAAGCAGTGGAAAAAACAGGAGCTAACTGTAGCATGATTTTTGTGCCTCCTCCTTTTACATCAGATGCAATTATGGAAGCAACTGATGCTGGTATTCCTTTGATTGTGGTGATTACCGAAGGGATTCCGGTTATGAATATGATGAAAGTTAAAAATTATATTTCCGGCAAAAAAAGCCGCATAATAGGGCCGAATTGTCCCGGAATAATCACACCGGGAGAGTGTAAAGTCGGAATTATGCCAGGACATATCCATCAACCTGGTGGACCTATAGGGGTTGTATCAAGGTCAGGCACTCTCACATATGAGGTTGTTCATCAGCTGACACAAAAAGGGATAGGCCAGACTACCTGCATAGGTATTGGAGGTGATCCGGTAAATGGAACAAGTTTTATAGATTGCCTTGATGCTTTCCAAAACGATCCCCAAACCAAAGGAATTGTAATGGTTGGAGAAATAGGCGGAACCGCTGAGGAAGAAGCCTCTGAGTTTATTTCAAAGAATCTAACAAAACCTGTCATAGGTTTTATAGCAGGGCTAACGGCTCCGCCAGGGCGCCGGATGGGACATGCGGGCGCAATTATAAGCGGTAATAGTGGAACTGCCCAGGGAAAAATCGAAGCAATGAAGAAAAGTGGAATACATATATGTGAGAATCTCGGCACTCTTGGTGATTTGTGTGTTTCGGTATTCAAAGATGTGTGAAATATTTAATGAGCAATAAATTATATCTTATGGAGTCAAACGTTTTCCGGGAATAAAATTCTTGACAAGAAACTCTTGCCCGAAGTAATAGCTTGTAAAATAGTGAGACTTATGCATAATGCTTCGTATTTATTAACCGATGAATTGAGAAGGGAATAGAATCATGGATTATTCGACTTTAACTTTCAATAAAGAAAACGGTATCGGAACAATTACCTTAAACCGTCCCAAACAGAAAAACGCTATTAATGGTCAAATGATAGAGGAATTATCGGACCTGGTAAAAGCGATTTCTACAGATGATGAAGTAAAGGTAGTGGTTTTAACCGGAGGAAATGAATATTTTGCAGCCGGTGCGGATATAAACCTTGTACAAAGTGTTAACTCGCCTATGCAAGCGTATGACTTCAGCCGGACGAGTCCTATTTCGGATTTAGATAAGCTTGAAAAACCATCTATAGCAGCTATTAGTGGTTTTTGTTTGGGCGGCGGGCTTGAATTGGCACTGGCTTGTGACTTAAGAATTGCTTCTGACACTTCGGTATTAGGACAACCTGAAATCAACCTGGGAATTATTCCCGGATCAGGCGGAACGCAGAGATTAACAAGAATTGTCGGCATAGCCAAAGCCAAGGAATTACTTTATACGGGAGATATAATAAATGCTGCTGAAGCTCTTCGTATAAATTTAGTAAATAAAGTAGTTCCGGTAGATAGCCTATCAGATGAAGTTAATAAAATGGCCAAAAAAATGGCCTCCAAACCGGCTATGGCTTTGAAGATTACCAAGGCGGTTGTTAATGCCGGAATCAACATGGATCTGGAATCGGCATTAAAAATGGAGTCTCAATCATTTGCACTGCTTTTTTCCACTGAAGATAAAACAGAGGGTGTGGCGGCTTTTCTTGAAAAGAGAAAACCGAATTTCAAAGGGAAATAAATTTTTTGTATCAAATTTGCTTTGTCCTATATTTGTGATGGGATCATCGTGTAAATTTGATTTTTGCGAATTCAATAAGCATGAAATACAGGAGGAAATATGGATTTAGGAATTAAAGATAAAGTTGCATTAGTTACCGGATCAGGCGGAGGTCTTGGCCGCATAGTTTCTTTAAAATTGGCTCAGGAAGGATGTAAATTAGTTATCGCCGATGTTAAAAAGGAAGGCGTCGATAAGGTTGTTGAAGAAATTAAAGCTTTAGGTGCTGAAGCTATCGGTTATGAATGTGATATCACCAAACCGGAAAAACTGGAAGAAATGCTTCAAGATATTACATCCAAATGGAAAGCGGTTGATATTCTGGTTAACAATGCCGCAGTTTTAGATAATATGGCTCCGATTGATAAGATGAAAGATAGCTTATGGTTAAGAGATATAGCTGTTAACCTTACAGGAACTTATTATGTGACCAAAGCCTGTTTTTCCGGTATGAAAGCCCAGAATTGGGGTCGTATAGTAACTATGTCTTCGGTTGCCGGGGCTTTAGGCGGATTTGGCCAAGCAAGTTATTCGGCTTCTAAAAGCGGTGTTACCGGTCTTATGAGGACAGTAGCTCTGGAAGGAGGAAGAAATAATATTACCGCCAACAGCATTGTGGCTGGTATTATCGCAACAGAAATCTATCCAACTATCCGTGAAGACATGAGAAAAAGACTGGAAAAACGAACTGTATTTCTGCGACCCGCAAACCCTGATGAAATCGCCGATTCAATAGTTTACCTTTGCTCAGAAAGAGCAAGCTATGTAACTGGTACTGAAATGTATCTGACGGGTGGAATCCATCTTTTTACCTTTTAGCTTTATTATCTGTTTTCTTCAAATGGCGGGAGAGTGTTAAGACTTTCCCGCCAGATAAAAACCGTATAAAAAAAACCGCTTGTTGACTCTTTATTAAAGTATCAAGGCTCAAGCAAAACATTCATTTTTGCTTGACATTGTGAACTAAATGACCGAAATAAGCGCCATGATTTAGGCCTTTTGGCACATGCCGGGATAGAAAATTATTTGCGGAAATATTCTGATTAAAATCGCAAACTATTAACATCACAACTTCACAATAATTACTGCTTGTATTAATAGCATTTGACGTTATTGTAGAATAGTATTATTAATAATCCATTTGCTTTTTACAAAATTTCTAACTGTATTTTCTTAATCTTCTGCTGTTGTTTCTGCTTACTGTGCCGGAAAGCCTATCTATTATATTTATGATATTTAGTATATTCTACCATATGCTATATAGCCGATTGCGGCATATCATAAAAATGTTTTTTATATTGTAAATTTCCAAGCATAAATATATTTATCACATTGATATTATTACCATTAAAATATTGGCATGATTTAAGCATAGTTACTTTGGTTGGAATAAGTTTTTAATATATTTATGATCTTTAAAATGTACGTTTTTAGTCTGACATTATAATGTGATAACGGCCAAATTTTTACTGTGAATATAAATAATTTTGCCGTCCACTAAATGTGGCAAAAAAAATTAGTTAATCAAAAAAACAACCTGAAAGGAGAGGAAATTATGTCAAAATATGATGTAATCGTAGCAGGAGGGGGCCATAACGGATTAATGGCCGGGTCTTATCTTGCGAAAGCAGGGCTTAATGTGTGTGTAGTTGAGCATCAG
>JBDRRF010000047.1:0-15342 GCA_043825875.1 Pseudomonadota bacterium | reverse complement strand
CACTTTCAAAACGTTTCAGTTTGGTCAAGCTCAAGGCGGGAGAAAATTTCAACCACAGGAATACATTTAGTATTTCGAGGATTGAAATTTGAGCCCAACGCAGAGATCGGCCAAAATGGGGCGTTTTGAAACTGGCTCGTTATATTTCCGGTTGAAATTGGTCATACTATAATTATGGCCTTTCCGTTTCTTGTAGATACCTACACAACCCTTGTATAAATTACAATATATTTTGAATAATATTCATGCAACATTCTGTATTGACATATATCTTCTCATAGTTTATATTTCATAGTGTAAACTTTGATAGATGGAGATGATATTATGAAAGCAACTGCAAAAGATCTCAGGTTTCATTCAAAAGGACTACTTGATACCGTCAAGAAGGGGGAGGAAGTTATAATTACCTTTCGCGGCAAACCTCGCGCCAAACTTATTCCCTATACAGAAAAAAAGAAGGAAATCACTAAAAATGAGTTGTTTGGAATTTGGAAAGATAATGACATAATTAAAGACGTAGATGAATATGTCAGAAAGTTAAGAAAAGGTAGATATTAAATGCTTCTCGATACGGATATCCTCATTTGGTATATGAAAGGAAATGAAAAAGCATTTAAAGCTATTGAAGACTCAAAGGATTTCTTTATTTCAGTAATAACATACATGGAATTAGTCCAGGGTATGAGAAACAAGGTTGAGCTTAACCATCTTCGCAAGGCCCTGCATATTTGGAACTCGAAAATTCTTTATCTTTCAGAAGAGATATCCGCCAAAGCAATGTTTTTTGTAGAACAACATTATTTAAGCCATTCTATTCAACTTGCGGATGCTTTGATAGGTGCTACAGCAATTGTTTATGGGCTTCCAATTCTAACAGGAAACGACAAACATTATAAGATATTCAAAAACTTACAAATCAAAAAATTCCGGCCTTAACAAAGAAACATGGGTTTTTGTTAGAGCCAAAACAACCATATGATAATAAGCGCAAGCAGAAGAACTGATATCCCGGCTTTTTACAGCAGATGGTTTATGAATCGCATTCGTGCAGGTTTTTGCACTGTTTCTAATCCCTTCAATCCGGCTCAAATTTCAAATATTTCTCTAACTCCTGAAAACGTTGATCTTATTGTGTTCTGGACACGCAATCCAGGCCCGATTATTCCTTACCTTAAAGAACTTGATCAAATGGGTTATCATTATTATTTTTTATATACTCTTATGAATAACCCTAAACTTCTTGACCCTAAATCTCCTTCAGTGAAACACTCGCTTAATATATTCAAAAAGCTGTCCGATCTTATCGGCCCCCAAAAGATTATTTGGCGCTATGACCCAATTGTTTTAAGCAATATTACAGATCTTAATTTTCACAAAAAAAATTACGCAAATATAGCAAAATCTTTGCGCGGTGATACGCTACGCTGCATAATAAGTTTTGTAGATATTTACCGAAAGATAAAGGGCAGACTTAACAAGCTATCCGATAATGGTTTTATTCTAAATGAATGCGATGATAATATATTTGATCTTTCCGGTTTTTTAGCTCAAAGTGCTGCTGAAAATAATATGCAAATACAAAGCTGTGCCTTAAAAAAAGATCTAAAAGAATTTGGCATATTTCCCGGAAAATGTATAGATGATGATTATATTAAAAAAGTTTTTGGAATAGATCTTGATCTGAAAAAAGATCCTTCTCAAAGAAAAGAATGCGGATGTGTTTTAAGTAAAGATATTGGAATGTATAATTCCTGTCTCTATGAATGCCAATATTGTTATGCAACAAATAACTTCGAAAAAGCGGGAATTAATTATCGCAGCCATAACCCTTGCTCATCTTCGCTGCTTGAAACTGATATAAAATGAAACCGGTTAAAATACCCATTGAAGATTCAATCGATTTACATACATTCAGGCCTCAAGATGTTTCCGGTCTTCTTTCCGAATATTTCGAAGAATGTATTGCAAACGGCATCTATACTGTGCGTATAATACACGGTAAGGGTAAAGGAATACTTAAAAATAATGTTGCGCAAATTTTAAAGAAAAGTCCTTATGTTATATCATTTAGCGATTCACCGCCTGAAAGAGGGGGCTGGGGATCTACTATAGCCGAACTTAAAAGGAGTAAATAAATATAATAATGGAATCCAACAACCACAATATGGTGCATCGCCTGTTTGCCGGAGATAAGGAAATCATTCTTGTAGGAACCGCTCATGTGTCAAAAGATAGCGTTGAACTTGTTAATTCGGTAATTAACGAAGAAAAGCCTGATACCGTTTGTGTAGAACTATGTGAATCAAGGTATCAGGCTATAGAAAAAAAGGACATGTGGCAAAATACCAATATTGTAAAAGTTATAAAAGAAAAAAAGACTTTTCTTCTTCTTTCAAATCTCATTCTCGCATCATTTCAGAAAAGAATTGCAAAAAAATTTGATATAATTCCGGGGATGGAAATGGTTCAGGCCATCATAGCGGGAAAATCCATTGGTGCCAAAATACATACAGCCGACAGAGATATAAGGGTCACTCTTTCAAGAGTATGGCGTAATATCGGATTTTGGGGAAAAGCAAAGCTTATATTTCAACTGATTCTTTCATTAGGAGATGTTGGAGATATCACGGAAAATGATATTGAAAAGATGAAACAGGAAGACGTGCTTGAAACTCTTCTTGCAGAAGTTGGGCAATCTCTTCCTGTTTTAAAAAAGATATTGATAGATGAAAGAGATATGTATCTTGCCGAAAAAATTAAAACAGCTCCGGGAAACAAAATTGTAGCTGTAGTAGGAGCCGGTCATGTAAAAGGTATAAAAGCTAATTGGGATAATGATATTGATATAGAATCACTTGAAATAATTCCTCCCAAAAGTAATATATCAAATGCTTTCCAATGGATTTTCACAGCCGGTATCTTAATACTGTTTGTTTATGGTTTTTATTACGGCGGAGCAAAGGCCGGTGCCGATATGATAACCTGGTGGATACTTATTACAGGTGCTCTTGCAGGAATAGGTGCGGTTGTTGCCATGGCTCACCCATTAACGATTTTATCTTCCATGCTTGCTGCACCATTAACTACTCTGCATCCGCTTATTGCTGTTGGATGGGTTTCAGGGCTGGTGGAAGCCTATTTCAGTAAACCTAAAGTTAAAGATATTGAAAACTTACCTGAAGACATTCTTTCTATACGAGGTTTCTGGAAAAATAAAGTTACCCGAATACTTCTTGTTGTTGCCTTTACGAACTTAGGCGCTTCTATAGGAACGTTTGTTGCGTTACCTCTTATGATAAAAATGCTTTAATCCCCTCACGGGCAACAATAGCGGACAATTCATTTGCTACAAAATAGGACAAATCTATTTGTTGCTAACAGTTCGCAATCAATCTATTGTTAAAGAAGCCCGGTTGTGCTATATACCTTTTGCAAAATAATTTGACGGTATGTCAGTAAATAGTTCAAAATATCTATCAGTATTCAAGACAAGTCAGATGCAAATATGATAGTTTTTGAAGCAAGCATTTCGTAAGATATTAGCAAGAGGAAAATAATGAACAAAAAAATTATTATAACACTATTTATTATGTTCTTCGTAATCCCTTCTATTTCATTTTCAAACCCTTCCTTAAATATACCAACAAGTTCTCGTGCCAATAAGGCCATAGCCAATGTTACTCCTGTTCTTAAAAAGGAACTGGCGAAAGCAGGTCTTAAATATGGGGCACCTATATTTATTCGAATATTTAAAGAAGAAAATGAACTGGAGGTATGGCTTAAGGAATCTAAAGGCTACAAGCTATTTAAGATTTACCATATTTGCACCTATGGCCCCGGAGGGTTAGGCCCCAAAACAAAACAAGGAGATGGTAAAGCACCGGAGGGCTTTTACTATGTAAAACCTAATCAATTAAATCCCGTAAGTCAATTTCACCTTTCATTTAATCTTGGTTATCCAAACGAATATGATCGAATCCATAAAAGAACCGGCAGCGCATTAATGGTCCATGGGAATTGTGTGTCAATTGGATGTTACGCCATGACTGATAAAAAGATAGAGGAAATATATACTCTCGGTTATACAGCTTTGAAGAACGGTCAAAAATTTTTCAGAGTCCATATCTTTCCTTTCCGAATGACAGATAAAAATATGCTAAATCACAGAAAATCAAACTGGTATTTATTCTGGCAAAATCTTAAGGAAGGCTACGATTTATTTGAAGAAAAAGGACATATACCGCCAAATGTCGAAGTTGAAAATGGACGTTATGTTTTTTAATATTGTCTTATAAATGAGCTAATGTAAAAAATACGAATTCTTGTAAAAATAATGTATAATACGCAATTCGAGTAATTGGCAATCCCCTTTGCTCTAATGTCACGTCAACTATGAAATGTACCAACCTGTTATTTCGACCAACGAGAGAAATCTTTATAAATCTCTTAAAAGCAAGATCTCTCCTTTCAGTCGAGATGACAAATGATGCATGACACGACACTACCACTTAATTCGAGTAATTGGCAATCCTCTTTGCTCAAATATTTTACGATCTCTTTATATTGACATATCTGACATAAAATGCTTCAATTTAAAAAAAAGTAATCCGTATTATCTTAGTTTGATTTTTTTACAGTAATTAAATATCTACCACATATTCAATCAAGCCTGATATTGGCACAGGGAAAAACGTGCTTGGTAACCCCACCGATATCATATTATCATAGCAAATTGGCTTTATAATCAATCGGTGTAGCAAATGGAAATCAATGCAAAACTCACTCTTCCGATGATTAAAGTCGGGGTTGGAAGATCGGCGCAGAATTATTCTTTAGCTGCACGCAACTTTTACTTGGGAATAGAAGCTCTGCTAATGGGGAGCACATTATCACAAGCTTGTACATACATAACTGCACAAACCCTCGAATGTGTATTAAAAGCTTACCTTTCAAACACTGGGCTTTCCCGGAAAGATTTGAAAAATAATTATATATTCCAAAACTTAGATATAACTAATCAAGAAAGAGAACTACTGCCTACTCCATAAAATAATCAACACCACTGAGGCGTATGGTCAGATCGACATTGCGCCAATTATAAGGAAGGAAATAGCAATGAATCTAATGCTTATTTTTCGGTTTGTGACATGCTTTTTGTTTATATCGTTTACAGGATTTCTTTTTCAAGGACAAGCATCCGGCGGAGCAATCAAAGATACCGAGTCCGCCTCTCATGCCGATACTGCAGCCACCCAGGACATAGTGAATACATATGAATATGCGGGTGTAAAAATTGTCCAATTCAACCTTGCTGTACTGTCGCATTATTCCTATATGGTTGTGAGCGGCAAAGATGCGCTGGTTGTTGATCCGGATCGTGATATCCAGGTTTATCTCGACACAGCCAAAAAAGAAGGATGGAGGATCAAGGGAGTTTTTCTTACACACTCGAATGCTGATTTTGTAGCAGGTCATACCGAATTCTCAAAAGCGGTCGGCTGTCCCGTCTATCAGAACAAGGATAGTGGCGCTCAATACAAGATCAAGGCTCTTTCCGATGGGCAGTCTATCCCTTGGGGCGAGATCATGCTCAAGTTTATGAGCACTCCAGGCCATACTCCTGATGGCATGTGCGCTCTGGTCTTCAGTAAGGATAACAAGGTAACACCCAAGGCAATCCTGACCGGTGACACTTTATTCGTTGGTTCAATCGGCCGACCGGACCTGATGGGCGGAACCGTAGCGGCTGCAACTCTGGCAGGTATGAGCTATGACACATGGACCAACAAGCTTTCCAAACTTGATGATAGTGTTGTAGTACTGCCTGCCCATGGCGCCGGCTCTCTTTGCGGTGCTCACTTAAGAGATGAGCCCTCATCGACCATTGGTACGGAAAGAGCAACCAACCCGTATATCCAGCATAAGAGCAGAAACGATTTCATTACGGCTGTGCTTGAGGGTCTGCCTGAAGCACCACAATATTTCAAGCACAATGCAAAAATGAACCGGGAAGGACCCGCTCCAGTAAATTGGAATGCAGCAATACCTAAAACCCCATACCTTAATGCTAAACTTTCAGACACTTCAAAGTTTTATATCGTTGATTTACGGGATGCCAAAAGTTTTGCCGCAGGACACATTCCGAACTCTGTTAATATCGCCCTGCGTGGCCGCCTTGAAACATGGGGGGGCATCATGGTGTCATGGGGCACTAAAATAGTTCTGTGCGGCAATTCTGAACAAGTTAAAGAAGCGCGCTTTCGTCTGCATAGAGTCGGTTATGATATAGCTGGAACAGTATCGTTTGAGAAGTGGAATGCTGCGAAACAGCCTGTGTACAAAAATATTCCAATTTTTCCGCAGGAACTTTATAAACGAATGCAAAACGGCACAGCCCCGGTAATTGTTGACGTCCGCCTGCCAAATGAGTGGATGGGTTTGCGGATTGGAAATGTTGTGAACATGCCTTTAAATCAATTAAGTGAGCTGGCTTTTAAACTGGACCCCAGGGAACCGGTGGTAACGGTTTGCAATTCTGCCTACCGTAGCAGCATGGGAATAGGTTTACTGGAGCGCAGAGGTTTCAAGGAGGTGGCAAGCATGGAAGGCGGAGGCGAGGCCTGGATTCAAGCAGGATTGCCGGTCATCCAACCAATGGCACCAGGGGTTGCTTCTGCCCAACTCAAAAGGGTAGTAAAACTACCGGATCTTATAGACCCGGCCCAGTTCAAACGCATGTTAATGGACTTGCCAGGCACCTTTGATCTTGTTGACATACGGCCAGCTGAGCATTTCAAAGACTACAATATACCGGGATCACAGAATGTAGATATTGCCGATCTGATAAACAATCCTGCCTATCTTACAGGTGCAGGACCACTTGTGATTGTAGATCGGAATGGATCACTGGCCATGGTGGCAGGAGGCATACTTTCACAGAAAACCGAAAGACAGATCAAGGTTCTATTCGGCGGTCTGGATGCATACTGGAATGCAGTAGAAATGGGTGAGCCGATTAAAGTTGTTCCAATTACTCCGAGCAGCGCCCCTGCGGTGCAACAGTTTGTTCCGACAGCTCCAACAACCCAACCTGCTCCACAAAAACCGCAAACACCGAAAAAGAAAAGTGCGGGGTGCTGATCATGAATGATAACTTAACCGATAAAATCAAAGATCGAAAGGACTACATAAACCCCTATTTTGCAGGGGTTATGCTCGGAATAACCCTTTTGCTGTCATATCTGATCTTAGGAGCTGGGCTTGGTGCCTCCTCAGGCATCGCACGGGTGGGAGCATATTTCGAATTATCAGTCGCCCCGGCACGGACGCTGGCCAGTGAATATTTTGGAAGCTGGGGCCAACAGCCGCTTAAATACTATCTTGTCTTTATGCTGGCAGGCGTGTTTTTTGGGGGGTTGATTTCGGCCTTGATAGCCAATCGCTGCGATATCAAAGTAGAACGCGGTGCCAAATGTTCGCCCCGAAAGCGTCTTCTTTTTGCTTTGGCCGGTGGTATCATCGCAGGATTTGCAAGTCGTCTTGCTAACGGATGCACTTCAGGGCAAGCCCTGACCGGAAGCGCAGCGCTCATTACAGGAAGCTTGCTCTTTCTTATCTTTATGTTTGCCGGCGGCTACTCCATCGCATGGTTTGTAAGGAGGCAGTGGGATGATTGAAACTTTCTTTGGAAGCGGAACTCTGGATACACCTGCCGCTTTTCTGGCAAGTCTGCTCATTGGCATCGCATTTGGCGTGGCATTGGAACAGGCCGGATTTGGCAGCTCGCGGCGCCTGGCAGGTATTTTTTACTTCCGTGACATGACGGTTTTGAAAGTCATGTTTACGGCAGTGGTTGTCGCCATGATAGGCATTTGTTACGCTAAAGGCTTTGGCTGGATAACACTTGAAAACGTCTATTTTCTGCATACGCTCTATGCAGCACAAATCGTAGGAGGGGTGCTTTTCGGTGCCGGGTTTGTTATGAGCGGATGGTGCCCGGGCACAGGCGCTGTTGGGCTCGCATCGGGAAAGATCGACGCACTGGTTTTTCTCATTGGAGCAGCAGGCGGCAGCATGCTTTACAGCGAAGTATATCCAATCTTAGGTTCGATTACCACTGCAGATCGAGGAGTTATTTTTGCATACGACAGTATGGGGGTTTCCGAAGCAAGCTTCGCCTTTTTCCTCACGCTGATTGCTGTCGGTTGTTTTTGGGGATCGGAATATATCGAAAAGAATCGACACGGCAAGGGCGAACGATGGGGAACGCCGTTTCTGAAGACATTCAGTGCGGTATTAATCGTGGGCGCATTCGGCCTGTTTACAGTGTCCGGACAGCAGGCGATGTCGACATCATCTTTTACAAAAGCAGCACAAGAGACTGTATTACTGGATGGCCTGCAAAAAGGATTGGATCACATCGAACCCCAGGAGCTGGCAGATCGCCTGCTTGTAGGAGATCCATCAATTATACTGGTAGATATACGAACACCAGTGGAATTCGCTCAATTTCATATCCGATCCGCAATGAACATACAGGTTGCGGATTTGCCCATCTCCCTTGCCCAACATAAAAATAAGGGCCTGATCGTGCTGTATTCCAACGGCATGACACATCCGGCCCAGGCGCGCGACAGTCTGTTTCGTCTTGGATTTAAGAACGTCTATTTTCTGACCGATGGTCTGGAAGGATTTTTAGGAACCTGTCTTAAGCCGATATCATTAAGGAAGGAGCCGGTTTCACTTTCATTGGGCTTTAAAATCAATGCATGGCGTTCCTTTTTTCTTGCACCGGAGATTCCTGCCGACAACCCGGCAACAAACGCCAATTTATCAACCGCATTGGATCTCTCCGCCCTGACTATACCCGGGCTGGTTGAAACGGATTGGCTTAACACGAATCTTGGGAAACAAAGCTTAAAGATCATCGATCTTCGCGCTCAGCCAGAATATAACTCCGGTCATATCCCAGGTTCGCTCAGTCTGAATATAGAAAGCGTGAGAGGCTTGGTCCAAGGCTTGCCATCTTCGCTGCTGCCTGCGGCAATGCTGGCCGAACATTTTTCTTTGATGGGTGTTCGCCCGGATGATTTCATAGTTTTGGTCTGCACGGATAAGCTCCAGGATGCAACTCTGGTTAGTATGGCATGCGAACGCTTGCAACATAGCCGCTATGGAATACTACGCGGTGGTTTTCCCAAATGGCAGGATGAAAAGCGCACCATAGATACTATTCTTCCATCGGTTATACCATCACAATATCCCACACCGGATCAATCCGATACGTTTACAGTCACATCCAAAGAAGTCCTATCTGCTATTGGCAAGCCGGGCGTTATCATACTCGACGTCCGCCCAGCAGACTACTTTACAGGCAAAAAACAGGATGAGGCCAGAGGTGGGCACATACCTGGTGCAATCAATCGTCCTTTTTCAGAAGATGTGGCAAAAGCCGATACTTATAGCACCTTTAAACCCATTGATGAGCTTCGGGAAATTTACGCAAAGCTTATTCCAGCAAAGGCAACACCGATTATTGTTCACTGCCGTACAGGTCATCAGGCAAGCCAGACATATTTCATTCTTGTCCGGCTCCTTGGCTATACTGATGTTAAATGGTATGATGCCGGTTGGACGGAGTGGGCTGCCAGACCTGAGTTGCCGGTGGAGTAACAATATTTAGAACCATTCTGACAGCTTAAATTCAATCATAATATTCACTATGCACAAATCGGGCAACTGCTGGGTTTAATACTACTGCTCGCTTTAAACACTGCTTCGCCTTTAAACAACTTCTTGCAAAGATGCCCTTGCCTTTGGTCAATACTTTTGATAATAGATTAAATACAAGGGGCTACCACCCCATTTTTTATGTCCATGCCTGACGCACACAAGCTACTATTGGCGAAAATTGTTCCCTTGCCAAAAACAGCACCGTAAAGCATGAAGGGCACTAAAATAATTACTCGACTCGTCCGTTCCACATTAACAACAATTTGCACTTGGCTATTTTTTTTATGTAAGGTAAGCAAACAAAGGAGAATTATTTATGGCATATAAAGATATTTTAAAAAATTCTATAAGAACTTTTGAAGATCTGGAAAAATGGCTTACCGGGCAGAAAGCAAGAGTTGATCCCAGGCTTAAGGAAGTAATTGCCAAATATCCAATAAGGGTAAATACTTATTACCTCGGTCTTATTGAAAAGATAAATGATGGTATCTGGAAACAAGCAATCCCTGATGTAGATGAACTTGAGCATTACATGGATCTTACAGCGGATCCACTGGATGAGGAAGGAGATATTCCGCTTGGTGGTCCAAGGACAATAATCCATAGGTATCCTGACAGGATTTTACTGTATGTGTCAAACGAATGTGCAATGTATTGCAGGTTCTGCACCAGAAAGAGAAAAGTAGGAGACGACCGGAAAAATCCATCGTTAGAAGATCTAAATAAGGGAATTGAGTATATTGCATCTCACGAAGCTATTAGAGATGTATTGATATCCGGTGGGGACCCATTACTGATTCAAAGTAAAAGACTTGATGAAATCCTGGAAAAACTAACAAAAATTAACCATATTGAGTTAATAAGAATCGGCACAAGAGTACCGTGCGTATGGCCGCAAAAGATTATTGAAGACGTAGAACTGATTGAGGTCTTAAGAAAACACACACCCAAGTCTCTTAAAGATCCTCAACTCTATATAAACACGCATTTTAATCATCCTAACGAAATCACAACCGAAAGTTATCAGGCTATTAAAATTTTAAGGGGTCTGGGCATTCCTGTAGCAAACCAAAGTGTTTTGTTAAAAGGAGTTAATGATGACTCTGATGTTATGAAAGACCTGGTACACGGCCTCGGCAAAATGGGAGTAAAACCTTATTATTTGTACTATACCGATCTTGTTGAGGGAACTGGTCATTTCAGAACAGATATATACAAAGGAAAAGAAATCTGCAGAGATCTTTGCGGAACCACTACAGGTTTTCTTCGCCCGACATATGTAGTAGATGCACAAGGTGGCAGAGGTAAAATTCCTGTAGATCTTGGATATTCAGAGGGAATCAGTGAAGATAAGAAAGGTGGAATTCTTGCTTCACCGATTGGATTGGGAAAAGTCTATTTAAACAACCCGATTGAAAGAATAGAAGGAAAGCCTAAAAGACACAATCGAAATATAAAATAAGGTTCAAATAAGGATAAAGTAATGAAAAAGAAAACTAAAATAGATATTGAAAAAGGTTACCCTGTAAAACATATGGTTGACAAATTAAGACGCCTTGCAGATTCCCTGGAACAGGGTAAACGTTTTCGGATTCAAATTTCCGGCGAGAGAATCAATGTGCCTGCAAACGCCATATGCAACATCGAACATGAAAGAGAAGGAAAAACAGAAGAAATTGAGTTCCAGCTAAAGTGGAATCGTGAATAATAACCAGGTTAATTTGTGAACGAATTTTCAAAAATCATAAAATTCATAGAATATATACTTCGTGAAAATTGGTGGCAGCGGGTTCGCAATTTTTTATTTTTGATCGGTGAAGGCGCTTTTGATCTGTGTATCAACCTTATAATTATGGTCATGGTTGAACGCACCTTGGGAACAGCCGGTCTTGGTGTTTTTGCCTATCTACTTTCAATTCTTATCTTTGCGGGATTTATATCCGACTTTGGTATTTCCCGGTACCTTGAACGTGAAATATCCTTTAATTCAGAGGGCAGTGCCAAAATACAGGCAATTGAAAAAGCGCTTTATGCCGTTCTTATTACCAGCATTTTCTGCGCAGTACTATTCTTTATTACTGCCTTATCAGACACAGATTATACAAAAGTAGATGAGAAGGCAATCGCCTATATTATTATCGGCATTACTATACCCATTCGCAATTTTAACCGTATAAGGATAGCAATTCTTCAAGGCAGTGGGAAATTCGGCGATGCCGCGAAATTGAAAACATGGAAACGAATATTTTTGTTTGGTGCTACGTATTTTTTGTTGATATGCCATCTTCCAGCATCCATTCTGGTCGCAGGTTATCTTGCAAGTGAACTGGGCCTGCTCTTTAAGGCCCGCAAGTTAATGAAGCTTCCAGCACTTAAAAACATATGGAGAAAACAAAACCGCATTCATTCAATTCTGACACAAAGCTCGCGATTTCTTTTAACCGATGAGACATTGGATGTTGTTCTGCACCTGGATTTTTTGTTGCTTGGGATTTATGTATCCTCTGGAGATCTCGGAATATATGCGCAAGCGTCAATTTTAGCCCGAATGTTTCTGATCATTCCAATCAGTATAAAACCGGTTTTTAGGAATCAATACTGTTCCCTTGCCGCCAAAAACCAAATACGAACTACAGCTCTTACCGTCCAGCGATCTACAGCACTGCTTTTTTTCTTTCACTCGGTGCTGGCCTTATATATTCTATTGTTTTATCCTTCAATTACGCAGACCCTATACCATGTAAAGGGGATAAGCCTTGCGCCATTTTATATTTTTGCCCAAATTCTTCCGGGACTTCTGTTTTTTTCTGCGGTCACCTCTCAAGAGCCCATCTATGAAGCTGAAGACAAAGTTAACTTGTTGCAAAACACCATCATTATTATTTCCCTTTTAAACCTTATATTAAATTTCTTTTTTATTCCTTTTGCCGGCTATTACGGCGCTGCGTTTGCAACTTCTGCATCCATGTTCTGCTACTTTATTCTTTTTGGCAGGCACTTGTCATCAGCATTTAAAACTCAAAAATACGAATATATTATTGCAGGTTCTGCGGTATATCTCACATATATACTTTTTCAAAAACTTGCGTTAAGTTTTGCGGTTTCTTTTTTTCTTGTCCCGGCATTTTTATTTCTATTATTCTTTGCCATCAATTTTTTCAATTTGAAAACAGGGCGTATTGACTCGGAATCCGTTAAAATATCCCCTGAAACCATTTATACAAAGGAGGTATAAAAGATGGAAGGTTACCCAAAAAACCTATCTTTTGCGGATTTTAAATCCAAATTCAAAATTCCGAAACTCAAACCCCGCCTTTCCGGCAAGATAGGACTTTTGATCTTGATATTGGCAATTGTTCTAGTGATTTATAATTCTTTTTTAAAGTATGTTGAGCCGAATGAATATGGTATAAAACAGGTTAAAATCGGGATTAACCGAGGCATTCAGCAGGAAACATACACAACTGGGCTTCATTTTGTTATCCCTGTCATGCAGAAAATGCATTATCTGCCAAAGGATATACAGGTTCTTGAACTCACAAAATATCCGAGAACGGCTTCGATATATGCCAGAGAGGAAAAAGCCGCCCATATTCAGACATCAGATGGTTTTTTTGTAGATGTAGATGTGTCCATTCTTTATCACATCGCTGACCCGTATAAAGTGTTTACCATTATTGGTCCGGGCAATCTTTTTGAGGATAATGGAATTATTCCAAAAACGGAGCCAGCCTTAAAAGAAACGCTGGGAGAGCTCACAACGGAAGAATTCTATAACAGCCTGCTCCGTTCAGAAAAAGCGGAAGCGGCCAGGGTCAAGTTGAACGGGGAGCTCGAAAAAAAGGGAATCTATGTTGACCATGTGCTTGTCCGTTATTTTGAATACAGCCCGGAAATCCAGAAAAACATTGAAGAAAAAAAGCTAAAAGATCAGCTTGTTTTTAAAAACATGGCTGAAGCACGCGCAGCCATTGAAGAAGCCAAGTTGAAAAAAATAGAGCAGGAGGGAAAGGTTATCGTTTCTGTTGAGATGGAAAAAGGGAAGGCTTATGTCACCAGAAAAAATGCGGAAAAGGATCTTTACTACCGAAAAAAAACGGCTGAAGCAAACCTTCTGGTAAAACTTGCCGAAGCCGAAAAGGTAAGACTTAAAAATGAAGCCCTAAAAGGGAAAGGCGCCGAAAGGATGGTTGGGTTGAAAATGGCAAATGTATACAAGGGGCTTGATATTATTGTTTTGCCCAGCGACGGTCCTTCGGGGGTAAACCCGCTTGATCTTGATAAAGCACTGAAACTTTTTGATGTTAGAAAAGGAGGTGCGAAATGAAACGAATCTTCACAATGACCATAGCGATTATCATGTTACTTTCCATTCAAGGATGTATCTTTTATTCCACCGGTGAGACAGAGGTGGGTGTTAGAACTATAAAACTGGGTATATTTGGGAAAAAAGGAGTTGACCCAAAAGTATATGAGCCCGGATCAACATTTGTGTTCCCGCCTTTGATCACTGACTGGCACACATTTGACACAAAACTTCAGAATCTGGAGTTTACTTATCACCGGGGAAGGGGCGACAGGAGTACCAGGGATGATCTTTTATTTAAAACCATTGATGGCAATGATATCAGTCTGGATGTGATTATTGTTTACCGAATAGACCCGGCTAAGGCATATCTGATAGTTCAGAATGTGGCTCGGAATGATAAGGAGCTTCGCGACAAAATTGTCAGAACCATCACACGGAGTAAGCCCAGGGACATATTCGGAGAATTAAAAACTGAGGAATTTTATGTATCCGCTCTGCGAGAGGGGCAGGCAAAAAAAGCCAAAGAAGTACTCCAGGCAATGCTTGAGCCAATGGGGATTATCATAGAAAAGGTTCTTACAAAGGATTATCGTTTTAATCCAAAATACCAGAAAGCAATTGAAGACAAAAAGGTGGCAGACCAGCAAGTTGAAAGGAACAAGTCAGCGCAGCATGCAGCCACTGAGGAATATAAACGAAAACTGGAGGAAGTAAGAGGTGAAGTAAACAAGATTGTTGCAGATGTTGACGGTGAATACCTGAAGGCCAAGATCCAGGTAGATGTCTATTATGAGAAACAAATGTTGCTTGCTGAAGCAATCAAAGCCGAAGGAATAGCCGAAGCAAAAGGTATCAAGGAAATGAATGACGCCCTGAGCAGTATTGGCGGTGAAGCCTTGGTAAAACTTGAAATTGCCGAAGCACTGCAAGGCAAAAAAATTGTTCTGCTTCCTGTTTCGGAAGGTGGGATGAATCTTAAAACCACAGACATAAATGCCCTCTTAAATACCATGGGAGTTAAAAGCCTTTCAAATACAGGAGAAAAAAATAACAGTGCATTTATTAAAGATCAAAAAAACAAAGATAAAAAGCAATAAGGGTCTTTATTAATAACAGATCGAAAAGATAAAATACTCTTTTCCCTGCATACATCAAACTTTTGAGCCACTTTCAAAACGTTTCAGTTTGGTCAAGCTCAAGGCGGGAGAAAATTTCAACCACAGGAATACATTGAGTATTTCGAGGATTGAAATTTGAGCCCAACGCAGAGATCGGCCAAAATGGGGCGTTTTGAAACTGGC
>JBDRRF010000046.1:0-20375 GCA_043825875.1 Pseudomonadota bacterium | reverse complement strand
CACTTTCAAAACGTTTCAGTTTGGTCAAGCTCAAGGCGGGAGAAAATTTCAACCACAGGAATACATTTAGTATTTCGAGGATTGAAATTTGAGCCCAACGCAGAGATCGGCCAAAATGGGGCGTTTTGAAACTGGCTCGTTCTTTATATTATAATAAATGAAAATATACCCATTTAATAAACCCTGTCCTTTATTTTCTGCATATCTCAAAAAGAGAAACAGCGGCATCGTTTTGTTCTTTGTCCTTTTTTTCGGATTTGCATTCATAACCAGGCTTGTGTTGATGATAAAGTCTGCTCAGGATATTTCATGGGACTTAAGCCTGTTGGCAGCTTTTGCATGGGGGTTCATCTATGACATAGGCACAGCTTCCTGGTTAATTATACCCTTTATCCTGCTTCAGGCCATCCTACCCGAACATTTCTTCGAACGCCTGTGGGGCCGTTTCGTGATGCAGGTAATCTTGTTTATTTTTCTTTATTCTTTGTTGTTCTGTCTGGTCGCCGAGTGGGTATTCTGGGATGAATTTGGGGTAAGATTTAACTTCATTGCTGTTGATTATCTTGTCTATACTAAAGAAGTAATTGACAACATTTTCGAGTCCTATCCAATGCCCTTGATACTGGGCGGTATAGCTTTATTATCATTGATATTACAGATACTCATCTGGCGCACGGGGGTTCCTGCTACATGGGCTGCAAACTCGGCATCGCCTATCAAAAACCGTTATAAATTTGGCTCTGTTGCTTGCGCTGTAGTCATTGT
The DNA here is from genome assembly GCA_043825875.1 of Pseudomonadota bacterium. Lineage (GTDB taxonomy): Bacteria > Desulfobacterota > Desulfobacteria > Desulfobacterales > RPRI01 > RPRI01. The sequence continues at coordinate 19,610 of JBDRRF010000046.1, read as the reverse complement.
TGTGGGTTTAAGCATCAATCAAAACTGGCTGCCTGACTTTACCAATAATTACAATAGAGAACTTGGGAAAAACGGCATATGGTCATTATTTGTTGCATTCAAAGAGAATGAACTCGATTTTGACCGGTTTTTCCCGACTATTCCTGTCGATAAGGCATTTCAATTCATGCGCAGTGAAATAGTGGAGGACGGGGCGGTATTATTGAAACCAAAAGGAAAAGACACACTAAGATTCTATTCAAAAAAAGGCCCTGAACTTAAGTTGAATATTATCCAGATTACAGTGGAAAGCCTGAGTGCTAAATTCTTGGATAATTCAGACCAATACGCAAATCTGACACCAAATTTATCGGCCATTGAACAGAAAAGTCTTGTGTTTGATAATTTTTACGCCACGGGAACTCGCACGGTACGTGGAATGGAAGCTTTGGTCCTATCGCTGCCGCCAACACCGGGCCGCTCTCTGGTGAAACGCCCGCACAATGAAGGATTATTTAGCCTTGGTTCAATATTTCAATTAAAAGGGTATGATACAGCATTTCTTTATAGCGGATTCGGTTATTTCGACAATATGAACTATTTCTTCGGCAATAATGGTTATAAAGTCATCGACCGTAGTGCCGTAAGCTCAGATGATGTAACATTTGCAAATGTCTGGGGTGCCTGCGACGAAGATTTGTATCGTTGGACAGCACGCGAAGCCGATGCAGTCTACGCAAAAGGGAAGCCCTTTTACTTTTTTTTGATGACTACATCAAATCACCGTCCTTTCACTTTCCCCGAAGGACGTATCGATTTGCCGTCCAAAACATCGAAACGCCGCGGTGGCATAAAATATTCGGACTATGCCATCGGCAAATTCATCGAAGACGCAAGATCAAAACCATGGTTTAACAATACGGTCTTTGTTATCGTTGCCGACCATTGCGCCGGAAGCGCGGGCAAAACGGAGCTGCCTATTGAAAACTATCATATACCGCTTATTATCTATTCCCCCGGCGGACAGTTGCCGACCGGTCATATAAAGACCATTTCAAGTCAGATTGATTACGCGCCCACCTTGCTAGGACTTCTGAATTGGAGCTATCCGAGCCGCTTTTTCGGCCATGATGTTCGTTCAATTCACCCCGACGAGGGAGATGCAATTATAGGCAATTACCAGAAGCTGGGACACATTGAAAAAGATAAACTCATTATTTTAAAAACTGTGCGCAAGAATGTCGCATACCACTATGACTTTGCGACTCATTCAATGATAAACATACCCATTGATGCGGATGCGGTTACTGAAACCATAAGTTATTATCAAGTTGCCAGCTATCTTTATAAACATGGGTTATACAATGCCATGAAAACGGATGAGTTTGCCGATTATATGAAACAAGGTCGCACTATGGCAGAGAAAATGCAGTCGACTAAATCAAACAGGGAGTAAACCAGAGTGAGGCAATGTAACAATTCCCCACATTACTGTTGATGAAAAAGATCTTTATAAATCAAGAGGTGGGGCATACAATGAACCACGTAATATATCGATATATCTGTTACAAGTAAATCAAAAAAGATGTTTTTAAAATAATATTAATTTTATTAATGGGAGTCTAACATGGCTGCTGAAAAAGGTATGAGATGGTATTTATGTTTAGAAGTCCTTGTACTAATAGTGCTACTGATTAACGTTTCCTTGGTTTCAGGTAGTTCAGAAAAGACCTTCTACGATAAAAATGGTAATGAGATAGATATAGCTAAGTTAAATGATGGAGTAAATAGATTTTATCGGTTTGGATGCTTAATAGAAGCTACTATTAAGAATGGTAAGATAGAGGGAGTGTCTAAATCTTATTATAAAAACGGAAATTTATGGCATGAAACAAACTATAAGAATGGTAAGTTAAACGGGATATGGAAAGATTATTATAAAGACGGAAGATTAAGGGAGGAAAGAACCTATAAGGATGGTACGCGACAAGGAGCATATACGATATTTGAATTACATGCAAATGGGGAAAAGAAGGAAGTAAACTATAAGAATGGTGAGATAGATGGAGTGTCTATATTGTATTATAGAGATGGAAAAATAAAGGAGGAGACAAATTATACGAATGGTAAGCTGGACGGAATAAGTAAAGGATACAATCCGAATGGAGAAATCCAATATATAGATATTTATAAAAATGGGCAGAAATGTCCCAAGAACGCGATTTCAGAAAAGCTTATTGTTCAAATTGATTTTTCTTCATCGATACAACAAGCGTTTAGGATAAGTCCAGATAACAGGCACGTGGCATACAGATCAAAATCAGGTAATAAGATGATCCAAGCCGTTGATGGAAAAAAAGGGAAGCAATACGACAACATTACATCTATTGTTTTCGGTCCTGATAGCAGGCGCATTGCGTATGGGGCAAAAGCAGATAATAAGCAATTTATTGTCGTCGATGGTAAAGAGGGGGCGCCATGCGGTAATCTTCCCTTTCCTGATTTTAGTCCGGACAGCAAGCATTTGGCATACAAAGCAAGAGCAGAGAATAGGGTAGAGGGTGAAAAAAAACAATATGATGACAAAATCGATAAGTTCAGCCCTGCCCTGCCCTTGGGCAAATTTTTCGAGGCCGAAGCGCGAAACAAAGCACGATATAAGTGGTTTATTGTCATTGATGGGAAAAAAGGAAAACAATATGATGACATTAGTTTTCCCTTTTCTGTTTTCAGCCCAAACAGCGAGCATGTGGCATATAAAGCTGAAGCAGACAATAAACAATTTGTAGTTGTTGATGGTAAAGAGAGAAAGAAATATGACGTTATTTGGGTCGACACGATTACGTTTAGCCCTGATAGCAAGCGTATAGCGTATATGGCTAAAGCAGGTAATAAGATGGTTGTAGTTGTGGACGAAAAAGAAGAAAAAAAATACGATGACATGGCGATTGGCACACTTACTTTTAGCCGGGACAGCAGACGTGTGGCGTATGGGGCTAAATCAGGCGGTAAGTGGGGTGTAGTCGTAGACGGAAAAGAAGGAATAAAATACGATTACGATAAAATCGGCAGTATTACTTTTAGCCCCAACAGCAAGCATGTGGCGTATAAAGCTAAAGCAGGCAATAAGTGGGTTGTCGTCAAAGACGGAAAAGAGGAAATTAAATACGACTACGATAAGATCAGTAGTATTACTTTTAGCCCCAACAGCGAACATGTAGTGTATATAGCTAAAGCAGGCAATAAGTGGGTTGTCGTCAAAGACGGAAAAGAGGAAATTAAATATGATTACGATGACATCAGTAGTGTTACTTTCAGCCCAAACAGCGAGCATATAGCGTATAAGGCCGAAGCATATAATAAGCAATTTGTAGTTGTTGATGGAAAAGAAGGAAAAAAATACGATTACATTAGTTATGAAATTATTTTCAGTGAGGACAGCAGGCATATGGCGTATGAGGCCAAAGCAGAAAATAAATGGTTTGTAGTTGTTGATGGAAAAGAAGGAAAAAAATATGATGGTGTTGGTGGAAACATTACTTTCAAACCGAGCGACAATGAGGATAAGACAGACAGTAACTCATTTATATATGATGGAAACCGGGTGCTTACTATCGCGTCTATTACGATTCATGCAGGAGGAAAAGTCATTTTTGACTCGTTTGATAGTCTCCATTACCTTGCCCTTAAAGGTAGCAGTATATATTTAGTGGAAGAGACGATCAAATGAGATGACCGAGATCGGGGGACACCATGCTCAATTCAAACAAGAAACATGCTGCGGACAAGCCGCAGATGTTCGGATTCTGTTATGAGGTAATTAAGTTAAGGGGGCCGCTTTTACCTTTGCTTATGTAGCAATTTACATATTCCTGTTAAATGGAAATGCCGGTATTTTAACAGATTTATAGTTCACCGCCAAAATTCCCGAAGCAATCAGGACAAGAGCAAATATTATATGGTATGTAATTGGTTCATAAAGCAGAAATCCGCCAAAAACAACTCCGGCAATCGGAACTATAAATATAAATGAATGCAAAGAAGATGCTCCATGATTTTTAAGAAGATAATTCCATGCAACAAATCCAAATGAGGCGGTCATAATAGCCTGATACAATAAGGCCCCAATCACCTTTGGATTTAAATCAAAAAGCATCCTTTCATCCAATAAAAATGCTTCGGTAAAAAATAAAGGCAAGGAAAAAAGCATCGGGTATAAAACAATCTGAAACGGATTAAAGTCGTTTATGATTCTTTTAATAAAAACTGTATTACTAGCCCATATAAAAGTTACCGTAAGAATAATAAGATCGCCTGATTTAAGGCTGGACGCTCCTTTCTCCTTTTCAAGAAAAAGCAAAACAATAGCCAGAAACCCAAGCAGTATCCCAAGTAATTTTCTTATTGTTATTTTGTCATCAGGAATAAAAAAATGTGAAAGAATAAGTATGAAAAACGGTACAAAGTTTGATACAAGCGTTGCATGGGTCGCGTTTGTTTTGCTCATTCCGATATAAAAAAGTGAAAGCTGTACGAAAAAAGTAGCTGTTAAAATAACTATATAAAGGAGCTGGCCTTTTTTTAATAAAAATGATTGCCCTGTTACTTTAGCCCACAATGCTATACAAATAGATGCAATAGTAAAGCGCAATGCAGCTAAAGTAAAGGTTCCTATTCCTGTAAGGCCGACTTTTATTGCAACAAAATTTCCGCCAAAAATAATACAAAGAAGAACTGCAAACATTGCAGCTGAAAGTGTTAATTCGCTACAGTTAGGTTTCATACTAAGTCAATTTCAGTGTATAATCTTTCTCTGGAACAAAAGCGGAATATCCATTTTCGCTTAAAAAATCGGCAAAAGCTATGGATTGATCTTCTTCACCATGAACAACAGCAATATTTTTGATTTTAAGTTTCGAATCTTTCAAGAACCGCAGCATTTCATTTTTATCCCCATGAGCACTAAATGCGCCTAATTTTACAACATGCGCTTTTAAAGGATACTCTTTGTTTAAAAATTTAAGTATAGGGGGATCGCCTTTTCTTCCTGATTTTTCGTATTCAAGCCCCTGATCATGGATTCGGCGCCCAAGTGTATTTTGGGCCATAAAGCCCACTAAAAGAATTGTGTTTTTCGGGTTATGAATTTTGTAACGGAGATGATGAAGCACTCTTCCTGCTTCACACATGCCTGAAGCAGAAAGTACTATATGAGGTGTTTCGTCTTTCATAAGAACCATTGATTCATCAACCGAAGATACAAATTTTAACTCTTTGAATGAAAACGGATTATCGCCTTTTGAAAGAAATGTATCCATTGTCTCCTTGCTGTAGACTTCGGGATGCTCACCGAAAACCCTGGTTATATTTGTAGCAAGAGGGCTGTCCACATATACCGGAATCCTGGGAACTTCCCCACCATGATAGAGTTCATGAATTATATAAAGAAGCTCCTGTGTTCTTCCAAACGCAAAAGCAGGTATAACTATTGATCCGCCGCGCTCTACCGTATCATTTATTATTTTTTTCAGTTGAGGTCTTACATCCTCCATATCCTCATGTTCTCTGTCACCATAAGTACTTTCCATAATAAGAAGATCGATATCTTTATCTTCATCAGGAAAAGCGGCACATGGATTTCTTATTATGGGCTTGTCATATCTTCCGATATCTCCGGTATAACAAATCCTGAATATTCGCCCGTTTTCATTTATCTTGATTAAAGGAATAGCTGAGCCCAGAATATGCCCGGCTTCATACAGTACCCCTGTTATTCCCCGTCCAATCTCAAACGAAGTGCGGTAAGGATAACTATCAAAGTGCTCCAGTGAATTTTGCGCATCTTCAATGGTATAAAGAGGAGAAATATATTCAAGATCATGTTCTTTTATAAGATCATGTATCTTTTCAACATTAAGCTTGTGCCCTTCAGTTTTAAGCATTGAAGCAATTTCGGACTTTCTGTGATTTTTATTTTTTCCATTATTTTTTGACAGTAAAGTATTTCTAAGAGTTTTATAGTTTAAGTAGTTAGCATCAGATTCCTGGATGTGGGCTGAATCGGCCAAAAGAAAGGCACAGACATCGGCAGTTGGCCTTGTACAAAGGATTCGACCGGTAAAACCGTTTTTAACCAAAAGCGGTATTCTGCCGCAATGATCAACATGAGCATGAGAAAGAACAAGATTGACTATAGATTTTGGGTCAAAAGAGAATTCCTTATTTTTTTGTACAGTGTCCTTTCTGCGGCCCTGAAACATTCCACAATCAAGCATGATCTTATCGGAATTAGCTGTTATAACATGCATTGAACCGGTAACTTCTCTAACTGCTCCGTAAAATGTAACTTCCATATTTCATTCCTTTCCATTGAGCCAGTTTCAAAACGCCCCATTTTGGCCGATCTTAAGCGTTGGGTGAAAATTTTAATCCTCGAAATACTCCATGTATTCCTGTGGTTGAAATCTTCTCCCGCCTTGAGCTTGACCAAACTGAAACGTTTTGAAAGTGGCTCCATTATATATTTTTTTTGATACCCGGTTTTGCCAACCAAAGCGGCGGGGTATAAAACTCTATTATCTTGGCGGGGTATAAAACCCCGCCCTACATTATTTTCCGTAGGGCGGCATTTTATATGCCGCCACCGCTCATCCACCGATACCATGGTGCCGACTTCTATACAAGAGTCCATTCCACATCAAAACCGTTATCGACAACAGATGCAATATGCCCGTCAAAATAATAGTGCACAACATTTAATGTTTTGTTTTTGTAACTCACAATAATAGATTTGTCATTTAATATCTTTTCAATACGGCAATCAGATAGGCCGACTATTCCTTTGCCCGATGCTTTTAATACAGCTTCCTTGGATGTCCAGAACCGGAAAAACAAGATTTCTTTGTCAAAATCCGAAAGCGCCCATTCCCTGGTATCTGCTACTTTATTCATAAGAGCTTTTGAAACAGGCTTGATTTTCTCGATATCCAATCCTGTCGCTTTTTTAGAAACAACTCCCCCCACGTATTCGCTTTTATGGCTAATAGACCAAAAGTTTCCGTCAAAAGGGACAGGAGCTTCATTTTGATCTTTACTAAATTCTCCGGGGATTATTCCACTTTTTTGACATGATATTTTAAGAGCTTCCCTTGCAAGAGCGCTTAAAGCTTTTACCTTATTTCTTCCCTTAAGATTTTTTTCCTGTTTTGGGACTGCTAAAATAACAGGAAATATCGGATTATTTTTTGGCATCTTCTTTTCTTAGAATTATGCGGCAATCAGCTACTGTTGCGCCAAAACCTTCTTCATGGACAAGAATCGGGTTTATATCCATTTCCATAATTTCGTCATGATTAATCGCCATTTCAGACAAACTGACTAATGCCTTGTTGAGTGATTCAAGATCGCAAATGGGTCTTCCCCTGAAACCTTTAAACAATTTGAATCCTTTTATCTGGCGAATCGCCCTTTTTGCTTCGTTTCTTTCCACCGGAGCAAGCCTGAACACAACATCTTGGAAAAGCTCAACAAAGATTCCTCCAAGCCCTACCATCATTAAAGGGCCAAACACAGGATAACGGTTCATGCCAAGAATCACCTCTGCACCTTTTTTTGCCATCTGCTGAATCAGTATGCCTGTGATCTTTGCCTTGCTGTCAAATTCCAAAGCTTTTTTAATTATATCATCGAATGTTTCCAATACTTCATTTCTATTATTAATCCCAAGCACCACACCTCCTGCATCCGTTTTGTGCAGAATATCCGGTGAAACAATTTTCATAGCCACGGGGAAAGTTATATTGTCTGCAATTTGTGCTGCCTCATCTTTTGTCGTCGCAAGTTTGGAAATTAGAGTTTTAAAACCATAGCATTCCAGCAATTCACTGCTTTCAAGTTCACCTAATTTATACTTTTCTTCTTCTATGCAGCGGGCAATAATTTCTTCCGCGCGTTTTTTATCATTTTTCAAACTATATGGCGCTAATTCCTGCCGGTTTAGCAAAGTAGAATATTTATAAAGCGCCCCAAGCGCTTTTGCGGCATTTTCAGGAAATTTAAAAACCGGAATACCATGTTCCTGTAAGTATTTGACACCTGCGGAAACATCAAAAATACCCATGAAACAGCAAAGTATAGGCTTGTTTGATCGCCTGGCGATTTTTGCTATTGCTTCCGCAGTACCAAGAGCGTTAGTCATTGACTGTGGAGTTAAAATTACAAGTGCTCCGTCAACACCCTCGTCTCTGGTCACAGCAGAAAGCGCATTTTCGTATCTGTCTTGCGCTGCATCACCTATTACATCAACCGGGTTATGGATATTGGCAGTTGTTGGAAGATGACTTGCAAGTGCTTCAATCGTTTCTTCAGAAAATTTTGCAAGTCTCAGGCCAGAAGAAACTGTCATATCGGTTGCGACAATTCCGGGCCCACCGGCATTTGTTACAATAGCAACTCTGTTACCGGCCGGAACTTTTCCTCTAAGCTTTCCCTGCTCATTTTCATTTTTAGATGCGAATGCACTTGAATAATCAAAAAGCTCATGAATTGAATCAACCCGGATAATACCGGATTGCTCAAAGATTGCATCATAGACAGCTTCTGTTCCAGCCAAAGCCCCGGTATGAGATGCAGCCGCCAGAGCCCCGGCTCCTGTGCGCCCTGACTTTATGGCTATAATCGGTGTCGGTCTCATATCGCCCAATGTGATTTTTTTTACTTCTTCTACAAATTCCGGTCCGCGCCGCAGTTCTTCAAGATAGATCATTATTACTTCCGTATCTAAATCCTTATGAAGATATTTGAGAAGATCAAGCTCATCCACATCAGCCTTGTTTCCTATAGAAATAAATTTTGAAAAACCAAAATCCATATCTGCGGCAAAATCAAGTACTGCCGTACAAAGGGCACCACTTTGTGAAATAAAGGATACATTTCCGAATTTAGGCATGCGGGTTGAAAAACTTGCATTAAGTTTTACCAAAGGATTGGGATTTATCACACCAAGGCAATTGGGACCTACTACCCTGACATTTGCCTTTCTACAGACAGATACTATTTCATTTTCTATTTCAAGCCCTTTGCCTCCGACCTCCCGAAAGCCTGCTGACACTATCACAAGCCCCTTGACATTTTTTTCTATTGCTTCATGGGCGGCTTTTAAGGCTGCAGCAGGAGGCAGAATAATCATAGCAAGATCAACCTCATCGGGTATATCTGTTAAGGTGGGATAAGCCCTCACACACAAAACGGATTTGGCGCCCGGATTAACCGGATAAAGAACGCCCTTGAAACCGCCTTTTAAAATATTGGCAAAAATATCATGCCCGACTTTTCCAGGCGTGGTCGAAGCCCCGATAACAGCTACAGATTTTGGCGAAAAAATTGCTTCTAAGTTATCCATGGCGGTATCCTCTGAGTTTTTATGTATGCATAAATTATTTAAATAGATTTATAAAACACCCTGGATTTTCCCATGAATTTATGGAATTAATCAACTGTTTTCTTTATGAGTTTTCTTTATGAGGATTCTGAACCCTTACTATATAAGGTTTCTTGCTACGAAGACTGTGCCATAATAGAAATAACGACTCATTTGTCATTTCGAGCGAGAAACTGTGCAGCAATTCATTTTTGTGTCATTTCAAAGCGAAGCGAGAAATCTTTTGTTTTTATTTCTTTCAGAGCCTCAAGATTTCTCGGCTATTGCCTCGAAATGACATTCTTTAATGTTTGATAGCACCTTGGCATTAAATATTTCGGGAGAAAAATGAGTAAACAGTCTTTGTTGATATATCAAATTTCTGCTGTAAACTTTGCTTTCTGAAATCACCACCCTGGAAGATGCCTTTGATCTATAATGTTTCATTCAGTAATCAAAGCAAATAAAATCAATTGGACAAAATCCTGTGTTATACGCAATTCATGTTCACAGATAATAAATAGCAATTACAGAATATAACGAACCAATTTCAAAACGCTCAGCTCTTTGCCTCATAAAAAGGTCAGGTTTTGAATTTTTTATAACAATGAGATGGTGAATGCTCAAAATCCATTACTGGGCTTTGATTGGCTTCAAAATGCCTATTTTTGGCAACACCTCATAACACTAAAAATTTGACAAAAACTATATATTCCTTTACAAATTAACCACTTTTCATACAGATTTTTTTACGGTATCAAATAAAAACATATTACGTATATTAAGTGTTATGCCAAACAACAAGAAGGATACCATAATGAGCTTTTGGAAACGTATTTTTGGTGATAATTATCGTAAAAAGTCTCTAAATGCAACCGATGCGGATATGCCTGCTCCCAATCAGGGGGAAGATGTAAATGACTCCATATGCTCAGGATCTGGTAACGGGGAAACGCATATAGTCCTTGCTATTGGAGAACACGATATAGATGCCGTTAAAAGGCTAATTGAGGAAGGAGCAGATGTAACCGTTAAAATCGACTCAGATAATACTCTGCTCCATTATTTAGCCTTGGCATTTTCATTGGATCTATATAATGCAAGAACTCAAGGAAATAGTATTGCGCCTATTAGAGATAAACTCTATAAGATAGCACACATTTTGATAAATGCGGGTGTCGACCCAAGTATTCGAAATGAAGATGGAAAAACAGCATTTGACTATGTTCAGGGAATAGCAGACTCAGAATTCGAGGAGTTATTTTCTTCAAATAATAAGGTTTATAGGGAAAAAAGCTCCGCAACAGAAAGTGCTTGCCAAATAGATAACCTTTGGTCCGGGGTATCGGCCGTAGGAGATTCGATAGTTTCAACTGACCCGAAGTACAAAGAAAAATTTGCAGACCCAATTATCAGGGAAAATCCATTGCAACTTGGTGGTTTTGCGCTGGCAGCCACCATTAGCCAATACTATGCACTTGGAGGTGAAGGTATATACCTTTTCAATATCTATGGGGATCCTACGATAATTTGCCGGATGAAAGACGCCAACGAAAAACAAATAGACCATTCTTGTGAACTTTTTCTTAATTCCATTGAGATGCCTACATATCCAATTCTTCGTATTTGTTTGGATTGGAAACGGTACGATGGTTCAATTTTATCATTTGAATCTATACCAGACCTTAGAAGTGAAAATGTTCAGTCATTTTTTAAAGCAGTGGTGCAATCTCAAAAATGTTGGATCCATATTGTTAAAGATAATGTTCCTATGCTCAGTGTTGCATCTCGACTAAAATTCGATACAGAAAGAATAGAATTCTATGTAGGAGAGATAAAGAAAGCTCTTGAATATTACAAATCGCTACCAATGGAGGCGCTTGACTACCAAAAGGCAATCCAGGAATTTTATGCGAGAAGGAATAGGGGTCAGGTCTATATTTGACCTTTACCGTTTACTTTGACATGCAAAATGCCGTGTCCATTTAGTGGGTCTTGATCCACGACCCGCGACAGTGTATCAAGACCACGTTTGCCAGCATATTAGGCGATGCGGCAGGTTATGTGACTTCAAAACTAACAATTTCTGTTACTCTAATTAAAATATTCTTGACTGAGTACCATAATTTGGTACTATAATGCAAATGAAACAAAAACACCATAAAACATTGGTACTTGTTTTTGGCAGACCTACCAGCGGCAACATCAAATGGGTTGATATCGAGAAAATGTTTATTTCTCTTGGCGCTGAGGTCAGCGAGCGAGAAGGTTCCAGGATTGCAGTGTTTTTGTTTAATGAGGTAAGGATATTTCATAGGCCACATCCTATGCCAGACACTGACAAAGGTGCGGTTGCCAGCATTCGCAAATGGTTAGAAAGCCATGGAGTCATACCATGAATATAATGACATACAAAGGACATAAAGCAAAAATTGAATATGACCCTGAAATTGATATGTTTCGGGGTGAAATACTTGGGCTCAATGGTGGAGCAGATTTTTACGGTAAAACACCTGATGAGTTGCGTTTGGAATTTAAGAAGTCTTTAAAGATATTTCTTGATGTCTGCAAAGAAAAAGGCATAGAATCATATAAAGAATTTTCCGGTAAATTCAATCTACGCATTCCACCGGAATTACACGCTGAAATAGCTTCAAGAGCCTCAGCAGAAGGGAAAAGCCTGAATCAGTGGATCGTTGAAACGATTGATCAAATTGTCCATGTCCAGTAACATCCCTGTATTTAACATTTCACTGGTGCCGACCTGAAAAAGCAGGTATTTTATTTTTTATCCTGTTCAAAGGTTTAGGTAACATAGAACCAGCGGGAAAGTAGTTTGAAAAATAAGCCCACCATCTCTACCAACAAGGGCAGGATAAAATAGCCCTGTCTTTTTTTATTGCTATCGCAGAAAATAAGACCTATAATAAGTACATAATTGAGATCTAAATAAAAACTTATAGGTGTAATTATGAAATCCATATTAGCAAGTTACTCAGTAAGTATATCTGAATTAAAGAAAAACCCTTCTCTCCTAATTGAACAGTCAGGCGGTGAGCCTATTGCCATTCTTAATCATAATAGGCCTACAGCTTATCTCATTCCAGCTGAGACATACGAAGCGTTACTCGAAAAAATTGAAGACTACCAATTAGGAGTTATAGTTAGCGAGCGTCAGCATGAAAAATTTTCAGCCGTAGAAGTAACATTAGATGAGTTATAAATTAAAATTTCTTCCGACAGCACTTAAGGAATGGAAAAAGCTTGATAATGCTATCCAAATTCAACTCAAGAAAAAATTACAAGAACGTCTTGAGTCTCCACATGTGCCCAGCTGTCAGCTTTCAGGTTTTAAAAACCATTACAAAATCAAACTTAGAACAAGTGGATACAGACTCGTTTACGAAGTAATTGACGAAGAAATCTATGTTTTGGTAATTGCAATTGGGAAAAGAGAGAAAAAGATGGTCTATAAAAAGGCCAGGGTAAGGAAATGAAAACAGTTAACGAGGCACTCCACCGGATCGTTGGTGCTCCCGGTGAACTTTGTGTTACTCTCTCTCAATCTATAATTAAAAAATTTTGTCAACTACTTGATATTATGATATCAAGTACTATCTACTCTTGAACTTCTTTTTTTATCCTTAAAGCTTCTTCATATACCTGATTTTTTGATAGACCGAATTTTTTTGCTTTTTCTTTTGCAAGAACAGGCAATGGAGTTTTTTGCTCATATATACTTTCGGTAAGTTCCTTTACTAGAATATCATAAGAATAATCATCTTTTTCTTTATAGCCGGATATCAGCATAGTTATCTCGCCTTTTATTTCAGGGCGCTGCTTTAAAACATAAAGTATTTCGGCCTGGGTTCCTCTTATAATCTCTTCGTAAATCTTGGTCAGTTCACGTGTTAAAACACAATATCTTTCACCCATTACATCAAGTACTTCTTCGATAAACCGTATAATTCTTTTTGGCGATTCGTAAAATACTATAGTTCTTTTTTCTTTATTTATCTCACTTAACAGATCCAGACGCTTTTGTTTTTTTCTGGGACAAAAGCCGATAAAAATAAAAGAATCCGTCGGCAGCCCGGAAATACTTAAAGCGGCTATGGCTGCGGATACACCGGGAACCGAAACAATGTTTATTCCTGCAGCGACAGCTTCTTTTACCAGCCGAAATCCGGGATCGGATAAAAGCGGTGTGCCCGCATTAGTAACAAGCGCAACAGATGCTCCTGTTTTAAGCTTGGCAATCAAGTCCGGAGTCCGTTTTTCTTCATTATATTCGTGATAAGATATCAAGCTTTTTTTTATATTATGGAAAGAAAGAAAATTTCCTGTATGGCGGGTATCTTCTGCTGCAATAAGATCAACATCACTTAAAACCTTTAATGCTCTTAGTGTAATATCATCCCTGTTTCCTATGGGGGTTGCAACAACATAAAGAGTGCCGGATATAACTGAGGTTTCTGTATTATCCATAAGCAAGGTCGAAAGCATTTTTTATTATTTCAATTTCAGGTTCTTTTACTCCCGGACTAATTGCTACAACATCAAATCTGGCTTTTACACCGCTTTGATTTGTAATTTTTAAAAAGTAAAGAGCAACCATGGAAATCTTTTTCATTTTTTTTGGTGTTACTGCATATTTGGGACTTCCGAAATCTCCGGTTTTTCTGGATTTTACTTCAACAAATACCAAGGTGTTTTTTTCTTTTGCAATTATATCAATTTCACCAAACTTGGTGCGATAATTTTGCTCAAGAATTTTATACCCTTTTTTTTTAAGGTGTAAAACGGCAAGAGATTCGCCTTCTTTTCCAAAAAGCTGATCTTTTGACGGCATGCCCTACTCCTCTTTCACCCATAAGTGCTAAGCTGTTTTATCAAGGTCATTAATTTGGAATAATTAACTAAGCGATTAAAACTTCTTTCACTCCTTTAAAAGTTCTCCTGTGAATAGGACAACTCCCAAATCTTCGGATAGCTTCTTTGTGATCTTTGGTTGGATATCCTTTGTGTTTTATGAAACCATATTCGGGATATTCATAATGATATCTTTCCATAAGTCTGTCTCTTGTGACTTTTGCAACAATTGATGCTGCCGCAATAGATAAGCTTAAAGAATCGCCGTGAGCAATAGCTTGCTGTGAAATGTCATACGGAATTTGAAATATTCCATCGATAAGCAGAAAATCTGATTTAGGCGAAAGGTTCCGAACGGCAATTGCCATTGAAAGAAGAGATGCCCTAAGAATATTTATACGCTCAATTTCTATCGAGTCAACTATCCCTACTCCAACGGAAACAGCTTGTTCATATATAACATCATAAAGAAAATCGCGTTTCTTGGGAGTTAATTTTTTTGAGTCTGTAACGCCTTCAATAGTATGCGAAAGAGGAAGAATTACTGCTGCGGAAACAACAGGGCCGGCAATAGGTCCTCTGCCGGCCTCATCTACGCCCGCTATTTTTCTATAGCCTTTTTCAAAGGCACTCAATTCATATGCCCACAGGTTGTTTCCCATGGATTCGCTTCTAATTGTATAGTTACTTAAATTTAATTTACGCGCCGTTCTTTTAACCTGGCCGCTTTGCCTCTGAGTTTGCGAAGGTAATAAATTTTTGACTGCCTTACCCGGCCATGGCTCATAACTTCAATTCTATCTATAACAGGTGAATTAAGCTGAAATATACGTTCCACACCAACACCGTATGATACTTTCCTTACGGTAAAAGTTGAATTGACGGACTTTCTGTGTCTGCCAATAATAACTCCTTCAAATACCTGAATCCGCTCTTTTTCACCTTCTTTTATTTTGACATGGACTTTTACCGTATCTCCCGTTTTAAATGTGGGAAAATCAAGCCGCATGGTTTCAAGTGCCAACTGTTTTAATGGGTCCATCTTTTAATCTCCTAATATAAAATATATTTTGTTTTCACCATGAAGTATAGCAAAAACAAGTATAACTAAATCTTCTATTTGCAAAAAATCCTGTTTTCAACCACAAATAAGTCTGTCTAAAATAATTGAGCAGGCCGATCTTACTGAAAGGTGGTTGTAATCAGTATTTCCTTTTATCGGTTCAAGCATATAATCAGCGTTTGAAATTATTTCTTCAGCAAGCCCCCAACCTGTTCCAAAAGCTATAAGATACGGGCTTGAATCTTTGAGCATATTTTTTAATTCAAAAAAGCTGATGTAATCGTTACTATCTTTTGCACTTGTTACTACTGTTTTTGGACAACTCTTTTCTTTTAAACTTATTTCTTCTATAACATCTTTAATTGAGTCTTTTATATATATCAACTCAAGAGCCTCGCGCCTTTTGGGATTAAGCGCTGATCCTGCTCCGCTTGTCCAGTGAGAAATTATTTGCCCGGCAAGCTCTTTTTGATCATCAAGCGGTGTAACTACGTAAAATTTTTTTACCCCATATGTTTTTGCCGCTCTTGCCATGTCATGCAAATCAAGGTTCGTTATTGCAGATGCTATAATATCTCCTGATTTATTAATTACCGGATAATGTACCAGGGCCACGTAAAGATTGGGTTTGAATAATATTTTCAATATCGCGGCACCATTTTTTCAGTATTTCATTTTCCTGTTTTGTAAGAAGCTTATTTTCTATAAGATCCGGCCGTTTTAAAAAAGTGCGTATTAATGAAGCCTCAAGTCTCCAGTTATCAATATCCTTATGGTTTCCGGAAAGCAGTACTTCCGGCACTTTCGATCCTTCAAAATCTCTTGGCCTTGTATAATGGCAGTAATCAAGCAACTTGCCGGAGAATGAATCCTGCGAAGCTGAGTCAGGGCTGCCAAGTACTCCGGGAATCAGACGTGTAACAGCTTCAATAATTACCATTGCTCCAAGTTCCCCGCCCATCAGTACATAATCACCTATGGAAATTTCATCATCAATAAAATTACTGCTTATACGTTCGTCTACGCCCTCATATCTTCCACAAATAAGGTTAAGTCCTTTTGATTCAGCTAATTCAACTGCCAATTGCTGATTAAAAATACTTCCCTGAGGGCTTAATAAAATTGTCCTCGAATCAGGATTATTTTCTTTTGCCGCTCTAATGGCATCTGCCAGCGGTTCAGGCTTCATAACCATTCCGCAACCACCGCCATAAGGCCTGTCATCAGTTGTCTTGTGCTTATCTTTTGCAAAATCTCTTATGTTAATTGCAGAAGTAAAAATATGGTTTTCTTCAATCGCTTTTTTAATTATTCCATAAGACCAGAAAGAATTAAACATTTCAGGAAATATTGTAAGAACTGTAAATTTCATCATAAGTCCATTACAAAATGTTTGCTACAAGCCTTCGGGCAATTTAACTTTCATAGTTTTTTGGTCAAGATCAATATTTAAAACAACAGATTCCAATGCCGGAACAAGAACTTCTTTTCCTTCATTTTTTACAACATACACATCATTGCTGCCTGTTTGTATAATTGATTCAATCTTACCAAGATAATCACCATCCGATGTATATACATAAAGCCCGATTATATCATCCCAGTAATAAGTTTTTTCTTCAAGTTCGGGGAGCTTTGACTTTTCGATAAAAATCTCAAATCCCTTTAAACTGTGAGCCATATCCCTTGCATCTACCCCTTCAAAAAAAACAAGCGCAAAACGGGAATGAGGCGTAAACCCTTTTATCCTGTAGCAAGAGCCGGTTGAATCGTGATCATTCTTTAAATACAGCGTATTTCCGGTTTCAAAAACAGAAAACGACTCTGAATAGGCATAGACCTTCACCGCACCATAGATTCCATGGGCACCCACGATCTTTCCTATTGCAATAAAACCTTTTTTAGTCACAGATTATTCAATAATTTCCAGCACGGTACGCTTTTTTACTTTTGCAGATGCAGCGCTTAAAATTGTCCGCATTGCCCTGGCGGTTCTGCCCTGCTTACCTATTACCTTTCCCAGATCCTCTTTAGCAACTTTGAGTTCTAAAACAGAGGTTTGGTTTCCCTGCACCTCTGCAACTGTCACTTGTTCAGGATTATCAACCAGGGCCTGCGCTATTAAATAGATCAGATCTTTCATGGCTCCATCTCCTTTTTAATTTGCGATTGAGGACAAAGGGTACAACACAAAATATTATGTAATAAGAATAATCTATATATTTTCTTTTTTCAAAATATTTTTGACTGTATTGGTAGGTTTTGCTCCCTGACCGATCCAGTATTTTATACGTTCTCCCTTGAGAGAAATCTTTGCAGGATCAATAATCGGGTCATAAGTACCTACCGCTTCTATATACCTGCCATCTCTTGGATATTCTGAATCAGCAACGACAATTCTGTAAAAGGGCCTTTTCTTTGCTCCATGCCTTGCCAATCTGATTTTAACTGCCATGTCTTTACTTCTCCTCTAAAACGGCAACATACCACGTTTGATACCGCGCATACCGCCTTTGTTAATTTGTTTCATTATTTTCATAGCCTGGGCATAATTTTTAAGAAGTCTATTTATATCTTGTACGCTAGTTCCGCTCCCTTTGGCAATCCTTTTTCTTCGATTTCCATTAATTATGGTATATTGTCTGCGTTCCACAGGAGTCATGGAATTAATTATCGCTTCAATTTTAACCAACTCTGTTTCATCGACCGTTAAGTTTTTAAGCTGTTTGTTTTTACCTAATCCGGGAATCATGCCAAGAAGATCGGTTATTGAACCCATTTTGCGAATTTGGGCCATCTGGTCACGAAAATCTTCTAAAGTGAATTGGCTTTTTCTTAATTTCCTTTCAAGCTCAATGGCTTGTTTCTCATCGGAAACGGACTGTGCCTTTTCAATAAAGGTCAGAATATCTCCCATCCCAAGTATTCTTGAAGACATTCTGTCCGGAAAAAATGGTTCAAGTGCGCTTAATTTCTCACCAACCCCTATAAATTTTATGGGTTTATTTGTTATTGCCTTTATGGATAATGCTGCACCTCCCCTGGCGTCACCATCCATTTTGGTAAGAATCACACCACCAATATCAAGCGAGCTGTCAAAGGATTTTGCGATATTAACAGCATCCTGTCCAGTCATAGCATCAGCAATAAGCAGTATATCTGAAGGTTTAACCGTATCCTTTATGCGGCCAAGCTCAGCCATAAGCTCTTCATTAATATGAAGACGTCCCGCCGTATCAAGAATAAGCGTATCGCAACCTTGTCTCAAAGCAGCTGTTTTTGCTTTCAGGCATATATCAACGGGATCCATATCAACAGTTGAATCAAAAACAGGAGCACCAATTTGATCCGCAATCTTTTTCAACTGATCAATAGCAGCAGGCCGATAAACATCCGCAGGAACGAGAAAAGGCTTCTTTCCTTTTTGCCTTAAAAAAATCGCAAGTTTTCCGGCCGTAGTCGTTTTCCCCGAACCCTGGAGACCTACAAGCATTATCGAAGCAGGCTCAGGCCCGGAAAGATCAATTTCCTGATGCGAAGAACCCATAAGCCGGGTAAGCTCATCATTTACTATCTTAATAACCTGATGCCCCGGCGTCAGGCTTGCCATAACTTCCTGCCCTAAAGAACGCTCTTTTATATCAGCAACAAGTTTTTTAACAACCTTATAATGGACATCAGCCTCAAGAAGTGCCATCCTGACTTCTTTTAAGCCTT
Organism: Pseudomonadota bacterium; assembly: GCA_043825875.1. Lineage (GTDB taxonomy): Bacteria > Desulfobacterota > Desulfobacteria > Desulfobacterales > RPRI01 > RPRI01. The sequence continues at coordinate 561 of JBDRRF010000046.1, read as the reverse complement.
CTTCAATATTCTTTTCAGTTAATTTGCCGTGCCCTTTAAGCTGCTTGAATATATTTTCTAATTTTTCACTTAAACTTTCAAACATAATTAATAAATATTTTATCTAATCAAAATTTTAATAAACTTTTAAAAGCTAAAGCTTTGTGAAAAGGCAAAAAATGGCTTTAAAATCGGCAGGAAAGCAAGAAAGCTTTTTCTGCCTGCTATTGATTTTCACATAACCTATATAAAGTTTTAGAAATTAATTCTAATTTCATGATATGTCAAGAATAATATTAAAAGCCGGCAAGAGCTTTTGAAAAATATCTGATAAAAAAATATTTTTCCGACTTCATTAATTTTTCTAAGAATCGGAATATTCACCAATGCCATTAGAACCTTAAGCATGTTACGCTATAACAGATTGATAAAATTCATAAAAGCCTGAAACACTATTTTTTTATCATTTTTTTATATACGCCAAATAATTGCCCGCAAACTTATCCACAATCACCCACCCTTGTTAATTTTTTATTATTTCGTTTAACGTACCTGTGTATCTGAAGTTTTGCGGAGTGAAAC
>JBDRRF010000045.1:0-74667 GCA_043825875.1 Pseudomonadota bacterium | reverse complement strand
TTTCAAAATTAAAATTAAGGAGACATCTCATGAAATTTATTAAATTTATATTATTGGCTGTGGGCGCATTTGTGGTGCTCGTATCTCTGCTGTGGGTTGCAATTAACTTATGGTGGCTCATTCTCGCTGTGATAGCGCTGTTTATTGCCTATGAGTTTATGCATGAGGGTAAGGAAGAGACTAAATCCGAAAACGATTAGTATTCCTGTGTTCCCGGTATCCTGCACCGGTGGCCTTTATATTTTTCTGCACCTGCCTTGTTTTTTATCAACCTGATGCGACGAAGTGCAATAATCAAAAATGATAGTTTACGGGGTCATAGAGAAGAGACGGGGTACAAGGTCAGAGAAGGATTAGATAATAGTATTTGATAACTTACGGTCGGTCTCTCGAAAAACAACAGCACACTCCTATGCCCAGGGTAACCGCATTTAAATTACTGGTTGACGCTTACGCTTCACTACGTGTCACTTCGTGCCAGGCTTTCACCTGAATGACGAAAGTGGTGTTTTCCGATTTTAAACGAGCCCAACAATAACAACTTAATCTAATTAAAGTATAAGTAAAATCCAAATGCGGTTACCCTGATAAAGTGCCTGCTTAAAGTTGACATGCAAGCCGATTAATGCGATATATCAATATATGAATAGCAAATTCTTACCATTTTCAGATTGCATTTGAGGTAAAAGTGTATGAAAGCAAAAATAGATAAAATGAAAACTTATATTAAAAAACAGGCAGACCCGATCTTAATACATTATGAAGGGAAGAATGCGGATTTGGATGTGTTGGCAGCTAACATTGAGAAATGGTTCAAGGAGAAAGAATTTACCACACAAAAACTTCAAGCCGAAACAAAATGGCTTGTTCAGGCAACAAAGCAAAATCTTTGGAGAATTATAACTGCTTCAACAAGAGCTTTCTCGGTTCGGATTGATGGATCTCCTGATGACTTTCAAATTGAGATAGGAGAAGGAAAATGGATAAATAACACTACTTCTCTTGCAATAATAACCATTTTGAGCGGAGCAATTTTGCTACCTTTTTGTGGTACCGCAACGATGTGGTCCAAAAAGATCAGTTCAGATTTAAAAAAATATATCGATTTAACAATAGACTTTGTTTAGGCAGCTTCTGGTTATCTTTTTCCTGTTTATTATCGAAAATCCTAAAATAGGAACTTTTATCGTACCAGTATTCCGGTATCTTACAACATTATATACAGTACTGGCCTTTTCAGTATCTTACACCGTGGCTGGCTTAACACTACCCTCGGTTATTTGTATTTCTTCTCATCCATTCAACTTGATAAGAAAGAAAGCGCGCCGTAGATAACAATTTTTGTCCTAAAAAAGTATTTCTGAACAATAAAAGGAAAAGTGTGTGAGTCTGCCACCCACAGAACCATAAATACGGACATTCTCCTATCGCAGTTAGATTGTAATAGTATAGCAGTAACATCCTCATCTATAACACAATCACTATCCCATCCCTCTATGCAATCTCCTACAAACAGCATATCCCTAAACCAAAATCTTGTAAGAACAAAACCCCCATAAAACAACCGGAAAATGGCCGTTATTATAGGCAGTAAACCCTCATATTAACGAATAGCTTTAGGAAACCGGTGTCGGAAAACAGATTGGATATTGTTCCAGTATCCAGTCCTTTTCGTTTTTCAAACTATGATAGCGAACAGAGAAAGGATGGAAAAAGGATTAAATACGGTTATGTTTGGATAGTGGGATACGGGGTTCTGGATTAAACTTAAAGATAGAATGTACAGCACAATATAGTAATAGTATAGTATTATATAAATGTTATACCAGTATACCGTCCAACAAATAATCGCTGTGCCTTCCAGTATACCGTCCCACAATTAATCCCATTCTTTTCCACTATCCTGTCCAACACCACATCCCTTTATTTTCCTGCATAACAGAAAAAGCAGTGATAAAAATTCAAAGCAGCACAAACAAACCGTTAAAACCGTTAGAAGCAAACTCGTATTCAGTTTATCCTTCATATAATCTGTTAAAGTCGTCTACTCTTTATTCCCGTTGTTGTTATGTATATTTAGGGACTTTATCAACAAAGTGAAGATTTTATAGCCCGCCGGTGAAATTCCCCCCAAAAAACATTGTTACGTATAGTACAGAATTATCATAGGTTTTCTGGTTTGCTGATATCATGTGGTTATGGAAAGATATCTGAAGAAATCATTATCTGTGCAAGTTTTGTTTACAATAAAAAATCTTAGAGACTTTATATGAGATCCTTGGGATAGTATTTGCCGTATTTTGCAGATACTTTTTTTTATTGAAAGTAATGTGGCTTTTTTATTGATAGTTGACTAAAACAAAGCATACGGCAATTTTGGCAAATTCCCTACCTTTCAAACAGAAATACTTTATGATTTAAGTCTTAATCGTTCTGATTATCTTTATATAGTATATACCTAATGGCCAACGTATCAACGAACTAAAGAAAAACGGATAGCCATCTGATTTCCATGTATGATTCTTGACTGTAAGTATCATCTTGAGATAATAACCACATATACAAATTCCGTTATTAAATTTCATAATTCCATTAACATTGCTTGGGGATAATATGAAATAATTATGGAAACCACTTTTCGAAAAAAAGGCAGGGATGTAAAAATCCATAACAAATTGTAATAACAAAATAACCCTGAAGGGGGCTTTATGGCAAAAGAATACAGGGTCTTTATTAGTTATTCTCACAAAGATCGTGAAAAAGTAAACGAAATCGAAGATATCTTGAAAGCTAATCATCTTCGTCTGATGTCGGATGCAAATTTCATTTATGGAGGTAGTTTTCATGTCCAGATTAAAAACTTCATCTCCTGTTCCCATGTCTTTATGCCATTCATTACCGATGAATCCAGTACGAGAGGTTGGGTACACCAGGAAATTGGGTACACAATAGCATTAGATATTCCCGTTCTTCCCATAACTCTTGACCTGATTCCCGTTGAAATGCTCCAGCATCTTCTTGCCGTTTCATATACCGACAACATGGAGGAACTACGGGCAAGACTTTCGATAGGCACATTCGAGAGACTTGTTAACAAGGCCGTAAAGACTTCCAGGCCTCAATATTATTGTGAAGAGCTGCCTGAAGACAGAACCGAGATGATGATCGAATATTCCACAATGGTTTTGGGGTATCACGGTATGGTATGTCAGAAGGACGGTGAGCATTTCAGGGCAAACCGCTGCCATATGCAAAGACAAGAAAGACAGGCTCTTGAAAAGCATGTTTCAGAAGCAGGTTGTAGATTGATCGTGAATCCCTATCTAAATTACAAACAGTACGGGCCTAAAGCAAAATATGCCCGTTTAACTGAGTTAGTCGAATTCCTCAAATCATCTTCTGCAAACATTGAAATTGTTGCTGTTAAACCCAAAAAAAGCCAGGACTATCTAACCATTGTCGGGGATTGGTTTGCCGCACAGGCAATCGCAGCCAATATGATGGAAGGTATTAAGCATACCATTTTCACATGCCATGCCCACAGCATAGAAAGCCAAATTGAATTGTGTGATGAAGAGTTTAATTCCCTTTTGACAGAAATGGGCGTTGCACCTGAAAAATCAAAGATAGTCGCATTGGAAATGTTTGAATAGGAATTGAAGAAGACAAATTAATACATAGTTAAAACCACCATAAATACAGAATAATATAGGTACTCACATAACACTATAATAGAATTAGAAAATAATAATAAATATTTAAAAGTAATTCTAATATGACCCCAAAAAAATCAACTCGTAATGAAATATAGATGGCAGCCTCTATTCTAAGTCAAGATATCATTGCAATTTGTCTCTTGTTCGCCGGTGGGGATATTAATTTAAGTCTAACAGAAGTAATTCGTCGTGTTGAAGAATATCAGGAAATAAAGAATCGGCATTTTGGTATTTCAATTCATGATTTCCGTGGCTTATTTTATAATTTACTAAACTGCAAGCTTGGTATCAAAAGTGTTTCAAATGAAATTAACGAAATAAAGCTGAGTGACACCATAATCGATATTATAGAGTATCATGATGCTTATTTTAATGATGAGGGAGAGTATTGGTTTAAAAGGAACCAAACATATAGTGAAGATATTGATTCCTATATTAGTCATATTGATAAAGAACATAAAATAGCAATAAAACAGCAAATGAAAATATTTTTTAAGTATGATCAAATTAAGACATTTAGCCCTGAGTCAGTTAAAAAGTTTATGGAAGAAATTAATATTATAGATGCTATTTTATATCAATGCTCAAGATCTGGCGAATCAAGCTGAAACATTATAATAGGTGAAATGGAAAAAATATGAAAAGAGATGCTTTGATTATTATTGCAGTATTGCTTGTGGGATGGCATGTTGCATTGGCTGAGCAAAAAGAACTAAACTCACCTAATAAGCAAGGTGGCTGGATAATTCAAGAGTATAATTGGGAAAACAAACAGGATTATATATATGACTGGAATGACGATAGCCACCCAGAGGCCTTGGGGGTTGAATTCCGTGGAGCAGGAGCTCAAACTCATTGGAACCTTGTATTGAAAGATGGCAAGACAGGTAACTATATCTATAAAGCATACACGTTCAATTGCCCCCATTATGGCGTTTTTGAAAAGAAAGGTGAAGCACCGATAATTTTTTTCAGGGTTTTGGGTAATCTTAAGGAAGTTTTGACCTCAGATAAGGAATCGGACATCTATCCTTCACCTTATCCGCAGTTATCGACTGCTACCTACTGTTGCTCTAGTTATTATCGCCTAATCACATATCTTGACGGGAGCTTCCAGGATGTTAGCTCCCAGTATCCCAATCTACTATGGCAAGTCACTGTCAAGTTCTCTGATAGTGTGGGGCAAAATGATGAGGTTGATGAATTATGGGCAGTTGAGCTTTTATATTATCAGACTAGGACAGGAATGGTTATTCCTGATGCATGGCTAAATTCGGTAATATCTACCGACTTTGTGCGAAAAAAGATACTGTCTTTGATTGCCCACTTTCAGAAAAACGAAGATATATTAGTTAGTTTTTTTCAGTTAGAGAAAAATTCTTTACTTTCGGGCCGGGGAAAGTAAAACAAATATATATAAGTTTTCCGTCCTGATTGGAAATGCTTCAATATGTTAGATAGTAAGGGAAATGAAGGAAATTTGACCAAAACCGCTACAAATTAACCACTTTTCATACAGATTTTTTCCGGCATCAAATAAAGAAATATTACGTATATTATTTGTTAGAGGTAAATAGTCGGTGCTGAAAAACCAATTTTCAAGAATTAGTAAAGCTAAAAGACGTTCTTTGATATTTATAAAACATGGCAAAAATAAGGCGCAAAAAATCTGCCAGCCACTTAAGCAGCTTGGCAAAGTTCATTTCAGCTGCACTTAATATGGCATTTATCCGGTCTCCATACTTGCCTTTCAATCGATTGCGATCCATTTGGTGTTCACGTTTCAGATGTCCGATTCCCGGTTCTATAGCAGCTCTTCGCTTCATCCATTTCCATAGCCTTCTTGCTGTTTTCCCCCGTCTGCGTTTGTCTACATGAACACTGATATCTCCTTCGTATCCGTGGCCCCGGTAACCCATATCAACAAAAGCATATTCCGGCTTATGGGCTATCTGTTCTACCTGTTTGAGTTTATCTTCTAATGTGTGCCTATCGTTCGGATTGCCATAGATCGCTATGGCGCCAACAAACCAACCCCCTTTAGAGGTGGCCGCCACACTTACTTTACAGCCAAATTCATAACACTTATGTGCTTTCCCCTTGCTAATACACTCAACTTCCGGGGCATGTACACTGTAAATCTTGTTTTTTTCTTTTTGTTTTTGATTTTTAATCCGAGTACTGATCTTCAGCAATTCATCCAATTTATGATCGGGCTTTGGATACTTTCTTTCAATATCTCTTATCACACGCCCCAAATATGTTTTTAACTTTTTAGTGCATTTCTTTGCTCTTTTGATCTGTTTGGCATGAGCATACCGGCTTTGCTGCGTCAGCTCTTGTTTGGATAAACGATTGTAGTTCTGACGAAGATCAATTCCGCGTTTTTCTGCTGCATCTACCAGTTTTTCCCTTGCTCTATCATACAATCTGGCATCTGTTGGAAACTGGATTTCTTTTTCCTGGACTGTGGTATCCACATTAACTCTCTTTAGTTGCGATGGCTTGACTGCTTTTATTTTCAATCCTGTCTCTATGGTTTATTGTAAAAGCTTTTCCGTCCCAGCCTCTCCTATACGCTTTCGCCAACGGGTCATACTCGATGGGTCAATAGGGGCTTCATGCTCAAAACATTTCATCCCTGAAAAATATTGCCAATAAGGGTTTTCTATCCACCAGGATACTACACCATCATCACTCAGGTTGTAAGTGTATTTGAGATAATGAAGTGCCACCATCAATTGAGTGCTGATAGCCGATCGCCCATAATCCGGGCAATAGGTTGCTCCAAAAATTTCTTCCAATAGTAACCAGTTTACAACCTTTGTAAGTTTTACCAAACTGTGGCCAGGGTCAATGATTTGGATCAATTCAACACGAAAAAGGTCTGTTTGCTTGCCTTTGAATGCTGATCTTTTTGGTATCATATGATAAAAAATCGCAAGAAAAGTAAAGGATTAATATTAAATTCTTGCAAATTTATATAGCATATTTTATAAGTTTTATCCAATAATTATATATATTAATATACTTTTCCAGGAACGACTATAATAGAATTGATAGTTGAATAATTTAACCCTTATTATGAGATGTCTAAAATAGCATGGTTGCATAATAGTCATATAAATGAGATATCAGAATTATAAATGAACTTAATGGAGTTTATAAATGTTGAAGAGAGTATATATTGCAGCTCTTTTCTAAAACTTCTTTTAGGTAAGCATACATTTTAACTGTTATTTAGGCATCATAGGCTAAATAATATTAGATTTAAGATTACCTAATATTCAGTTATTTAATCTTGGGTTACTTAATAAAATATTGCCATTTTTATATGAAAAAAGTGTCTTCTATAAAATTCCTTTTACTTATATTAATATGACCTTCATTAAATTTTTCAATATTTATATTATTAATAGTATCATTAGATTTTATTAGCATTTGGTCTATAATATCAATGATTTCATCCCCGTAAATATCAAATTTATAATCTTTGTGGTTCTTTAGTACTTCGTAAAACATTTCTATTCGTTTAAAGGCAATTTCGGAAGATACGGGCTTCGATGATGCATTTACGACCTTTACACCAGATTTTCTAAACGCGGAAACCAACTTACCTTTTTCTGCATTGGTTAAACTACAGACTCCTAGACCACTTAACAGATAATTTATGGATAATTTACCGGAATGTAAAATATCACTTGATGTAATTTTCTCATTATTTTTCAATACTAGGCCATCTTCATTATGAGTTACTTCAATGACCACAATGTCATCCCTCTGTTTTTTTATAAATTCCGTAAATTCAGCTTTTGAAGGTTCAACGAGTATTTTATCTTCTTCCAGTAGAGATTTATATTTAGCTATTAGTGCCTTCCATTCTTTTTGAACCTCCTGACTCATTGTGTCAGGCAAACTCACTATAAATGCTACATTATCATTATTTTTATTTATTTTAGCAATATTCTTAATATTAGATATAAATTCTTGAGTCGGTGTATCCTGCTCTTTTATATACAATTTGTAGTTATTAGAAAGCATTTTTATCTTATGAAGATTTGCATATTTATAATTTGACATATTACTAATGATTAATAACCTTGGTTTTACCTTAATTTCCCCACCATCAGGTAATATGCGTATCTCCGATGAAGTTAAAGGAAAAATCATATTATGCAGTTCCTCAATGTTTTTCTTAACAGTATTTCCTATGCGGCCTTTTGTAGTAGATAAAAGGTTTATCGCCTCAACAATTTTTATTGCTTTTTCATTTTTTACTTCTCTGGCTTTGGCTTCTTCTGGATTTATAACATTTAAATAGACCTTTTTCTTTTCATCCTGATATACATCCAACACTAATGTATTTTTCATACTGCCAGTGGATTCTATAATATCCGAAATATGGTCATTCAACCGTATTGTTTTCTTTATCGTTTTATTGTTTGGTTTAGCCCTTCCAACTGCAGGATATTCTTTTAACTTTAGGTTTTGGATTGGCGGCTGTTTATCTTCAACCTGAGAAATCTTGTTATTGTATTCGCAATCAATCCGACGGCCATCCGGGAAATTAATTCTCGATAACCTGTTATCTTTATCATATAAAAATTTTGTATCTTTTTCATTTAAGCTTACAACAGAATCAAGTCTGTCACTCTTTGTATATTTGAATTTTAAGGTATCTCCTGCCATCTCTTCAATCTTAGCAATCCGATTTTTCTCGTCAAATAAGATTTCAGAGTTATTATTGCCACTGTTAAAAATAATCTTCTCTACATTATTATCTTCATATTGGAAATGAATAGAACGATCTTCAGGGAAATAAATATCATTTATTCCCAGTTCAGAATTATAGGTATATTTTATAGATCCTATTTGAGATTTTATTTCTTCAGGAAGCGTGGTGTTTTTAATGTAAGAGATATCAATTTTTCCAAAATTAGTACTATAAATGGCAGAAATGTTGCTCATATCATCATAGGTATAATTTATTTTTTCTTCATCTTGATTCCTAATTTTCACACTATATTCAGTAATATTGCCGATTTCATCATAACTAAAATCTTCCGTATATTCTGGATATTGAATCGTCACATTCTTAAGCTCATTATTGTAATGATATGATGCTGTTCTTTTCCCGTCTATATAGATGTATTTTAGAGCACCTGATTGATCATATTGGTATTCTATTTGATTTCCTCTTGGACCATTAAGTTTCCAGTTGCTTCCGGATGTCGTTTTTCTGCCGTTTAAACTCCATCCTGTATTATTTCTGAATTTGATTTTGTTCATCCTACCACTGGTATCATATGAACAGGTAACAGTAACACCATTAGGTAGAGTACTTTTCGCAACCTTTCCATTTTCCCCGATCTCGTATTTTACTCCATCTACATATTTTATTCTCGACTTTTTTCTTTTTTTAACCAACTTCCCCAAAGAAATAACCACTCCTGAATATTCTTGTTGTCCTATATTAAATTCAAATCTCTCCAAATCATTTTGTTCAAGTCTTCTTTTCACCTCATACTCAATTTTGGCAACTTTGAAATTATCATTTATATATATAGGATCAACTGTCTGATCGACTCCACCAAAAAGATGAATAGTATTTATTTTATATCTGATTCCAGGCCTAGGATTGTCAATTCGCTGCTGTTTTTTCCATGAAAGAGTTGGAACCCTATCCACATAACGCGTATTTTTATTTATACTTTCCTGGAGCCATTCATTGCTAAGTTTGATATCCTGTTTCTTCAACCATTTGGCAATCACAATAGCCTTAGTCAACTCTTTTAATCTTGCGAATTCAGGTGATTCATGGGCAATTTCATCATAAAGGCACTCAAATTCACATGCAAATGATTTAGCCGAAGGATTGTCACTTTCAATATCTCGAAGCCCTGTTTTGCTAGTTGGGTCAATTACTTGTTGTTTTGCTTTAATTAACATCATGGGTTCTTCAATAAATATGGACTTATCATTTCCGTATAATTTAACCTTTTTGTCTTTTACTTCTATCCAAATTCTGGCCCACTGTTCTTTATCAGTTAAATATAAATCACCTATATCAATGTCAATATTATGGCATTTATTTTTAAGTTTTTGAATCCATTCTTTTGTTTCAACTGTTGATGAATTTGCAAGAAATGATATATCCGCCTGACTTTTATAATCTTCAACTCCAGATTGTCTTTCTTTAAGCCTATTATCATCATCAATTTCAACACCAAAGGCATATTGTTTGAGTAGCCAATCGGTTTGGAACATTATTCTTCCTATTTCCGTACCACGAATAATTTCCGGAATATATACGGCCTTAAGCCATTTACCTTCTGGATTTTTGGGGTCAGACGGATCTAGTGTGAATTGGGGGCCATAAAATTTAGGATGATGAACCAATAAAAAAGCTTCAGCAAGATCACTTGCCCGAATCGATGGAAAATCTGCTTGTTTATCTCCCACCAGCACAAGTCGTTTTCTATCTGGATCATAAACAACAGCTTTAAGTTGCCCAATATCTAAATTCTCGGCAGCAAATGGCTCCGCATTAAGATCAATGCCTCCAAGTTTAGCAGAAATGAATTCAAAAGGATCATAGATAAAGCTCAAACTGCTAATCCCATCACCAAATATACCTCCTCCACCCCCTCCAGGAGGGGGTGGAGGAGGAGGTGGACCTCCAGGAGGTCCACCTCCATCATCACACCATGGACAGAAGAAGTTATTCCACCAACTGTTTAGACCATATTTATTTCTCTTCTTCTTGCGTTGAGAATCTTGTTTGATTTTGCTTTTTTCTTCATCTTCATCATTATCTTTATTATCTTTGGTTTGCTTGGATATCTGATCACTTACGATATCCCTTCCTTTACTTATAGCTTTTTGAACAGCTTTTTTGAATACAATAGGCGCCGTATCTTTCCCAAATCCCGCCCAATTAAAAAACCATCTGCTTTTAGTTTGCACAGGTCCTATAACAACCGTGTATATTGATTTTGCCTTCAAAGCCCAATTAAAACCATTGGGGCTGCCTTCAGCAAGGCACACAACTCTTGTATTCTTCTTAAGTAAAAACTTCCGGAATAGTGCATTTTCTGTAGAGAAATTATCTGTTAATACTTTATTAATATCTATAGCAAACTTGCTCCAGCTCGCTATATCTTCATACGTTCTTAGACCTTTTTCATTTATGTTCTTGGTTATGGAAGTCCCGTCAGACGAGACTGACTCAATAAAATTAGTTAATAAATCATGAACTGTTCTTGCAGTCTGTTTAACAAAAAATGATCCCCAGCCGCGCGTTAAAGCTGCAATAGGCCTTACCACCATGTCGTTTGCTATAAGAAAATGAGTTGAAACATACACTTTAAAAAAAGTATCTATGTCTCTAATGTCCTGCGCCGTATCAAGAGATTGAATCATCTTGTAATAGGGATCTGAAGTGTTATAAATTCCTTCGGTCCAGTATCGGTCATGAGCTTCTATTTCACTTTGTGAAGGCAATGGCAGTCTTTGCCCTTTTTCAATAAGTTCCCATGCCTTTTTGATTCTTCTATCAAAAGTACTACGCATTCTGTCTGCTGTAATACGACGTTCTATTCTTGCAGAGACCATTTGTTGGTGAGATAATATTCGCCCTTTTATGTCTGAAATATTGCGAATTCTGCCAAAACCATCTTCAAGACAATAATTCATGCTTCCATTTGAATTGCGACGTCCAAGTAATCCTTTCCCATATAGATATGTGAAACGCAAGTTCCCATGCTTATCAAATTCGGCCAGTGTATTACCTTGCGGTGTCAATGGATTCGGCAAATAAAAAGAAATGTCATCCTGTATTTTACTTGCAATCTGGTTGCCGTCACCATCATACCTGAATTGTGATTTGAAACCCCTTGCCCTTATTTCTGAAAGCATATCAGTAGCAGTATAATCAAATTCTATGCTGTCTTTTTTGCCTTTATAAGAACTTAGATTCCCATTTTCATTCCAGCCATATCGGGTTACACCCGATTGTACAAGCCTTCCAAAACCATCATATTTAAAACCAATTGTTTCATTTTTTCTTGATAAAGAAGACCGTCTTCCGAACTCATCATAATCATAGTAGATTATACTACCATCTGGTAATATTAACTTTTTAAGATTACCATTTATATCCCAATGATAGTTTACAATTTGCGTATTTGATAATGTCTTTTCAATAATCCGTATAATCCTACCAGAATGGTCATAACTATATTGATAGGAGACTATGAGTTTATTTTGAGGGCTTAAATGTTTTAGAAGCTTAAGCATACCAGCGGGAGAGTAATTATAAATTGTTTTTATGCCGTTAGGTAATCTGCGAGTTACCTTACCATGTGCAATATCATAATCAAACTCAATAATTTCTTTGCCGTCGATAATTTTTTTAATATTATTCAGAAGGTCATATTCATACTTTATATGATATATTTTATGGCCTTCTTGTTTTATTATAATCCCATGCATTCTACCCCAAGGGTCATAATCATATTCAATGGTTCTCACAGGACTGTATCTAAATATAATTTCTTTTATTCGATCAAGTGCATCATATTTATATTCAGTACGGCCGGTTTTGTTTTCCATCCAGATTCTGTTCCCGTTTTTATCATACCCGTAACGTACTTGATCATCTGGCAGTATTATGTCTTTAGGTAATGCTCTATCATTATATTTGAAAACTATTTTACTCCCATCAGGCTTAACATTCGAAAGTATTTTTCCTTGATTATCAAAAATAAACTCTTCAACAATAGATTTTTCATTAAGCGGTGATGAGCACCCTATTACTGATATCAATACGATCAAAAATATACGCAGTATTATCATTAATAGATATTTTATAGATTTGACATATCTTGTCATTTTTACTTTCTTTTAAAAAATCCTTTCTTTTTATCTGTACTTAATTTATCTATTGTATCTTCCAGCCGTTTCATCGCCGGCTCAAACCTTTCCGAATCAAAATTGTCCACACTGTTATTCAGTTGTGTAATTACGTTAGACAAATTATTTACAGCTCTAATAAACTCACTTAACTTTTCGTTATGCATTTTTTGATGCTGATTCAGATTATCGATACATTCTTTCTGAAATAATTTTATTTGTTCTTTAATCCGTTCTTCAATTTTAATCTCATATCCTGCCAAAATCTGGGACAAGCTTGAACTGAAATCTCCTTGATACTTTATTAGCTCGTCAATTTTAATTTCAAGCAACTCCAGTGAACGCGGTAAATCACCAATAAATGTTGTAGATATTTTTGCAGCAAGGTTATCAAAAAAAAATTTTACTTCATTGATAGTTTCTTCTCTTTTAACTTCTTGCTTATCTATAATTTTTTCGAGTTTTAGATCGATTGACGATACTATTGTATCGATCGATTTTAGCATTTCTGTTTTTTCCATTTAAATTAACACTACCTGTTAAATAATTATTTATGTTGTGATACCTACTTTTGCCTTTAAAAGAATTTTATTCCCTGAATCTTTAAATCCTCTTTTGTGAACTTTATAAATCACACCTTTTTTATTATTATCGGCAGGCCGGCGGTCAAAGATATCGTGTTCGGCTTCGTTATATAGTGAACCCGCTTCAGGATTTATCACTTTCCAATCCAACATTTCAGTTATTTTGCCAATATATTTTTCAAGAATGGGATTACTCTGATTATCCGCATTTGTTTTACCATGAGTAATTTTCATTTCGAGAGCATCACATAAGGATAGAGACAATGAATCTAAATTAATATTATTAAGATTTTCAAATAAGATTTTGTATTTGCTTGGATCAGAATATTGATATGACTTTTCAAGTTTTAACTTCTGTCCCAGAATTTGATTAATTGGTACTTTAAACTCTTTGTTAAAATTATCAACCAATTGATAACTTCTGTTATCAAGACTTTTAATAGCTTCTTCAAATAGCTCCTCATATTTCCGGCAAATCATAAGTAAGTTATTTAATTTATCCGCAGAGAAATTATCAGGTTTTTTCTCAACAAATGATTTGTTTTGAACATCTATATCTTCATATATTTTTGAAAAAGGTTCTATAGACATACTACTTTTGTTTATTTCCTGAGAATGATTTAAAAAAAGGGAACTGTTTTGGTTATTTATGGCAGAACTTACCTGACGGTTCAATTGACTTAAATCATTACGCAGTTTCAAACAATAGCTATTTAATAAGTAAACTGATTCCACAATCTCCTTAAGATCTTCATCAGTCCATCCCCTGCTTTCTCTTAGTAATTTATCTAATTTTGAGGGCAAATCTTGACTATTAGGCCTTGGGATATTATGAGTACGCCTATTACCTTTAGTAGAATTTCTTCCTATCCAATTAAGCAGACGCTCAAACATTGTATCACCTTATTTCAATACCATTTAAACTCTATTAAATCCGAATCATTATTGGATGATTCCGCATTATTCTCGGGCTGAATTTTCACACCATTTTCCGATAGTGTCAGATAAAAAGTTATTTTTTTAGAACTATCAGATTTATACCGGGATAGATCATATCCAACATCTGTCACAGGTTCCAAAGATGAATGGGTTAGGTTGGACGGATCCAAATTTCTATAAAGAAACAATTTGACCGGTTTCCATTGTCGTTTAATAGTTGCACCAATTTGAGCACCTGCAGGAAATATTACATCAAAGGAATTAGGCTTGTAGATACCTATTGGATATCGAACACGTCTATTATTGATAAAAACAATATCACTGTCTGGATCTTGCATTTTCATTCCATAAAGGGCCGCGCCAGATGCCACACCGGTTTTTGTAATTTCGCTTTCAAAGAAAATGTTGTTTTCATCTAGTCCAAGAATATCTCTTGCTAATTTTTTAACTAATTCTAACCTAGATGAATTTCCTCCCAGCACCACGAAATCCAGAAAACAGTTTTTTTCTATAATCTCATGCTCCTTAAGATGCTGCAGCATCCCATTGAGGTGATTCAGACCTTGCTGTATATATCTTTCTGCTACATTTTTAAAATCTTCAATATTGTAATTGACCCGGATTGGTTCAAATTGACCTCTAACCCTATGAAAGGAATGAATTTCAACAGGAATTTCTTGATGATCACATAGCTTCCAATAAAGTCCTTCTCTATTTGTTTTAATCATTTCCGCCTTATTCATTAAATTCATAAAATTAAATCGCGTTTCTTTTTCTGAATGTGATATTAAAAAAATATCATCCAGTTTCATCGGAAACAGCATATCGATTTCCTTCTTTGTTCTTTTAAACTCATCCTGGATTTTATTATAAATACTTTTTGCGATTTCAAACGTCAAAAGGTCCCCACCCAGCTGGTTGCTGCCCATGCTAACCAATACTTCGATCTCTTTTTCACCATCTTCACAACTAATCTGTCCTATGGTAATATCAGTCGAGCTTCCGCCATAGTCAAATACCGCAAATATTTCTTTATCCTTTATTATTTCCTTTTTATTAAGATAATGCAGTGCAAGTGCCTCAGGTTCACTTATTTCAGTGATAATTTCCAAATCAGGTTTAATCTGTTCAACAACGTTTTTCAGGCTTTTAATTTGGTCATCCATAAAGCCGGCAGGATAGGTTAGAATAATACTTTTCACATCGTATCCGGTGTTTTCCTCAAACCTTTGGATTACTTCTTTGATAAAATATTTAGTTAGAACTTCTGCTGTAAATTGTCTCAATCTGCCATGTGTTCTATCAAGCTTGCTAATAGGTTTATTTTGTCCCAAACCCTGTTTAAAATGCCATGCTCTATTTAATAGATTATCTCCTCTTTCTTCTACAGCATATCTTGTTTCACCCAGCAAATACCCATATCCAAAGCCGGTACCGGATTCATGTTCTCCCGGAGCACAAAATCGATTAAACTCAATTATGGTGGGAAACTCATATTTTTTTTCACCATTAAATTCATCCAGAGCCACAAGTTCAAACTCATTTATTTTAGGGTTAAAATAGGATACACAGGTGCTTGTGTTTCCGAAGTCAATTCCAATAGGAAAAGGCAATGTTTCAGAATATTTTACTTCAACTGGGATGAATATTTCCTGGGTTTGAATTTTGCTTATATCGTCTTCTCTATAAACAATCTGAATCCGACCTTCTTCAAGAGTGTTCTTAATCATTGCCGGATCTATTTTAATAACAAACCTACTTTTGGAATCACCGTATGGCATCAATTTTGGGTTATCTATCGCCAACACCAGATTCATCCAACTTTTAGACAAGTTGTCAATTTTGATATCAACAATATCAGCCCCAACACCACCATCATTTACTAATGATATTTCTATGTTTCGTGGACCTGATTTTCCCTTAATAAATGCATTTTCGTTTATGGGGTTAAAATCTTGCTCGTGCTTAATTTTGGCTTTGGGAATTATATCGATAGTAAAAGTTTCGGGTTGACAATTCTCAAATAGAAATTCAGCGCAAATTACTTCTGCTCCTGTAATTCTTCCTAATGGACAACAAATTTCTGATGGAATACCTTCGAACAAGTCAACCGGAAATTCTAACCCGCTGGGTAAGGGAAAAGATCGTTCAGGATGATTTTTTGGATACATCCTGAACTTAGTCCATTTTACACGGTGCGCATGACGCACTTCTATTTTTAAGGGCAATTCAATTTCCTTCGAAAGATCGCCAAGACAGCAAACCTTGCTGTTTCGCACAAGTTCATTCCCAATATGGAAGATAAAGCCCGGTACAGGAGTACAGATAATAACAACTTGTATAGGTGGAATAATTCCTGCATAAATTTTCAGTATTCCTGCTTGGGTAAACGGCAATCCTGAATCGTCAAAATTAATTTCAATTACTTTTGTATCATTGCTCAAAAGAGCTACCGGCGCATGTTTACGGCCATCGCATAAACATTTAAGGGCCTTGAGATTTACCAACTGCCATTTTGTTATTTGGACCGGAAATTCACCTATATTTTCTATGGAAATTTTAAGAGGTGACGATCCTCTACCGTAATAAAGGGTGTATTGCGTTTTATTATCGTCAACCGCTATCTCACGAATTTTTTTCCCACATCCAGAACAAAACCAGTCGGTTTTTTCATCAAACATCCAGCCACATTGGGTACAAAGCATATGATACTCCTAAACCTTCAGCATTCTTAAATCAGCCTTTGCTTCTTTTTCTTTAAAAGGAAAAACATCTGAAATTTCATCTATGGTATCGGTTTGTTGTTGAATTTTCTCCCAATCAATTTGTTTCCCAGTCTGCGATATCGAATCCTGCCTGTATTGCTCTCTCAAACCGTCTAAAAGAATTTGGGTGTTGCTCTTTTCATTGGTAACAAGTCCATAGCCTCCCCTCTGAAGAGGTAAATAGACATTATTTTGATAGTGGTTGATTAGAATGAGTATTTCAAAATTAAGATCGCGCCCTTGTGATTTTATGGTGGCTTTTCTTTTTTCGATCTGGTCTGTAAGAATATTATGATATTTATTGTTCATCGATAATATCTGTACTGCTCGGTGGAAACTTTTACCCAGTATAATATTATCAAGCCGCACATCGCCTAAAGGTGGTAGAAAATTAAGCGTTCCTTTTTCTTTATCATAATCCAAAATACCGAGCATCAGTGCTTCAATTAAATCAAGGCCTGTCTTGTAACGATCAAGAGATTTTGTTTCGTTTTCAGGCGGAAGGATATCCCTTAAATCATCAATAATTGTATAATCAAGGTGTCTATGGTAAAGAAAATTCTTGTTTTTCAATATCTCCAAATAAAATTTGCGAGAATTTTCAAGCCCCCCAATTCCAACCATCGGAAAAGCAGCCAACTCTGAATAAAATATCAGGTTTCCGGGATTATGTTTAAAAACATCACACCCTGCATATTGAGTAATTCTTTGCGCCGTATCAAACGTTTGAAAATTATTCAGGTCTGGAATTCCGATAATACGTTTAGATGGCAAGTCATTTTGAATTGTATTGATCCATTTAGATGATGGGATGTAATAATCTGATAGAGAGGTAATATGTTTTAGTATCTGTTCATATTTAAGATCTCTTTGGAATTCAGTATCTGCATCAATATCTGAAAGGAAACCGTCAAGCCGGTTTTTACAAAAATAATCCAAATGATCAGTGATCTTATTTTCACGATATGTGTCTAGTTTTGATAATTCTTGAAATAAGTATTTAAAGCCCCACTTGCGATTAATTATGCCATCTTCCGGAAGCATATTGTTAGGTATTGCATTAACTATATCTTCAAAATATTTATCCGTTTCCCTATCAAGGATATCCTCCCATGAAAGCGCGTTTCCGTCAGCGTAAGTTGTTCGAAGTGTTCTATGTATCTTTTCTAAATACCAAGCTTCACCAGAATCCATAACAATATCATGGTTGCGTATTTGCTTTTCTTCGGTGTTATAGGCATCAAACAGGTCTTTACACCGTTTCTTGCATCTGATCAATCCCTGGTGATACTGATCAAGCGTACCGGATAACCCCCTCCATTCGGTCTTTTCATCTGCACCGTGTCCGATTTTTACCTCAACTGATAACTCCTCACAAAGATTATCCAGAATCGTCCAGGCTTTTTCACAAACGACGTTATGATATCGAATTTCACACCATTCTAAAAGGGCATCTTTCATAAGATCTATTATATTCTGCAATTTATTTTCTACATCACTGATATACTGCTTTAATTTAGCATCAACGGCATTCTGATGATATCCTACCGATGTTTTACAATAAAGCGGTGCCTTTATCTGTCTGGCTTCTACTAAAAATTGCAGTTGCTTAGATATATTTTCATCTTTTCCTGGTTTTTCATGATCTTTAAAGGAATTTTCTTTTTCTGAGTCGTATTTCCTACTGTCAAAGTCTTCTCCTTTAATACTCTTTAGCTTTGCAACAGACTCTTTTAAAAATTGCGCAGCTTGTTCTCTGCCTTTTTTATTTTCCAACTCACCGGGAAGTGCGATAAATTTATTGAATTCAGTAAAAAAAGAGATTTTCATGTCATCAAAACAGCTTTCCGCATTTTTGTTGATTTGATTGGCATGGCTTCCATTTGGCCCAAGGGAAGTATTGATGTTATTGATTTGTTTGTGCCAAATATCATTTTCCACATCTTCTATAATTTCATTGAATGTGTCTTTTAATCGCGTTTCATAAAAATCAAACATCTCTTTCACTGTATTATGCCTGAATTGATCTTGAATCCTTTTTCCAATCAACTCAAAATCCTGCTGTATTTTATTTTTATAAAAATTGTCCAAGCATTGCTGTTTATCATCATCTTTAGTAAAATGCTCCCGCATGGATTTGTAATTCCAAACCTCGCCGTCATATTTCCTAAACGCCTGTTTGACTTCCGTAGAAACTCCATTTTTCGCAGGCTTACCGGAATCCCATAAACCCAGAATTGATTGGGCCAAAAAATAGGCGGCCGCATTTTTTTTTCTTGCAATATCAAGTTTTATGGATGAAAGACCAAAGGAAAAATAGCGATTGGGAAAATACTGGGAATAAATTTCATTGCCTTCCGCGTCTGTATCATAAAATCGGGTTTCATCATTTAAAAATTGAGTCAAATTGCTGCGAATACTTCTCTTGTTATCGCCAAACTTCGATTTTGAAAATTCCAGGTACATCGCCTCCGCAACCATTTGAAACAATTCCGTATTATTTTGTAATGCTTTATTAGAGCTGTTTTTTGCATCTATCATATATGCATTTAAAAAAGGAGGAGCGGCAATTTCATGTTCCTGTCCATCCCATTTAAACGTAAATCTTGGAAAATTGGCATTAACAATATTTGTCCCAACATTTGGGGCCATAAAATAATCAAGCTCCATTAAAGCGGCATACCCATTTGCGTGAATCTTGCTTCTAAATGTATCATTTATACCTGGTATATTATCAAACACGGTTGGAAGAAAAAGCATACCGATGTTATTGATATTTGCTTGAAGATTTTTTAATAGAAAAGCACAATCGATTAACATACCCGCGCCTGTACCACCGCCTATGGAAGATACTATATATGCGTCTAATCTGTTATTGTCGACAATATAGCCTTTTGATAGGGTTTCTTTGTATGCGTTTGCATTACTGATACGGTTTATTTTCTGGTTAATAACCTGGCTAATTGTATTATAATGGTGGAAAAAAGCCAGTCTACCACAAGGTCTTACTTGCCCGGCTCCTGATTTGAGCATATTATCCCCTAAATCACTGATAGATGGATGTAGCCACTCAAAGATATGCTGATACCTATTTTTACGATTAAAATAATGATTGATTTCATCAGGTTGTACTTCCGCGTCAATTATTTCCGGACTTTCAAAATATAACTTTTTAGATATCGCATCATAGTCTTTACCGGAGATGTCTTGACGGCGAGGGTCTGTATCAATCCAAAGGTATTCGATAATTGGCAACCCGGTTGTCTTGGTGTCCATATAAAACAATCTTCTTAACCGCATGAGTACTTCTTTTCCTGAACCACCCAATCCGATAATTAAGGTGGGAGAAATATTAAACAGTTGATTCCCTTGTTGGGCATTGCCATATCGCAATTCTGTTTTCATTTTTGTCTCCTGATGTTTTGATTTGACTACGTTCTACCTTTTAAAAAAGATGTCATCCCAATGGATAGGGGAACCCAAATGCAACAAAACAAGCCGACATATATCCAGTTGATCTGTGAGAAATATGTCATTTGGCTGTCATACGTCTGTAACATGGCATATTCAGAAAAACAGATAAATACTGCCGGAATTATGCTTAGCATGAAAAGTGAGAAAAAAACGGTAAAGGCTTTTGCTGGAGATTTGTTTTGTTTGATGCGGAAATTAAAAATTGTCCAGAATAAAATATAAAGTACCAGTACTATTAAAACAAAAATGCATACTTTCAAAAGTAGATTCTCTGTTTTAAATAATATATTATAATAACCATCAGAAGGATTATCCCGGCCTTCACTGCCTTTTTCCCAGTCTAATTTATCACCTGCATGGGCATAAAATGGGCCATGGCTTATCAAACCCCATTGCAAGATACTTCCTGTTAAGGCAAGTAAGACTATTATAATAAAAATTTGTATTTTTCTATTCATATTACTGCTCCTTAATCAAACATATTACTATAATCATTATCAGGATAGTTAGTTTTTTCTTCTTTTTCTTTTTTCTTCTTTTTCTTTTCAACAATTGATAATTCTTCATGCTCTACATTTGAATATTTGCCATAATCAACCGGTTCTACTACAATCTTCATATGTGAATTTTCAATAATGAATGAGGAGTTTAATCTAATCATTACTGAGTTTGTGGGAATATCATCAATTTTCAGATTGCAATAATTTGGACATTTTATAAAATAATAAATAAATCCTCTGTAGACATAGAATATTGTTTCTCCTTCCCTGGCGTATTGTCTTTTAGTGAAAGGAAAAGGCAAATATACTTCAATTGCTTTGCCGTTATCTTCAAACAACAAATAATGACGTGTCATTATACTTATCGCTATATATACTGTAACCAAGAGTATGAATATTAAGAAGAGATAAACCGGTATTTTTATCCATAGCGGGGGTTGTAATTCAATGTTTTTCGAAACAAAATCAAAACGGAGCTCAACGGGTTTTTTACTGATATAATGTACAATGTCTACCGGTGTAAAGATGCGACTCTGATCAAGCTCAGATTTTGTAAAATATTTCTTTGCATAATCCTTAGTTATGGAAATATTACCGATCGGTACGCTAACATTTATTCTTCCCTTAACCATAGCAGGAACATAGGACAAAAAAGCAAATCTATATAGTGATTTCAATGAGATTAATGTTTCATATGCCGGCATTTTGATTTCAGTAAAAAAAACAGATAATTGATTGTTTTCTAAGGTATAATCAGTAACATGGCTCACATTATATGGAATAAATGGCGGGATTATCCCCCCTTTTATGCTCTGTTTTGCTCTAACCATTTTGTGCAAAGAATGTGGCAGACTGTATTGAAGATCCGCCAAAGTAATCCTAACATCTTTTTTACAATCACCTTTAATTCCAGCAAGATCAATGGCTCTGGATTTATTTAAAAGAGAGAAATAAAAGCGCAGAGAATTTGTTTTGTTTAAAAGAAATTTATCTTTTTTTGAAACTAAATAAAGGCCATAATTATTTTCAGAGGTTTTAAAAATCGGGGAGTAAATGCCTGATGGCGGTTCTTCTAAAGCACAATTAGGTCTTGGACGGGAAAACACCTCTGAATCTCTCGGATTACAAGTCTCCTCAAGCAAGGAAAAGGCATTCTCCACTATAGTCTTGTTATTCACCCCCTTTATAATAAATTTCCCCTGGTTGATTGGCTTTACTATAAATGGTTCAACATTACAATTGCTCTGAACAGCTTCCATGAAATAATCCATTTGTTTTTTTGGAAGCATTTGATTGAAAATAAAATATACAGCCAGGGACTTTTCCCCTTTCATATTTATCTTATTATACTTTTTATTGTTTTCAGCCTTACTAAAAATAATGCTTTCATTGTTTTTCTTTTTGAGATCCTCAATCAATTTATCACTGTTGGGATAGCGATTCTTATCAAAATCCAAAATACCATCAAAAGGTTTTCGTATAGGCAGTAAAAGAACAGCGTGCACAGAATCATAATCAAGCATGTCGTAAAAAGAACGGGTGCTGGAATACTTATCTTCCCCTGTGTCTTGGACATTATCGGTAACAAAAACTATAATCTGCTTTTCCATAACAAGTGACAACGCTTCATCAAGACGTGTTGTGGGTCCCCATGGTGGATGCGGATCATTTATAAATTCGGACAGAGGAATTAAACTAGTATCATTTTCTGACACAAAAACAGACGATTTTACGGCAAAGCCCAGTCCAGTTAAAATATCATGCAAATTCTCGTTGAGATTAGTTATACTGTGTGCACGATAAAAGCCCTGCATACTTCCTGAACCATCATACAAAACAGCAGCATCATATTCATTTGCGAAGGCAGACATAGGGTAAATTGAAAAAAATAGCAGTACTGCAAATAGATTTATAATTAAAGACTTTCTATGCTTCAGCATCGTTGGAGTCCCTTTTAGCTCTCATTAGATCATAACCATAAAGCTTTATTGAATCCACGTCATTTTTTTTTGCCAAAACGAAAAAATATGGTCCCCAGAGCACCGGATCTGCATATACCATGGAAAATGAATCTGTCGAAAAAACATATTTTCCATTTTGAGCATTTATTAAGGAAATATAGATACTGTTTCCTATGGGATTAATAAACGGCAGGGCAATAAGTATCCCACAGGACTTTGCTGCAATATGTTGTGATATGGGTTCATCAAACCTATAATCTGGCATGTCTCTGTTAGAATCACAAATTTCGGCATGGTTGTTAAATTGCAATAAATACCGATTAGGAAGTACTCCAACGTTATAAATATGATGCAAACCATCCTTTTTGATGGATTTAGGCAATTCATTTATTGGTAGTATATCTTTCCCCAAATTCCATTTTAGGAGTAAGGCCTTACTATTTTGCGAAATTGCATAGAGCTTACCACAAACATAACATGGAGAATAAATATTTCCCTTTTCAGCAAGATTTAATTTAGCTACAGGTTGAAGAATTTTTTCCTCCTTGTTTAATTTCAAAAAAGATAGTGCTTGAGATTGAGCTATCAGGAGGGTATCATCTTGAATGATAATATTTCCTCCAATAAAGTCAAAATAGTTAGTTGTATTTTCCGCTTCAATATCCCATAAAGCTAAGGATGACTCATTCCTTAGCAGAAGTAGATTTTCGGATAGATAATATACTTCAGAGCTTTGGACATTATATTTTTTTAAATCAATTCTTGATGGTATGGCTGTTGATACAGACGGTATGCCGATTCGATATAACACATGATTTGAGCCCAAAAAAATGTATTTATTGGTTGCTGTTAAAAACCCAGAAAAAGTACTGTTATACGGAAGGAATTGTGTTATATTTATTGGTTCTGAATTCATTAAAGGGTGTATTAAATACAGATTATTATACTCTCCTCCTGAATCACCGGTAAAAACTACAAGACTGCCATAAACATCGGCCATTTTTATCTTGTCTGGAATTTTTTGATCAGTCTTTATATTGTACTCTACAAACAATCCTCTTCTTTTTTCCCCATCATCAAGAATCCTAAGTTTATATGATTGAATCATCCCATTTTTTGTTGTAATAGTCTGCCCACAAGCCTTACAGTATACAGCCGATATATGATTTGGTGTACTGCAGTCTCTATTTGAGCAAACTATAAATGCCCTACCGCATTCATCACAAAATTCTAAAGGCCCTTTTATAATAATCTCTTTTCTGCAATCCATATTAGGGCAGTATTTGGGTGTCATTGCATTTGCTCCAATAAAGTGTTAACCTCATTTTCTAATTGTCCTCGGTCTTTTTCAAAATCCCAAATATGATAGAATGCAGTTAGGTTTTTTTCTGATACTTTTGGATATGTGTCTTTATTAACATATTTTATCAATTCTTCCGTTGAAAAATTACCATTGCGATTGGTTCTGAGATTTTCTGGAGGAATCAGGAAGGAACTAGCGCAAATCATGGGTATCACCTTGTTAGCTTTTCTTGGTGACATAGTGCACAATTCCTTTACTGAACGTTTAAGGGACAGACCTGATATGACAGAAAGTGCGAGCTCTTGTATTTCTTCCGGTAATTTCATATTCCGATGGCCTATTAGTCGACCAAGCAAAAGAATATCATTAATACATGCGATCTGCCTGAATTCCTGGGGCCTTTCCATGGTTAATTTTTCCATGGTCCGCTCTTGAGAAATCTCAAGAATTTTTTTGTAATTATCTTTTATCAGAGCTTCATTGGTAGGGCTCAGCTCCTGTGGAGTTGGAAAGTAGAGCCTTATTGTAAATCTATCATAAAAGGCTCTGAGCTCAGCTGATTTTTTCCCGGCAAATCCTTGCCCAGAACCATATTTACCTACTGGTGTGTCGTTTGAAGCACCAATCAATATTTTTAAATCAGCCGGTTGGAACATCCCTTTATCAAAATAGCGTCTTTCATTAATTAAAGTAAGCAAAGTATTAAGAATATTGCTCGATGCATTAAACACTTCATCTAGAAATACTCCCCTGACATGCTTGCCTGTAATCATATTTTGATTTATTCTTGTTACTTCACCATCTTTCAGTTTATCAATATCTAATAGTCCAAAAAGTTCTTCAGGAACTGTATAGGGAGATAGCAAATATTCAAAATATTTGGAATCATTTTGTTTCTCTTTTGAATCTGCCGTCGGCCTTCTTAAACCAATTCCACCAAAAAAGCTTATTGCCAATTCAGTTTTTGCAACACCAGGTGGGCCAATAAATAAAATTGGCTCTTGGGCAATGGCACATGCTATCATCATCTCAATGTGGTTTTCAAAATTAAGAAAATATTGAGACAAAGCTACCTGGAGTTTTAAGAGTCGATATTGACACCATTGATAAATCTTCAAACTCACGTTTTGGACGTTTCCGTTCGTATCAACTATTTGTCCGGATATTCGTTCATCCCATAGTTTTTCTATATCTGCCTTATAAATTGCTATAGAAAAGCCTGGATTACTAAAGCTTGATATATCTCGAACTTCGTTAAAATCATAAAGCTGTTTTTCAATTTCAACTGTTAAAGCCATATTATTTTCCTCTGATTCTGTGTGCCCAATTTTATGCTCTTAGAAATTGCACAGCTAATTATAGGATACAACACATGTATACATATACGTATGTATTTCTAAAGTTTCTCAAATGTTTTATTTTAACAATCTTGTTAATTCAATGTATCTTTCTTTCTGTTAACAATGAAATCCATTTTGATGTTTTTCATTGCTGTTTCGAAGTCTTTACTCTCCTGTTTGAGTAATTTCATATAAGTCTCTTCAGCAATGTTTAATCGAACTATTTTCCTGAAATTGGAAATTGTACCATATTTTTTTAGCGCCCAATCTGAAAATTCTTGTTGATATATAAAATTCTTTGAATATTGGTTAATACGTTTTGTAACCGTGTTTTCAGAAACGGAAAAATTTTCTAAGGCAATTTTACAAAAAATTGAATGGTTGATTGTCTTTTCTTCTATCTCTTTTTTTATAAATTTTATTTCATCATTATCTATTGATTTCGCACCCAAGATCACCTTTAGTTTTTCAATATCATTAATTTTAGAGTCGACTTCTTTTTGTGTAACTGTAAAAATCATTTCATCAAGGATCTTATCTTCTTTATCTCCTCTCTCAAATGACAACAATCTTCTTGCATTGAGCTTTTCTCTATTATCATCAATTATTGCCATTCTATTATCTATTGCCATTTTAAGATCCTTATGATAAAAAACTGCCACAATATTAGAGTCCAATAAATAACTATCGGATTTTCGCTGTGCTATTAAGTTAAAATCTTTTTTTATATATCCATAAGGTAAAGGTGTTAAAGAATTTTTATTAGCATCCCCTTTTAAAATGTCATTAACAGGATTTTTTATAACATGTTCGGTATTTATTTCCTCCTCAGAATTATCTGCTTTATCTTTGTTCAACAATTCCAGATCAACTTGCGTACTTGCACTATTCTCGGAAATATTTGTCAGTATCTTATTATCATCCCTAATATAATATTTGACTATCATTACCAATATTATGCAGACTAATAAGGGAACGAAGAAATATATAATCAAACTTTTTAAAAGCCATAAGAATTTACTTGTGTGCTTTTCCGAATCGAAGACATAAGAGCTATTATGGTCTACGGCATCCGTTTCACTTAGATATTTGCGCTTGTCGGATTTTACTGATAATTGTTCTGCAAACCCGTTAAAACTTCTCTTCGAATTAATTATTTCTGTTGAGTTTTGTTGTTCAGCCTTTTCTTCTTTTACGGAATTAAATACATTAAGCTTGCATTCTTCAGGTTCGTTATTGCTGCATTCAGACGCTTTACGCATCAGAACTGCCCAAGTATTGTTTTTTTCGTCTGCCACCATATGATTGTTACCGATTTATTTGTTTTAAAAATTATATTAAAAAAAGTTTCGATTCTATTAATATTATTAAAAGCTAAAATGGATATTTACTCCATATCAACCCACTGGTATCAGTTGCAATCCAGTAACCTTTTCTTGAACTGTCATTTGAAAATTTGACAACCTTGTTTATTTTTGTATCGAAAACCCATTCACTACTT
Organism: Pseudomonadota bacterium; assembly: GCA_043825875.1. Lineage (GTDB taxonomy): Bacteria > Desulfobacterota > Desulfobacteria > Desulfobacterales > RPRI01 > RPRI01. Next base: position 47,671 of record JBDRRF010000045.1, on the reverse strand, counting down.
TTTTCAATCTTCTTTCTTTTTCTTCCAGTATCAACTACAAAGCCAGTATGTTCATCTGCCATCAATCTCCTGTTTGAATTTATTATTTTTATCTGTTTAATATCTTGCGGTGTAATTTCTTCAGTTCTTTTAGGAGTCATAGAAAATGGGAGATACTTCCATACATCTGTTTCAATTTTTTCTTCTGTGTCTCCTTTCTTCACAAAACTCATCATGAGATCACCGTTTTCTTCCCATAAATTATGAGGTTGCAAATCGCAAGGAAAGGACGAATAAAATACTTTTTTTCGGTCAAGATTAAATTCTAAAAACTGATTTTTTGTATAGGCTATAAGTCCTCGTTCTGTGTTAAGAATTTTATTGGTTTTATCTAGTCTATTTTTCAAATCATAATTTCGCTTTCCAATTACCAAGGGTGTTTTTTGCTTTCTTATAGTATTTATAATCTTGACTCTTTTTTTAGGAAATAGATACGTTTTTCCTAATAGAAGATGATAATCAGTTTTGTTGCCAATTGTTGTTAGAGGTATTTTGTTCCGTTTTACAATAAGTTTTATCCATTCACTTTCAACGTTCGTTATAATACCTGAATAAGTTCCCTTTTCTTCATCAATAATATCATTTTCATGCAGGTAATGTGAAATTCCTGTTCCTGCAGGGGGAACATGGTTTATCCATTCATAGCCCTCCTGAGTTTCTTTGATTTCTTCAATCCTGTCATTTAATTCGTTATAAAAATATGAAAGCATCCCATTTTTACTATAAATATTCCAAGACAAACCCTTTTGGTTTACATATAAGTTATTGATATCAATTAGATTGATAATTTCATATATTTTACCATCCGTAGATCTAAATGCAGGTTTGCCATTTTTTAAATGGCCCCAGCTCAACTTATTATCATACGAGAATTCTTCATTAAAATTAATCAAAAAAGGTCTTGGATTATTAAAATCTGCAAAACTTAGCTTTGAGAATGTTTGTGTATTGTTAGACGGTTTGATATCAAAGCTAATATCCTTTTTGTTTATATTAATTATATACTTTTGATGTTCAGTTCTGACTTTTAATGTTTTTTCGTTCTGTATGGGTAGACATTGAAATAGATTAATTTTATCTTTTTTAGAAAGCTTAATGGAAAATATATATTCATCAAGAACTGGGTAATAAGAAAGTATATATTTTATTTTGTTTTGGGGGTTTCTTATAAACAAAGTTTTTTGTGTCTCTTTTTTATATTTTTCTTCATGAGTCCATAGAGGGATCTGTATCTGTTGCGCACTCTCTTTCTCACTCTTATTTCTGGTCAGTAATCCCAACAATCCTTTTTGATTTTGTTCTTTAAGTTTTAATATCGATAGGTTGTTTAATCCATCGTCCGTTAAAAATATTTTTTCAATTTCAAGCCTCTTGGTATCTTTAGAATACAGATATCTTAGTTTTATTAGCCCTCCTTTAGTACCTGCCCAAACCGTATTGTCAATTGGATGTATAGACTTAATATAATCAAAAGAGAATCTCCCAAAACCCTTAGGATAATCTAACTCAGCGAAAACGGGATAATCATCAGGGCCTTCAAATCTGAACATGTCATTTCCTTTGGCATATGCATATTCTGAATAAGTCATCTTAAAAGGTTTCCAAGTATTTTCCTTTATATTATATACAGTCCCCCAATGCCAAAATGCATAATCATTTTTTTCTATACTTTGCCATTTGGACAAATTCCATTTTCTGTTGATTTCGCTCTTGTTCTTAAAATCAACAAAAAGAATGTTAAGAGTATTATTAGCAAATACAGCATCCACAAGGCTGTGCTTTGGATACTGTTCAATGCCCACATCTGGAATTTGAAATAAAACTAATTGAAAGTTTCCTCCTTTCTGAATATCATACCGATTAACTGCTAAATTTTGGGGAGTTACAAACCAATATAATCCTTTGTCCATTTCATAAGCAGCACTGTACACCTGGTCCCAGAAAAACCGGTTATGGTAAAAAACATCCGTAATTTTTTCTCGCCATGATGTATTAAGTAGAAATGTTTGTCGTGGATCAGTATCTCTTACCTCTTTCATTATCCATTTAAAACCTTTGTTCCTATCAAAACTATAGTCAAAAACTGTCTTTGTGAATATTGGAATGTTAGTATTTGATAGTTTTCCGCTATTTTCGTCTAAAGCAAGCATTTGACTTCCAATTTGCAAAAATATTTCGGTGTTTATAATTTTCATACGAGAGGCATTTATTATTTCAGGATAGAATTTAATTAGATGTGCATCATAACCATTATTTACATTTATCAGGCCACTCTTTGTCATTGCCCACCAATTATTATTTCCCGCTGCAAAAGTCTCTATCTGATCAAAAGTGAACTTCCCATTATTCCAAAAATTTTTCACCTCTCTTCCACTTAAAACAGGATTAATCTTTTTTTCCGGAATGTTTAAATGTTTATTAAAAAGAATCCCTGCTTTTTGAGCTATTACAATCTGTGAAATATCCGATTTTTCCCATTTTGTTGTTTTCCGATTAAATATATATTTATCCTTATCAGATAAAGCTATGAAGTTATTTTCATGTTCTTCAAAGCCTGAAATTATCTTATCTTTAAGATGAAATCCTGTACGCTGCCCAGAATAGTTAAATGAAACAATTTTGTTGTTTTGGCTATTAACAATAAATAAGGTATCATTTATTACTACAAAATCCCTTGCTATATCCGATATAAATTTTCTTTTGCTCTTATCCCAATCCAGAATATCTCCTTCTATAGTTTTAAACCTAAGTGAATTCTTGAACTTTTCTACTATTATAAATGGATCGGAATAAACTTGAGTGTATCGGTTAAAAATACTACTTAGTGATGTATCATTACAAATTTTCCATTTGTTAGTTTTTGAAAGAACATAGATCTTTGAGCTTTCACTCTTGGCATAAAGGAATCTATTAAATTCTTTTATTTCAACAATTTTTTCACCAGAATAATATATGTCCTCCTTTCCGTTTTTAGAGAACATTGTTATCCCCAGTCCTTGAGCGGCATAAAGATGCCCATTAAAAAAAGTTAACCATTCAAATTTATCATCAAGAAACTGCTCCCCACTTTTTTGACGGATTGCTTTAGTCCATTTTCCATCCTTGTTTGCTTTGAAATAGATAATTCCATCCTGATGAAAATACCATTGCCACCCTAATTCATCTGCAACCTTAATCATTTTAGGGCATTCGTTATTTGATACCCTACTAAAACTCTTGTCTATGTGGTAAAGATAATTCCCATCGTTCAAATAAATACCTTTGCTGAAACACAAAGAAAATGTTTTGTTTTTGCCTATATGCTTTGGAATTTTATAAAATTCAGATTTGTCTAAGTTACCTGATGATGTATAAAATTTCCACACTGCCCCTTCTGTCATCAGGTATATATTTGATTTTGAGGCAGCAATTTTCTTAATATTATCAAAAGGAAATTTTTCCCTGCCGGTAAAAGAAACACCATTTATCAAAATGTTTATATCTACCCCCTTTTTTACCACTTCAAAACCTGTAACAGAGTTGGCATATATCGTTTGATTATTATTTCTTTTGTAGGGAGTCAAATGTATCATACCGTTTGATAAAGAAATGGAAAATGCTGCATCAGGCGTATTTAAAATTAACTCGTTACCCATAGTTTCTATGAAAGCACTTTTAGAAATAATTGAATCGAATTTACCGTAATTTATTAGCTTTTTAAAAGTTCTATCTTCATAAAAAGCTAAACTGTTTTTTCTTAGAGCAACCCACTGTCCTGTCGAGTTAATAGTTGCATCTATAATAGCATCGTCAATTTCAAAACAGCCGTTTCTAAATGGCAGTGGGTATGTTCTGCCAGACGTTTCGATGAAACCGTGTATTCCATCTTTTTGCAGTTTAACTATAACATTATCAACTTTAACTACCTCAGTTTCAGGTAAATTATTAAATTTCAACGCTGCTGACTTAATTTGTGATATTTGACCCGGGTGTGCTCCCCTGTTAAGAAACATAGATATCAAACTTTTTTCCATAGATGAAAGTGCAATCCTGAAATCAGCTTTTTCGATGTTAAAATTAGCTGGATCAACAGGCTCAAAATCGCTAATTGAATTTATTATTGTTTTGGTCAAACTATTATTCCTATTCATAGTATATGATTCACTATAAAACCATTGGCCATCAATATTTTCAAAAATAAAGATATCCGCTTTTGTTTTCATATATACTTTAAGGGTGCTTCCATCTCTCTGAAGATGGGTTTCTTTGATTTCACTCTGCCTTAATATTTTTTTTACTGCATCAATTCTTTCTTGTAGTGGCAAGATGGTGAATGTTTTATCACTAAAATTAAAAAGAAATTGGTAGGCTATTTTGGATTGCATGTTTTCATATACTCGATTAAGATTTAATCCTTTCTGTTGTGGATTATTTAGGTCAAAAATAATAGTATCATTCGAATTACCCTTAACCCAGAGATAACGATCGTTTTCTAACCTTGTATCCTTAATTATTTGAGGAATGCCAGGAAGAGGATCAATCCTGCCATTGTTATAAAAATAGAAAGGCAAAGCAATTTTATACTCCTTTAAGTAGCCTACCAAAAATAAATGATTATCAGGCCCGTTCCAGAAAGATACTAATTTGAATCCATCTGGGATTTTAATATTTTTCCAAGAACCATCTTTGTATCGGCTAATAAAATTTCCCGATTGAGAAACCCAAAGCGCGCTATTGTGATTAAAAATTTTAGAGATATTACTAAATTTACCTTTAAGCCTGGATCGATCACACAACAGCTGTTTCCAATCTTTTTCAGTATAATAAAAAGTTTTATTTGTTTTATTACTTGAGCCATTAATGGTTATTACTTTATTTCCATCATAAGAATTTAATTTCTTAAATTTGCCTGATGGTATCGTTAATGAGTGCTTAATTTTTCCAGGGGATGATAAATAATAGATTTTATTTTCATTAATTATTTGCAGCTCATTTCCGTTATAATCGGCTTTCAACGTTTTTCCATTAGGTAATGGATAGTTATCCCAAGAATGTGTTTCCAAATTATAAACATGCCAATACGATGGTGATATGATATTAAGGTTTTTAGATTCGGAAAGCCATGTTTCCAATGTCTCAGATAAATCTGGAGCAGATCCAGAGAAATATTCTAAACGGCTTAATGTGATGTTTTTCTCGGACTCTGTAATTGTCTGACCAATAAGCTTTCCATCGTAAAGATTCCAGAAGGTCTTCCCAGCAAATTGGTCACTATTTATGTATGTTCCAACTTCGGTTGCTTTATCCCATTTTTTGTCAATCAGCAATACCCTATTTAACGAAGTCTTTGCTATTTCTTTGCCATCATAATTTAATTCCGATGAAAATACTGCTGAGATATTCTCATTTTTATGAAGAAAGGAATAATCGGGTCCATGCACCCACTTACCTATTCGAGGTTCATAATCACTTTTGGCTCGTTGTCCATAAACAGTTATTTTTCCATTTTCCTCTTTTTGTTTAATCGACATCACATGATTTAAAAAATTAGCAGAATTCCCATCACCAATCAAAATTTGCTTATCTAAGTAAATCCTATTATCATTTCCTAAAGTAAATAACCCTGCATCGTGAATCTCGAACATTTCAAACTCATGGTGGGGAATTTTAAAGGGAGGTTGCCAAATTCCCCGCTGTGAATCATATACATTCATTTCATTTTTAATTGTATCAGGAAAATATGCACGAAATTTTCCTGGCGAAGACGATGATATAATCCCTTTAGTAGAAGAAAGATCAAGTGTCTTTGGGCCTTTGCCTGCAAACCATATCTCTTCACTATTTTCATCGCCTTTGAAATGAGTTATACTCTCATTTTTGTTTTGGACCCATAGATCATGGGTTTCCGTATCTAAATGAAAATTTTTTACATCTTTTCTGAATTTTATCCAATCAGTTGAAGTTGTTTGTTTATTTTGTTTATAAAGAGTATAATCGGATAACATAAAAATATCATTTTTAGAAATCCCGAATTTTTTTGCATTATAAATTTGTCCTGATTCCGTTCTATTTATCTGTTCAAGCCTTCTTCCATTTAGGGTATATTTTATAACACCATTTTCATCTGTTGCTAATAAAAATGATCCATCATTAAACAAAACGTCATTAATTATCAGCTGGTTTTCAATCGGCAGCCTATCACTACTAAAAAGTACTTTCTGGTTTAGACCATATATATCAGACCAGCAAATTTCTTGTATAGAAGAATTATCTTTTGAAATTGAATATAATATTCCTTTATTCGAAAGGGCTATCTTTCTTACATAATTACCTTCCAATAATCGAATAGTTTGTTTTTCACTAATTAAAACTACACCGTTAATAGTAGCTATAACCAATAAATTATTATTATATTGAAAATCTGTAAAATTTTCCATCGGGCCATTATATAATACTTTCCAACTTCGTTGTTCAGGTATATATGCCACCACCCCAAATGATTCACCACATACTACCAACATATTTTTCCAATAAGTGGAATACCTTATATTGTCTTGTGTTAAATTTGGAATTGCAATTCCTCCAAGTAATTTATTTGACCATCTCTTTTTAAATAGAAAGCACCCTCCATCCTCCGTAAGCACTATGGCACAATCTCTTTCAAAGGCTTTCAAATTATTCAGGTTAGGTTGTTTAAGTTGGTACTTTTGAATATGTTTGAATGTATTTTTTATATCTGAAACCTTATGCTTTTGATAAACATTAACCCCTTGATCGGTCAGAAACCAGAGTAAATTATCATTATAAATTATTTTTTTTACTCTTTTATCCCTTATCTTCGGGAGGTCGTACCAGCTATGGTTATCAGTATCGTAAATTGCTGCACCTTTAGATGCTGTTCCAAACGCAACAAAATGTTTATCAAACATTAGCGTTGTAGTAATTTCCTCTCTAGTAAAATATTTCCATGAATCACTTGCAAAGATAGAATCAAAATTTATCTTATCACCGTTTATTTTACCTAGTGAAATTCCGCCTTCAAAGTTAAGTGTCCACAATCTATTATCATTATATGCTTTTTGATAGTGCACCTCTTTAATATCATTCTTAACCGCTACGTTGGTACTATTGGCGTCGTATGTTTTCCATAAAAAATTATTTTTATTGTATGATTGAATACCATGGCCAAATGTGGATAAAAACACATGCTCATCATCCTGGGCCATATCAGAAACAATCGGTTGGGTTAATTTCTTTTGTAGCTCCGGCATATTCAGGGAATTTGGGAATGGTTCGGAAAATTGATATATATAGTTGTCACTTAATCTTGCATCGACAATAAAATCATATTTTGGAATTGTAAGTATTTGAGAAGTAAAAAATAGTAATATGAGCAAGCCTATATACATGAACAAATAAAAACCTGCCAAAGCAATACCGTTTCTTGAAGGAATTTCTATTACGTTACGAGAAATTTCAAATATTTTTTCTTGGTTAGTTTTGACTTCTCTACCGGGCATCAGTTCCTCAATTGCTTCTATTTTATTATGGCTTTAAAGTTCTGATTTTCTGCCTAAGATATCAAATTAACAGGTTCTACTTTATATGATATATAACCCAATTCTTCCGTTAAATCTGGAGGTAATATAAGATTGTAATTATTGAAACATTTCAATGCATTTCTGTATATAATACCTACATATTCTGAATAATGTCCCAGTTCCATTGCATACTGGAAGTAAGCAAAACCAAGACGTAGGTAGTCAATATTTTCTAAATTGAAATGATCCCAATCCCAAAAATGAGATTCATTATAAAACCTAATTATGAAATTGTTCATGTTTAGTGGAATAGAACGACCGAATTTTTGTAAAAGCTTCGAACGCATATCACGAACAAATAAATATTCATCAAGTTCTTTAGTTTCATAGATACTATCTAGTGCTACTTTGCTATTATTGTTTTTGTATGAAAAAAGATATGCCCTCAACTTATTCCAAAAGCCTTTATTAATTGAGTCAATATTTTTGTCATCTTGAGTAGTCTCTCTTTTTGCCATATCAGCAAACAGGATATGTCTCTCCAACTGGTTTACCCTGAAGATACCATACTGTTCCAAAATCGACCTATCATGAAAAGTGATAAAACGATGCCATCGATACGGTAATTGATGTAAAGATTCCTTGTGTGTTGCCTCAATAGATTCCGATGCAGATTCAAAAAGCTTGCTCAAACTTTCTTTGCTTAAAATTTGAAGACAAGTTTCTAAGAGTGCAGAAATTTCTTCATTTATCTCAAAATCTGGTGATAAACGCCTTTCGTTTATTGTTGATTTGAATTTGAGGTATTTGTCAATTATATGGGTATGAGTATTGATTATAGGATCTATTATTTTATTGTTTGTTAAAGACTCAAATAATTTTATCAAGCCATTATACTTTTTAAATATATTATCTCTTTCATGCCTTAGTTCCATCAATAAGTCAGGATCTTTGGCACTGGCAATTTTATTTAATTCCTGATAGCTGTCTAAATAGTCTATGAGCGTATCAAATTCTTCAATGGCACACAGAAGTTTGCTTGCTTCTTTTGTTTCCCTAAGATATTCGCAATATGTTTTTTTCAGCCTTATATATTTTTTTATTTCTACAGGGATACCGCTCATCTTTCCTCAGCTTTAGGATTAAATATATCTTTAACAGCATATTCCTTGAGTGCCTTTTTAATCACATGTTCAGACATGCTATCCTGAGCTTTAATTTCTGCTATATTTAATTCATGTTTTAGAACTGATTCAAAATGGTAAACATAATATGGACAACCCAAAAGGCTATCAAAGATCCTTGCAAAAGATAAAAAATGAAATGACATTTGAAAATATTTTTTACATGTATTGTAAGTTCTCCCCCGTTTAATATTTATTTTATCAATTATGCCCCCTATCACTCCATCAAAGCTATTTCCAGCCATTCTCATAATCAGGTTTCCATAAATCGACATTTCCAAAATACATTTTACGGGTTGATTCTCGCCAATAATTCTTTTTGTCGATTCGGTATATTCTTTATTTAGTTTGGGTATCTTGCTTATAACATTTAATAAAACAGCGATGCTTAGTAGATAAAGAAAGTGAACTCCAATAAATAATACCAACATCCAACACCATTTTGTTCCTGTTAAAGTTGCTTTGAACAGCCAGGAGAATAAAATAAATAAAGTGAAAAAAAGAATGTATGTAATCATCAGCATTCTATAGCGTTTCTGCCATCCACCCCTCCAAGGAATAGCAGTAGGGCGTATAGCTACCCAAGATAAAATCATAAAGATTGGCAAAATAATCCACCAGAAGTTGTTAAATTTGGTAGCAGCATAGCTTGTGAGAATTAAATTGTCCCAAAAATAAGCAAACCATTTTAATCTGATACTAGCAAAAGCATAACCCAAACAACTGAGAGTAACAGCAATGATAAATATAAAAGACAAGAACGAAAAAAACCACTTTGTAACACTAGAATAAATTAATAGAAGAAGTTTAATCTGCTTTAACAACTTTACTATGGTTGTTAAAAAGTTCTTTATTGTACCAGATAGATCGCAAATAATATCACTATAGGATCTCAGTATAAAAGACCCCTTAATCTTAGCCCACCATCTGTGGATATAGTTAACTATTAAATCTTTCAAAACAATATCTTTCTAATTAGCCTTCAACAAATCCTTTTTCAGTTGTCTTAACAACCCTATTTAGTAAATATGAATAAACAATATCAACCATATTAATTATGCATTTTGTATCTTGTAACCACAAATCTATTTCACACTCATTATTTTTTTCTTTTAAATATAAGTCAGCCAAGCAGGCCAGATCTTTATTCAATAAATATTCATCGAGATGCATATAACATCTTTTTATCAAAGATCTTATTTCACTTAAGTGTTCCAAATTTTCTCTATACTCTTTTTTTACCACATTAATATCTTGACGTATTGTTAATACACCTTCTTTGCCAGCCATACGAAATTTACTAAGGTTCTTGTAATTTATAATAGAAAGCCCTTCCATCAGTTCATCAAACCGGTTTTTTACCTGATGTTTTGTTTTAACAAGCTTTAAATTTGACCAGTTATTCCCATTATTATTAGCTTCTTGTCTGTCTGTTTTGATATTGTTTTGTTCATGTATCTCAAGTTGTCGGTCATTAATTATTTTTTGTGTATATCCTATAAAGTGTGACATATTATTTTTAAAAGTTTCTTTTTTTTCTATTGCATTAGTTACCAACTTACACAATTCTTCATCATTTATTAAGTCAGTTGATTGTTCAGTATTCATTATTTCTTCCATAAAATAATCCTGCCCTTTTTAACTTGAAATTCACTATGAAAAATTCTTATATAGTTCATAAATACTAGAAATACGTTCTTTTAAATATTTGTTTGCTTCCTTGAAAAATATTTTTTTTTGGTTGATAGTCTCTTCTCTTCGTATTAAATGAGGAAGTGAAGTTTTAATATCTTCAGTAATATGATCAATGGGTTCTCTAAATTGATTTATAATCTTTGTTAAATCATGGCTGACTATTGTCTGATTGTTGGCCATTGTCTTAAATTCGTTCATATGCGATATAATACCATCAACCCACACATTAATTTCATGGTGCTTATTTGATGATACTGAATATACACTACTACGGTAAGATGATTCAGCAATTTTTTGCATATGCTCAGATATTTTATCGATTTCTAATTTTAAGCCCTCAAAAGATTTTTCAATCTCCCAAATTTTATTTAAATTATCTTTTATTTCTAAACGGTTCCATTTTGCCTCTTTATATTTATCCGAAAATTTGTTTTCAAGATCTCTGATCTCTTGTAAGGATTTATTGCTTTTAGTTCGTTTATCTTGAAGTTTTATAATTTCTTCTATTGTTTCAGATGTATTCTTTTTTACTTCTTTTAATAAAGAAAGTTTTGTATTTAATTCTTCACTATTATTTCTATTTATAGCATCAATATCATTGTTAAGCGTCTGCATAAAAGCTTTAATCTCATTAATGAAATTTTCAATATTTTTAGTACTACTTTGAATCTTTGAAGTATAGCTTTCAACAAAATTACTAAGATATATTTCATAACTAGTAATGATTTTCTCTGATTTTTTTATCCTGCCAACAGAATCATTAACAGCTTTTTTTGATTCCTTAAAATTTTGATCTTGATTCTCAATATAAGTATTAAATTCTTCGATTTTTTTCTTGAATTTACGTCGCTCATATTGAAAAGCATCCTCTAAGTATTGCGTCAACTGGGTAATAACGCTATTAAACTGTTCTTTAATATTTTCTGTAACATGATTGTTAAATATTTGATTTGCTATATTTTTATCCTCTTCGTTCATGGCAAAATGAATACCCATATTTGCGATTTTGATATCGAATTTGCGAAATTCCTTTTCATGAATTATAATAGCTTCAAGATCTGTCTTTTCCCAATCTGAAATAATATTAGTTTGTTTTGGAAAAATGAAATAAAGATATCTCTCAGGGTTTGCTCTAATATCCTCCCTTTTTCTACTGTTGATTGTACAACCTACAGTTTCCAGAAAAGCATTTACTATAACCGTTTTGTCTTCTTCTTCTACTTCAAGGTAAGGATAAAGATCAAATCCTTCGGGAATCAAAACTCTTAATCCTGAATAGGCCATCCAATCTTTACAAGTCTCGAATACTATACCTCTACGGGGATAATATTTCTTATCAATATTGTATCTACCAAGTTTAGATTGCTCTACAAAACTACAGGTGGTTACCATAACTCCATCACCCAATGATCCTACCGAACCATAGTAAAACATCAACTGGCGGAGTTGACGAAGGTGTTGCTTCCTAAAAAAATATGTTGGAAATATTGGGTCTTTTTTGTGAGGACTAAAAGGATAATACATTACTTTATAAGAAACCTGAGTGGTAAAAACCGATTCCATATTTTTAAGCCATTCAATTCTCTCCCTAATTTCCTGTTCTTGTTGAAGTAAATCTTCTATCTCTATCCTAGCCCAATCAGTCAGAGTGTTTTTTTTTAGTTTTAACTCTCTTTCGATATGATAGTTAAAATCTCTTGGGGCTGCTTCATGAACTTGTATCATATCGAATTTCAAATTCATGTATTTTATTAGAGGAATATAATTTATGCTATCAGACTTTATTTTTTCTGAAGAACCGTTTCTAAAGATGAATATAGTCTCATTTTTCTCTCTAAGAATTTCATAAGTAGATGCATCAACAAAATCATATCGCCAACCCCACTGGATCCATATTTCAGATAATACCAAGGGCTTATAAAACATTGTAAGCCCTTCCATATTTCCAAATTTTGATAAAATGACAGGCGAAGAGATACCTTGTGCCCTTACCAAATATCTTTCATTGTTTCCAAATTTTAGCCTGGCTACTCTGAGGTTTTTAACTGTTAGACTAAAAAGAACATCTATAACATTATTATATATTCTTGCCCCATCACACCAGAAAACAAGATTTTCATATGAGCGTTCAATCTCTATTTGGTTTGGTACTAGCATCTTAGCAAGATCAGCAATAGTTCCTTGTTGCCTATTTCCAAATAAAGATTTATCTGCATATATAATATTACCGCAAGACTGTAGACGCTTTAAGTGCAAGTCAATACTGTCATCGTTGATTGCCTCATGAGGTATTTCCTGTATTTTTATCATATATACATTTTGAGAAGCGTTTGTATAATAGGGATATGATAGAACTGTGGAAATTTTCCCAGGCATTATATTTAGTAGCAGATTAATGAGTAATCCGGGTGATTCTGTTGCAATGCAAGCTTTTTGATTATCTTTTTCTGCGTAATATAAGCTTTTAAGCAAAGTATGATCTGTCACAACAATGTCCTTTTTATTAGCTGCACTTTCGTTCAATGGCTTCATCGACTAATATGTTTAAAAAATATTCTCTTGTATTATTTAAAAATTTAGATAGCTTATCATCTTTAATCTGAGTCTTAAAAACAGTTCTATTTAATCCATGACCTGATGTTAAAAGGTATTTACAATTAGTTTCAATAACGTAGGTGTTTGGAGAGTAAAGTGAAATATTTTGGCTATTAGCACGTATATCCCTTATGTTTGTGGATAAATTGTATTCCTCTTCATTTTCATTTTTGTTTACTTCGTCGTGTTTATTCTTTTTTTCCTGTTGAGAATTATTAAGTGCATTCTCCTGCAGATATAAACCACCCCAACCAAAAAATAAATTTAGTACACGATTACATCCCGACATCCGCATTAACGAATCATCAGAATCATTAATACTGTTGAATAATATATTATAGTTATTAATATTGGGTACAAAGCTATATGTTTTTAATAGCGGTGCTTCAAGGAATAGCTTCTCCTGCAATTCTTTGAGATTGGTAAGATCCACTTCTTTCCTACTATTTATTAGATCTTTCATGCTTAAGCGAACTTTTTTAGTAGAAGACTCTTTTTCAGAATCGAAGTAAAGTGTATAAATAATAAGATCCATTATTATATTTAATTCAGGTACTTTACCAAGATATTTTATTATGTCGCTACACAACAGGATTGAGATAAGCTTATGTACAGTTATATGGGGGTATCGATAGCGATTTTTCTCGCAGATTTTTTCACTAATAGATTTTATATCTTCCAACATACAAAATCTAACCCCCAAATTTTCCTGCTCTTTTATCGGAGGTTGGTTGCCAAAGAATATGGGTTGCTTCTCAAGATATTTAAGCTTAAATAAATCGTCATCCATCGACAGGTAAAATGTGTTGATGACTCCACTATCTTTTGGATCCGTATATTCTGTATTAAATGGACTTTTCTCAATAGCCTGACGGGAAATATTTTGTAGCTGTGCAATTTTTCTTCGCAATTTGTCGCTCGGGTTGAAATCATCAACATTAAGTATATAAAGGTCAATAAGCTTATAATCAAAGAGATAAGATGTTTTCGAAATGTCTTTAATGATTTTTTTATTCCTGTTAAGCAGCTCAACCTTTTGTGTCTTTTTTTCTTTAGCCAGATCGTTTATATGGTGTATTGGCTGATTATATTTAGTGTTTTGATTTTGAGACACTAGGAAAAAGGATTTAAGAAGAATATCTATTTTTTTTCCCCAACTATGATTTCCAGAGAAGGGAGAGGGAATAAAATTATCAAATCCCAACCTTTTTAAAATATTTATTTCCTCTTCTAATGCAAATTTTTTACGTGATGGAATATATAAATCATCCCATGTTATAATTGAAATAATACTTGGATCATATACTTGTTGGATATTTGTCAGTGGACATACCATTGCCATATCTCTTATAATAAATACAAAAGTTTCATAGAATAGATTGTTATCAAAATATAATTCAGATGCACTATTTTTATTTTTGTACCTATATTTCTCAAAGTAAAATAAATTAGCCATCTTTTGTAATGCTGGGATGTCTCGAATTGCCTTTAAAAATCTAATATAGCTTTCACAATAAAATTTGCTAAAATTTAGATGTTTTACCGGCAGTGGATTTATACTTTGATAGTATTGTAGTGACGGTGAAAAAAAAGAACAAAATATATCGATGGAGGCAAAAAGCGGAATGTAATATCCCGAAATTGAAAGTGCCTTCATAGTATCAAGAGATAGAATCCCAAATCGATCAATCAACTCTTTGGGATACACTGAAAATCTGAGGCTTTCACTCAACACTTCTTGAAGTTTTTCAAATTTTTTACCTTCCTTGATACTATCTATATTTTGTAACGTCATAATTAATCTTCTGAAATAATTAGTTCTGTAAGATAAGGCTTAGCTTTTTTATATATCTGCTTAAAACTCACCATGGTTTCTTTTATGCTTTCTGAATTCGGTCTTTTATTAAAATTTATCAGTTTATTAATTGGACTAAGAAAAGTAGAAAATGCAGATTTGAAAGAATTACTTTCCTTAACTTTGCACCAAATTAAAATGCGGCTAAAAAGCGTTTCACTTTCAACAATTTCATTTGGGTAATGATCCTGCAGTACTTCAGGTTGAAGCTCTGGAAGAGGATGATTAGGAAATTCATCAGCAGGAATTTCTATCATCCAATCTCTTAATAGAATGTCGTAAAAAAAAATGCAAAAACACGAAAAATTTTCAAATACTTCTTTATTTTCTTCAAGTTCTTCAAATAGAGTATTAACAAGTACCCCAAAACAGTTAATTCTATACTGGAATAGTTCCGCCGGTATTTGAGCAATCCTGTTTCCAAAACAAGTTAGTCCCTCTTTCATATAAGGGTTCATTAAACTTGAATATGTATGGTTTGCCAGCCAATATAAAACTTCTTCATCTATTTCATTTTTAAAAATATGACATAAAATCTTGTATTGATTTTTATCTAAAGGATTTAACAATTTTAAATCGGATAAAAAATCAAAAAATAACAAAATAGTTACAGGATTATTTAAAAATAATTTTTTAAACTGCTCGGCTATAGGAAATTTTTTTTTAAAGTTCATAATATCAGTATTATAAATTAAATTACGATTGTTAAATTTTGTAATTTCATCCTTTGACCGCCCATTTATAATTAGCCAGATTTTTTGGACAGCGCTATGAATAAAAATCAAATCTGCTAATAACACTTTAGGCTCATCCAATTTATTAAAGAATTTGGTTATATCTGCAGATAACTTTTTTGAGTATGCTGAAGTAAATGCCAAACCTGACTCAATAGAAGAAAGCATTTCAGCAATAATCACTAATCCACCAATCAAATGTACCGAGAAACGATATAGAGGTTTATAAAAAGCATCATCACAATCTTTTTCTGAAGTTGATGATATAGGCAGAAAAAACAGACCCCCTGCCCACTCTGTCTGCAATTCCACTACATGCTGAAGAATATCCCATAAGATTGGGGGATTTTTCCCTATAAAACTTAAGTTCTTTTGATCATGTCTTTCTATATTATATGAAAAATACTCACTTTTAATATCATCAGGAAAATGCTGTATTAAATTTCCAAAATCAAAAAAAGAATGAATTGGTTGGTCTGGATAAGAAGATAAAATTCCCCACCGATAAATATTTTTAATATCTTCACGAAAAAAAATGTTATATGAGAAATACGATTTCCACGTATTCTTTATATAGTTTACCCTAATCGTTATTAGTTCTTTAAGGCTAAATTCATTTTTTTTGCATAGCCATGGCAATTTATTTTCTAAAGATTGACTGGTTTTTAAAATTTTTAGAATTCTTAATATTTCTGAACGTGCTTTGGGAATGCAATTTATATTAAGGTCTTTTTTATTGGAAAGAGATGGCAAGTATTTAATTAAGTTTTTGACAGCAGCAATTAAATAGTAAACACAAGAGGCTATGCCAATATAAGATTGAAAAAATATAATTTTAGTAAAAAAAATGATATTTTTTTTATTTGATTTTCTTATTTTCATTGAAAGAGCTTTTATATAATTATGAAGATCATCAGCTATTAAGCTAAAAATGGATGCACCAAAAATGCTATGTATGCAACAACGCCATATAGTTTTTTAAAACGTATTATCTAATTTTTTTATTCCATTCATCCCGGAGTTCTTCTAATTCCAAGCAATCATAGCAATAAGCAATTCTGAATGCTAAACCATTTGTTGGATCTATTTCATAAGCTTTTATGTAATTCTGTATTGCCTCTATATAAAATTCTTTTTCTTCAAGAATTATAGCCCAAATCATCAACCGGTTGTGCTTTGACTCAATATTTTTTAAATAGATCTCAATATGCTGTAGTTCTTTTATTTCTTCTTCTGTGGCAATTTGAATAAAACCTGTTATTTCATCAAGGATTTCATCTCCTTTTCTAACTTTTAGTCGCCACATATATTCATTTTTATATTTTATTTTGATTTCTTCTTCTAAAATTTTAATTTTTGATTTTGAAGTGTATCCTTCCCAGCCAATATCATCTATTGAAACTATATAATTATCTGCTTTTTCAAATGGAATCCATTTAAATACCACTGGAAATCGGACTTTTCCAAAAGGACTTAAAACATTTGCTCTATGCTCACCAAAAACAAATGCATACCGTGGTGTGGGTAAGGCAAAAGTATTTTTAATAATAATTTCTATATTTGATTTTTTTTCAATAAAAAAACTACGAATACTTAGTGGACATTTTTCGGTAAAGCTCTTTAAGTCACTCAACAAAATCTTAGCTTTTTCTTCGCGCAATCTAATAAAAATGGAATTTATAATATTATCTAATAAAAATTGTGGTTCCTTTTCAATAACGTTTTCTTTAAGAGAAAGCATACTCTCAATTACAATGTGCAAACAGTAGCCACAAGTACTCAAGTGCTCTTCAATTTTTTTTCTCTTTTTATGAGATATATTGTTTTCGATATAATTGGCAATATCCATATATCCTAAGCAATCTTCCTTATTTTTTGAATATAGACCATTCGGAATCATGTCATTCATAATATTCAAAAATGATCTATAATTATCAACCAACTGTTTACAACTATCACAAAAATCAAGATGATGAAGTATTCGTGTTTTCTCTTCATGTGATAATTCATTATCGCAATATAGAAGGATATCTTCTTCGGTTAAATGTTCTTTTTTATTTTTAACATTCATAATATTCGTTCTCGATCAAAATAATTCTCATTTTTTTCTTATCAAAGGTGATTTTTTTTTAATACGAAATAGATTATTTTTAACCCAATCAAAATCCTTTTCCATAAATTTTGCAATTTCATTGTATGAATAACCTTTACAATGATAAATTAATAACTTCTTTATATCAGCAGGCAAATTGTTAAGTATCTCTTCAAGATATATCTTATCAATAATGTTAAAAACTTCTCCGTGAATATCTATATTATCTGGAGTCTGTGGATAACGACCTTTGTATTTTTTGGTATATTTCAAAATTGTCGAAATATCTAGGTCAGCTTTATTGTCAAGCAATTCTTCCAATACTTCCAAAAATTTGCTTTCTTCTGTAAATTCATGATTTTTTATTTTATTTAAATTGTTAATAATTTCATCACTAAAACCTGCATATTTCATTGCAATTAAAGTATTATCTGTTATTATAAATAGTTGATAATTTTCTTCTCTTAAAATATCTATACACTTTCTATTTGCAATAATACTTACAAAAGTAGAAAATCGAGATATAGAGGGATCATAATCTTTGATAGCACTAACAAGCTTTAAAGCAATTTCTTGAAATACATCTTTTTTTTCTCTGTGTTTGAAATGATATTTCAAAATAATACCATAAATGAAAATTTTATAATCTTTAATAAGCTTTTCCCATGCATACTCATCATTTTTTTTCGCTGATTCAATCAAATCAATATTATCAGTAACAAAAGCCATGTTTATAACCTATTTGTAATGTTTCTTACGAAACAAATATAAAAAGGTGATAGTCTATAATGATAGTTTATTTGTTTAAGCTGTTTAATATTCTGTATATAAAACCCTGTTAATGACCTTAACAAAAAAATCTGTCCAAATTGAGTGGCGAAAAACCTGGATGAGAATATCTATCAGATGTGCCTGTCGAAGTACAGAATTTTTTATAGGTAATTCGTATTAAATTCCATATGGTACACTTTATATTAACCTCCTTCTTAAATTTGAGTACTCATGTTTCTGCCTGTCTCACAACTCATAATAACAGTGAAAAATACAAATAATAATTTTTTGTGGTGAGAAATATTCGCATTTGTTTCCTAAATAGATCTTTAGGGCAGGCATGATATTTCAAATGTTAAATTTTGATTTCAAACCATTAATATTGTGTCTGCCCCTACAGAAATATCTTAATCATTAATTAAGGATAGAACATTATGCGCTTTCATTGCACAAAAAGAACAATTAATTAAAGGAGGTAACAGATTATGAAAACAGCAGAATTTATTGAAACTCAAGAAATTATAGAATTGAAACAATCAGAAACAAAAGATAAAACCGGTATACCGGTAAAAAAACCAGCGGTTGTAAAAGCCGCAACTGTACTAATATCTGTTTTAGCAGCTTTACTTGTTATTGCGGTTCTAAGTGGTAAAACAGCGGCAGTTATTTTCGTTCCTATCTTGCTTTATTGTGCTTATGGGCTTTCTGAATTAAAGGCTCCGGCTCGAAACATCTCCATTATTTTTGCATGTTTTGGCCTTTTAGTCAATTTGGGAGCATATGCCAAATCAGATTTTGCAATGCATTATATTATTGTAGATATTGTGTTCTATATTAATATCCTATCCTTGCTTTTGTCACCTTCGGCCCGTGGTGCAAATTGGATTAGAAAAAATTAATTATTACTGAGTAGGACTCTATGAGGATTCGAGGATTCGAAGATTCAAATCGTCAAATCTTCACTTTGTTAATGATACAAATATAAACTTTGTGCGAGGGTAAGTGTTTTATCCAAGACGCCTGGCGGCTTCAAGGCAACTGTAGCCTTTTTCCAACACCAGTTTTACGGCATCTTGTTTAAATTCATTTGTGCAGTTTAGTTTTGATCTAAACCCTCCACCTCTGGTGGAGGACCCGGATAGGTTATACCGATCCGGTGAGAAATAATATAGGTAATTCCTCGGGAAAGCCCCTAAAGGCAGACAGGAGGAATTACCTATGCATGATTGGAAAAGTTTATCCCATGTAAGATGGGATTGCAAATACCATGTTGTATTTGTACCGAAGTATCGCACAAAGAAGTTATACGGAAAATTTCGTAAACAAGTTGGTGACATACTACGCGATTTATGCCGCCAACGCGGGGTTGAGTTGTTGGAAGGGCATTTAATGTCCGACCATATCCATATGTGCTTAAGCGTTCCGCCGAAGTACAGTATAGCTTTTGTAATTGGATTTCTAAAAGGCAAGAGTGCCGTTTTAATCCATCGAACCGTATTAAAAAAGAAGCGAGTAACCGGCCTGCATTTTTGGGCCAGAGGGTATTGTGTTAGCACTGTTGGGTTGGATGAAGAAACCATACGCAGATACATTCGTGAACAAGAAAACATAGAACAACAACAGCTGGAATTAGATTTAGATGATGATGAATAAATAGCCCTAAGGGGCTTTCCTAAAGTAATTGTCCCCCTCTGGGGGACTTCCTGAACCTACCCGCTCTGCGGGTAGAGATTCAGTCTTTTTAGGTCTTTGCTCATTAGACACCTCGCTTTCTTGTTTTTCGCTCTTAGCATAGTGTCCGTTTAAATTAAACCACTTCAAATATAGAAAGAGACAATAATGAATACCACATAAAAATAATTGCTTTCAATCAACGCATAATAAAAACCAGCGGCTTATATTTGAGGCATATTCAGTTGTCTTTGAGTGGCATAAATTTTTGTTTATTATGTTTTGGAGTAAAAGGAGTATTATAATGAAAGATAAAGTTAATAAAAATGAGCTGGGAAATGAATTGTATGAACTTATTGAAAAAGGAATTCAGCTTGACAGGAAAAGACTTAAGGAAGATATGTGCTCGTAGTTCGCAAATCCAAGGGAATACATCAGGGAGTTGGTAGTAAATTCTTATAATGCAGGAGCAAGTCATTGCTGGATAACAGGAACAGAAAATGAAAATAATATTATAATAACTGTTGAAGATGATAGGAACGTTATGGACAGGAATGGAGTCATTGATTACTGTACCATTTACAGATCTGTAAAAAAGCAAAATTATAATAAAGTAATCGGTCGCCATGGTATAGGAAAGCTCAGTGTTGCGGCAATGCCGGGACAATGTGGCTTTGAAATGACGACATCTACTGGTTTCGAATGTTGGCGCTTAAAGGCCGGAAATCTGCTAAATGATGAAGCTATAAAAATCGAGAGTATCGAGCCTGTAATACCAAAGTCAGGAACTATAATTGCAATCACATTCACAAAATCAGATTCCGTAAAAAATGAAGTTAATCAGCTTGCAGATATATTGGATAGATATGTTCGGTACCTGCCCATTAAGATCTACCTCTTAGAGTTAAAAGGAGAAAAATTGGATTCGCCTGAGTTGGCAGTTATCATCCGAGTAATTAGCGGGGAATGGACATCTATAACAGAGCGGTTCGGACGTTTTTATGACTTTGTTTTACAAGGGATCAGATATCAGTCTGTGATCGGACTTGGAACAAATATTTATGAGATTTATCAAAACCGTGTACTGGTAACAAATAAATATAATCTTTTTTCTTTTGATTTACGAAATGATTTTAAAATCCCTCATATACAGGTTCGAGTAGATAGCAAAGACTTTGAACTTCCTTTTGGAAGACACAAACTCCGAAATGAAGAAGTGTTGATAGCTCTTGCAAAATATCTGCGTGAGAAGATTTTACCGCAATATCTTGCCAGATTATTTCAGGTGAAAATAATATGGATGCTGACAAAGCTTCTTCAATCATAATTTTAGAGCTATGGAAAAAGCTGCTGAAAACCCACAAACTACGAGTAATCAAATAACAATGAAATTATTTAGTAGAATTTTTAATAAAATACCTGCCTGTTTTATCCTTTCAATTTTTATTTCAATTGCAGTCATTGCCCAAGCTGATCAAATTGTTCCGAATGACAGGGTAACAAGCCGCCTGAATGTTCGTGGAGAACCCAGTACTAATAGTCAGGTAGTCGGGAAGTTAAAGCCGGATGAATCTGCCTCATTACTTGACGTTGTCCCCTATTGGTATCGGGTAAAACTGAATAATGGAACTCAAGGATATGTCAGTAAGGCTTGGTCTGATTTAATCCATGGCACTGTGGAATATGAGAAAACAATTCGGCTTGGTTCTTGGAATATTAAGAAGCTCGGTCATGGGAATAATAAGAATTATGCTGTTTTGGCACAGATTATTGAAGCTAACTTTGATATCGTAGTAGTAATAGAAGTTATGCAGAAACAGCATGTGCATCCTGGATATAATAGCCTCTTAACCGCATTAGGCTCTAATTGGGTGGGTATAATTACAAACAATCCTCGCCCAAATAATGAAGATAGTAATTCAGAGTACTATGCAATTCTTTATCGGTCTTCCATTATTCGGCCATGTACCGGATGGAATAATTTAATATATCACAAGGACAACGATGGCAGTGGGAATAGCTATGGTAATGATATGTTTTCACGGGAACCAGCTTTTTTCTGTTTTGAAGTACCGGTGAATAATACATCTATTGGAGTGGATTTTCTTATTGCTGCATATCATGCCCGCTGGAGTTGCGGTAATATTAGCGAAATATCAGATGAAGTCAGACATATCAATGAGGTGTTTAAATCGATGGCAAATTCAAGACCTGGAGAAAAAGACTTGTTTATTGCTGGAGATTTTAACTTAAAGCCTAATCAATTAAACGATTTAGTTTCCTTTCATATAAATACACAGGGCTCAGGGTCTACACTAAACAGCGATGGCCAAAGAACAAGCAATTTATATGATCATTTAGTCATATACGACAAGGCTGCAAGTTCAGAAATAATTTGTAACCCGGAAGTCCTTGATGTCATGGGTTCAGTCTCAGATGGGAAAGTATTTTATAATACTATAAGTGATCATCTTCCTATCATTGCAATATTAAGTGCATCAGGACCGGATGACGATTAGTTTTTTTTAACTTTGGCTATATTTGGAATAATGGCATGCAATATAACTTCCTGAAAGAAGTAAATTGTGCATTCTCATGAAACTTGTAGATTTCTAACGGAAATCATGATAATAAATTACCGAATCTAATCAGAACAGACAGCATCGGCATTGTACAGTTAACTCCCTAAGATTATATAATGCATTTTGAACAAGTTTAATAATATCAATTATATTAAATAGATTTGTCGTATAATTTTAATTGGATATCAACAGCCTAAAATTTTTCTGTTATTGAAAAGAAACTATTCAATACATAGTTGGCACCGATAGAGATAATGCCACATTCGGCCTAACATGGGTAGCGATTATGATAGAAAAAACAAAAGAAAAGAAATTTCCCGGTGGTTCAAAATCTAGAGTTGATCGAGCGGGGAATAATATTCGCAAAGATATATTAAATATTATAGATTATAGCATCATAGAGGAATGGAGGGCTGCTCATCGTGCTGTTTTAAATACATTCCAAGCAATCTTACGTAAGCGAACTCGAGGCAAAAACATTACTGTGGCACAAAGACATAAACGAAGGACAACAATTTTCGGTAAACTTTCACGTCTTCCTGGAATGAAACTATCGAGGATGGATGATGTAGCAGGATGCCGTCTTATATTTAAGGATACTACTTCTCTCTATAATTTTCGTGAGACTTTTCACAATGCACGATTCCATCACAAAAGGAAAAATGATTTAGACAAATATGATTATATAAAAAAACCGAAATATTCAGGATACAGGGGTATTCATGATGTTTACTCATACGATGTTAATTCTGAGTTTGGGAAGCACCTAAAAGGGCTCCTTGTAGAAATACAATATCGCACAGCTATTCAACATGCTTGGGCTACTGCTGTTGAGGTAATTGGTTTTATTACGTTAAGTCAACCCAAGTTCGAGAAAGGGGACAAGAGATATCAAAAAGCGATGGCCCTCGCAAGTGAGATATTGACACGTTCATATGAAAATATGCCTGGTCCATTTCCAAATATGCCAGACATCGATTTGGTCAAAGAATTTCTTGCATTAGAAAAATCAATTAATTTATTAAACATGTTGAGAGGTTTAAATTCTACGAAGGCAACTGTCTCTGAAAATAAAAATGCCATACTGATTTTTTCTAAATCAGGAGAGCTAGAAATAAAAACGTATAAAAGTGGCCCTGAAGCACTACGCTCATTATTTGAGTTAGAAAAAAATCATCCGGAAAAAGATATAGTTTTGGTAAAAGCTGATACATCAGAAGAAGTTCGCTTTGCATTTAAAAACTATTTTTCTGATGCACAAGATTTTATTAGTTTGGTTGAGCAAGGTTGTCAGATTCTTTTGGATGAAAATATATCCAGCCTGGACCCAAAGTTATTAATATCAATGCTATCAGAAAAATCCGATTAACCTGACCGCGTAATCATCTATGACACTGAGGCGAGTTTCTCCTATGGTGCGGCCGTTACTCTCTTTCAACCTATACTTCTCAATTCTGGCGATTTCCTAACATTAAAGAATTGTTAGCATAAAATATGATATCTACAGCAACCAAAAATAATTATCAATTCAACCTTCCCCTATACTCTTCAGAATGCTCTTTGTGCTTATACCAGTTACCCGTATAAATCTTTGCTAAATTTTTATTCCTGATTATAAACAAATTTTCTGCATTCTTTTCTTCAGCAGCCTTCGTAAAGTTACATATTTCTAATTCTTCTATGGAAAATAGGTAGTACCACTAATTTACCTGGAATTCGTTTACTTCATATCAATGTTTAAAACAATATAATTAAAGGGGGATATTATGGCAGATTTGATATTAAAGTTGTTTTATGGTATTTTCGCCGGATTTTGTTGTTTATTCATAGTGATAGATTTTATTATCGAAGCAACAATGTGGATGATGGGATTAATTGTCGCACTTATTATTGTACTTATCTTTCGTGGTATACCTGCGATATTCTCTTGGTTAAGAAATTTAGGCTCAAACAAATCTTAAGAATATGGCTTCCCCTGTCTTACTGTTAAGTATTGCCATTTACTTCAAACCAAGTAATAATAATATATTCAGATATTTATGATGGTCGGACTTTTAAACAGCCAAAAATTTATAGTGCCCACAACCCATATAATGAAATAGAAGAGAGTTCGGATTTCTATACTTTATCGCCCCACCCCGTCTTTTCACATATCCATCTGAACCAATCCAGTAACCACAATTCATAAACCAGCAATGAAGGGCGATTTGTCATTTCGGCAGATCGCTTTTTTGCGTTGAAAGAAAGTCTATTACTTCAATTCAACAAGGTTATTAACAAACTATATTATGAAAGGAGATGTTTTATGAAAGAAAATAGCTTCAACAAGGGCTCGAAAAGAATGATACAGCAGAACATCTTTGAAGCCCCGGCCAACAACTTTAATAATTCCAGGTTTATTTCAACCTACCGTGTATCCCTTGTCAAAGATGGAAGTGTTTCTTTTGAGCAGTGCAGTCTGTCCAATTCCGCTCAGGCACGGCCAATTGTTCGCAAGCTGATAGAGGAGTATGGCCAGTCAGACCGAGAGCAGTTCTGTGTGCTAATGCTGAATGCCAAGAACGTTATTATCGGATTGAACATCGTTTCAACTGGCGCTTTAACATCAACAGTGGTTCAGCCTAGGGAAGTTCTGAAACCCGCTATAATAGCGAATTCGGCGGCGCTTATACTTTGTCACAATCACCCAAGTAATGATACCGCGCCATCACCAGAAGATATTGCCACAACTAAAACTATTGTTCAGGCAGCAAAGATTATCGGCATTCACGTGCTTGAACATCTAATCATCAACATGGAGGATGATCGTTATTACAGTTTTGCAGACAATGGGCTCATCCAAAAGGCATACGATGAAATAGCCTGAAGCGAATAAACATAATCATTTATCAGGAGCCATTTTGCCCACGCAGGCAGATGGTTTTTTTGTTTTTAAAGGAGGTGAAATTATGGCTTACACGCCGGAATTAACTATGAAGTCCTCAAGCGCCTTAAGACGTATTGCCTGGGCACTTGGAGTTCCAATGACACAAAGCATTGAAATGGTGTTCGATTATCTGCCACAGATCCTGGATAGAAACATGGTCTGCGCTGCCTGTCGGGACAAATTAAAGTGCCATGAGTGCTCTTTTAACGATCACAGCAAGAAGGAAAGTACTATTCGTAATTAACCAGTAACCATAACCAACAATTCATGAAAGGTGGTGTCATACAGACAGCGCCTTTTGCATTTCTAAACCCAAACAAATCAAAAGGAGAACTTACTATGTTACATCAAAATCAAAATATGAAAACACACAACAACACAGAAGTACTATTGCCCCCTGAATTCAACCAGGAAAGCGCAGAGGCTATTCCCATCATAAAGCCCGTGTATCCGATGGATATTCCGACAGAGCGTTTCTCTGAGGCTCTCATGCGCCGAGAAGCCAACCGAAATGCTATTTTGCAATGGATAAAATCCAATCTTGAATTAGGCATCGATTATGGCCAGATTCATGTTTTCGGAAAAGACAAATGCCGACTGGCCAAAGATGGGCGCGCTAATGAATGCATTGATCCAAGGCATTGGAGCAAACCATCGCTCTGGAAACCAGGTGCTGAGAAAATCTGTGGCATGCTCGGACTGATCCCCAGGTTTCCCAATCTGAAAGAATATGAAAATGCTTCAATGCGAGGAGAAGATATCAAAGTAATAATTCTAAAGTGTGAGCTTCACACCGGAAGCGGATTTGTGGCCGGGGAGGGCACCGGAGCAAGACGTATTCTTCAGGACGATAGCGACATTAACAAAAGCTTTAAAATGGCCGAGAAATCCGCGCACATCGACGCTACCTTGCGGGTAGCAGGTCTTTCGGAACTTTTCACACAAGATATAGAAGATATGATTGATGCTGCCCGAAACGACATTCCACCTGAATCTGAAAGACAGTCTTCACAGAAGCCATCAAATCAGTCCGCAGATAATAATTATCCCAAAAACGGCAATGGTTCAGACAATGTCGGGATCACTGGCAATCAGTACAAATACATCATGGACCTGGTTGATAAGGCCGGAATAAGCGAGCAGGAAGTAAACGAGTACTGCGTGAAGACCTATGGTCGCGTATTGGATCACATTAGCAAAGGCGATGCTTCCAGCCTTATCGACTGGCTGAAAAGAAGATAGCCTTCGTAGTTATAATCTATTCAAAATTAACAACCCTGGTTGCCTTATGGTGGCCGGGGTTTTCCATTTTAAGGAGGCCAACTTTGTCAACTCAAATTATATGTGCATGGTGCAAAAAACCTATGGGTGAAAAACAAGGTAATGCAGAATTCCCTGTATCCCACGGTATCTGTCCAGAATGTGCTCAAAAATACAGGATAGAAATAGGTAAGCTATCACAATTAACTCTGAAAGAGGAGAATGAAGAATGAACTCAAAAGTAAAAGAGGTTTTAAAATCTGTCCTGGAAAGGTTCAGAGACGGAGATATACCGGAGGCTATAAGTTATTCACTATATCCCATCCCTGATATTCCGTGTGCCAAATGGTCGCTTCTAAACAGGATGCTGATGTTTTTCGGAGGCACAAGCGATGCAAGAGGCTATCGTCAATGGAAACAGGTAAACCGCTATGTAAAAAAAGGAAGTACTGCCCTGTATATTCTGGTTCCCTTTATCAAAAAAGTGGCTGATAGCGATGATGAAAGGCAGATGCTTTATGGATTCGGGTGCAAGCCGGTTTTTCGTGTGGAAGATACGGATGGCGAGCCCCTGGAGTATGAAAAAATAGAGGTTCCTGATTTTCCTTTATTAGAAAGAGCAAAAGAATGGGGAATTTCTGTTAAAGCCATACCGGGAAGATATCGCTTTCATGGAGTCTATTTCCAAGAAAGAAAAGAGATAAGCTTAGCTACACCTGAAGAAAAAGTATTCTTTCATGAGCTCAGCCATGCTGGTCACGGAAAAATCAAAGGCAGATTGGTAAACGGCCAGGATGCTTTACAGGAAATCGTAGCCGAGCTTTGTGCAGCCATTTTGTGTAAATTGGTAGGCAAGCAACAAAATGACACCTTGGGCAATTCGTACAGATACATTGAAAGGTATGCCGGAGAAATCAAATTAAACCCGTATAGCGCTTGCCTGAAGGTCATCTCCGAAACTGAAAAGGTCTTAAATCTCATCTTAAACGGCAGTATTGAAGAAAAAGAGAATGCAAACCGGATAGCTGCGTAAACAGACAAACAAAATTCATTCAACTATAAGAGCTCTCAAGGTCTGACCTTGCGGGCTCTTTGTATTTACAGGAGGTCATTATGACAAAAAAACAAATGAAAGAATATCAGGAGCCACAATTATTAAGAGACATACTTCAGGAAGTGCTTAAAGATAAAAAGTTTGTATTAGATTGTGGCCACCATGTAACTTTTGGGAGTTACCTTGGAAATGATATCACAATTTACAACGGCAAGAAATTTAAAATAATTTGCAGCCAGTGCGGTTATTAAATAAATAAATAAAAAAACATCGTCCAGACCGTCCATATCGTCCAAGTTCTTGTATTTACATATAGTATTTTGGGCGATCTGGTTGTATTTGGGCGGTCTATAATTACAAATAAGTGGAGGAAGTTATGGATGACTTTATGAATGATGACTGTTTTGATGATGGTGATTTTGAATATGATGACAGTCCGGATTTCGAAGAACAGGATTGCATGACAAATCACGATACAATCGACATTGGATGGGAGAACATTGCCATGTTTGGTGCTTTGTCTGAACAAATTGCCGAAGAGGAAAGAGAACGTTTAAGAATTGAGAAAGATTTCACCAGTGATGATGATCAGGAAGACATATATTGAATTTATCTTATTGATAAAAATCATCGTCCAGACCGTCCACATCGTCCAACTGCTTGTATTTACATTGCAGAAATCCGGTCGTTTAAAATGGTATGGACGGTCTTTTCTGTAAATCTATCTGGATATGCATAACCTACCTTTTATTTTATAAGCATAAGAAAAACATCCCTCTAATAGGAATAAACTAACCTCCCTAACAGTATAGGGAACAACATTTCCCGAATAATACTTTCAAGGAGGTTAATTATGAAAAGTCAAACCTATTCAATCGGTGATGCATCAAAGAAAACCGGTGTAAGCCTGAAGAAATTAAGGAGCTGGGAGAGTAAATATATCCCGGAGCCGGAGCGTATTGTATGCGGTGAAAGGTCTTATCGGCGCTATACACAAGACCAAATACATCTCATCATTAAGATAAAAGAATATCAGGACATAGGTTTTCTTCTACCCGTTGCGGTAAAAAAAGCCAATGAAGATATTTCAAGACAAGAAACAAATGCAGAATAATACTTTTAGAAAATCCTGCATTTATAATTGAGCAGGAAACAATGTGTGTGGGTTAGGCAAGGGTCATTCCCTTGCTGAAAAGAGTGCCCCTCCACTCCCACCCACACATAAAATTATAAAGCGAGGGGAGAATAATAGAGGAGGGATTATTATGAATAATTGTGCAATCAACTATGATGACAGAGATGTTTTGGATATTTTGGACGAAAGGGAAGAAAATTTAGAAGCTGAAATACAAGAAATGTCTGATACTCTCAGTCCCGAAGAATTCAGTGAATATTTGAAAGGTCTGGAGAGAAAAAGACAGCCAGTAAAATCTGAAGAAGAACCAAGAAATCTTTCTGACGGGCTTTCGGAATATATAGAAAAAATGGCCGGAAGATCTTTACCAAAACATAATGAAGAAAACGGCAATAAGGATGAGATTGATGCTAAAGCCTTTTTTGCCGAGCAGGATGCATATTTTGAAGAATATTTGAAAACTGATGAGTGTAAAGAAAAGTTCCGAAAAGAATTAAAAAAGGATATGCAATCTTTAGAAATGTTTGATTTCGGTCTTGGCAAGATGTCCAATGAATATGAAATAGATAAATTTTACGGTCATGATATTTACAGCCAGGTTAAAAGAGAAATCACAGAAAGCAATGAATTGCCTGACAAGGTAAGAAAGAGAGGGGAAGTAAGTAAAGAGCTATACCAGAAAATGAAGAATATGCGCTCCGGTAAAATTGTTAGGAAATTAGAAACACAAAAACCTAAAAAGAATAACAATCCACAAAAAGTCTGTCACATCCAGAATAAAATAAAACCGAAAAAAAAACAAATAGGAGATGAATACTTCATGAAAACAAAACGAGGTATGATCAGAAATGAGGCATACCGCCATATATTTAAAGGCCCTGGTATTGTATATGAATGGCTGTGGGCCAACATAGTACGTAGTGAATGGATTGACACAAAAGGATATCCTATTAAAGAAAAATATTTTGATAAGGGATATCTTGCTTATTGTTCCAGCTACCGAAAAGTCGGTGAGGAATGTTGCTTACACAAAAATAAAGTCAAGGAATATATCGACGTATTCAAAGAAGCCGGCATTATTAAAGTTGAGCATTTAACCCCGGAAGGAAAGACACGAGGCCAAAGTGTTTTCATTTTAGGCGAATGGAGAAATATAAACGACAAGATAGAAGAAATCTTTTATAGAGATGCAGTATTCTTTCCGCATGAGGATGGTCAAAATGCGCCCGATTAAATTTGGTCAAATATTGTCCGACTTTCCGTTAAATTGGTCAGATATTGCCCAACATTTTTCAAAGTTGGTCAAATACAGGGACATATAAGTAGATGAGTCTTTAAGTAGATGAGTATTAAAGAAGATGAGTGAAAAACTTATCTTCTTTATTTTGAAAAAACGGGAAACTGGGACAGATATAATGGTATCCTGGATGTAGTATCCAGCTTCTTGAGAAAGGAGTTTTCAATTAGTTAGAATTCTTTCTGAAACAGCTCTGTCAGATAAGACGGCTTTGACAAGATTGATTATGCCTTGCAGAATTCCGCAATTTCAGGGCCGGTTGATTTAGCTGAATCCGCTCTCATATTTTATAGAAACCCGATCAAAATGCAGATTTCCGAAAAAACTGATGATAGCACAAATATAATGGTATCCTGACCAGAAGTAATCATTTTCTTGATAAAGGAAGATTTCTGTTCATGAGAATATTTTCTGTTGACAGTGTTATCAGGCAGGTAACGAGGTCTAAAAGGACTGGCTCTCTGTAGTGGGCGAGAACTTCTAAACAAGCAATGATGTATTGACAGATGATATATAGTTCTATTTTACTATAAGTAATCATTGCAGAAACATATCATACAGGGCCCCTATAAATACCTCTGTGGAGAGCTGAGAGCCGTTTTAAGATGTTTATTTTTGTAACTAAAACTTGAATAAACCCGGCTGATAGCATATGTGTGGTTGTGTTTAACCTGTAAAATTTCAGTTTTAAGGAATTCTAAATGGACAACGAAAGCAACGCAAAGCAATGTTCCGATCCGACAAAAGAATTCAAAATTCTGATTCCTTGCCGGCTAGCAGAAAGAGTTGAAGCTTATGCTGCAGCAAACAACGCAACCATTACCGGAATGGTGATTGAGGCGCTGGATACGTTTTTGACGGACCTAAAAAACAGGGAATATTGACAATCGCTATATGTTTTTAGTTGGTTATCGTTGAATTGATTAAAACTTTTAATGTTCGTTTTAATTGCCGTAAATGATGTTTGGGTGATTGAACAAAAAAACACGTTCAA
The DNA here is from genome assembly GCA_043825875.1 of Pseudomonadota bacterium. Classification (GTDB taxonomy): domain Bacteria; phylum Desulfobacterota; class Desulfobacteria; order Desulfobacterales; family RPRI01; genus RPRI01. Next base: position 16,267 of record JBDRRF010000045.1, on the reverse strand, counting down.
TCGATTGAACGAAAAAACTTGTTTAGTCAGTAAACGAAAAAACTTGTTCAATCGTCTAAATAAAAAATTCTGCTTAGATGATTGAACAGAAAAAGCTGGTCTGACTGGTACGGAAGACTTCAAATTACAGAAAAAATAGTGGCCAAGATCTAACGGAATTCAAGCTAATTTTGATTAAGATAAACAACTTCAATATGTTCGGCATATGAGCGCAGACAACCACGAAAAAGATCTCATATTGGCCCAGGAATTATGTGTCGAACTCCGTTCAGGCAATGGCAAAGCCATTCTCAAAATTTATAGCGAGTATCATCCATTATTTTTGGTATATACTCGCCGCCGGATTCGTTCAACTGATAATGACAAAGTCACTTCGGTTTTAAGTGATTTCTGGGTTGAACTCATAAACGCCAAGGCAATATGTAACTATAAAGGGCTGGCCTCTTTAAAGACGTATTTGTTTAAGATTCTCAATTTCAGGATAGTTGATAATGTAAGAAGTGCATATCGCCAAAGCGCCTACGACAAGAATATAAGTGATAAGGATCATGAGATTGACGGATTTGGATCAGACGACGAATCCCCCGAAAAGGATATGATTCACAAAGAAAAGATAAAGCTTGTTCATGAAGCGCTTCTGATGTTGGTCGAAACCTCTCCCGGCGACGCATATCTGGTAAAAATGCACCTTGAAGGGCTTGACTACAGCCAAATGGCCGAAAGGAGCCTTGGCGATAAAGATTATCCTAAAAAAGAACTGGATAAAAAAATCAATGCGATCAAGAAACAATTTACCCGTGATGGAACAGGATCTCTTGCAAAATTCAAGAGCTGTCTTGAACGAGTCATGAGAAAAAACAATTTAAATCAAGATGATATCTTCAATTAAAATTAATAGCGGCGCTTTGAAATCGCAAACAGGTTGGGCTGGAGGTTGCAATGTCAGATAAAATTATGGACAGCCTCAGGCAGGCGTTTATGAAAGATAAAGAGAATATTGTAGATGAATGCCATATGGCAGATCAGACATCTGCCTATGCATTCGGTGAACTCGGTCCTGAAGAAAGTGGCAAAGTTAAGGATCATCTCAACACTTGCCGGTACTGTCTGGATTTGTTCATGGATATACGGATGGCTGAGGAAGAAGCGAAAGATGAAAAGGTGGAAGTGCTTCCCAGGCTTCAAAGCGCTATCGATAAAGACAAAAAACCGGTGGTCTCAATTCTTCAAAAAATTGGTGCTGCAATTTCTGATTTTTTCGGAAAGGGCTTTTCCCTTAAACCGGTGGCAGCTTTCGCGACTGTTTTATTGATCCTTGGCGGTATTTATATGTTGCAGGATAAATCCGGCAGTCCGTATGCCATTCAGATCATGCTGCAAGGCAGAACCCAGAGCGGATTCAGAGGCGGTCAGCCTGAATACAATGAATTTCAGGTTAAACCAGGCGGGGAAATGAAGTCAGGCGATTATTTTCGGTTTCAGACAAAGATTGATAAGGATGCTTATGTCTATGTCGTTTTCCAGGATAGTTCGGGTAGTATCGAATCACTGGAAAAAGGCTTAATCGCTGGAGGAAAGGATTTTTTCCTCCCGGACGGCAACAAATGGTATCATCTTGATAAAAATACCGGCACGGAAAAACTGTACCTACTGGCTTCTAAAAATAAAATTGAAGATTTCGCAAAAAGGATTGAAGATTTGAAAAGCGGCGGCATTGAAACCATTGGAAAGATTTTTCCGAAAGCCACCGTTCAATCATTCAGTTTTGAGCATCAGTAAATCGGGATTACCTATCCTCAGACTCAAGGCTCGCCCATAAACACGAAAGCTCCCCAATAGCGTGGGTTGGCATCGCCTTGGCGCTGTTTGACAATTTTCATTTGTGCAAGAATTGCCTGTCTTAAAGCATGGCAACGGTTCATAGAACCCGATTTGATGTTGCGATAAAATTGTACCATCAGTTCCTTGGTTTCCATGTCCGGCACCTTCCAGAGGCTCATCACAAGGCTTTTTGCACCTGCCTGGGTGAAGGCTCGGCGCAATCCGAACACGCCCTCTCCGCTTTCTACCTCACCCAATCCAGTATCACACGCTGAAAGCACCACCATATTCGTTCCGTGAAGGTTCAATCCGAGAATTTTTTCAGCTGTAAGGATACCGTCATTATTCCCCATATCACCTGACATGAGAGACCGTTTAGCCCCGGCCAGAAGAATACCGGAGCGCAACAGCGGGTTTTCAACGTTGATGACCCTATCTGTCCGGCCAGACGGATTTTTATCCTTATCCGGCAAATCTGCCGTCTGCCATCCTCTGCCCGAAGATGGTAAATTATACTTGTTCAGAAAAAAGCCATGTGTGGCCAGATGCAGAATTTCAGGGCCTGGTTTATTCATCAATATTTCTTCCAGCGCTTTTTCTCCAGTATAAATCTCGGATTTTTCTTGTCCCATGATTCCGCCGATGGCATTCAGCTCCTCTTTGGCATAATGAAGAGGCTCGAAAGAAACTTCGTTGAGATTGGTGGATCGTGTTGCCACAAGCGTCCCCATATCATTTTTGATGTTGCTCCGTTTAAGAAAAGCCATCTTCTCACCTGGCCCAAGATTGAAATCAGGATCACCCATGAGTAGATATTTTCCACTATTAACCGGATTCTTTCCAAACCCGATGATATCCCTGCCTGCTGCGAGATAATTGAATGTATAGTCCTCAATCAAAAACCTGCCATCAGGCCCCTGGAGCACCTCAAAAGGCATCAGGTTCAGGTTTCCATCCGGCGATATAAAGATTTCTTTAACAGTTCCAAGATGTTTCAACAGTGGCCTGAATACCAGATCATACAATTTTCGAGATGTTTCGGTAACCGCATCACTTTTCTCGGTTCCTGATGCATAAATTTCTTTTTTGTATTGTGTGACCATTTTATCAATTATAGCGGCATCACCCAAATCAACCATACTGATTCTGTTGCCATCGCCGGAATGAAGGACAAAAGAGATATATCGAGCCGAAAAAATCAGCTTATCTTTGTTTTCGGATTTGATCCCTTCCATTCTGGCAAATTCCACAAGCGCTGTTTGAGGGATAAGCATCTTGGCTATTTTTTCACAATCAGCTTTGGCAATCTTTTGATTCATTGCGAAAGGCTGGCTTAACCGGCTTAAGCTGGCTTCCAGGCGATCCTTTTTATTTTTCAAATCATCTTTTTTCTGCTTATAGCTTTTCTCATCTTCTTTCCCTGGTTGGGCAAAGGTCAGTTTCGATAAACTGGAACGTACAGCGCTCAATTCTTCAAACAGTTTAGCTGATTCGGGGTTGCCGCCAGAAAAGATGGCTTCCTGGTAACGCTTCTGAACCTCTAAAATAGAACCTTTCCTTTTGAGCCAGACATTAAGAGCATTTTTTCTTTTTCCCGGATTTTGCCTCAAGTGCTGATTGACGAGATTCAGAAAATCATAAAGGCTCCAATTGTTCGTGGAAACAAACTTAAGCTTCTGATCTTCAGAGGTAAATCCCATCACTTGATCAAGAAGCATATCTTCAATTTCCAATGTGCGCGTAATGAAATCATAAGCCTTTTCAAAATCACCCATGGCCTCATAAAGCACTGACAGAAGACCTAATCCGATGGCAACCTTAGGATGCTCGGAACCAAGAGTTTTTTTATAAATTTCTATCGCTTGATTATACAAAGGTTCTGCTTTAGCATAATTTCTCTGTGCTTTATAAAGCGTTGCTAAATTGATTAAACTGTTGGCGTACGTTTCGGTTTCGGTCCCGGTCGTATCCTTTTTGATTTTCAAAACACGTTTATGCAGCTGTTCAGCCTTCGTTAAATCTTTTGAAAAACTATAAATCGTTGCCAAATTATTGAGTGTTCTGAGAACATCAGGATGGTTCGGTACCAGTATCTTTTCCTGTATTTTCAATGCCCGGCTGTATAAAGATTCTGCCTTTTCGTAAGCACCTGCCTCTTCGTAAAGCATGGCCAAACGATTCAAGCTACTGGCAGTATTTAGATGCTCAGGCCCAACTGTTTTCTCCCAGATTGCAAGTGCCCGCTGATATAGCGCCTCTGCCTTTTCTAAATTGTTCAAATAGCTATAAAGCGTTGCCAGGTTGTGTAAAATAGGGGCAACTGAGGAATGTTCAGGGCCGTGCGTCTTTTCCAGGATATCCAGTGCTCGCAGATACAATGGTTCCGCCTTTTTATATTCACCTGAATCAGCATACATTAGTGCCAAGTTACTAAGGCTGTTTGCAAAGTTTTCAGGGTTATTATCAAAATTCATTTCAGCTATTTTAATGGCTTTTTGCAAATGACTTTCAGCTTTTAGATTATCGCCCATGAATTGGGAAATAAAGCCCAGATAAGAGTGGCTTAATCCAATACGGGGATGCCCTGGGTCGAGAGTTCTTTCGTTTATTTCCAAAAACTTTTTGAAAAGTGGTTCTGCTTTTGAGTATTGCCCCAGTTTATAATAAAGCTCTGCAAGGTCTCTTAATATTCTAGCAATTTTAGGATCATCCGGATTCAGCGTCTTTTCACTGATTGCCAGGGAGCGCTTAAAATAATATACAGCTCCTTCATAATCTCCGAGAACTTGGTCAGTCCATCCTAAATTTGCAAGGATGACCCGCAAGTATGGATGTTCAGGCCCAAGTGTTTTTTCCCGTATTGACAGCGATCTGATAAATAATGATTTAGCGGTATCGTATTTATTAAGACTGCAATATGGCAACGCAAGATTGTTCAAACTCAGACCAACATCGGGATGATCAGGACCAAGGAATTTTTCTCTTATGACCAGTGCCCTTTTGTTTGTTTCTATCGATTTATCATATTCTCTACGAGAAGAATAAAGTCTTCCCAAGTAATTCAAGCTGTCGGCTACGTAAGGATGTTCGGGGCCGAAAGCCTTTTCGCTGATTTCAAGTGCCCTTCTGGAAAAAGACTCAGCCTTTTCAAAGTCGTCTGTATCAATGTGCATCCATGCAAGGGTATTCAGCGTTCTCGTTAGATCAGGATGTTCAGGCCCCAAAGATTTTTCCTGGATTGCCAAAGCCCTGTTCAGCAATGGTTCGGTCTTGTCGTAATTGTCCTTATCTATTTGCACTCTTGCCAGAGTTACCAGGGTTTCTGCGACATCAGGATGATCTTTCCCATATGTTGTTTCCCTGATTTTAAGGGCATCATTGAGATATTTTACCGCATTGGCATATTCTGCCATCAGAGCATATAAGGTTCCCAAATGCTCAAAGCTTTCTGCTGTTTCAATATGATTGGAACCGAATAATTCCATCCTTATGGAAAGCGATTCCTTCAAAAAGGGTTCTGCCTCCGGGTATTTTCCAGCCAGATAATGAAGCTCACCAAGAAGATCAAGGCATTGGGCAACATCGGCATTATTGCCACCCAAAGTCTCTCTCTTTAAAGCCAGCACTTCCTTTATAATTGGAATAGCTTTGTCGTAATACCCCTTCGCTTTAAGTTCACCAGCTAGTTTTTGTAATCCAGAAACATCGCCGGTATGTTTTTCTGATGCATAGGAAGTTTGAATTACCAAAAAATGAAAGGCTATGAGAAGGAAAAATATATATGCTGATTTTCTGAGCAAGGGAATTGGCATGCGATCACTCCATCTATGTATGTTGTCTCAACTTTGAATCAATCCGTATGATTAAAAAAATAAGTGGGCCAGCCTAACATATCTTATCAGAATAACAACAATAAATAGAAGCCATTGCGAAAAAATCAATTTTTCTTAAAAAAAGATGTCACTTTTCTAAAACTCAATTCGGCTACTGAACTAAACGCGCAAATCAAAACCTGATGGCAGGTTAGACATTATTCGATTGGCGCATAAAAAAACAATTTTAATTGAAAGGAGTTTTAAAATGCAAAATTTAACACCAAAGGGCCAAGAAGCCCAGACGACAGATCACAATGGCAATGGCATGGAGTTGAAACTTGTTAACATCGACTCTATCACAATCCCCAACCATCACCCCCGCACCGATTATGGAAACCTGGAAACGCTGCTGGGCAGTATTAAAAGAGATGGATTACAAGAACCGCTACTCGTCTATGAAATCGAAGTTGGAAAGTTTGGGATAATCGACGGCGCGCGGAGACTGAAGGCGGTTCAGGATATGGGTTTAAAGCAGATATGCTGCCTGATCAATAAGGTTATTAGTGAAGCTGATGCAGCCCATCTCTCTTATGTGAAAAATGTTGAACGAAATACCCTCAGCGTTATCGAGATCGCTCGGCATATTAAAGTTATGCGCGATGACTTCGGCTATACGCTTAGCGAGCTTGAGCTGAAAGGCTACGGATCGCCCGCAACCATTTCAAACAAGCTGACATTGCTTGACCTGCCGGACAAGGTCCAGGTGCAGATTCAAAATGGCACATTAACCGCCGGGCATGGGCTTGCTATTGCCAAACTTCCCACACAAGAAGAACAGGTGATCGCGGCCAAAAGAATTGTGAAAGATGATATGACAGTAAAAAAAACAGAGGGACAAATCGAACGGTATCTCTCAAAACAAAGTAAGCCGAGTAAGGATAAATCAAAAGAAATCATTCCTTCAAACAATATAGCGGGAGTGTATTTCAAAGATGCACGCGATATGAGCGAACTGGATGATAAGTCAGTTCATCTGATTGTTTCAAGCCCACTGCACTTTCATGAAATGGATTTTGCAGTTGGAATGACATCAAAGGAATTTTTAGAAAATATTGAAGCTGTAATGAAAGAGATTGCACGGGTTATAATTCCAGGTGGCATCATTGCGCTCAATGTTGCCGATGTGACTCACACATCAGGAAACATCGGAGCGGCATTAAGCACAGTGATCAAACTTGTGGGGCATACCTATCAAAGCTGTTTGAGAAAAAATGGGGTTTACCTCACGGATGAGATTGTTTGGGCTAAACCAACCGGTTTGAGTGCATATCAAAATGACGACAAGACATATAACAGTTATAAACCCCACACTTCTTACAGGATAAAACAGAACTGGGAACATATTTATATTTTCCGGGCAAAAGGTATGAGAAAAATGCCTTCGGAAGAAATAATATCACAATCGAAACTCACCAATGAGCAGTATGCGACTTATGTGAACGGGATATGGGAAATCGAGCCTGTAAGTAATAACGAAGGGCGTCTCCGCATGTATCCAGATGAGCTGGTCAACAGGCTGATACGAATGTTTTCTTATGTTGGCGATACTGTCCTTGACCCATTTCTTGGTAGCGGCACTTCGGTTAAGGTTGCCAGAGAACTTGAAAGAGTAGGTATTGGTTATGAAAGGGAGCTTAAATATAAGCCGGTAATCATGGAAAAGCTCGGATTAATGCCTGAAGAGACTGCGGTTAAATCTACTACAATGGCTGAATATAAAAAACAGACGTTGCAACCTGAAGTCGATGTAAACGGATTTTTTGATGAGGCCAATATCGCTGAAGAAGAAAAAGAAGATGAGCAAGGTGAAGTTAACGCTTCTAAACCAGAGGCCGAATTTTTTAGTTCTATACCACAGCATGAAATCGATAAAATTAAAATGTCCGATGAAGCTCCTATTGCTGAAGAATTAGAAGAAGATTGCTTTGGTGATGAATCAGTTGAAGTTTTGACGATTTTAGAAACACCTGATCAACCGAAGGAATAAGCTCATTTAAACATCTTAGGTGGCCTGCTGATTACAGAGGCCACCTAAACAACATAATTAAAGAGGTACAAAATGTTAATCAAAAGAGGATATGGGGATTTCCCTAAAATATACAGACCATGTAGCCCACACGAGTTGTACGGTCAGGAAGAAATAAAGCAAATAATGACAAACAAATTAGGAAAAGGCGCCTTTGGGCATTCATATCTTTTTCATGGCACTTACGGAACAGGCAAAACGACCTGTGCCAGGATTATCGGAATGGGTCTGTTATGCAAGCATGGTCCAACAAGCAGACCGTGCTGTACATGTGAGCAGTGTAAAAGGATCATGACATCAAGCAACCCGGACTTCTTTGAACTCAACAATGCAAACTTCACCGGAATTGATTTCATGCGCAATCTCAAAACCGATTTCCATTATGCCCCATTTATGGCTAGGCACAAAGTATTTGTTTTCGATGAGTGCCACAGGATTACCGAAGCAACCCAAAACATGCTCCTTAAAGAAGTAGAAGATGTGTTTGACGGAGTATATTTTATCTTCTGCAGCTCAGATCCGGAGAAGATAATTGAACCCTTAAAGAACCGATGCATGTCTGTCGAATTTCGTCCGGTTAATAATGATGAAATACGACAAATGCTGATCGATGTTTGCAACTGGGAAGGTATAAATTATCAGAATGTTGTTATGGAGTCTATCATCCAGGAAGCTCAGGGACTTCCAAGGAACGCTCTTTTTTTGCTCCAGAAGGCTGTTGATTCCGGAAAAGTTAAAAAAACCGACAGCATAAGCCCTTATCTAATACGCCATGTCCAAAATAAAGGTCGTACACTTCTAATATCGCCATTTCTTGTCAGCGATGGCACAGCATTCGGGAAAGCAATAAAGGATGATGTGGCTAAACAATCAAATGGTCATGAAATTACAGATGGTCAAATACTGAATTCCTTACCCAAGGAAACAGCGGTTATGCTGAGGATCTTCAATAGAAGTCTGATGTGCATAGCTCCGACTGGTGTTGTGAACAAAGGATTAACCGACATGATCAAAGACAATGCGCCAGATATTCTGTCCTTACTCGGGAACAAGGACGCATCTACTAAAATGCTTGATATAAAGGAACTGAAGGAAGAGTCGAAGAAGCAAGCAAATTCTTCTCTGACAGAATAATCATCTCTCCAAACAAATCAAAACCATTGGAATGCTAATCCAATGTATCAAAATATAAGGAGGTAATTCAAGTGATTAACACTGGCTGTGCCCAGACTGTGCCCACAAAACGGCTCGTGTCGATTAAAGAACTAGTCCGTGAAGTAGGCGCAACCGAGTGGTTTTGGCGAAGCCAGATATGGGATGGCCAGCTTCCTTATGTTCAGATCGGTCGGAAGATGTTTGTTGATAGCAAAGACATAGAAACATTTATTAACAATAATAAACATAAGAATTGAGGTGAAAAATGAATGAAGAATTATATTTTGTCTTTTACGGTAATAATGAAAATCTGTTTATTACGAATAAGCTGGAGAATATCTATGTAAAAGGACAAGGCCAAATCTATCCAGCAGAATATATTAAAAATGAATTAAAGAAGAAACCTGGGAAGCTGGTATGCGACGGAGAAATCATAGGCGAAGTTAGAGATTACGATACCAAAAGCGGAGGTTTAAATATCTTCTATTATGATAAGCCAATTCCAATTATAACTGAATCTGATTCGGACGAATTAGAATAAATTAACGGATAATAATAAGAGAAAGCATCTTTGACTTAGCTTTTTATGTCAAGGGTGCTTTCATCTTTTAAGCAAAATAAAATTTGAAAATCGGCAATTAAGATGGTAAGTTCAAAAAACCATCTTGTGCCCGTCAAGGTAGAGATGGAGGTAAATATGGGAAGTATATATAAACGTGGAGAAGTTTGGTGGATTAAGTATTACAGAAACGGAAAATCACACAGGGAGAGTTCGGGCACCGATAAAAAGATGGTTGCCAAGAAACTTCTGGACCGGCGCGAAGGTGAAATAGCGCAAGGCAAGTTGCCCAGCGTTCAGTTTGAAAAAATCACATTTGATCAGCTTGCTGAAGATTTTCTGCGGGATTACCGAATCAACCAGAAAAAATCGCTCGTGAGAGCGGAACAAAGCGTAAATCATTTAAAGCAGTATTTTGAAGGAGACCGTGTACCAAATATCAACAGTCCTCGAATTAAAGCCTATATTGAAACGAGGCTGGAAGAAGGGGCAGCTAATGCAAGCATTAATAGAGAATTGGCAGCGCTGAAGCGGATGTTAAACCTCGGTGCAAAGCAAACACCACCTATTGTGGATAGAGTTCCGCATATTCCAATGCTAAGAGAGAATAATACAAGAAAGGGTTTCTTTGAGCATGATGAATTTCTGGCGCTGCGGGAAGCACTGCCTGATTATTTGCAAGGCTTTGTCACGTTTGGATACAAGACCGGCTGGCGTATTTCGGAAATTGCTAATCTGACCTGGGCACAAATCGATAGGTCCCAAGGTATTGTAAGGCTTGAAGTAGGGGAAACAAAAAATGACGAAGGTCGTACCCTATATCTGGACGAGGAATTGAAAGAACTTATTCAACACCAGTGGGATATCCGTAAAGGAAAAGGCGTTCTCTCTTCCTTTGTATTTCCAAGCAAACTTGGTTCTGGTCCTATAAATGATATCAGGGGTTCATGGTTCAAAGCATGTAAAGAAGCTGGTATTGGGCGGAGGCTATTTCACGATTTTAGACGGACGGCTGTTAGGAACATGATTAGATCCGGCATTCCTGAAAGAGTCTCCATGATGTTATCAGGACATAGAACACGATCTGTTTTTGACCGGTACAACATTGTGAATGACGCTGACTTGAAAGAAGCAGCAAATCGTCAATCGGAGTACTTGGAAAAACAGACGGGCACAATTTCGGGCACAATTCATGAAATCAGAGAAAAACGGGAAGTATTTGGTGCTCTATAAGTTATTGATTTTATTTGGTGCCGGAGGTCGGAATTGAACCGACACGAAGTTGCCCTCGGAGGATTTTGAGTCCTCTGCGTCTACCAGTTTCACCACTCCGGCACGTTTAGGGTTTATAATCAATATTTCACGATATTGTCAACAAGTTTAGGCTTTTTATTATTCTATCTTTGAGCCATAAAACGTGATGCAAGACAAAGCCCTGATATTGTTTTGCTGTCTATAATTTCACCTTTTGTTATCATATCCATAACATCATCAAATTTTAATACGTGTACTTTTAGTATTTCATCCTTATCAAGATTTTGCTTTGATTCAACAAGATCTGTGGCAAGAAAGATATGTATGCGTTCGTCAGAATAACCGGGAACAGGTAAAATTTCGGTTAATTTTACCATTTTGTTCGCACTATAACCGGTCTCTTCGATAAGTTCTCGTTTTGCGCATTCAAGTGGCGCTTCACCAGGTTCCAAAACACCGGCCGGAATTTCCCAGATAAAGTCTCCGGCTGCATAACGGTATTGTTTGATCAATATTATCTCGTTTTCAGCCGTTAAGGGTACTATAGCGGATGCACCAGGATGGCGGATTACATCAATGTTTGTCGTAAGCCCGTTTGACAGGGTAACATTGTCTGAAAAAAAACTAAATACCCTGCCTTTGTAAATCATTTTACTGTCGTTTAATTTTGCCGACATTTTTACTCCAACTTTAATTATAGTAAATTTATATGCCCATCACTCTTAACTCAATTGCACAAGTGGCGGCATATAAAATGCCGCCCTACGAAAGACGATGGTAGGGCGGGGTTTTATACCCCGCCTAAAACCGCCAATATTTCAGTTCGAGACACTTCGCCTTCTCTTACAATAACCGGAAGCTCTCCCGTTACATCAACTACTGTTGAGCCTATACCACCCTTAAGTGTTCCGGCGTCAATTATAAGGTCGGCTTTTTCTGCTATTTCAGGATCTAAATCCCGGATACTAAAACAGCCGGAGGCTCCCGACATATTTGCGCTTGTTCCGGTTATAGGCGATCCTGCAGCTTTTACCAGAGCCATAGCAACAGGATGGCCCGGTTTTCTGATACCTATCTTATTGCTTCCAGCAGTAAGGTTTGATGGAAGACTGTTATTGGCTTCAAGTATGACAGTAATTAATCCGGGCCAGAAGCTTTTCATAATCTTTTGAGCCATTGGAGTAATATCTTTTACAATGCAGGATATCATCAGATGGCTGTCCGCAAGGACCAATAATGGTTTTTTCTCCGTTCGGCCCTTTATTTCAAAAACCCTCTCAACCGCTATTTCATTATAAGCATCTACAGCAAGACCGTAAAGACATCTTGCAGGAAATACTACTACTCCGCCGCTTCTTACAACCGATGCCGCTTTTTTAATTAATTCCGGATCAGGTTTATCCGGGTCTATTTTTATAATTTTATCAAAAAAGCTCAAGTTTCTTTGCTTTCTTTTCAACCTGAGCAGCCATATCTTTTTTAAATTCATCAAGCATGGTACAAAGCGCCGGATCTGAAATCGCAAGAATCTGGGCTGCCAGTATTCCCGCATTTCTTGCACCGGGTTTACCTATGGCAACAGTAGCCACAGGCACACCTGGTGGCATCTGCACGGTTGACAACAAGGAATCAAACCCCGAAAGACATGATGAATCTATAGGAACCCCAATCACCGGAAGAGAAGTATGTGCTGCAAGTACTCCTGCAAGATGTGCCGCATGGCCGGCACCGGCAATTATTACTTTTACTCCACGCTCTCTTGCGCTCAAAGCAAGCTTGGCTGCTTTTTCCGGAGTTCTGTGGGCTGATGCTACAGTGATTTCAAAGGTGATATCGAATTTTTTTAATATGGCAACAGTTTCTTCCATCACTGAATAGTCCGAATCACTTCCCATTATAACAGAAACCAAAGGATGTGCTTTAAGCCGTTTTACAGCCTTTTGCCCTATATCTGTTCTAAACTGGACACCATCCCAGTTGATTTTCAGTACAGCCCGGTATGCTTTATCAATTGCAGCAGATACGGTATTGCCAAGCGCTGTAACTCCTAAAACCCGCCCGCCGTTTGCAACCACAGAACCGTCTTTCATAGCAGTGCCTGCATGAAATACAATAGAATCTTTTATACGGGCTGCATCTTCAAGCCCATTTATAGTGATCCCCTTTTTGTAAGCGCCCGGATAACCGCCTGAGGCCATCACAACACAAACCGAAACCCTCTCATCAATTTCTATAGTACAATTATTAAGCCTTTCTTCAATTACAGCCTCCATTATCTCAATTAAGTCGCTTTTTATCCGAATTAAAAGAGCCTGGGCTTCCGGATCACCAAACCTGCAATTAAACTCCAAAACCCTGATTTTGTCTTTATCAATCATAAGTCCGGCATATAAAATACCTTTGTAGGGCCTGCCCTCGGCAGCCATAGCCCGGACAGTGGGTATCATTACCTCTTCCATGATTTTTTTATGAATATATTTGTCAACAACCGGGGCAGGGGAATAAGCCCCCATACCGCCAGTATTCGGGCCTTTATCTTTATCAAAAATCGGCTTGTGATCCTGTGAAGACGGCAGAGGAATAACGGTTTTCCCGTCCGTAAATGCAAGAAACGAGGCTTCTTCTCCTGCAAGCAGTTCTTCTATCACAACTTTTTTGCCTGCATTGCCGAAAGAGCGTTTTATCATTATATCGTCAAGTGCTTCTATCGCCTGCTTTTCAGTTGAGCATATGATGACTCCCTTTCCGGCGGCAAGTCCGTCTGCCTTGACAACACAGGGAGCTTTGGTCTTGCGGATATAGCTTTCGGCTTTTTTATAATTTGAAAATATTTGACCACCAGCAGTCGGGATCTTATATTTTATCATCAGCTCTTTGGAAAAACATTTGCTATATTCCAGTTCTGAAGCTTTCATGGAAGATCCGAAAACTTTCAACCCGGCTTTTTCAAACAAGTCTGTTATTCCATTTGAAAGAGGAGCCTCCGGCCCGACAATTGTAAGTGCGATTTTTTCCTTTTTAGCAAATTCCAAAAGACTGGTTATATCATCGGAACTAATAGGAATGCATTCGGCAATATTTGCAATACCCGCATTTCCCGGCGCGCAAAAGATTTTTTTTACTTTTGGGCTTTGTGTTATTTTCCATGCAAGCGCATGTTCTCTTCCTCCGCTCCCGATTACCAGTATTTTCATAAAACCTCCGCTAAAGATTTTTTCAAGTAACACCTGATCTAAATGATACTCTTTTCTTTTATTATCTTATCAGCAATCGCCTTTTTTTTTGCATCAAGTTCTTCTCTGTTGATACAAGCTCCTTTTAAACCACCGCCTAACGCTATTTCGGAAAGATAACATTTGTTGTCGGCAGTTACCATAATATCTATGTGTGCAAAAGGAAACTTGCCCCGCTGCATAACAGTTTTACAGAAATTCTTCTTTTCTTCGTCAAGGGTAAAGGGGGCGCTTGATCCGCCTGCGGCCATATTCATCCTGAAATTATCCGGATTGTATCTTGTATATGATTCAATATAATCTTCGGCAATTATCACACGAATATCCGTAAAAGCTTCTATCAATGGCTGCAATATAAAAGGATAAGATGAGTCCGACATTGACATAAAGCTGTAAAGGGTCTCAACCGAATCCCATTTCCTTATGCCAAATCCACAGTGCATACGGTCTTCTTTCGTAACAACAACTTCTATTTTATGCCTGTTGTAACAGCTGACAGCGTCTATAAGATCCCTTCTTCTTAAAATGGCACGAGTATGAGGAATCATCCACTTATTCAAAAAAAGAGCCTGTACAACTTTAGAACCGCTTATCGTCTGCGAAAGAGGAGAAGGTACACAAAGCACTCCTCTTTCAATAAGATCGATCATCAAAACCTGCTTCATCCTGTCGGAGCCGATTATACCGTTAAATACATCACCAGATCCGACATCTTCATAATTGTTCATTAATTCTTTAATACTTGATATTATCACTTGCCACCTTTTCTATCTTTTATTTTTCTATGCTCCTCTAAACCAAACTCAATAAGCTTATCGAGAAGTTTAGCAAAAGATATACCGGCGACCTTTGCGGCTAAAGGCAAAAGACTGGTTGCGGTCATACCGGGAATAGTGTTTGTTTCCAAAACATAAATCTCTTTTCCGGCAAGCATCATATCCGTCCTGCTGTAACCGCTGCAAAAAAGCGCTTTGTGGGCCATCTTCGCATAGGTTTGAGCTTTTTGCGCCAAATCATCATCAATCCTTGCAGGACAAATTTCTTTGGTTGCCCCTTTTTTGTATTTTGCGGTATAATCAAAAAATTTATAATTTTTATCAGGTATTATTTCAATAATTGGCAAAGTTTCAGGTTCATCATTACCTATGACTCCGCCGGTAATTTCGATACCTTCTATAACTGTTTCGATCAACACAGTATCATCACAGGAAAAAGCCGCTTGAACAGCATCTTTAAACGCTTCATCCGATGTTACAATTGAAATGCCAATACTGGAACCGCCTGAAACAGGCTTTATAATAAGTGGTTTACCAAGGCGTTTTACACAGGTTTTATATTCAACCTGGTCACCTTTTTTGATTATTATATAAGGAGGAGTCGGAATGCCTGATTGTTCGTAAAGCTGTTTTGAAGCAAATTTGTTCATGGCCACTGCACTTCCAAGAACACCTGACCCCTGGTAAGGAATATCAAGAAGATCCAGCAGACCCTGAATTGTACCGTCTTCACCACAAATTCCGTGAAGTATAATAAGCGCAAAATCTATATCCGATGAGTCCGATACGAGACGCAAGAGGTCTGATTTGGGATCATAACGAATAACATCATATTTTGTTTTATCCAGGGCTTCATAAACCTGATTCCCACTATTTATGGATACCTCCCGCTCAACGGATATCCCTCCTGAGATAAGTGCTATTGTACGCTTTTGCACAATTATATAATCCTTTTTACACCAACCAAGTATCTTAATTATTTTTTAGCAAACCGGTTAACTAATTTTTCAGCATAGATTTCGGTTTCTTCAAACAAAACAGAAGTATTTCGCATTAGATTTAGTTTCATTTTCATAAAGTTCAGCTTCTTTATGGCTTGATATTTTTCAGCTGTTTCTTCCATGTCGGCAAGCAATTCTTCTGTTTTGACAATCTCTTTTTTAAGCTCAATTTCAGGTGGAATATAATCTGCATTTTTTAATATTTTATATGCAATGCGAAGATCTTCAGGAACCATACAGGTTTCCTCAAACTCAAGAGGCTTTCCTGCGCCTGGAAGATTATCAAATTCCCCCTTGCGCTGGGCATTTAATATTCTTTCTTCAACAATTTTATAGAAACCATCCAACATGATTAAATCTTTTTTTGTAATATTTAATTCATTTCCTGAAAGTTTTCTAAATTCATCCGTACATATAACCCAATTTATAGAGCCAGTTTCAAAACGCCCCATTTTGGCCGATCTCTGCGTTGGGCTCAAATTTCAATCCTCGAAATACTAAATGTATTCCTGTGGTTGAAATTTTCTCCCGCCTTGAGCTTGACCAAACTGAAACGTTTTGAAAGTG
>JBDRRF010000044.1:0-34946 GCA_043825875.1 Pseudomonadota bacterium | reverse complement strand
CACTTTCAAAACGTTTCAGTTTGGTCAAGCTCAAGGCGGGAGAAAATTTCAACCACAGGAATACATTTAGTATTTCGAGGATTGAAATTTGAGCCCAACGCAGAGATCGGCCAAAATGGGGCGTTTTGAAACTGGCTCTATCTATTACTTCCAAGAGATATTTATATAATCTCTTTCACAGGGTATATTGCATTTAAATTATCGATTGGACTTTTAGAATTTTGCCTTGTTATTATAAAAGCATTAAACATCAAAAACAAAAGAGAACCAAATGAATAACAAAGTTTTAAAATGGTCGTATCCTGTCATTCGCTGGGCTATTGCTATAACGTTTGTGTATGCCGGGGCTTCAAAGCTACCGGATACCGAGGCATTTTCCGAATTGATCGGTGCTTACGGACTTGTACCCGAAAGTATGGTTCCAATAGTTGCCATCCTGCTTCCCATTTTGGAAATTTTGGCCGGTATCGGACTTGTTTTTGATTTGCGCGGCAGCCTTTTTGTTATTACCGCTTTGTTGCTGCTTTTTATCGGGGTGTTGGGATATGCTGACTACTTGGGATTTAACATAGATTGTGGATGCTTTTCGCCGGGTGATCCCGAAGCAAAGGCATTTCACGGGTTGAGAGCAGCGATTTTAAAAGATGGTGTATTAGTGGGTTGCGCTGCCTATTTGTATATATGGCGAATAAAGACTTCGCATTCACCAATAAATATTTTTGGAACAACTTTTTACAAAATGTTACAAGGAGATAAACCATGAATAAGCGATGGATTAATACTGTGGTTATAATTATTGCCGCAATTTTACTGGTGCCCTTATCCTCTGTGGCAAAAAATAAATTTGAAAAAGAGGTCGATGTAGAAACCGGAGCGGTGAAACTGGTAAGAGAAGTACAACAGGGTGGATATGATATCGTTACAGTAAGTGAACTTAAACAAATGAAAGATGCGGGAAAAGACATGGTGATCGTTGATACCATGCCATACAAGGATAGCTACAAAAAAGCTCACATCCCCGGCGCAAAACAATTTCTTTTCCCAATACCCTTAATGGAAAAATGGGATAATGCGGAAACAAACGGCAAAACAGAACAAGATTTTGCTGCCTTGCTGGGTCCGGATAAAGAAAAAATTATCGTGATTTACTGTGGATTTGTCAAGTGTACCAGAAGCCACAACGGGGCTTTATGGGCCAAAAAGATAGGATACAAAAACGTTTACCGGTTTCCGGGAGGTATTTTTGCCTGGAAAGGTGCGGGATATGATGTTGAGAAGGTGAAATAAAGCAATATTGTATTATGTGTTTAAGAAATAGCTGGCGTCAAGGCCGCTTATGATGCAACCCGATTACGTCCCCCATTTTTTGCTTTATACAAAGCCTTATCTGCGGCTTTGACAACTTCTGTCGGCTTGGCCTCAGGCCTCTCGGCAACACCTATACTTACTGTTACTGAAACCTTTTGAGCTGATCCTAAAAGCTTTTTGCTTATTTCCGGTTTTTTCTTCGGCCGCTTGTTGCTCCTGAGGTTAAAGCCGGAAGATGCTATAGTTTTTCTTAATTTTTCCAGATGAGGAAGCACTTTCTCTTTTGATTTTCCGGGAAAAACAATAGTAAATTCTTCACCACCATAGCGGAATGCTTTGCCGCAACCCGTGACTTTTTCTAGTTTCGTGGCAACCATGCGCAATACCTGGTCCCCGATATCATGTCCGTATTTGTCATTAAATTTTTTAAAATGATCAATATCGATCATTGCAACCGTATAGTTTCCTCCTAATTTTAAAAGAGCCTCGTTTAAGGCTCTGCGGGCAGGCAATTTTGTCAGCTCATCACGATAGGCCATGCTGTATGTTGCTTCAATAGCCGATATGGCAAGGATTAGCCCTGCAGTAGAAAAGTATATTGTTGAAATTATTTCAGGCTTGGCAGATGTTAATGCAATAAAAGCAGAAACCAAAGCCCAGAAAAATCCCTGCTTCATCACATCCCAATCTCTCATAAAAAAGAAAGCTATCAAAACAGAGGCAATGAAAAATACTGCTATTGCCGGCTGAGGCATAGACAGTATTACAAAAGAAACAGGATAAAAGACAAAATCAAAACATTTTGCAAGAAGTACCGGTTGATAAATATTGCCAAGAATGATGAGAGGCAGTTGCGCTAAGATCAAAATCAGATAAAAACCCCCTCTCACGCTTATCAGGCCCCGCTCTTTCATTAATGAAAAGTATATAAGATTAAGAGGCAATAATAAGGCTATGGAGCTAAAAGCAATTGGTGCAAAAGATGATGTAAGAAAAGGATTGGCAGATGGGAGGTGAGCTAATAATCGATCTGCAAGAAAAAGTACTAAGGCTCCATAAATAAGTCTGCTTCGATTAAAACGCCAGCCAAGAAAAACCGCTATAACGAAAACAGCATAAGGGTAAATGCTTGCAATCGCAGGCAGCCATGCCAGAAGGATATTGCTGCGAATACAAATAACTGCTGCCAGCAAAATAAGCCCTTCCGGTATAAAAAAAGAAAGGATTCTTCTCACAAACACTCCGTTTTAAGCAACTGAATAAAAACTTATAGAGAATTTTATCCTATCTAACTTGTGAAATCAAGAGGCCCAAGCGCAAATTGTAAAAAATCAATCTTTACCTTTTTTTGGCTCCATTTGCCTCTATAAGTTTTACCAATATCTCGCAGGGCTGTGCCCCAACCAATTTATCTTTATTTGCCGTACGAGGAATTAATAATAGCACCGCATCTGTCCTGGCGTGCTACATCGATTTTGGCTTTGCAGCATGTTAGGGCACAACCTACCACGCTTAGAACTTTTTCCGGGGTATTGTTTGTTTCGCTTATATGGGACAAGATCACATGTTCGAGGTTATTGTGCTGGATTTCCTGTAGTAGTATTTTTGAATCTTGATTTGATAAATGGCCTGAGCGGCTTTTTATTCGCTGTTTTAACGGCCAGGGGTAGGGGCCGTTTGCAAGCATATCAGGATCATGGTTTGCTTCCAGAATTAATATTGAACACTTTTTCAGATTCTCTTTTACCATTGTGGTTGCAATCCCAAGATCCGTTGCAATTCCGATTTTTGTTTTGTTTTTAGATACCGTAAAACCTGACGTATCTTTTGCATCATGGGATAATGAAAAAGGATAGAAACAAAGACCATTTATATTAAAGCCCGTACCGCATTCAAAATTTATAAATTCAGTAATTCTGCCAAGAAATGAAGATGCGGCTTTTTGTGTTTTATGGCTTATATAAACAGGGATGGAAAACCTGCGGGAAAGTACTCCTACACCGCTTATATGATCGGAATGTTCATGGCTTACAACAATTGCGTCAAGATTATCGGGAGCAAGATTGTTTGCTTTCATCCTTCGTTCAATCTCAATACCGGACAACCCGGCATCAATAAGAACTGATGTGTGGCCATCTGAAATATATATTGAATTTCCCTTGCTGCCGCTTGCAAGCATGCAAAGCTTAAGCTCTGATGATTTGTCGGGTTTTTGTAAAGAAGTAATTTCCTTCACATTATACTCCGGTATGCCCGAAACCTCCTGTACCGCGCTTTGTCTCCTCAAGACTTTCAACAAGCTCTATTTTTGCCTGGTAAACCCGCTTTAATAGCATCTGGGCAATTCTGTCTTTGCGTTTGAAAGTATAATCTTTATTCCCATGGTTAATTACTGCTATTTTTATTTCACCACGATAATCCGAATCTATGGTGCCTGGAGAATTTATCAGGCCTATCCTGTGCTTAACGGCAAGCCCGCTTCTCGGGCGTATTTCAATTTCAAATCCTTCGGGAATAGATACTGCAAAACCGGTAGGTATCAGGGCGATGTCTCCCGGCTTAACGACAACATCTTTTGCAAGACAGGCATATACATCCATACCTGCGCTATTGGGTGTCATATAGCACGGTAAAGGGATATCACCATCTTTATCAGGGTTTAACCGTAAAAAACGGATTGTAGGTGTCTTTTCCATTATTAAGAATTTAAAACATCCATAAATTGTTTTTTATCTGCAACAGGTCCAAGAACGGTTAGTGAAAGATTAGCAGGATCAAAAAGCAAATTTGCCAAATCAGATACTTCATCTTTTTTTACCGATTCAATTTTGTCGATTACTTCATGAAGCGGAATATGGCGATTAAATATTATTTCGTTTTGCGCCTGTCTGAACATCTGATTATCAGTACTTTCGGAAGCAAGAAGCAAACAGCCTTTTGTATACTCAACTGCTTCTTTAAGTTCGCTAACACTTATAGTATTTTCTTTAATCTTTTTAATTTCCTTTATAATTAAAGCTGCTGCATCAAGTGCATTATCCGGATCAACTGCAGCATAGGCACCAAGCATACCTGTATCTATATAGGAGGAGATAAAAGAATATACTGAATAGGCAAGACCTCTTTTTTCACGTATTTCTTGAAAAAGCCTTGAACTCATATTGCCGCCGAGTATTGTATTTATAAGTGAAAAAGCATATCTTCTTTCATCTGTAAGCGGCAAGCCTTTAAATAAAACGCATATATGAGCCTGTTCAAGATCCTTGTCAAATATATTAGCACCTTTTTGTACATCAGGATTTATACGTTCAGGAAAAGATGAATTATTTTGATAAGATTCAAAAACCGGGCATACAATATCTAAAATATTTTCATGTTCTATGTTTCCGGCAACAGAAATAATAATCCGGGATGGCTGGTAACGTAAGGTTAAAAACTCTTTTATTTTTTCCGGCTTAAAATTAATAATATTTGAGCGTGTCCCAAGTACTGAAGACCCGAGAGGATTGTTTTTGAAAAAGCATTGGCCGGAAAGAAGATGTATATAATCTTCCGGAGAATCTTCAACCATTCCTATTTCCTGGATGATAACAGGGCGTTCTTTTTCAATTTCGTTTATATCGAATTCGGAATTTAAAAAAATATCAAAGAGAAGATCACTTGCAGTTTTAATATGGGGTGTTATTACTTTTGAATGATAACAGGTTGTCTCCATGGAGGTGAATGCGTTTGTGTTTCCCCCCATGGAGTCAAATTCTTTGGAAATTTGAAATGCCGACCTTTTAGTTGTACCCTTAAAAAGCATATGTTCGATAAAATGGGAAAGACCGCTTTCTTCTTCCGATTCATCGCGAGCCCCTGAGTTTACCCATATACCCATTGAAACTGAACACGATTGGGGCATGTTGGCGGTAATTACTCTGATGCCGTTTGAAAGGACGGTTTTATTTTCAGGCCGGTTCATTTTCATCTTCTAAAACGGCCTTATGGCTTAAGCGGATTTTGCCGTCTTTGGATATCTCAAGAACCTTAACTTTAATTGTGTCCCCTTCTTTTACTATATCCGAAACCTTGGTTACTCTTCTGGTTGCAAGCTGAGATATATGCACAAGGCCGTCCGTGCCGGGCATTATCTGCACAAAAGCGCCAAAATCCATGATCTTAACCACGGTTCCGTCATATACAGCGCCAACCTCCGGTTCTTGTGTTATATTGTTTATAAGATTCAGAGCAGCGGCTCCGTCTTCTTTCGATACAGCTGCAATTTTCACAAGACCGTAGTCGTCGATTTCAACGCGGGTGTTTGTTTCGCTCTGTATGGATCTGATTGTTTTCCCACCAGGGCCAATAATTTCCCTGATCTTGTCAGGATGAACCTTTACGGTGAATATGGCCGGAGCATGCGGGGATATTGCTTCCCTGGGCTGGTTAATAGCTTCCAGCATCTTTTCAAGGATATGAATTCTTCCTGTACGTGCCTGCTCCAAGGCACTTTCCAGGATGGATTTGGAAAGCTCATGAATTTTTATGTCCATCTGAAGAGCGGTTATTCCTTCCCGGGTTCCTGTAACCTTAAAATCCATATCTCCGGAATGATCTTCATCTCCAAGTATATCGGAAAGAATTACAACTTGATCTCCTTCTTTAACAAGCCCCATTGCAATTCCTGAAACCGGCGCCTTAATCGGGACTCCTCCATCCATTAAAGCCATAGACCCGGAACAAACAGTGCCCATTGATGATGAACCGTTTGATTCAAGAACTTCGGAAACAAGGCGTATTGTATAATCAAAGTCTTCTTTGGCCGGAAGTATTTTTTCTAAAGCACGAGTAGAAAGGCCGCCATGGCCGATATCTCTTCTGCTTGGTCCGCCAATGCGTTTGGTTTCGCCAACTGAATAAGGCGGAAAATTATAGTGCAGCATAAACGGCCTTAATTCTTCACCGCTTAAGGTTTCAACTCTTTGTTCATCCGGACCTGACCCAAGTGTCAGTACTGCCAGAACCTGTGTTTCGCCTCGAGTAAAAAGAGCGCTGCCGTGTGGTCTTGGAAGCACACCTACTTCGCATGTAATGGGCCTTATTTCATCATATTTTCTGCCGTCTAAGCGCTGCCCTTCGTTAACTATAAGGGCCCTGGTTATTTTTTTCTGTAAGCTATAAAATATCTCAGAAAACTCATCCTTGCGTTCGGTATAATCAGCGCCAAGTTGCTCAAACAATTCGGCCTTGAGGGTGCGCATGGCAGATTGTCTGTCGATTTTTCCCGGTATAAGAAGAGCTTCGCGTATACGGGAGGCAGCAATGGATTCAACTGTTTCTTCAAATGCATGGTCTTTTTCTTTTTCGGTATAATTCCTTTTTGGAAGTCCGTTGGTTTCTCTTAGCTTATGTTGAATGTCAATGATCGGCTGCATAGCTTCATGGCCGAAAAAGATTGCTTCAAGCATATCTTTTTCGCTGACTATATTGCTTCCGCCTTCAACCATGACTACACCGGTTTTTGAGCCCGCAACGATTATATTTATATCACTGCCCTCGCAATCATTGATTGTCGGGTTTACAATAAATTGCCCGTCTTTCCTGATAACCCTTACACTGGCAATCGGTCCGGCAAAAGGTATATCGGATATTTCAAGAGCGGCCGACGTGCCTATCATAGCAAGTACATCAGGATCATTTTCTTGATCCATTGATAAAACTGTTGCAATTATCTGAATTTCGCAACCGTAACCTTTGGGAAACAAGGGCCTGATCGGCCTGTCAATAAGACGCGAAGTCAGTGTTTCTTTTTCCGAAGGCCTTCCAATCTCCCGTCTGAAATAATTTCCGGGTATGCGCCCTGCTGCATATATTTTTTCCTGATATTCGACGGAAAGCGGCAAAAAATCCCTGGGACGTTCATCGTATGAAGAAACAGCGGTAACAAGCACAACAGTATCACCGTATTGCACAGTCACCGATCCTGACGCCTGTTTGGCCAGTTTGCCGGCCTGTATGGTAAGAGTTTTTCCCCCTATATCGGTGCTATATGTGTTTATCATAAAATTCTCCTAAATAATAATTAACATTTGTCATTGTAACGTTCCTAAATACAAAATAGAGGTTTAAGAACCATATGGTCATATAAACCTCTATGTACTTTCGATACCCATTTTTATCTTTCCGGATATTTAAGAGAGTGGAACGATGCTACGCTCATTACCGGCAGGCATATTTTTTCGGCTCGTAAGGATCTGCACTTTGAACTGATCAAAAAAATTATCTTCTCAAACCAAGAGTAGTAATGATTGTTCTATAACGTTGTACATCTTTGTTTTTAACATAATTTAAGAGTCTGCGTCTTTTACCTACAAGCATGAGCAAGCCTCTTCTTGAATGATGATCCTTGGCATGAACCTTAAGGTGTTCGGTAAGATAGCTTATTCTGAAAGTTAATAGACCCACCTGTACCTCCGGAGAGCCGGTATCGCTTTCATGTAATTTGTATTTTTCGATCAATTCCTTTTTATCATCTGTTTTAAAAACCAATTTCTTTTTGCCTCCTGTTTTCTATCTGGAAATAACTATTTGATTATACATTGTTAACTATTATTTTATAAACCTTATTACAGATTAAAATTGACAAAAATAACATTCTTTTTCTTTATATACATTTATAAATACAAACAAACAACAAAATTTATTCAGTAAAAAGCCTGTTTTTTTATCCTGGTTCAATTATTGTTAATTACACAACAATAGACAAACTTATTTCCAATCTTATTTAAAATGGCCAAAAGATCGTTATTGTTGTTTACAATTTTAATAAAGCTAGCCGTTTTGTTTGTTTGTACTAAATTAATATCACGTTCAGTAATTAATTTACCATGGGATAACTTTTCGATCAATATATCATCGGCTATATATCCGGGTATCTGTTTAAGTGCATCAGACATGTTTAACAAATGTTTCGAAATATTACCCTCTTTTGATATAATTTCCTCAAGGATATTAATAGATAGAGCCTGGCTTATGTTTAATCCGCAGCTTTCAATTCTTTTTAATTGGCTAAGATGCCCACCGCATCCAAGAGCTTTTCCGATATCTGCGCATAATGTTCTTATATATGTGCCAGCCGAGCAAGACACTTCAAAAAGAACTTCAGGAAGATTAATATTAATAGGTTTTATATAATGTATGTCAATTTTCCTGGCCGGCTTAAGAATTGTCTTGCCTTTTCTTGCATACTTATAAAGAGGAATTCCCTTATGTTTTAAAGCTGAATAAGCCGGAGGAACCTGATCGATGCTTCCTTCATATTTTTTAAAAACCGCTATTATATCTTCTTCCGAAAAATTTAAATCCTTGCTTGTTGATATAACTTTTCCTGTAAAATCCTGTGTATCTGTTTCAATCCCCAAACTGAGCTTGGCGATATATTTTTTGTTTCCTTCAAGAAAAAATCTTGAGATTTTTGTTGCCTCATTTATGCAGCATGGCAATACTCCCGTGGCAAAAGGATCGAGAGTGCCTGTGTGCCCCACTTTTTTTGCGCCCGTCAGTTTTTTTACAATAGAAACTGCCCTTGCTGAACTTATATCAGCAGGTTTATCAATAATTAATAATCCGCTGTTAATTTTTATACACCCTTTAAGCAAAGTAGGGCGACATTTTATATGCCGCCACCGTTGTGATATAGTTATAGCTTTTCAGCAAATCTCATAATAATTGTTTTTAATTCATCCAAACCGGTTTCAAGATTAAAACCTGCCGCACTGAAGTGTCCGCCCCCCCCAAAGGATAAGGCTATATCCGTAACATCAATGGTTCCATCCGAACGCAGGCTTACATGAAAATTCTTAATGCCTTTTGTTTTGCTTTTACTGTTTCTTTCTTCCTGAATAAGAACAGCAACTTTTATACCTTTAATACGTTTAGCATAGCTGATAAGGCCATCAACGTCTTCAGATTTAGTTTCGGTTTCATTAATCATATCAGAGGTTATGGTCATCATCGAAAGTTTGCCGTTATCTGATATTGCAATGGAATCAAGAGCAAGGTTTAAAAGACGGATGCGTCCTAAAGAATATTTTCCATAAACATTTTGTGCGATTTCATATGGATCTGCTCCATAAGCTATCATTTCTTCACAAATTGCGAAAGCCGGTCCATTTGTATTTGAAGCCCTGAAAGACCCGGTGTCAGTTAAAATGGCCGTATATATTGAAGTAGCAATTTCTTTATTAATGGGAATATTCATCTTTTTTATTATACGATAAACTAATTCTGCCGTTGAACAAGCTGATGTATCGACAAGCCGACAGGTTCCATAACCTGTGTTTGTTACATGGTGGTCTATATTAATAATGACCGGAATCGTCGATACTGTCTTTGCAGATTTTCCTATGCGCTCTAAATTTCCGCAATCGAGAATAACGGCTGTATCAAACTCATAAAGTTCATTAATTTTATATTTTATGAGTTCAGTCCCAGGGAGAAATCGATAAACCGAAGGAATGGAGCTTTCGTTAAACAAAAATGTTTTCTTATTAAGAAAATTAAGAGCAAAACCAACGGCAAGCAAAGACCCTATTGCATCACCATCCTGGTTTATATGAGAAGTGATCAGCACATTAGAGCTATTTATCAGATGTTCTATTATGCGGTCCATTATCCTTTGTGTTTATGAGTCCATTTTTATTGACTTTAGAACGTTTTCAATCCGTTCTCCATAATCATATGATTCATCATAAAAAAAAGAAATCTCAGGCATATATCGCAAAGCAAGTTCGCTTGACAAAGAGCGTTTTAAAAATCCGGCGGCGCTTTTAAAACCTTTTAATGCTTCGTCAGCATTAGTTTTGCCGCCGGTTGTGGTAAAATAAATGCGCGCAATTTTGAGATCTTTAGACATTTTGACATCAGTAATTGTTGTCATTTCAAGACGAGGGTCTTTTATATCTTTTAACAGTAGTGCAGATATAATTTTTTGTATCTGCCCGCCGACTCTTTCTGCCCTTGAAAAACCTGTCATATATTGATTAACTCCATTTCAGTATTTACAATTTCGGCAAGACCCAATTCATCAGCAAAGCTAAAAGCCTTATCTATTTTGGAATTAATCATAGCCTTGTCATTTCCTACAAAGGCTATGCCTATTATTGCTTCCTCATAAATATCATTTGAGTCTACTTCTGCAACCGATGCGTTGAAATTGTTCTGTAGTCTGCCGATAAGTGATTTTACAATTTTTCTTTTGCTTTTCAGAGAGCGGCAGTCATGAAGCCTGAAAGTAATTATTCCAAGACCGACGACCATATTTATTATTCGAATTCCGGTTTTACTTCTTCTATATAATAAAATTCAATTATATCATCAACTTTAATATCATTATAATTTTCTATGCCGATTCCGCATTCAAATCCGGTTAAGACCTCTTTAGCATCATCTTTAAATCGCTTTAAAGAGGAATTCTTTCCTTCGAAGCATACTATACCGTCTCTGATCAGGCGTGTTTGACGGCCGCGTTCTACTTTACCATCTAAGACATAACAGCCTGCAATAGTACCAAATTTAGGAACATGAAAGACTTCCCTGACCTGGGCTCTGCCTAAGAATTTTTCTTCAAATGTCGAAGCCATCAACCCGACTATCGCATTCTTTATGTCCTTAATTACATTATATATTATATTGTAGTAGCGAATATCAACGTTTTCTTCGTTTGCCATAATCTGCACTTTGGAATTGGGACGGACGTTAAAACCAATGATAATGGCATTTGAAACAGCCGCAAGAGATACATCCGATTCTGTAATGGTTCCGGTTCCGGAATGAATTATATCAATTTTAACTTCATCGTTTGACAATTTGTTCAGCGAATCTCTTATTGCTTCTATAGATCCGTTAACATCTGCTTTTACTATTAAGGTCAGGCTTTTGATTTTGCCTTCCTGAATCCGGTCAAATAGATTTTCAAGGTTAAGTCTGCTTGTTTTAGCCAACTCTTTGGAACGCTGTTTCTGAATCCTGTAAGTGCTGACCTGTTTGGCATCCTTCTCATCGGCAAGAGCTACAAGTTCATCCCCTGCCATAGGCACGCCCGAAAAACCTACAACCTCAACCGGAATAGACGGGCCGGCCTCGTCTATTTTCATACCCCTGTCATTTAAGAGTGCCCGCACTTTACCATAATGTATCCCGCAAACAACGGATTCGCCTAAATGAAGCGTTCCTTCTTTTATCAGTACTGTTGCGACAGGTCCTCTTCCGGAATCCAGATTGGCTTCAACCACATGGCCTACAGCAAGCTTATTTGGGTTAGCTTTTAATTCAAGCACCTCTGCCTGAAGAAGAATCATTTCAAGCAAATCGTCTATTCCGCTATTCTGTTTTGCAGATACTTTAATAAAAGGAGTGGTACCTCCCCATTCTTCCGGAGCAAGATCATGTTCAGCCAATTCACGCTTCACACGATCCGGATCTGCTTCAGGTTTGTCCATTTTGTTTATAGCAACAATTATCGGAACAGCTGCTGCTTTTGCATGATTAATAGCTTCTACGGTTTGTGGTTTTACTCCATCATCGGCTGCTACAACAAGCACAACAATATCCGTTATTTTTGCTCCTCTTGCGCGCATAGCTGTAAAAGCTTCATGGCCGGGAGTATCCAAAAATATTATCTGACCGTTATCGGTTGAAACATGGTAAGCCCCTATATGCTGAGTTATGCCTCCAGCCTCTGCTTCCGTTATTTTGGTTTTGCGTATTACATCCAAAAGAGAAGTCTTTCCATGATCAACATGGCCCATTATAGTAACTACCGGGGGTTTGCTTACAAGAGCGCTGGGGTCATACTTCTCTTCTTTTAAATAATTGCTTTCTTCAAAAGATGCACGCTCAACTTCATAATTAAATTCAGCTGCAACCAGTGAAGCAGTATCAAAATCTATTGTTTGGTTTACTGTCGCAAGCACACCTAAGCCCATAAGCGTTTTTATCATTTCACTCGACTTTATACCCATTCTTTTTGCTAGATCGGATAATACAATTGCGTCATCAACTTTTATCCGGCGTTTTATAGCTTTTGGTGTAGTTAACAGTGTCTTTTGCCCATGAGTAGCCTTAACCTTAGCTCCTTTTTTTTCTCTACGAAGTTTGGGTTCCGGCGAAAAAAGATCTTCTGCTTCGACTATTTCTTTTTTCTTAAAAGGTTTCTTTTTGTGTAATTTTTTATCCCTGAAATCGGGTTCTTCTTCGCGCTTTTCCCTGCCTTTAACTTTCTTTTTATCAGAAACAGCCTCTTCTTTTTTTGTAACCGCATCTGCAGAATCTGTTTTCCCCTGAAAATCAGGAGTTATTTCAACCGTCTTTTTGATGTGCCCACCGGTTTTTCTCGCATGTTCCAAGGGCTTGGCCTGTTTTGAAGCATCCTTTATTTTAGAAACTTGGTCCTTGGGCGGTTCCGTTTTAGTCTGAGCAAATTCGTGTGAAGGGGGATGTTCTTTTATTACTTCCTCTTTCTTTTTAACATCTGGTAATTTAAGTATTTTTGCCGGTTGCTCTTTTTTGGCTTTTTTAATTACTTTTGCGGGGGTGGCAGTCTTTTTAATCGGCTGTTTTTGGGTCTCGGCAGGGGGCTTAACCTCCGGCTTTTCTTCCGTAGACGGCTTTTTGACTTCTTCGACAGCTTTTTGGGTTATGGGTTCGGGCGCCTGTTCTTCCGAATCAACTTTTTTAACAGCCTTCTCTTTTTGCTTTTCAGGTTGTATTTCAGGCTCTATCTCAGGTGTTGCTTCAGGTTTCGTTTCTGTCTGCTCCTGAACAACAACTTTTCGCCTTCTGATAATCGTAGGCTTAATGCGGACTTCAGCCACTTCTTCCGACTTTACGTTACTATTTAAGCCGGCTTTAATTTTTATAACTGTTTCTTCATCCAAAGAACTAACGTGGCTCTTAACGTAGATATCCATATTTCTTATCTTGTCAAGAAGAGCCTGGTTCGTCATATTAAGATCTCTGGCAAGTTCATATACTCTGATCTTTGCCATGCAGCCCCCCAAATATTATTATTAACCGGTCTTTCGCAGAATGCTTATTATATTTACAGCAATCCAGTATTTTATTGCACATAAACTATATTTACAAAATTTATATGGTAGTTATAAAATCTTATTGTCGATGTTAGAATTTTCTTCTTCGGCACTTTTATTGTCATCGATGTTAGGATTTTCTTCTTCGGTACTTTGAGTGTCGTCGATGTCAGGATTTTCTTCCTCGGTACTTTTACTGTCATCGATGTCAGGATTTTCTTCCTCGGTACTTTGATTGTCATTGTTATCATCGCCTTTGGAAATTGCTTCTGTTGCAGAATCTATCAATTTCTCGGCTTTTTCTTTGGCTATACCTTTTATTCCCATCAGATCACTTGCGGAGGCGTTACTGATTTCATCTACGGATGTAAAGCCTTTTTCAATCAATGAATTGGCAAGATTTATTCCAACTCCGGGTAGAGATACAAGAGAATCATAACCGTTTTTCAATACCTCATTATAATGTGATTCACTTTGAACATCCAGATTCCAGCAAGTCAATTTTGAAGCAAGGCGAACGTTCTGGCCGCGTTTGCCTATAGCGATGGAAAGGGAATCATCAGGGACTATCACTTCCATCGCATGACTATCTTCATCAATGATAACTCTTATTATTTCAGCCGGAGCCAGGGCATTGCATACATATTTTGCCGAATCTACATGCCATGGTATTATATCAATTTTTTCACCTCTTAATTCCTGAACAACATTTTGAACCCGGCTTCCCTTCATACCAACACAGGCGCCGACAGGATGTATATCAGAATCATTTGAAGATACAGCTATTTTGGCTCGAACACCCGGTTCACGGACAGCGCCCATTATCTTTACAATTCCTTCGCTTATTTCAGGAACTTCCGTCTTAAAAAGGTTTGCCAGAAAACTCGCATGCGTTCTGGAAAGAACAATTTGAGGGCCTCGTGAATCCTGAAGTACTTCCATAAGAAGTGCTCTTATGCGTTCACCACGCTTATAGGTCTCTTTTGGGATTTGTTCATGCATCGGCAGAATGCCTTCCGTCTGTCCGAGGTTCACGATAATATCTCCGGAATGTTCAATCCGCTGAACTATGCCGTTTATTATTTCACCTTTGCGGTCAATGAAACTTGAATAAACAGCGTTTCTTTCAGCATCTTTCATTTTCTGTATAATTACCTGTTTTGCAGATTGGGCTGCTATTCTTCCAAAAGCTGTGGTATCCATTTTTGTTCCAAGGCTATCACCAATTTCACATTCCGGATCCAGTTTTTGCCCTTCTTTAAGACTGATCTGCGTCATTTCATCAGTAACGGTTTCAACTACTTTCTTAAACTGAAAAGCTTCGATATCACCGCTTTCTTCATTATAATTAATTTCTATATCGATTTTATTCCCATATTTTTTTCTTGCAGCGGATTTTAGCGCTTCTTCAATTGCCGTAATGAGAACATTTTTATCTATACCCCTGTCCCGGCTGACTTGATCAACAACACGTTTTATTTCTGATATTAGCATTTGTTTGCTCCGTTATAGTTGAAAAGCTGTGCCTTTGTGATTTCCTTATAAGGGATTGCAACAGTTTTGTCGTTAACGATAATATTAACAAAACCATCAATATAGCCAAGCAGAACCCCTTTGAAATTTTTTTGTCCTTCAAGAGGAAGAAAAGTTCTGATTGTTGCCATATTTCCTTTAAACTTCTCAAAATCCTCCGGCTTTGCCAATGGGCGATTCGCGCCGGGCGATGAAACTTCAAGGCTGTACGGCCAGCCGGTATTCAGATTAACATCAAGAATATCAATTAACTGGCGACTTACCCAAGTGCAGTCGTTTAGTGTAATCCCACCTTGTTTTTCAATATAAAGACGAATTACTCTCCCTCCTGCTTCCCTCTGATATTCAACATAAATTAGCTCCAAACCTTTTGATTCGCATATCGGATAAGCAAAATTTTTAACTTTATCAATTATTTCTTCCCGCGTCATTGGGCTGACAAGTTCTGTTTCCGTTTTGCGCTTTTTCATACAATTAAATAATTATTAACAAATATCCTTTTGAAATAACAATAGTTCGCCAAAATAATAAAATAAAAAACGGGCTATCGCCCGTCTCCTTATGAATATGATACTTCTTATAAAAAATTGATCGTGAAGAACTACATGGTTCTGAAAGCAAACATATTCAAAAAGTATCTCCAAACTGCATAGTCATCGACCCTGCCTAAAAACCTTTTGATAAGGCGAATTTTACCTGGAGCGGGCAACGAGATTCGAACTCGCGACTCCAAGCTTGGGAAGCTTGCACTCTACCAGCTGAGTTATGCCCGCCCACGAAATGCCATTATTTATGACAGTTTTTTACTAATGTCAATAGTTTTTGAAGTTTAATCATGGTAACCATATATCTTTTATTGGGTTATGGAATTAATAATTAAGTATTGACAAGGCCGGTACAATAGTACAAAATTTTTATATTACTAAAATGGGTTTGCAAAAAACTTCCGGTTGTATTTTGCTACAAAAGAAAGGAATATATAGACAATGAGTTATGATTTTAATGCAGACGATGTATTTGAAATAGCTGAACAATTAGAAAAAAACGGTGCGAATTTTTACAGAAAAGCAGCAGAAAGCACCCCTGATTCTGCCGGTAAAACACTTTTGCTTAAGCTTGCCGATATGGAAGATGATCATGAAAAAAGCTTCAAGGAATTAAGAGCAGGTCTTGGTAAGAAAGAAAAAGCCTCTTTAATTTTTGATCCTAATGATGAAGCTGTTCTTTATCTTCGTGCGATAGCTGATACACGAGTGTTTTTTGAAAAAAAGATTGATAACACCTCTCTTAAAGAAATTTACAAATCAGCAATTGAAGCCGAGAAAGACTCAATTGTATTTTATTTGGGCATTAAAGATGCTGTTCCCGCAAAATTCGGAAAAGATAAAATTGAAGCTATAATTAAAGAAGAAATGAAGCATATCAGAATGCTAAGTGCTGAGCTGATAAGTCTCAAGTAGGATTTTTTTAAATTCTTAAATATTAATTTGTTTTCCTGCACCAAACATCAGTTTTATGATAACGTTCTTATATCATGTATGGTATAATAATTTTTACTCCATATTTTTTTCATATTCTCCAAGGGTTGCAAGTCCGGAACGGTCAAGCAGTTTAATGTTCCGGCCTTCAACCTCAATTAATTTCATATCAGCCATTTTTGCAAAAATTCGTGACAGTGTTTCGGGAATAGTTCCAAGAAGGCTGGCAAGCTGAGTCTTTGAAATATTTAATTTAACAGAGTTATTTTCCCCCTGATCTGTGGCAAGATGCAATAAATATGATGCAAGCCGGCCCGGAACCTCTTTAAGAGAAAGATTTTCGATCTGGACTGTAAATTGCCTCAGTCTCATGGAAAGAACAGCAAGCATACTTAAAGAAAGAGAAGGATTTTTTGTTATCAGGTTCACAAAATCTTTTCTTGGGAAAAACAGGCAATGACTTTTGGCAATCGCTTGTGCGTTAGCAGGAAAAGCCTGGCCGGCAAATACCGGAACTTCTCCAAAAGGTTCTCCGGGACCCAGTATGTGAAGGATTTGCTCTTTTCCTTCGGAAGATACTTTATAGATTTTAACAAGACCATCTGCAACAACATAAAAACCGTTCCCAGGATCACCTTCTAAAAAAATAGTTTCACCTTTATTAAAATATTTACTAACTGCAATATTTTTTATATCATTAAGCTGCTCATCTAAAAGGCCGTTAAAAAGCGGAACAGCAGATATTATTTCAAAAATATTTTTCATGTATTCTCCTTTTTCAAAAATATTGTCTTTTTCTTGACATAAGTCAAGGTAAAGCCATTTCAAAATATGTATTATAAGCTCAAAAGTTAATAAACCATAACAAATATAAAGAAGGAGGAATAAGTCATGTTTTGTAACCAATGTGAGCAGACATCAAAAGGAGAGGGATGTACAATAGGGGGCGTATGCGGTAAAAGCTCTGAAGTAGCAGCTTTGCAGGATCTTCTGATTTATGTGGTAAGAGGATTATCTTTGTATGCTATCGAAGGATATAAAGCGAATATTAAAGATGATGAAATAAATATATTTACCTGTGAGGCAGTTTTTTCAACATTAACAAATGTGGATTTTGACCCTGCAAGATTTCAAAAACTTATTGATCAATGTGTCATTATTCGTGATTCACTTAAAGCAAAGCTTGCAGCAGCCGGAATTAAACCCGTTTATTCAGAAGGCCCGGCAGTTTTTGTTCCTGAAAAAACAATCGAAGGCCTTATAAAACAGGGAGAAAAAGTTGGGGCAAAAAGCGATCCTGATATCAACCCTGATATTTTGTCTCTGCAACAGATTTTAACGTACGGAATAAAGGGTGTTGCAGCCTATGCTGACCATGCAAGAATATTAGGAAAAAGTGATGATAAAGTATATCAATTTATTTATGAAGCTCTTGCTGCCGGATTAAATAAAAATCTGGGCGCTGATGAACTAGTAGGCCTTGTTTTAAGATGCGGCGAGGCGAATCTTCTTGCAATGGAGCTTTTGGATACCGCTAATACCGGTGCTTACGGACACCCTGTTCCTACAAAAGTGCCTTTAGGTGCAAAAAAAGGAAAAGCATTACTTGTTTCAGGTCATGATTTAAAGGATCTGGAAGAAATACTGAAACAAACCGAAGGCAAGGGAATAAATGTTTATACCCATGGGGAAATGCTTCCTGCCCACGGTTATCCGGGGCTTAAAAAGTATTCACATTTGTATGGACACTACGGAACGGGATGGCAAAACCAGGCAAAAGAATTTGCCGAGTTTCCCGGTACAATACTTATGACAACAAACTGTATTCAAAAGCCGAAAGATGCTTACAAAGACAATATCTTTACTACCGGTCTTGTCGGCTGGCCCGGTGTAACACATATAGCTGATAAAAATTTTACTTCGGTTATAAACAAAGCACTGGGTATGCAAGGATTTGAAAATGATACCAACGGCAAAAGTGTTATGGTAGGATTTGCAAGAAACGCCGTTATGGGAGTCGCAGGGCAGGTTATTGACGCTGTTAAGTCAAAGGCAATAAGACATTTCTTTCTAGTTGCAGGCTGCGACGGAGCAAAGCCGGGACGTAATTACTATACCGAGTTTGTCGAAAAAGTCCCTAAGGATTGTGTGGTCTTAACTCTTGCCTGTGGCAAGTTCCGCTTTTTTGACAAGGATCTTGGAGATATTGGCGGCATACCAAGGCTTCTTGATGTTGGTCAGTGCAATGATGCATATTCTGCCGTTCAGATTGCAGTTGCTTTATCGAAAGCCTTCGATTGTGGTGTAAACGATCTTCCGCTTTCTATGGTACTGTCCTGGTATGAGCAGAAAGCAGTTGCGATTCTGTTGACCCTGCTTTATCTTGGAATAAAAGATATCAGGCTTGGGCCAAGTCTTCCGGCTTTTATAACACCTAATATTTTAAATGTGCTGGTGGAGAAATTTAATATCATGCCTATAAAAACTCCTGATGAGGATTTAAAGGCAATATTGGGATAACGCTATTAGAGAATAAGAATTGCGGCGGGGTGTAAAACCCCGCCCTACTATTGTCATGCGTAGGGCGGCATTTTATATGCCGCCATAGATACAATTTAAAATTAATTTTTGTTGGAGGAATATATGAAATGTCCAGGGCAGGACAGCCGGTATTGGAAGCAGGGAGCCATATTTGATGAAACCTGTCCCAAATGCGGTAGTAAAGTTGAATTTTTCAAAGATGATACAGCAAGAAAATGTGGTAACTGCGGCCACAGATTTATTAACCCTAAAATGGATTTTGGATGTGCGTCTTACTGTGAATACGCAGAGCAATGCCTTGGAACACTGCCCGATGAGCTTCTTGCCAAAAAAGAAGATTTATTAAAAGACAGGGTTGCTATAGAAATGAAGCGATATTTTAAGACCGATTTTAAAAGAATCGGTCATGCTTCAAAGGTTGCCCGGTATGCCGAAAGAATCGGCAAACTTGAGAAAGGAAATCTTGCAGTAATTTTGGCAGCTGCTTATCTTCACGATATAGGAATAACCGAGGCTGAACGTAAATATAACAGCACGGCCCCAAAATATCAGGAAGAGCTTGGGCCGCCTATTGCAAGGGAAATTCTTATAAAGCTTGGTGCAAATGAGAAATTAATCGATGAGGTATGCGATATAGTAGGTCATCATCATCACCCCCGGCCTGATGACAATATTAATTATAAGGTTGTTTACGATGCTGATGTAATTGTCAATATAGAGGACAATCATAAGGAAAAACCTGCTGATAAGGATTATATAACTAAAATAATCGAAAAATCTTTTTTGACCGAAAACGGCAAAATTATCGCGCGTGAGGTCTTATTAAAATAGGCATAAATGAGGATCAGTTATGAAAGTTACCCGAAAAATAATAGAAATAGATGACGAGCTTTGTGACGGCTGCGGGCAGTGCGTTCCATCCTGCGCGGAAGGAGCGCTTCAGATAGTTGACGGAAAAGTAAAAGTAATATCAGACAAACTATGTGACGGACTCGGAGCCTGTCTCGGAGAATGTCCGACCGGTGCTTTAAAGGTTATAGAGCGAGATGCGGAAGAGTTTGATGAAGAGGCTGTTGAAAAGCAACTTCATGAAAATAAGAAAAAAATAGCGGCAGAACCTGCTTTAGCGTGTGGTTGCCCATCTTCTACAGTTCAAATCCTGTCCTGTCCTGATACCGGCAGTTCTTCTTCGCAAGCACAAAATGAAGAATCTACTCTTGGCCACTGGCCTGTACAAATTAAACTGGTTCCGGCAAAAGCACCTTTTTTGAAAGGAGCGGATTTACTTGTTCTGGCAGATTGCGTGCCCGTATCTTTCCCAAGCCTTCACAGGGATTTTCTTAAAGGAAAAGCCGTAATGATGGGATGTCCCAAGTTTGATGATGCCGATGAATACATCAACAAATTTGCACAGGTTTTCAAAGAAGCCGGAATAAAAAGTGTAACAACAGTAATAATGGAAGTTCCGTGCTGTTCCGGTTTGCCAATGATAGTGAAAAAAGGAATGGATCAATCGGGTGTTAAAGTGCCTATGGAACAAATCGTGATAAGCACAAAAGGAAAAATCATAAACAGTATAAAAGAATAAATAATCGCTTTAATACGTTTACGAGTCTGTTTCCGGTGGTACCGGGACAGGAACTTTGAAAAACTGACTTCCTTCTTCTTTTAACGTTTTTTCTTCCTGATTGGTGCTGACACCTCGTATATTTCGTGGCTCTGATACACCATAATGAATTTTTAAAGCTTCCGTGGCAAAATTTGTCCCAACATTGTCAAAATTATTTTCTATAAATTCGGAAAGCTTTTCAGTCATTTTTTCAAGTGCTGCCTGTTTGTCAGGTAAATTCTGTCCATTTCCTGATGATTGTATGCCAAACGTAGTTGGAATTTTCATTATAGAAGTATTATTACAGACCGGGCATGATATCAGTTTCTTTTTGTTCTGGTTGTTAAATGTCCTGATGTCTTCAAACCAGCCTTCAAAAACGTGCCCTTGTTCACATTGCAAATCATAAACTATCATAGATTAACCCTAAAAAAGTGTTTATTTGTTGAAGCTTCCCGCTGCTACAGTTTAAATGCATTTATCTATAATATATTTATTATGTGGTTGAAATCAATACTTTCATTCTCCATGCCGATCTTTTTTTATTTCAAGCCAGATAGCTGCTCTTTTTCGAAGGGCATTTTTTTTGGCAAAAGTCCAAAAAGCGTCTAAACCTGCCTGGGAATTCCGGATGCTTCCGAAAGGTCGTGAAGATTTTTGATACGTGCCCGGCAACGTCCCATTTCCCAATTTTGCAATTCTCTAAGGCTGATTCCTACAAGCTCGGAGAATTTTTCCTGGCTCAACCCACGCCATTTCCGATAATACTTAATAAGTTGCCCAAGTAACTTATAAAACGTGATATTATCCGACGTAATTGTTTTTCGTAGCAAGACAGTCATTGAGGATATATTCTTTATATCAATACAATTAAGTGAATAGTCAGCTTAAAATTTATATTTGGTTAATTATGGTTGTCAATTATAATTGCTTTTTACAAGAGAACCAAAGATAATATTATGAAAATAGTATGTTATTCGTTTTAGTCAATACTTGACTGTAATCGAAGCTTTTTATAGCCATACTTCTTCTGGAGTTGTTATCTTGGAGATAATGGTTGATCTTGCTATCGGCCATATTCCAATATTTAGATCAAATATTAAACAAGGCAACTGTTAAAGCTTTTACCCGTTCAGCTGCGTTTGCCAGGGAAGCGGGCTTGGATGGTATAGTGCTTAATGGGGCATCCGATAGATGGTGGACTTCTTTCAACCAGATAAATAAAGGCTATTAAAATGAGACGATTGGACAATAAAATTTCTATTGTTACCGGTGCCGGTTCGGGCATCGGCAGGGCAATTACGTTAAGATTTGCCTCCGAAGGTTCAAAGGTAATGGCGGTTGATATTGACGGCAGCGAAAAAAAAGTTTCCGTAGAAGCACAGGGAGAAGTATTTCCTTTTGAATGTGATGTAAGCAGACCCGATCAGGTTTCCAATATGATAAATGAATGCCGTAAAAATTTTGGTAAACTTGATATTTTATGCAATAATGCCGGAATAAACATCGCTCCAAAACGCCTGCATGAATACAGTATTGAAGAGTGGGATAAAGTAATGAACGTTAATTTACGTGGTGCATTCTTTGTTATGAAAAATTCAATTGAGCTTATGCTTGAGTGCGGCGGCGGTTCCATCGTTAATACAAGTTCAATCGGTGCTTTTCGGGCAAGCCCTATGGTATCGGCATATCTTGCCACAAAAGGAGCAATTAATATGCTTACACGTGCAACGGCTCTCGAATATGTAAATGACGGCATCCGTGTAAATGCCGTCTGTCCGGGTGCTGTCAAAACGCCCATATTCGATGATGCCCCACCGGGATTTTTAGAAACTCTCGTATCACAAATACCCATGGGAAGATTATGCGAACCGGACGAAGTAGCATCTCTGGCACTCTTTCTTGCATCGGATGAAGCATCTCACATAACAGGAGCTACATATATTATAGATGGAGGAAGAAGCGCGGGTTGATTTTTGTTTGGGGTTCGTAGGGTCGTATAGCAACGCCCCATTCTTTCAGAAGGTTATGGGTGAAGGCGAGGAGCACAAAATGAAATTAAAAGACAAAGTTGCGATCATCACCGGCGGGGGCTCAGGCATAGGAAAAGCTATTGCGCTTGCGATGGCAAAAGAAGGCGCAAATATCGTTATTACAGACCTTGTTGAAGAAAGGCTTACGGCAACAGAGCGAGATATTAAAGCATACGGGCGGGATGTACTTGCCTTAAAATCGGATGTATCCGTTATAGCAGATATAAAAAATATGGTTAATAAAACCATAGAAAGATTTTCTAAGATAGATATTCTTATTAACAATGCGGGTGTCTATACACCGGGTCTATTTCTTGAAAAAGACGAGGCCGCTTTTGATCGGGTGGTAGCAGTAAATCAAAAGGGAGTTTTTTTCTGCACCCAGCTTGTAGCAAGAGAAATGCTTAAAAGAAAATATGGTAAAATCATAGGAATATGCTCATCCACAGCAAGAATAGGAGTGCCGATGTATTCGGATTATGTAGGAACCAAAGGCGCTATGCTTGCTATGACACGGGCTATGGCGGCTGAACTCAGTCCTCTCGGGATAAATGTGAATGCTATCGCATGCGGCTTAACTCCTGAAACCAGCACCTTCCGAACGACCAATTTTCCTCAGGAAGACATTAATTTTATGATTAACATGACACCGATGCGCAGAACCGGCACAGTTGATGATTACACAGCAATTGCTATACTTCTGGCTTCGGATGAAGCTTCATTTATTACAGGCCAGACTATTTCTGTTGATGGTGGTGTCAGTATGCCGTGAGTTGTAATACCCCATAAGCGCTAAGTTAATTAATCTATAACAAATATATGAAAGTAATTTGAATTTCGAATATAGAACAAGGAATAATGAATATCGAAGGAAGATAAACGGTATGATATCTATGATCGTTTGATAGATTTTGCTGTGAGAATAATCAATATTTGTTAAAAGTATTAAAATCGCAATGAGTAAGAATAAAAAATATTCATAATTCGAAATTCCTTGTTCTATATTCGATATTCGTTTTTATAGATAAACTTAATCAGTCAACATAGCGCTTATGGGATTAAGAGGAGGGTTATTATACTATTCTGTTTAAAGTTGTCAGCTATAATTAATAAAAAATGATAAATATATAGTGCCATGGAAGGAGAAGTATTATGACTAACCGAAAAGAAATTAAAACATTATGCGGAATGTGTCCCTGGGCTTGCGGAATAATTGTTTCGGTTGAAAATGAAAAGGCTGTCAAGATAGAAGGAGATCCCGATCATCCCTGGAATCATGGAAAACTTTGTCCCAAAGCAGCAGGTATTATAGATTATGTATATTCTCCCGATCGCATCAAATATCCAATGAAGAAAGTTAACGGAGAATTTCAAAGAATTTCATGGGATGAAGCATTAGATATTATGGCTACTGAGTTGAACAAAATAAAGGAGAATTACGGCGCAAAATCCTGGGCCGTTTTGGAAGGTATGTCATTTGTATGCCAGGGATTTACTTCCATGACCTTGCTCCAAAGATTTTGTGATGCTTACGGGAGCCCGAATTTCATAACTCCGGAAAGCATGTGCTACCTGTCACGTATTACAGCCAATATGCTGACTCTTGGTAAATTTCCGGCAGCTGATCCTGAAAACAGCAAATGCATTATTTTATGGGGACATAATCCTTCCGAATCCAATTTTATAACCGCCGAGCAGATTATGAATGCTAAGAAGAAGGGCGCAAAACTAATTGTGATTGATCCCCGCAAGACTTCTTTCGCAAAAAAAGCTGACATCCATGCTCAAATAAGACCCGGTACAGATTGTGCTTTAGCACTTTCTATGTTAAATGTAATCATTTCAGATCATTTATATGATACGCAGTTTGTTGAAAAATGGACAACCGGTTTTGATGAATTTGCTGAGCATATAAAAGCTTATCCTCCGGAAAAAATCGAAAAAATAACTTTGGTTCCCGAAAAGATCATAAGAAGCATGGCTCATCTATATGCAGCCAATAAACCGGCTTGTATTTTAGAAGGAATTAATACGCTGCAGCAGGTTCCAACAGGATTTCAAAGCCAGAGAGCAATACTGATTCTGCAATCAATTACTGCAAATATCGATATTGCCGGAGGCCTGCTTGCTGTTGATCTTGGCGGACCTGAGATTCCTTCTGTTGCAAATTGTTCACCGCTTAGATTAGCAGACACTCCCAAGGAGCCACCTATGGGACAGGAACAATTTCCGATTCTGGTTCAGGGCGGCTGGACGGCACAGGGAATGTTGTTACCAGATATGATATTAACCGGTAAACCTTATCCCATTAAAGGCCTTGCAGTAGTTGGGTCAAACCCGCTTTTAACCTGGCCAAATACCAACAAGATGAGAAGCGCTTTAGAAAAACTGGATTTTTTAGCTGTTATACTGACAACAATGAATGAAACAGCTCAGCTGGCAGATCTTATTCTGCCTGAAGCAAGCTTTTTGGAAAGAACTGAAATCTGGGAAATTCTCTCAATCTCTTTTGCCAAACCGTTTATAAATTTGCGCAATAAAGCTATTGGTTTTTATGAGAGTATGCCTAATCCGGAAATCTGGATCAAACTGGCTAAACGTATGGGATATGAAAAGTACTTCCCATGGAAAGATATGAATGAATTGCTTGAATACAGCTACGGACCGACGGGGCTGGATCTTAAAACATTATTTGGCAAAACCAATTGCATACCCTTTGGAGAAATAAAGTATAAACAGTATGAGAAAGAAGGGTTTAAAACACCTTCGGGTAAGATTGAAATATTTTCTTCCGTTATGAAGCAACTCGGGTTGGAATCTTTGCCGGTTTACAATGAACCGACAGAATCTCCTTTCGGTTCTCCCGGGCTTGCAAAAGAATACCCGGTAATTCTTACTACAGGATCAAGAACACTCCAATATACGCACTCATCTTTCAGGGAGATTGAAAAATTTAAGAAAAAAATGCCCGAACCTAATGGAGAAATTCACCCGGAAACTGCTAAGCTTTATGGTATCAACGATGGTGAGCTGATGATAGTAGAAACTAAAAGGGGTAAAATTGAGATCAAGGCGAAAACTACGGAAGATATTCTTCCGAACACTTTAAGTATTCCTCATGGCTGGGCCAAACATAATGTGAATGCACTTACGGATGAAAAATCCGTAGATCCGGTAACAGGTTACCCGGCTCTTAAAGCACTGCTTTGTAAAATCAGCCCCAAAAAAGAATAAATGCCGCAAAATTATATGTATGATGGCTTCTAAAAAAGCCATTATTTTGTAAAAAACAGGAGGAATCAGGAATGAGTAAAAATAGTATTGGTAAAGAAGAAAAAGATTGTGTTTCTGTTAGTTCACCCCCGCCCGGACTAACGGGAATGATATATTCTGTTAAAACAGGTGAAAAATCTAAAAAACCGGTTTCAGCCAAGACTGATCCGATCTTGCCTGTCAAAGAACCCGATAAGTGGGATGATGAAGCTGATCT
Source organism: Pseudomonadota bacterium (assembly GCA_043825875.1). Lineage (GTDB taxonomy): Bacteria > Desulfobacterota > Desulfobacteria > Desulfobacterales > RPRI01 > RPRI01. The sequence goes on along the minus strand of JBDRRF010000044.1, from coordinate 8,883 downwards.
GATAGTTGTTGGCGGCGGTGGGGCCGGCCTGGCCGCTGCTCTTCGTGCAGCACAAAAAGGTGCTTCTGTAATTCTGATTGAAATGGGAGCTGAGACCGGCGGTGCCACCCAGCATGCCACAGGAGCAATATGTTTTGGAAGTAAAGCCCAAAAGCGCATGAATGATATCAATCTTCCGCCGATGGAAGTAATTTACAATATGGCTCTGGCCGGTTCCAATTATTCGATAAATCCCCATCTGCTCCGTACCATCCTATATAAAGGCGCTGAAACTATGGATTGGATAGAGGATCTTGGTATAGAATGGGAAGTAATGACTCTTTGGAATATGCCCAATTGTCATGTACCTAAAGGAACGTTGGATAAACATTGGCTAATGGCGCAAAAAGACGTAACCGACTTGCTTGAAAAGCTGGGCAGGGAAAAAGGTGTAAAATACCTGTTTAAAACGCATGCTTCCGCTCTGGTGAAAAAAGATAACCGGATTGTAGGACTTAAAGTAAGAAGAGGCAAAGAATATATGTATCTGAAAGCCAAAAAAGGCGTTATTCTTGCCGCAGGCGGTTTGTCCAACAACCGTGAATTGCTTAAAATCTATATTCCTCAAGCTTACATAGGCTGTGGGGCATCCATGGATATGCCGTCTGCAATGGGTGGTGTATTCCGTATGGGGCTTGGTGCAGGTGCGGATATTGCCGGGGTAAACTCCATTTCAATTTTTGATGGAGGAATACCTTACTTTGAAAAAACCGGCTCTTTTTACCGCTATCTTTACTCAGGAGATGTGCAGTTATCAAGGCAACCCTGGCTTTTCATAAATAAAAGCTGCGAAAGATTTATAAATGAAGACCCATCCGCTTTGCAAATGGGATTCATAAGTAAAGGGTCGGCCATTATGTCCCAGCCCGGAGGCCGAGCCTATGTGATATTCGATAATGATTATGAAAATAATATTGGTATTTTTAAAGGAGAATTCTGTGAACATGCCCTTACGCCGGATCTTCCAGGAATGGATAAATGGAATGAAAGCATATGCCCGAAAGACTGGCGAATAGCAGTAAAAAAAGCTATTGATCTGGAAATGATAAAAACAGACCCGACCATAGAAGGGCTTGCACAAAAGCTGGAGCTTGACCCGGCCAGGTTTGAAGAAAGAGTCGTTAGCTACAATAAGACATGTGAAGCAGGTGTTGATCATGAATTCGGGAAAAAAACCGAATTTCTTATTCCGATTAAGAATCCCCCGTTTTATGGCATAAAGGTAGGTTCAAATATAGGAGCCAGTCAGTGCGGTCTGCGGGTTAATGAAAACTTTCAGGTTTTGGATACAAATTGCTCTGTGATACCCGGTCTTTATGCAGCCTTTCATACGGCAGGAGGGGCTATAGGCGAAAATATGATGGGAGGATCGGTACTTGCCGATTGTCATCTGGCTTATACATCCGGATATGTTGCCGGAGAGCAGGCATCCACCAATGCTTAAAAATAATTTTGGATCTGTTTATATATCATATTGAAATAAATGAAAATTAATGGGTTTTTTATGATATTATCAAATTTATTCCGTCAAATATTCAAATAGCTCTTGATACTTTTTTTTCCTTGACGTAAATTAATACCTGAGGTATTAAGAACGAACGCTTGTTCGCTTTTTATATGCTGCAAAACCCGGATCTTCTGTAGATATGGCCACCTTTAACCGGTTCCTTTGGCAAATCATGGTATTTAGGGTTTTTTAAGATAGTTAGTCATCCTAATTGTGTTTTTATAAAGGTGACCATTTTTTCTGTTTTCTAATACAACATTGAATTAATATTAACAAAAGGAGGAGTAATTATTATGTTTGAAAATTTGTGTAAGCCCATTAAAATTGGAAATCATGAAGTAAAAAACAGAATGAAATATGCCGCAACTGTTGATAATTTCTGTGATACGAAAAATGGTAATGTTATTGATCGTGAGATAGAATACCTTAGAGAAAGAGCAAAAGGCGGTTTTGGTATCGTGGTTTCTCAGGGTGGATATACCCATATTCTGGGTAAAGGCTATGTAGGCCAGATGGGCCTGGTAGAAGAAAGCCATCTTGCCGGCCTTAAGGTGTTGGCCGATGCAATTAATGCTGAAGGTGCTATGTCAATAGGACAGATTATGCATACCGGTAGATATGGTCATGCCCATGAATATGGCATCCATGAAGCAATCGCCGGAGGCAAGACAGTCGGTCCCGAGCCTGTCGGACCAACAGCAATGTCAAGCCCGATAAAACGTTATTCACCCTGCCGTGAGATGACTAATGAAGAAATAGAAGAGCAGATTCAAGCTCATATAGTTGCTGCCAGAATGTTTAAACAAACCGGATGGCACGGTGTTGAGGTATGCGCAATAGTTGGATATCTTATTGCTGATTTCTTGAGCAGATGGACAAATAAAAGAACAGATAAGTGGGGCGGCTCACTTGAAAACAGGGCAAGATTCCTTATTGAAATTTTAAAAGGAATCAGAAAGGAAGTTGGAGATGATTATCCTCTTGTTATGAGGCTCAACGCCACAGACCTTATCGAAGGCGGAAATACCAACGAAGAATATATTGAAATTGCCAAAATGTGCGAAGCTGCTGTTAGGATTGACCTTTTCAGTATTACTGTAGGCTGGCATGAATCTCCGGGTGCTGCAATTACTGCTGAGAAAAGACCCGGTGACTGGCTGCATCTTGCAGATGAATGGAAAAAAGCCAAAATCAAAGCTCCTATTTGTATGGCTTATCGTATGAATCAACCCGATGTAGCTGAAAAAGCAGTTGCAGATGGAAGAATAGATATTTGGGAAATGTGCCGTCCCGGTATTGCCGATCCTTATCTTCCCCAAAAAGTTACCGAAGGACGTCCTGAAGATATTAATACCTGTACCGCATGTAACCAGGGCTGCTTTTACTACGTATTCATTGATGCTGTCATGGGTTGTATGATAAATCCAAGAGTAGGAAATGAATGGGATCCAGCATATGCTATCAATCCTGCTGCGAAGAAAAAGAAAGTACTTATTATCGGCGCCGGTCCTTCCGGTATGGAATGCGCCAGGCTTGCAGCAATCAGAGGACATGATGTAACAATAGTAGAAAAAAGCGATTCTATTGGTGGAGAAGTAAAATTGGGTGTAAAATCGCCCCTGCTTTATGATTGGGCTGAAACAATTCGTTATTACAAAGCACAGATTGAGAAACTTGGAATCAAGTTAAAACTTAATACCGAAGCTACCGCAGATTCCATTAAGGCAGAAGCTCCGGAAGTTCTTGTAATTGCTACAGGCGGCAAACCTTCCAGACCTAAAATAGACGGAATCGACAGTAAAATAGTTACAAACGTATTTGACGTTCTTGAAGGAAAAGTTAAATTAGGTGACAAAGTCGTATTTATAGGCGGCAATGAAATATCTATTCAAACGGCAGAGTATGTTGCTGAGCAGGGTAAAGAAGTTACTATTCTGGAAAAAGGCAAGCACATTTGCTTTGACGTTAACATCTTCAATATTCTTCAACATAGAAGACTTATGGCCAAACTAAATATGAAGAGTATGACCAATGTTACAGTTAATGAAATTACTGACGACGGTGTTGAAATTTCTACTGCAGGCGGAAAAGATGTAAGTATTGAAGCTGACACTGTAGTTGTAGCCGAAGGCATGGATTCAGAAGATGCACTTGCAAAAGCCGTTGGTACCACAATAGCTCCGGAAGTATACTCCATTGGCGATTGTGCAGGAGTAAGAAAACTTTATGAAGCAATTCATGACGGCTATAAAATGGGTGTAAAGATTTAATTACAAGCCATGTGTATTGAAGCTGCCTTTATGATACATGGCCAACATATTAATATCAGGTCATTTAAACAGCTTCTTATAGTCAATTATGATATATATTATCTCCTTTCCGGCAGCATATACGTATAAGACCGGGAAGGAGAATTCTATTTTAAAAGGAGGATTGAAATGACTCTTAAAAATGTATTCAGTCCAATAAATATAAACGGCATCGAGATACAAAACAGGGTGCGGATGTCTCCGATGGCACTCGGTTATGCTGAAGACGGACGTTCAACTGAGCGTTTCGCGCGGTTTTTTGAAGAAAGAGCCAAAGGCGGTGTCGGTATTATAGATTGGGCATTATGGCCATACAGAACTGAACATGGTTATTTCCCATGGACCCATGATGATAAGTTTATCCCCGGCCTTGCAATGACAGTTGATGCCGTTCATAAACACGGTACCAAAATTGTCGGGCAGTTCGGAACAGGTTATGGTTGGGCTTTTGGTGATGGTCCTGTAGAAATAATAGGTCCTTCAGGAGTAAATCTTCTTGGCAGACCCAGCACACCGTTTAGGGTTGGTACTCCAACAAATGCGAAAAGACTTCTTGAAAGACCTTTAACCATCCAGGAAATCCAGATAATTGTCGAAACTTATGGTCAATGCGCAAAGAGACTGAGAACGGCCGGTTTTGACGGTGTTGAGCTGATGCTTGGCGCAGGTTATACGCTTGCCCGCTTTATTTCTACCGAAACAAACAAGAGAACCGATGAGTACGGCGGAGATCTTGACGGCAGAATGAGAATTATTCGTGAAATCATTGAAAGCATAAAAAATCACGCAGGCAGTGATTTTCCGATCTTAGCAAAAATTTCAGGAGCCCAGTTTACTAAACACGGATATACCCTGGAAGAATGCGCAACAGAAATCGTTCCCAGACTCGTAGACATGGGAATTTGCGCAGTAGATGTTGTTGTAGGCTGGCATGAAGCTCCTGTCGGAATGCTCAGCAATTCGGTAAGACCAGGACAGTATTTATATCTTGGTGAAACTGTAAAGAAAAATGTTAAGATTCCTATAATCTGCGGAGACAGAACCAATGATTTAAGAGATGCGGAAAAAGCAATAAGCGAAGGCAAGATAGATATTATGACTCTTGGCCGTCAGTTGCTTTCCGATCCTGCAACATGCAATAAAGCAAAAGAAGGCCGTTTTGAAGATATCCGTCCGTGTATGTGCTGTGCATGGTGTCTTGAAACTGTTGATACTCCGTGCATTTGCAGCGTAAATCCCAGATTAGGCATTGAATATCAGTACAGTGAAGAACCGCCTAAAGCAAAAAAGGCTAAAAAGATTCTTATAGTAGGTGGCGGACCTGGCGGTATGGAAGCTGCCCTTGTTGCCAAACAAAGAGGCCATGATGTAACTTTGATGGAAAAACAGGATAAGGTCGGCGGTATGCTCGCAGTGGCAGCTGTTGCACCGCATAAAGAAGACACTCAATATCTTGTCGATTATTATCGTACACAAATCGCAAAAAGCGGCATAGAACTTAAAACAGGCAAGGCAGCGACTTTAAGCGATGTATTTGAAATGAATCCGGATGAAGTCATTATCTCAACCGGGACAAAACCTTTTATACCAAAAGTTCCGGGCATGGCAAAATCTAACGTAATATTAGGTACTGACGTGCTCATGGGTAAAAAAGAAGTCGGAGATATGACGGTTATTATCGGCGGTGGTATGGTTGGATGCGAAGTTGCAGAATTTCTGCTTCAAAAGGGTAAGAAAATGGTTATGCTGGAAATGCTTCCGCGTGTTGCCAGTGATGTGCCCCGCGCATTGAGATTTGATTTGATGATGCGATTGAAAAAAGCAAAACTTCAGATGGAAACCGATCTTATGGTTACCCGAATCACGGAATATGGAGTGTGGGGAGAACGGACAACTTTTCAATACGGACCAAATGAAGCATTTTTTGAAGGCGATACAATAGTAGTTGCTGCCGGTTATAAATCGGAACATGCCCTTGCAAAAGAGCTTGAAGGAAAAGTTTCAGTACATAGAATCGGCGATTCCAATAAACCCGGAAGAGTAAAAGATGCCATAATGGACGGCTATATGACAGCCTTAAAGATATAGCCTATATTTATAAGCAGTTGTAACACATAAACCGCAAAAGCAAGAGCTAACCCTGCATTTGTATGCAGGGTTAGCAATCTAAAACCACTCATAAGCCGGATCTTATATATAATGGCTGATTTTGCATAAGTTTAACAAAGGTATTAAAGAACTTCATATTCTTTCTAACAAATAATACTAATCGTGCAAAATCACATATTATGTAAAGGTCTCAAGTTGTTATAGTTGAAGATTTCTTGCTGTTTGCAGCAAGGCGCTTCAATTCTATTCCGGAAATACAAAAAAAAATATTTCAAAATAAAGTATTACTTGATTTTTATCAAAAGTCCTGCTTTGAGCAAGATTGCATAACAGATTTTTCTTTTTGATTTTAAAGTGAGACCATAAGAAGCGTTAAATTTTGCTCAGTCTCAATTAAGGGCAATTTTTATCCGCAAAAATACATGTTGTATTGCAATATTAGCCCTAATCGGTCAAAAGGTCTCAAAGAGATTTTTATTGAGGAGGTAATGTTAATATGTCCCATAAGCATAATATAATTGTTTGCCAGGGTACAGGTTGTATATCTGGAGGATCTGAAGTAATTCTTTCTTCATTGCAGGAAGAAGTTGAAAAACATAATTTAGGAGATACCGTTTTAGTTAAACAAACCGGATGCCATGGTTTTTGCCAGAGAGGCCCTCTTGTAGTTATTGAACCTGAGGGGACTTTTTACTCTCATGTGACCACTGAAGATACTGCTGAAATTGCTCAATCACTTACAGACGGTGGCAAACCTGTTGAACGCCTTTTTTACCGCGACCCTGTTACCGATAAAGTTTTGCCCCATTACAATGATATCCCATTTTACAACAAACAACAGCGTACACTACTGAAAAACTGCGGGCATATAGATCCTGAAAATATCGATGATTATTTAGCCGCAGACGGTTATAAGGCGCTGGAAAAAGTTCTAACCACCATGACACCTGAACAGGTTATAGATGAGGTCAAACGTTCAGGGCTTCGCGGTCTTGGCGGCGCCGGTTTTCCTGCAGGACGCAAATGGGAAGCCTGCTATAAAGCAGAAGGGGATGTTAAATACGTTATATGCAATGCCGATGAAGGTGATCCAGGAGCTTTTCAGGATCGTTCGGTTATTGAAGGAACACCGCATTCACTTCTTGAAGGAATGGTGATCGCCGGATATGCTATTGGCGCTAAAGTAGGCTATATATATGTAAGGGCTGAATATCCTCTTGCCGTTAAGCGTTTAAGAACTGCTATTTCAAAGGCAAAGAGAAAGAAATTTCTCGGCAAAAAAATATTGGGAACCGATTTTAATTTCACCATTGAAGTTTTTCAGGGAGCTGGTGCTTTTGTTTGCGGAGAGTCAACTGCTCTGGTTCTTTCCATAGAAGGAAAACGCGGAATGCCCAAGGCATCTCCCCGTCCCCGTACTACTGAAGTTGGCCTCTGGGACAAACCGACTTTACTGAACAACGTTAAAACACTGGCTTATATTCCCCAGATAATTCATAACGGACCCGATTGGTTTTCAAGCATGGGCACCGAAAAAAGCAAGGGTACAGTAATACTTGCTCTTACCGGTAAAGTAGTAAACAACGGCTTGATTGAAGTTCCTATGGGAATTACGCTTAGGGAAATTATATTCGGAATCGGTGGGGGAATACCCGATGGCAAAAAATTTAAGGCGGTTCAGACCGGTGGCCCTTCAGGTGGCTGCCTTCCCGAACATCTGCTCGATCTTCCCGTTGATTTCGATTCGCTAAATGATGCAGGATCAATAATGGGTTCCGGTGGTATCGTAGTTATGGATGAAGAAACCTGTATGGTTGATGTGGCAAGATATTTTCTTGATTTCACACAAAGAGAATCTTGCGGGCAGTGCATACCATGCAGGCTTGGAACTAAGCAGATGTTTGATATATTAAATGATATATCGAAGGGCAAAGGCCAGCCGGAAGACATAGATATGCTGCTTGAAATCGGTGAAGCGGTTGCAAAGACATCTCTTTGCGCTTTAGGAAAAACCGCTCCGAACCCGGTTATTACAACACTTCGTTTTTTCAGACATGAATACGAAGCGCATATCAATGAAAAAAAATGTCCTGCCGGTGTTTGTCATATGCCTGAATCATGATTTGATTATGATATAATACTGTTAACAAAAAAGCGCTTCTGATTATTAAAAACAGAAGCGCTTTTTTTATTATAAAACACCAATGTAATGTTGATTGCCATAAATCTGTTCTGTTTAGTCGTGTAAGGTTCTTAGGCTGTATTTTTGATACTACCAGTATAGCTTCCTGAAAGCAGCAATTAAATAAGCCCTCAGTATACTTCTTTATAACTGAAGCTTAGCTATCAGGCAATTCTCAAGCCTTTCGTCAGCTTACGCTATTTCCGATAGCATAAAATCTATCACTCTTAGTTCCCAGTTACATCATAAATAAATGTTACAAAATGCTGAGTAATATATAGATAATGTTGGCTTATAAAAGATGTTACTCAAGCCCGTTGTTAACGGAAAAGATTATTTCAGTTTTTTATCCATGTTTTCTCTTAGCAAAAACGGGTTGAGTTTTTCAAGTTGTTTGGAGAGAGAACATTTAACAGAGCCCGAGATATGGGTTGAATCTATGATTCTTTGATAAGGTATTTTGGAGAATCATGGTGTTTGAATGTTTTAGAGGCGATTATTTTTTGCGCTCAGCTTTACTGAAGAGCAGAAGAAGTTGTAGAAGAATCTACAATTTTTGATGCAGAGGTATAATGTTTAATAATAATAAGTATTTGTCAGCATAGAAAATAAGAATTATATATGTTGTTAATATCATAAACTACGTTTAGTAGTATTTTTTCTCCATAAAAAGTAGATTGCAAACCGAAAAAATACTGCGGACTAATGAAAATCCAAAAAATAATGAATTTTCATTT
>JBDRRF010000043.1:0-14293 GCA_043825875.1 Pseudomonadota bacterium | reverse complement strand
CACTTTCAAAACGTTTCAGTTTGGTCAAGCTCAAGGCGGGAGAAAATTTCAACCACAGGAATACATTTAGTATTTCGAGGATTGAAATTTGAGCCCAACGCAGAGATCGGCCAAAATGGGGCGTTTTGAAACTGGCTCTATTGTATATCTAAGAAGTAAACCACAAGATATATCCCATGTTTAAATCGGAAAGCAGTTTTTCACCTCCTTTCATATAGATTATTTATAATACTGCAACTACGACAGACTTCCATATATCAAATTTCAATCCTGCGGGATAATGGGAACTCTTGGCTTTCTGATATATACAAACCAGTATGTAAGACCTACCAATACCGATCCTCCTATAATATTTCCTATTGTTACAGGAAGTAAATTTGCATAAAAGAAACTACCCCATGTCAGGACAACATAGTCACCGGCAGTTTTGCCGATATTTTCCCAAAAAAGAGGCTTGGCAAAAGATTTTATAAACATACCAATGGGAACAAAGTACATATTGGCTACACAGTGTTCAAAACCACAAGCAACAAAAGCGGTTATTGGAAATATTATGGATAAAATTTTATCGGTAGTAGTTTTTGCGCTGAAGCACAACCATACGGCAAGGCACACCAAAGCATTACACATAATTCCAAGAAACAATGCTTCAATGAATCCAAGATTACATTTTGTTGTTGCTATATTTAAAGCATTGAGTCCGATTGCTCCTTTACCAAACATATATTGATTGGTAAAAAACATAATAATTGCAGTTAAAAATGAACCGGCAAAATTTCCAATATAGACTATAATCCAGTTTCTTAGTAATTGCCTTATAGATACTTTACCACTGGCCCATGCCATCACAATGAGATTGTTGCCAGTAAACAATTCCGCTCCGCCAACAATAACAAGTATAAGTCCTAAGCAAAAAACAAGACCGCCTAAAAGTTTTATAATTCCAAAAGGAATAGTTCCAGCAGCACCAGAGGTTACTGATGTGCTAAATATTGCCCCTAAGGAGATAAATGCACCTGCAAGGATTGAAAGAAGAAATAAATTACGCCATCCGATAGTGGCTTTTTTTACACCAAGCTCTTCCGCTTTTTTGGCCATCTCTACAGGAAGCAGCATATCTATACGGGATGTTGTGTCATCCATATTAGTCTCCAATGATTAACTTTACAAATGTTACAAGTTATTAAAGTTTTTTTCACTTTTTATATAGATATCACGCTTCGGGTATGGAATCTCAATATTTTCTTTATCAAAAACTTCTTTTACCCTGTCTGTAATATATGAAACTGTATCTATCCTGCGCCGTGGATCACTAATCCATACTCTTGCCTGCAAGTTGACAGCCGAATCTCCGAAACTGTGAACAACCACCTTAGGTTCAGGAATTTTCATTACCCAGTCAAGCTCTAGTGAAACCTTTATAATAGATTCCTTTGCCTTTTTTATATCCGAATCATAAGCAACGCCGATGGGGATTCTAACCCGTATTTCTTTTGTTATTGTAGTATAGTTGATAATATCGCGTTTCATGATCTCATTATTTGGGATTATTATAACAATGTTATCCGTGGTTCTAATCTTGGTCGCTCTTAGGCCTATATCTACAACATCTCCCCATGTGGCGCTGTTTTGCGGAGCTGTCCAGACTTCAATACGGTCTCCTACTTCAAAAGGCCTGTCAATAATTAACAGAATTCCGGCAATCAGATTTGACAAAGTATCTTTAGCTGCAAAACCAATGGCTATACCGGCAATACCGGCTCCGGCAACAAATGGCATTATATTTAACCCAAGGATATCAAGAGCCAGAATAATTCCTGCAGCATAAACAACTACGTTTGAAAATTTCGACATAAGCTCAAAAATCACATCATCTATTTTTGTATGTGTTTTTAAAGCAATCTTATCTCTTAGGAAAGGGATCAATAAGCTTACAAATTTACTGATAATTATGGTAAACAGCAAAATCATTAAGGCATATGCCGTTTTTTCTAGAAGCGGCGTTTTAAAAAGACGAACTAATACAATAACAACAATAATGAAGATGGCATAATGCCCGCCCTGCTTTATAATGGGTAAGAAAGCTCCTTTTTTTCCATTTAAAGAAGATTTATTATATTTTATTTTCAAACTTCCCATTACGGCATTTAAAATCCACCACGCTGCAAAGGCTGTAATTACAATGGCTGAAATACTGATGATATAATTTTCTAATGATTTATTGTCAGAAAATAGGTGTGAAAAAAATAAGTTTATGTAATTTTCCATGATATTTACTCTTTATGATTTGTAATAATACCGACTATATTGAGTTTAGCTTTTTTCATATAACAATTTTAAGAATTTTGAACAAGATATTAATCTGTTGCCTGATTTATATATAGGATATTCTTATTATGAGCTATTGGTTTATAACTTGACACATAAAACTGATATCAATATAGTTTAAAATAATTTAAAAACCCTTAAATAATATACATATGGGCCACTTTCCAAACGTTTCAGTTTGGTCAAGCTCAAGGCGGGGGAAAATTTCAACCACAGGAATACATTTAGTATTTCGAGGATTGAAATTTGAGCCCAACGCAGAGATCGGCCAAAATGGGGCGTTTTGAAACTGGCTCATATATCAACAGGGCATTACACTCAGTAAGTTGTAAAAGATGAGCACAATTTAAGAAGGTAGCGATGATTAAAAAACTATTAAACGATTCTGTTAAAAACGGTTTTAAAGAAAAATCAAAAGACAAAGTTCACAGGTTTCTTCTTGCAAACGGGTCTATACGTGGTGCTTTTATCTATGGGACTCGAATGATAAAGGAAATGCGTGCAAATTTTGATCTTGGCATATTGGAAACACTTGTCTTAGGCCAAGCCTATCTTGGTTGTGGTTTATTATCTTCTAATCTGAAAGGAAATGACAGAATCGCTTTAAAAATCGACTGTTCGGGGCCTATAAAAGGGATTAGTGTTGAAACCAATGCTTATGGAGAAATAAGAGGATATTTAAAACAGACGCCAATTCCAATAGATAAACCTCTTGAAGATTTTAATATATCACCTTTTCTTGGCGCAGGTTTGCTGACAGTTACAAAATATCTCGAAGATGCAAAACAACCCTATTCAGGCCATATAGCACTGCTTTACGGCTCTATAGCAAAGGATCTGGCAAATTACTTTTACTCTTCCGAACAAATACCAAGCGTTTTTAATTTAAGTGTCAAGTTTGATACACAAGGGGAAGTTACCGGCGCCGGTGGGCTTTTTCTACAGTTAATGCCGAATGCATCAGATGATTTGGCTAAAAACCTTGAAAGTATTATAAACGATCTTCCATCAATCGGTATACTTATTGAAGAAGGAAAAGAGCCGGATAACATTATTCGTGAATCATTTAAAAAACTGAACCCTAAAATTTTAGATGACTACAGAATAGAGTTTTTTTGCAGATGCAATGAGAAGCTTATGCTGCAATACATTTCCATGTTTGATGAAAACGAGAAAAAAGACATTTTAGAAAACGGGCCTTTTCCGCTTCAGATAACATGTCATAATTGTAATTCATTATACGAATTTTCAAAAAAGGATTTAGAAAAGCTTATATCCTGACCTTTACTACTACTTTTTTTACAGGGCCTGGCGTATCTCCTGTACCCGGCATATGCAGGTCTGTTGGGAAAAATATTGCAAACATTGCTTTTTCCAATTTTATAAAAGAAGGTTCTCCGGCAAAAAAAGCACAATCTTTTTTTTCATCATATTCCTTTACAATCGCATTGTCTTTTAAAGGTGCATACCCTACCCATTCAACTCCATTTGCCATATACTGCACATCTATATATTTCCGATGGGCTTCTAAAAAACACTGATTGCTGTGCTTTGTGATATAATCACTGACAATGGCAAATATGTTATCACCATCAATATCATGCTTTCCAGGCTCCATATTTTTAAAGTCTGCTGCTGCTATATATCTTAATGCAGTAGTTATCTTATCTCCTGCTCCTGTATATGCTTCAATATTATCAATGCTGTCAATTATCATTTACAAGCTGCCTGCCCGGTATTTTTCAACAAGTGCGAAAAGTTCAAAAGTTGCTTTATCAAGGCTGTCATTAATTATCTCATGTTTATACAGATTTTTTTGAGCCATCTCTTCTTTTGCATTCTTCAAACGATTTTCTATTACTTCCCTGGTATCTGTGCCCCTTGATTCCATTCGTATCTTCAGCTCCTCAAGTGATGGCGGCATGATAAAGATTGTAATGCTGTCCGAATAGCGCTTAATTATCTGCATGGTGCCTTTTACATCTATATCAAGCAGTATATCTTTTCCGGATAAGATAGCGTCATTTAAATATTCGGCAGATGTGCCATAGAAATTTCCGTGTACTTTTGCCCACTCAGCCCATTTGCCTTCTATAATTTTTGTTTCAAAATCTTTTTTTGATATAAAAAAGTAATCAACACCGTTTTTTTCATCTATGCGGGGGGCTCTTGTGGTATAAGATATTGAATAAATCATGTCAGTAAAACGTGCCAGCAATCTCTTGCAAAGAGTAGTTTTGCCTGCTCCGGAAGGAGCGGAAACTATAAAGAGACGGCCAGGTTTTAAAGCATTGGCGGTATCCGTATCTTTTTTGGTAACTGATCGTAAAGTCATATCTCTTTATTCAGGCTCTTTGTATAACGCTGGGATATCGTTTCAGGAGTATAACTGGAAAGAATTATATGATTACTGTCCAAAACAATTATTGCTCTTGTTTTGCGCCCATGGGTTGCATCAACTAGTCGTTTTTCATCTTTTGCATCATCCTTTAAGCGTTTCATTGGAGCTGAATTGGGAGATACAATTGCAACAACCCGTTCAGCTACTACAGAGCTTCCATGTCCAATGTTTAAAAGAGTCTGTTCCATTTTTCTCCTTTTTTAAATAAATTGAAGTAAATAGTTTTCATAGAGCAAATAACATAAACGAATTGAAACACTACACTCTATAATCCTTTCACATAATTATTCGATATTTTGCACCTGTTCCCTTAACTTTTCAATCTCGGATTTAACATTTACAATCGTATGGGAAACTATTGCTTTTTCAGTTTTTGAACCAATTGTATTAAATTCACGGTTCAATTCCTGCAATAAAAAATTAAGCTTTCTTCCGGCAGGTTCATCCGAACTCATTATAAGATTAAACTGGTTTAAATGGCTTTTTACCCTGACTACTTCTTCCGATATATCACATCTGTCTGCAAGAAACGCCGCTTCCTGAGCAATTCTTCCTGCATCAAGCTCAATAGTATCTTTTGTCAATATTGATATCCGGTCTTTTAAACGTTGTGTGTAGTAAAGAAGCATGTCACGGGATTCAAACTCAATACTGTTTAATAATTGTTCAATGGTTTCAAGGCGCTTAACAAAATCACCGGCAATAAACTCACCCTCTTTATTCCTCATATCATCTAAAATGCTTAAAGCCTCATCCAAAGAATCTTTTATCAAAAGCCACTGAGCCTCAATATCTTTTTTGTTTTCCGCAACTTTTATTACTCCTTCAGCACCTGCTATCATATCAAGGGGTATTTGTGCATCCATACCTAATTTATCTCTTAAACTCAAAAGTATATTATAGTATGCGCTCGCTTTTTTTTCATCGATTTCAAATTCAATTAAATTACCATTATTTTCTTTTATAGTAATTTTAATCTCGATACGACCCCTTGATACTCTTGAACCGATCAAGCCTCTTATTTTATCTTCAAACGCATTATATTCATGGGGAAAACGAAGATTTATATCAAGGTGCTTGCTGTTGTATGTGCGAATTTCCGTAACAATTTCAAAACCTGCTTCTGTTTTTTCAGATCTTGCATATCCGGTCATGCTTTTTATCATTTATCTTGGCCTCGTTTCATATCGGCAACATATTTATCACGGACATTTATTAGAAAAGTCAGCATTTTTTCATCCGCATAATCAGGATATGTCCAGGGCAATGTTCTAAATTCCCCATTCTGATAAATTAAAGTCAAATCTGCGTAAATATTATTTCCGATATATATTCTGTGACTAAAGTTTTTGCCTGTTGCAAGAACAAATTTTTCATGAAGCATGTATCCCGGATCAATATTAACGGTTCTTTTACCGTTTTTTGAGTATCTTGCTTCAAGTTCATTTGTAAAATTTTTTATTTGTGAAAGACTTGCCTGTTTAATAAGTTTTTTAAAAACAAACATCCTCCTGAAAAGAGGCGAACCCATTTCATGGGCATAGTAAGAGGTATAATCAAATAAGAACCATTGACTTATGATATCGACCGGACCAAATTCAGCAATTAGCTCATTTTCCAGTAACTCAATAAGGTTCTTATCATTTAAAAAAACTCCGATTACAAGCTTTGCCGGATTGGGCGGTCGGGGAATGCTCATTAATGCCTCTGCTCACAACGGCTTTGCCTCATCTATCAACATTATGGGGATATCATCCCTTATTTCATATACAAGTTTACAATTTTCGCAGATAAGGCCATCACCCGCATCAGTAAGATTAATATCCCCTTTGCACTTTGGGCAGGCAAGAATTTCAAGAAGTTCTTTACTTATAGCCATTATTTTAATTTCTCCGGTAATTTTAAGTCCGCATAAACATTTTATATTGGCTAATCTATAGCAAATATATTTCAAGCATGCAAAAATTTATTTTTTGCATGCTTTTATTTTATGATACCCTTTATATTTTCATCATAAAAAGCGATCGCTCTTGAATGATAAAATTTCTTGTGGCATAACACTTTTATCTTTTTTAAAAATGTGCTTTACATTCTATTTTTATGGAACAGCAAATGAAAGACCCTAAAAAAAAAGAAGCTGATTTTGAACCAATCGGCAATATTATCGGCAATGTATTAAACAAATTCCGCCTGGAACTGGGTTTTGAATCTGCTAACATTTCCAGCATATGGAAAAATATAGTAGGAGAAGCCGTTTGCAAAAATACAAGGCCTGCCGGTTTCAAAGGGCAGATACTTCTTGTGTATGTAAGCAGTTCCGTATGGATGCAAGAACTCCAATATTACAAAGAAGATATAATATCAAGACTTAATAATGAGATCGGAAAAGAGCTTGTCTCTGATATCAAATTTAAGATCGGAGCTGTCTGAATATGGATTTGCTTACTGACGACCATTTTTTCAAAGGCAAATTATCTATTAAACAAAATAAGTCAGGATATCGCTTTTCAATCGATTCAATTTTACTTGCCTCACATGTAAAAGCATCTGCGGGAAATAAAATTCTTGATATTGGAACAGGGTGCGGCATAATTTCTCTTATACTTGCATACCAAAATCCGGAAATTAAAATATGCGGGATCGAAGTACAGAAAAGTCTTGCAGATATTGCCGTCATGAATGTGAAAAACAACGGCATGGAAGAACAAATTGGAATCATTTGCACTGATCTGAAAAATTTAAAAAAAAGTATGATCTTTGGATCGCCCGATATTATAGTATGTAACCCGCCATACAGAAAAGCAAATTCAGGAAGGGTAAATCCCGATAATCAGCGCGCGCTGGCAAGACATGAAATCATGATCTCTCTTCCCGGAATCTTTGAATCGGCAAAAAGTCTTTTGGATATTTCGGGAAAATTTATAATGATTTATCCTTCAGAGCGCATAGCCGATATAATTGAACATATGCGTTTTTCAGGAATAGAACCGAAGTATTTTAGATTTATTTACTCGAAAAATAATTCGGAATCCAAACTTGTAATTGTCGAAGGCATAAAAGGGGGTAAAGCAGGAGCAAAGGTCGCCTCACCTCTTGTAATATATAAGGATGACGGTTCTTATACTGATGAAGTAGAAAATATGTTCATGCCATAGAGCCACTTTTCGTAAAGCCAAGAACTGCTCAAACTCTGATATTAAGAAATTCTGTTATCGTGTTGAAAACACTTTTTGAAATATCGCCTCTGAAAATACCGTGTCGGTCAGAATTGAGCATAACTAACTCCTTATCCTCGGAGCCAAGTTTCTCGAATACATATTTACTTCCATCAGGATCAACAACAAGATCCCCGGATGATTGTATCAAAAGAGCCGGAACTTTTATATGCTCAAGCCTGGATGAGAGCTGATCCATTAACTCCATTAGTTCTTTTACGCCGCTAATAGGGTTACGTAAATAGTTGATATGCGGGTTTTCGGACTCATTTGGCACAAAATGCTTATGCCTTTCATCTTTAACCAGTTTTTCTACCAGCTTGTCCCACAAAACAATTGCCGGAGCAAACTTAGAGGTTCGTTTCCTTAATCTCATCGCACAGTTAACTGCAAAAACTGCTTTAATTTTATATGGTATGTTTGCAGCCGCAAAAAGGGCCAAGCCAGCTCCCATGCTGATCCCACCCACAATAACATCCTTAGCGCTAGTTGCCAAAAGCATATAACCAAGCTCAACTGATTGCAACCAATCTTCCCAGGTTCTAAGAGATAGATCTTCAGGGCTGGTGCCATGTCCCCTAAGGCGTGGCGCAAAAACAGTGTAGCCCTGCTGATAGAGATACTCTGCAAGAGGTCTTACCTCCTCGGGAGCAGCCAAATAACCATGAACTAGTAATATTCCGGCTTTCGGGGAAAATCTTCGATAAAAAATCGGAGCACCAATATTTTTAGGTTTTGACTCATCCTCGTTCTGATAAGTTTCATAGTCGGAGTCAAACTCCTGTTTGGCCATTTGAAGAAACTTGCGCCGCAGGCTCCGGCACACTGACCAGAAAGGCTGCTGGGCAATTAATTGCAATCTAAAAGTAAGCGGTCTAAGATATTCTACTTCGTTTAGAATAACCTGGTATGGATTTTCTCTTCTGATGCTGTTAAAATCAAAAAGTGTGTTAATTGCCGGACCCTTCAGATGGATTATATCAGCATCTATTTCCACAGCACCGCTTCGTTTTGCTACCTCGAGGAAATCGGCAAGAAATGTTTTGTAATTGCGACAGAGTTGTACGCATTGGTTTTGTTGTAATCCATTATGTAAACTTATGGATTTAAGCTTGGTAACTGCTTCCACAGCCAGGTAGAGCCGCTGTGCAAGATTAAATAAGCTTAGCTTTTTTCCGGGATAATATTTTATAATATAGGCAAGTAGATGATCATAATTAACCGTAGTATTTTGGTAAATACAGGCCATCACTTCCATGGTAAGTTTACTGGCCATAACTCTTATTAACGGCCTGGAAGGCATCAGATCATCTGGCATTAAAGACTTCGGCGTGCGTATGTCTTTCTGGATAATCCCTTTATTAAGAAAGGGCCTTATAGCCATGGGCTTTCCTATAGTGATATCAATATCTACTCCCGAAAGAAGCATGGTTCCTTCGGTTTGCAGTTCTTCAGCTACATAATCAGGCATATCCTTCACAAGATATGAAGCCATTTTTTCAATAGCGTTTTGACGTGAACGGATAGGATAATAACTAATATTAACCGGCACCAGAAAGGTTTCTTTTTTGCTCACCTGTTCCATGGAAGAAAGATCAAAAATATTCAGCTGTTCATTAAGCAAATCGCTGTCAGTTTCCTGCAGGAACTGTAGTCTTTGCCTATAAAACTCCGTACGTAATGCCAGTGCTGCAGCACCTGTATGAGGTGGTCGCCGTTTGCCAGTAGCGCTGTAAATGAGAAACTTACCGCTTTCAACAATCTTTTTGTCTTTTACCATCTGGCCTTCCGGAAATATCAGCCATGGATTATCTCCGATTAGTAAAGAGCGAATAATAATTTCATCACGGTTAGGGTCATTGGTAGATACCGCACCCATTTTATCCAAATATTTGCCCAAAGCACCGGTGAATAGACCATGGTAGGCAAGAGACATAATCGGTTTGCCGGTTAGTTTATAAAATTCGTAGGGAAGAATCAGGGTTTCCAAGCGTGTAAAATGGTTTACTGCAAAGATAATCACACCATCCGGAATGTTTTCGGCACCATGAATATGTACTGATGCCTTAGACCAACGCCTTAGCGCCTGTATAGACAGCTTGCTTAGAGAAAAAGCCAAGCGGCTGATATTTGCCTTCATATTTCACCCTTTCATTACTATCTGCTTTAACAGATCTTTGAAAATAATACCATGAAAAGGCAGAAACATATACCAGTAAATATTTCCTAAAATACCATGGGGAATAAAATAGGCGGTAATGGACAATTGATTGCTATGTTCGCTCTGATCGATATCAAATTCCAGCCAGGCCTTTCCTGGCAGTTTCATCTCTGCCCTCAGAAGAAGTTTACGTGAAGGCTTCATGTCTTCCACGCGCCAGAAGTCGATAACATCATTGACCCTCAATTCGGATGAACTTCGTCTCCCACGGGCCATGCCAACACCACCCAGCATACTATCCGCCATTCCCCTTAAACGCCACATCCAGTTGTTTTGAAACCATCCTTCCTTACCGCCAATCCTGCATACCGCACTAAAGATGTCGGCTGCATTTGTAGTGTTGACCAGTGAATATGTCTTGATAAATTTAGGAGATATTTTCAACTCATTTAGTTTAATCGCCAGGCTGTGGGCCGGGGGATAGGCATCGGACCACCTTGTATGAACATTATCCTGTTCTTCCCGGCTCATGGCCCTGATAATGGACTCTTTGTATGTTAAGGGTTCAAATGGAATCAATTTCATAATTGCATTGTCCTGACACACCACATTGTTTCTAAGCCCTTCCAAAAGCGCCAGAATGATGGGCCACGGCACCGGCGCAAAAAGGTTGGCAAGGATGGCGAAAAATCGCAACCCCGAAAAGAAACTAGGCAAACTCATTGTTTTCTTACCAAACATTTTTGCCAGGATTTGGAGCATTTCATCATAAGTCAACACATCCATACCGCCGATATCAAATGATTTACCGGTGGTTTCAAAACATTCAAGAGCTCCTACAAGGTACTTTATGACATCCCGGATTGCGATAGGCTGGCACTGGGCCTTCATCCAGTATGGGATTGGTATGATCGGCATTTTTTTTGCTGTATTTATTAAAATTTCATAGGAAGCACTTCCTGACCCAAGTATAATGGCGGCCCGAAGGATTGTGGTTGGAACCTTGCCCTTTCCCAGCTCCCGTCCTACTTCAATACGGCTTCTTAGATGAGGTGAAAGGGTTGACCGCAGATCTCCAAGCCCTCCCAGATAGATAATCCTTTGAACACCCATCTCTTCTGCTGCATTTCTGAAATTAATTGCTCCTTGGACATCCGCTGACTCAAAATGTTTTTTTCCAAGCAATAGTGAATGGATCAGATAATAGGCTGTATGGATTTCTTTAAATGCATTTTTTAGACTTACAATATCTAACACATCCGCTACAACTATCTCGGCATCCGGCCAGCGCTCCTGATGGACTGGAGACAAAACCCTGACCATAATTCTGACTTGATACCCCCGTTCAATGAGTTCCGGCACCAGCCTTCCGCCGATATACCCGGTAGCTCCGGTAACCAGAATTCTTCCCATTTCAGGCTGTGGTATAGTGGGCAAGTCCCGGCAAAAATGATATTCGCTGTTTTTTATTGTTTCCAATATTTATGACCTGTGGCCTATTTATTAATTTGCATCTCAGGAAACTGGCGAACACTTAATGCTATCATCTCAAAAGCTTTTGGGTTAGTAATATCCATTGGATAGGATACGGTTTCAGCTGTCAATACCTCTGAAGTATGAGGATCAATAACGTAAAAGGAAACTATCGTACTATTATCAATCCTGAATGCATTTGCATCTGAAGCAAAAGTTCTTCCCTGTGCGGCTTGATATCCCTCAACCGCACCGGAGGCAACATTTAATGCTGCATTGCCTACAATCCTCCCGCTGCTTGCTTTAATGCATTTACCGTAAACATAAAGCAGGTATGATTTACTATCCAAATTTTTAAGTGATTCTCCTACGGTAAATCCTGGCACTTTATCAAAAATAAATGGAGGGGATGTATAATATTGCAGCCTTTTGGGATTTAATTTTGTTAAAAATGTATTAATATCTTCTGAATATTCACCCCAAACTTTTTGTGTTTTGTCGTCGAAATTAACCTCAATCATATGCTCTGTAGACAACAACGATTGATTAAATTTGCTGCTTATGTCTTCAGACAATTTTGGAGAAAGTTTGTATCGATCTATTGCCCCTACCCCCCCATGCAAAACGATATCGAATCGGATGGGAAGTAGATAAAATGTACTGTTCTTGAGATTTTGCCTGTCAAACACAGTTTCTGGTATATCATTAATTCTTTCAAGCTTTAGCACAATTGTTTCCTGGGAATTTTTAGTTACACTCTCTGTTACACCCCTGTAGCCTCTTTTTTCCAAAGTGTAATAAGATGTATCATCTGCGCCAATGAAAGTAATTTTATCTTTTGCCGGAGCCTCGCCAATAATTTTGGTAAAAGACAAAGGCTCATCAATGCCTTCTTTATTATGGCGGATAACAAGCGCGCCTTCGGGTTCGGATTTAATCATGAAGTTCTTATTTGTAAAGCATCCCGATATGAATAATAATGTTGAAATAACAAACAAGATTAAATAATGATTTCTGATAAACTGTTTTCTTTTCATATTTTCCTTCCTGAATAATTGTGTTGATTTGTTGTCTAATTCTACCATCATACTTAATAGTGTCAATTTTGCTTGTGAGTCAAGGGTATGCTATGCAGATCGCATAATATTAATAAAAACACCTTCCTAAAAGATAAAAAGTCATTTTCATTATCTTTTACCCTGTTTTTTTATTGATTAATACCCCAACACCCGTATTCGGCTTTACTCTATAAATTGTATCCAGTTCCCGCTGATAATTCCCAGGGTTACCACATTTGGACTTCATATAATCCTCTAGGAGGTAAATCCATATGAATTCCCCTTAAAAGGGGGCTAGGGGGTTGTTAACTTCCTCTTTAATGACCCAAATAGCTTCTTTCTTTGTTTTCCTATATGCAGTTTTGATAAATTCCAAATGCGATTACCCTGTGATAATGCCTATCTTTACTTGCTTATCGCTAACATTTTGATCATTATTCCTTGACATATCAAGAGCAGCCTTTACTTACTCCTTTTCAGAATCTGAAGTTAATTCTGTTATATTACATTGATTGCCTATATAATAATTTTTCCCATCGGTGGTTATTGGCATTCCAAGCGATCTGACGTAGCAAGTACGTCCATTTGGTGGGAAGGTTTGTTGAAACCCATGGTCTTTATAAACGCTATCTACAATATACAGTTTATTTTGCCAAGTTGCCGCTAAAGATCTACCTAAAACAAAATCTTTCTTCCCATCAAAATTTATGTCCAGTATCCATAGAGACTTTAACCATTTTTGCCAATTTTCATTAAAGGGCTTGCCTGGCTTTTTAACCTTGTTGGTCAATTCCTCAAACTGTGTCTCGCTGTAGTTTTGCCCAACACTTTTACCTTCTGCAATCCAGACCATTTCCTCATCCGGATATGGAATGCATACGGTACATCGGTTGTCAGCCAAAGCACCATCGTCTAGTTCCATGTTAAATATTTTTACATATTCTCCCTTGTACGTTCGAACCAAAACGCCTAAACTTCCTTTGGCTTTGCCATACTTGATTATTTCGAATAGTTCTTTCAATCGGCCTTGACGCTTGTACTGATAGACATCCCATCTATAAGACGGCAGGTCGCCAAGCAAGGTAACTAATGCCCACATCAACTTTTTTTCACCTTTTCTTTTTGCTTCATAGTGGCTGTACCCAATTTTATACTTCTTGTCGATCCATTCCACTTTCAAAAAAGCATCGCACATGGGAAACTTTTCTTTCAGTTCTTTTGGCGGGTTTTTTATAAAACCTATGTTATCGATAACCGGTGGCGCATTATTCTTTTCAACTTCTTTGGCAGGAGTCTCTGCAAACACCGTTGCCGACATCATCATAAAACTCAATACTATTAGCAATACCCTGACAATTAATTTTTTAAACATATTGCCATCCTTTCTTGATTAGTAGTATTGGGGAAGTATTGGAATAACATATTGTTTTGTAGAATAAGCTTTTAATATTAAATTTACCGCAAAACTTTATAGACACATATTTCTGATGTTTTACCATTTTCACAACGAAAAACCCGCAACCTGTTCTCCAGATAGATAGTTCCATAATTATCTGCACTACCAAGACCCCAAAAGTCAAAATAAGTATTATTTTTGTAAATAAATACACCATAATAAAGCGCTTGGATCGCATCGCTTGTGTGTGTTTTTGTCATA
>JBDRRF010000042.1:0-17256 GCA_043825875.1 Pseudomonadota bacterium | reverse complement strand
ATATATTAATTTTAATTAAATTAAGCAATTTATATACCAACTAATAAATGGAAATTGTAAATTTCAATTAATAGCAATAAGTATAAGAATTTAAATGATATATTAGTTGCTATGAACTTGATGTGGTATAAATAGGTTATAGGTTTTTTCATTACCATTCAAAAATTGTAAAGTAAACCGACACAGAAAGGATAAAGGCTCAAGGTCTAAGGAATAAGGCTGGAAGTAAAATGGTATAAAAGTAAAGCCACAAGCTGTAAGACGCAAGGATATATAAGCGCATATAATATTGAAATAGCTATAAATATATTTAATAATAATTTTTAATGGGACAAATGTTTAATTAAATAAATAATGCAGACATATTCGGGATAGATAATTTTGATGCAAACGAAGCTAATTAAAATAAATGCTATAAATAGTAATAGTTATTAATTAAATAATCAGGCTATTATATTTAGAAAAAATATATGTCAGTATAACTATTTGTTTATTTAGACTTATACGAATAATTGTAAAGAAAACCGACACTATTTTGCCTATTATAAAGGTTTGACGGAGTTTAAGCAAATTAAATGCTGTAATATTATAAATATGAATATAATATGAGCTGAATGAAATTGTAAAGATTCCCGACAGTGGAATAGAACAATATCCCACTTATAAAGCATCTGCGATCATTTTGAAGGTGTCCAAGGAATTCTATTCATCGGATGAGATGTTGAAATCTTCGGGAAGTGGTTTAAGAAAAAGTTGTTGTGCTATATAATTAATCATAGGTAAACTCCCGGAGTTTGACAATTCCGGGATATAAAGAAAACCTCCTATCCGTGAACCGCTCATAGTTTACAGGTAAGGAGGTTTCAAGTGAAAGACATAAAAAGCTTAAATCATATATCATGGGAATGTAAGTATCATGTTGTGTGGATACCGAAGTATCGGAGAAAAGCCATATATGATCAGTTGCGAAAATATCTTGGATTAACATTCGTGGTAAATATCAAATTGCATTATTGGCACACCTTTGCTATTCTTAAGCGCAAAAAATTTGATGGACTTGGAAAATCCCATCACTTGTATAATATTTGATCATTCTGCTGTAAAGTAAAAGAGCCGATACGGCATTAAGCAGTTATTACGATTAGATTAGACTCGGGTATTGGAATGCTGAATGAAAAGATCAAATCTAAGTATGAAAATAAGTATCTGAAGCATCTTGGAATCAAGTTAGTTGTTTCGACGGATGCCGAGGATAGGCAGTGGGATCAGTTTGTAGAAATGCACAGCGATCCTCAGCCGGAGCAAACTTCTGTCTGGGGGGAAATTCGCAGTAATTATGGGTGGAAGCCTGTCCGGATATATCTCGTCAAAGACGGGCTTATTATTGGTGGCGCTCAGATTCTGGAATTTGTGATAAAAAAAGTGATTCGAATCGGCTATATCTGCCGCGGGCCTCTTGTTTTGAAAGGAGCGGATCCTTCGTTGGTATTGCGTGCGATCAAATGGTTATCCGGAAAACGCCGTCTTTTTTATCTTGCTGTAAGCCTTCCTTACTTTTCAGAGTCAATGGTACAGGAGATGTTATTGGCAGGATTTCAGGTAAGGCCGGATGTTTTGCCTCCTTCTGTTTGGGCTAAGGCCTCAGTTATTATTGACCTTAGTCTTGATAAAGATTTGCTGATTACAAACTTGAGGTCTACGACAAGAAAACATGTTCGAAGAAGTCTTAAGAGAAGAAGTCTTAAGAGTAGATTAGAGTTGATTCATGGATCGGTTGAACATCTCATAGTTTTTAAGGAACTGATGCGATTGCTCTGTCAGCGTAGGGGAACCAGCCCTAATCTGCCTGGTGATGATTTTATTCAGCGGCTCTGGGCAGCTTTTGCTCCACGTGGGTGGATACATTTGCTGTTGCTTCGTCAAGATGATGAATTTATCAATAGTTTGTTGATTTTTACATTTGGAGATTATGCTCGTGCCTGGCGTATCGGATGGTCAGGAAGATGCTCTAAATTATATCCAAACGATCTACTTTACTGGGAAGCAATTAAATGGGCAAAAGATAAAGGATTTAAATATTTTGATGTTATAGGCATTGACAGACGGGATGCCGAGGAACTTCTCAATGGGCGAGACAGGTCGGAGCCTTTTCATTGTTCTATTACTTTTTTTAAGACAGGGCTTGGGGGGAAAATTATTCTTCTGCCAGGGGAGTATTGCTATTTTCCGAATCCTATTTTACGGTGGTGTATGAAGCATGGACTAAGCAGGGTTCTGGAAACAAAAGGATTTGTGAAAGTTGTACGGATATTATATCAAAAATTTTTCCCGAGAGCAAGTTAGATTGTATATTATTTACTATGATAGTTACAGATAAATACAAAAAAATTACTGAGCTAAGGCTTAACGGATCTGTTCTTACTGCATGGCTTTCTCCTGATCCAATAGATTCACAGTGGGATTCTTTTGTGGAATCTGCACCTGAGGGCCGGCATGAACAGTTAAGTTTGTGGTCACAGGTCAAATCTCTGGATGGGTGGAATTATATCCGTGTTGTAATAACTAATCATATCGGGATAATCGGCGGATTTCAACTGCTCTGGGTTTCCAAACGCTTTCTTGGTCGTATCGCATATGTCAGTCAGGGGCCTATTATCAATGATAATGATGCTGCCACCATGGCATTTGTTATTGATCAGCTTAAGGCAATAGTAAAAAAACATAAAATAAGAGCAGTTATAGTTCAGCCTGCCTGCCATTCAGATAATATTTCTGTTCAACTGTGTAAAAACGGGTTTCTTCCCAATATAGTTTATAAAGGTATAATAGATACTACGTTACAGATTGATCTTGGTAAAGATGAGAACGTTCTTTTAAAGCAGATGACAGCAAAGAAGAGATGGAATATAAGAAGGTCTATATCTACCGGTACTAATTTTCTTGAAGGTTGTGAAACGGAACTGGGAATATTTTTTGAGCTTATGTCGGAAACTTGCAGGCGTCAGGGTGTTGCGCCCAACCCACCTGATAAAAATCATATAGAAACCATATGGCAGCTGTTTAAACCGCAAGGATATCTCAAACTTTTTTTTATTCAACATGAAGGTGAACCCGTTTCCGGAGGTCTTGCAGTTACAATTGACGACCGGTTTATATTCTGGAAGGGTGGCTGGTCGGGCAAATACAATAAAATGAGGCCGAATGATGCGCTTTACTGGAACCTTATAAAATGGGCAAACTCAAAAGGGTACAGGTATATAGATTTTGTTTCTGTAGATCGAAAAGCAGCTTTGTATATAAAGCAAAATAAGGTGTTGCCAAAGGAAATAATACAAACACCCACCTATTTTAAAATGGGTTTTGGAGGTAAAATTGTTTATCTGCCGGAAGCACTTGTTTACATACCGAATATTCTGTTAAACTGCCTGTACCGCATTGCTTGTCTGATCCAGAGATTCTATTTCTTTTCTTTTAAAAAAATAAGTTGATCCCAGTACATTTGATGGTTTTATAAAAGGCAATTTTATACCGTAAACGGTATTCTATGAGAAACGAAGCCAAAAACCGGGTTAGATTAATATAATTAAAGAATATTAAATAATTATTCCTGGTACATAAATTCGACTTCGTTGAAAATTCGATAGATGATAGATTTTCAGTTTTTTTATTTGGGCGAGTGAGAAAATTAAAAAGGCAGAGTCATAAAGACTCCGCCTTTTTAATCTATAAATAAATATTATGAATTATTTTTTAAAAGATTTCCTTCTTATTCCTGCTAAGCCAATAAGACCTAACCCGAGAAGAACCAATGTAGCAGGCTCAGGAACAATGGTTAATAAGGACTGGTTGTGTATTACGGTTTCGCTGGTCAATGGGTCAATTACTTCAGAAGTAAGATTCATTACTCGGACTTGACCGATGTCAGTTGCGTTCTTTGATGCCTCATTATAATAGTCTAATGCCGTACCTACAAGCGATTCTGTTGTTTCATCTTCGATAAACCAAATTGCCATCTGGAGTGCATCGACATCAGTGTGTGTGCCTGCCCTGAAACCCATATACAGGTAAGCAGTCATGGCATCAAGAGGATCAGGGGAACCACCACCAATACCGCCCATACTGGCTGAATCGGATATCTCCACGGTGTATTCGGTTCCAAAACTTAAGAACTCATTCAATTCCAGGCAGAACGTATCGAATTGATATATACCACCTTCGTAAACTTTAAAGGGTCCACCATCTGTTGTGCCACCGGCATCATATAATTTAATGATGTCACCGGTTCCGATAGAATCCGCCATGACGTTTGAACCTGATGCCATAAGAATGAATGCAATAAAACATGTTGTGATTATGGTAATTAATCTTTTCATTTTTAAGCCTCCTCCTTTTTTTTATTTTTATTTATTTCAAATTTTTGTTTCTTATATGTTTAATTTATAATTAAGCAAATTATATGCCTATGGCAAATAATAATTTTATAATAATTGTAACTTATGCATTTTATAATAAATAATATTATACAACAATGTTCCTTTATTTCGTATCACCCACCACATGCTTAAAATCGTAAACTATCCCGACAGTTTTTTTAATGAAAAAATTTGGAAAATGAGGATGAAATGATATAAAAGAATATAATAACAGTATTTTAAATAAGATAAAGGTGGGTTTTGAAATTGTAAACTATTCCGACAGTAAAATGCGGTTGACGGTTTACGGTTCACAGTTGACGGGGAAAAGCGGTTTATAGTTTACAGTTCACAGTAATAAAAAAATATCGGGCAGGATTTACAGGATTAACAAGAATATTTTTCAGACCGCACCGGAAAGAGCGGTCTGAAGCATGTTTCCGTTTCGCGGAGTTTCGTGGTAAGTACAGAGGTAATTTTGCGGGTCAGGCGTTTTTGCCTTTTCTTATTGTAGCTTCATGCAATGGCTTATTGCCTGTCCATCCAGTTAATCCTGTCTAAAAACATTATATCATTCAAAATAGTGTGTATGAAAAATCTAAATGCGGTTACCTGGTTGATAAAAGGAAGATGGCTTGACATATAAGTATAAATAATAGATAGTAATGATAATATGAGGATAAATATGAATGATGATATTATGACGAAAGTGAAAGATATGGATAAAGAATTGGTTGATATAAAACTAGACAAAAGTTTCTTCTCAGTTGTGTCATTGTCAGATCAATCGGATGACAAGAACTATTGGTTTGCCAAGACTCCAATTGAAAGAATGCGACATATTGAAGTATTAAGAAGGATTAATTATGGACATGCTGCTACCTCCAGACTTCAAAGAGTTCTTGAATATACTCAAGATTAAACATATCAGATACTTGTTGATTGGTGGATATGCTGTTGGCTATCATGGATATCCACGAGCAACAAATGATATGGATATTTGGATAGCGATAGATCCTGAAATTGCGGAGCAAATGGTATTGGCTTTAAAAGAATTCGGTTTTGATACACCCCAATTATCAAAAGAACTGTTCCTTAAAAAGAACAGTATTATACGCATGGGTATTGCTCCTATACGGATTGAAATATTAACAACGATTTCCGGTGTTAATTTTGAGGAGTGCTTTAAGCAAAAGATTGTTGATGAAATAGATGGAATTGAAGTAAATATCATTAGTTTGAAGCAATTGAAGATTAATAAGAAATCGAGTGGAAGGCATAAAGATTTAGACGATTTTGAAAACCTGCCTTGAAATATGCTGTTGCTGTATAGCAGGTGAATTTGTCGACTGAAGAGAGAACCTACAATTTGTGATGAGTTTGGAATATCAGGTTTTATAAAGCGCTATTCGGAAGAATGAAATAAATTATAATGTAAATACAGAATGTTGATTGATAATTGTAAAGTATTCCGAAAAAAATATCGGACAGGATTTACAGGATTAACAGGAAGTATTTCAGGCAGCTCCGGAAGAGCGGCCCGAAGCATCCATCTGCTTCGCGGAGTCTGGTGGTAAGTACAGAGGTAATTTTGCGGGTCAGGAAATAAAAGGTGTAGGGGCGGGTTCATAACCCGCCCGTATAAATCCGGAAGAATATGGTACATGGTTTAAAACGGTTTACATTTCACGGAGAAAAGCGGTTTATTGCGTAGGGGCGTATTGCGCGATACGCCCGTGTTTTTTAAAAAGATACCGGAACCCAACCGAAAGCGTATAATCAATAAAATTGATAGTTAAAAGACTATTTACAGGGGGCAAAAATTATTAAAAAAACTCTGAGATCTCAGTGTACTCTGTGAGAGATAAATATTAATTAAAATAAAAAAAGGCAGAGCCGTTTTCGACTCTGCCTTTTTGTTGAGTTATTTTTTTAACTTTCTTTTACCGTTACCGTCACCCGTGAACTGTCAACCGCCAACCGCTTTTATACTATTTCTTGAATTTATTCCGGGAGATAATTAACCCTACCAGCCCGAAACCAAGAAGTATAATACTTGCAGGTTCAGGAACAGTAATAGCCTCAGGTGCGGCTAATGCAGTTGACGCAGAAATAATCAAAGATGCAGCTAAAATTAAAATTATTTTTAAGGTTTTCATAGATTATATTCTCCATTGTTTGTTGAAATTATAAATCATACTATACACTTATTTTCTTTAAAATATAAGCAATAAATATACCGGATTCGGAGTGTGGGGATTGGAAAATTATTATACTATACTAACTATATGAATATATTGTTTATACTAAAAAATAATTATATCGATATTGGTATTGCTATATAGAGACTATAGGGAGAAAAGATCCTAAAGCTTTTTTGTAAATAAAAATTGTAAAGAAAACCGACGGTAATATATGGTTGGCGATTTATAATTCACTATTGAGTAACAAAAAAGCTTATAGGTTCTCAAGCTTATGAAGGGATCAATTCCTGAGAAATAAAAAAGGCAGAGCCGATTTCGACTCTGCCTCTTTGTTATTGAATTATTTTTTCAACTTTCTTTTACCGTTAACCGTAAACTGTCAACTGTGAACTGCTATTAATCTATTTTTTCAACTTTCTGCCTGCACCTGCAAGTCCTACCAGGCCGAAGCCAAGAAGGAGAAGTGTAGCTGGTTCAGGGACAGAATAGCCGTGTTCCATAACTACATCATTTGCACAGCTTACTGTCCATGCAAAAATAAATTCGTTGCTAACAGAAAGGTTGTCAAAATTTACAGTTGTTGTATGATTCCCAATCGAATTATCAAATCCGTTCCAAGAAACTGAACCAAAGATATCTGACCCGTAGTCAATAAGTGCTATGGGGTGATTGTGTCTCCAATCCCATCCGCTATTAGCAGTAGAAAATTCATATGCTCCAGATGCTGACTCAGCAATATTTATCCCATAAATTGTGGTGGAATCTGCATAAAGATTTACTACATAATCCCAATTGCCATCCGCATTATTATCAATAAAAAGATCAGCAGCAGTAACACCGGCAGCAGTTATGTCTGCACCTATATAGTAATCGAACGATATCTGGGTTAAAAATCCTGAATTAGCTGTATAAGTTCCTCCTGAAATCTGTGGGTTACCATAAGCATCTAGTGAGTCAAGTGAAGTTCTTCCATCTGCCCAACTATCCCAATGAATTGTGCTGTCAGTCCAAGGAGTTGCATAAGCTTGAGAAATTAAAAATATTGAAAATACTACAACAATAATTATATTTATCAACATTCTTTTCATAAATTACCTCCAAATCAATTCAATTTATTCTGCTTAAAATTACTATTTATTTCTAAAAGCAATTAATATACCACATTGTGGTAAAGAAGTAGTTTAATCTATTATAACATAAGTAATATACTAATTTATATCATTAATATGTTTTTATTAAAAAAACATGGTTAAGCAATAAATAGAGCGATATTTTGAAAACATCATAAATTGCAAAGAAATCCGTCGATAGGAAAACGGTTTGCAGTTGCCGATTTGCGGTTAACAGTTAAAACAGTTCGTAAGTTGTTAAGCTATTAATCTATTAAGGTTTATTTTTTGCATTCTATATATTTCTTACAGACTTTTAAGTTTGCCAGCACTTGTACCAAATTTAGCCATAATATTTTTTAATCCGATTTTTATCCTCGTTTTCCTTATCACCCTTAAAATAAATTTCTATAAATTCAATGATATCTTCTGCTTCATAGTATGCATATATTATTCTTATGCCACTCATTACTCCACGACCCTTCAGAGCTTTGCAGGCAAATTTTTTTGCTTTGTATATCCTGGGAGTTTTAATTCCTGAATCTGAGATTTGGACAACTGCTTTATTGTCTATTCCCAGTTTATGAGTAAGCTTAAGCTGACTGTTGATAAATGTATCGAGATCTTCATTAAGAGTTTTATACTTTTTTAAAAGCTTCTTAAAATCCTTTTCAAATTCAGCGAGTCTTCGTATTTCATTAAAGACTTTTTTCATTATAATTTCTCACCGAATAAGGCGAAGTTCTATAAAATACTGCTTCATATTGAATAATATCTCCATCATCTGTAGTTTGCCATGGAACATCATTATGGGAGTATTCACTGATCTCGGAAGCATTCATATTTGACAAAGTATTTAAAACATCATCTATTACTTCTTTTTCGTGTGCTTTTAGCTGAGTCAGATCGGATTTTCTTAAAGGTAAATATTTAGTCTGCGGATATTTAAAATAATTGTCTTTTACCCTTACCAAATCTTTTCCCTCCATTTCTTCTATGACTTTTATAAATTCTTTAGGCGTTGGCCCATACTTGTTTTTTATATAAGTTGCTCCTATTAATTGATCTTCATACTTTTCATAAAAATTAAAATCTATGAAATAAAGAAGCTTATACAGAACCGTTTCTCCAACATTGGGTTTGGACCCGACTTTTTCAAGAATATAGATTAATACTTCCTTAAATTTTTGCAGATTCCTTTGAGGAACACTGATTCTGATTTCCTGTTTTTTTGCTTGTTTCTTTGTGTCTTTTTGAAATACGATTTTTATATCTTTTGTAATATCCAACAGAACATCCGTTTGGATATTAAATGTTTCAGCAAGCATAACTATCTCTTCAGCACTGATTTTTCTGTCTCCGGATTCTATTTGCGAAACAGCCACTCTGCTAATTCCCAGCTTTTGTGCCAGAGAATTTTGGGACAATCCTGTTTTTTCTCTTATTTTTTTTATCTTCAATCCTAAATTTTTATAAAAAGTATCCATGCTTATATTCTCCTGCGATTTGAAAATATAGATACCATATGTATGATTATCTGTCAATCTGTTGTTTTATTATCTGACATATGCTGACTATATTGAATGGCTATTAGATAATAGCTAAAAAAGAAGCCACAATAAGTTTAAAATCAAATATTTATTGTTGAAGATTAATTATCTTTTTTGTTATTGGAAAATAATTTTCATACTGTTAAGCTGGTCTAAACTAGTCTAAGGAGTAACTTATGGAAACAGTTGGCGCATATGAAGCAAAAACACATCTGCCCAAATTGCTTGAGCGGGTGATGAAGGGCGAACGTATAACAATCACGAAACATGGGATTGTTGTTGCTGTGTTGCAACCTGTTAACCAGGCAATATCTGCTGATACAAGAGAAGTAATTTCTGATATCCGAAAATTTCGGAACGAACATAGCCTCGGCTGTCTTTCTATACGTGAAATGATAGAAGACGGGCAAGAGTAAATGAGCGCCCGGAAAGAATTATGGCGGATATACTGTCTTTGGCAAGGACAAACAATCTTTCCAGCTATGATGCATCATATCTCGATCTTTCAATAAGAAAAGGCATTCCTTTAGCTACTTTGGATAAAAAACTGATAGAAGCTGCTAAAAATCTAAATGTACCAATCTATATCGGTTAGAGGAGAAAATGTTCTAAACCCCTTCGGAGCATGCCTTGTCAAGATCAAACCGGTTGTCGATGGCATAATCGTAAAATCCCTGGTGTTGCCATTCTGTAACAGATATATCCGATGCAGGTAGCCCGGTATTAAAGGCGTATTTCTGTGCACATCCTACGCTAAAAAGAATGCTGATTACCAATGTGGTGATCAGCACCATACGCATGTTTCTAATGCGATTTAGTTTTTTCATTACTTCTTTCTCCTTATAGATATTAAAAATGATCTGCCATACCGGGCGATCTTGCAATAACTGCCTTTTGCCAAAGAGCCGGGATTTGCAATCATAGTATCAATCTAAGCAGCTTGACTATATTATTTCTCAATTAATTATTACTATAGGTAAACACGTCCGGGTTATTTATTATTTCGATAACTGCCAAGGCAACTGCACCATTGTAAGTTCTGTCAACTGTGGTTGGACTAGTGTTTCTCACTGTATAAGACTTGGTCTTTTAATTTCCAAATCTTATCGTTAACTCCAATGTAACAGCAATTTTTCCATATTTCTTGCAGGATATCACCACATACAATCTGTTCCGTTTGAAAGGTTATGCACCTACCATATCCTGATATTTCGAATGTGCTGTAATTGGAACATTATTCTGACAAATGCTATATGTGAATCAAAGGGTTCCAGGATAGAAACTCTTTGCTGGAAGTAATAGGAAATGCGATATTTGTGGCGGTTCAAATTGAATCAAAAGGGTAGGGGAGAGGAACATAAATTTATAACTGATCGGGTTTTTAGATGTAAATCAGAGATAGCTTTGAATAACTGAGTGTTATTTAGCGGCCTCTTCCGCCGCCACCGCCGCCACCACCACTGCGTCCGCCGCCGAAACTGCCGCTGCCGGAACTTCCACTACTGGAACTTCCGAAACGGCTATTGTTGCTTCTCATTCCCATAGGCTGCATATTATTATTCGGATAATCATCGTATACTCTGCTTGGATTGGGGTGTAATTGGCGAATACCCATTTTGCTGTGCGCTTGCTGAACCGTTTGCTTGCCGTTTATTACTTTAAGTGCTTCAGAAGTAATTTTAGAATTTGCAATTTTATTTGCTTTGGCAGCTTTGATCATCATGGATAGCTCAAGAGGAAAGCTGTGAAAATGATTATGTTCAATACCTGAAGAAGCGATATGGCTGGCCTCTTTGGGGTTGAGACCGGACTGTTTGGCAACTGCATAAAAGGTCATTGCTTCAAGCTTTTGGTTCGGAGAAGCTGACTTCCAGGATGTATAAAGACTGTTCATTTCAGTTTCAGTTAATCCGGCAGATAGCAATTCGCTAATCCTGGCATTTATCCGGTTTCTTTCCGGGGGTGTAGAGGTTTCGCGGTTATGAGGTTCACCCTCGGTCAGTTTGTTGACAAAGCGCAATTGATGTAAAGTCTTTCCTAAGGCCGCATCAATCCTTTGTGCCTCAACATTTTTAGCCACTCCCTCTTCAATCTTGTTGACCATAACTGATGCAGGAAGCCCTTCCTGAGCGGCTGTGCGTATCTGTTTAATCCAGCGTATTTTATTTTCATTACTTAATTGATGCCTGTTGGCGGCAGAAAGTATCCGGCCTATGCTCTCGTCATCCATGCCCGAAGACTTTGCCAGGCGAATCTCGTTATCAAGCATAGTATTATCTTCGGCACATACGTAACAGGGTACGATGAGCAAAAACAGGATAAACAGTAATAAACTATATCTAAGTTTGGTTTTCATCTGAATATCCGTTACTAATGGTTAGGATGGAGTTTCGGGTTCCAAAACCGTCATCCTGCTCCCACAATGCGCGGGGATCAGCAATGATTTTATTATCGTCAACAACAAAAGCATAAGTGTGGCGGCCGGGTTGCATCTTAACGGAAAGTTGCCATGTGCCATCTGTCGGATTTTTTTGCATATGATAATGTTCCGGCTGCCAGTGATTAAATGATCCAATAATTGCTACTGTTGTGGCTGATGGGTAATCTAAAATAAAGTTAACAGTTTTGATGTTGGCCGTTTTTGAGTTTGCAGTAAGAGGATAATATATGTGAGATATCCAAATTGTTTTATATGCAAATAGAAGACCTACTATTAATATTATAGTACCGGCTGTATGAAGTGGGCGAATGGAAATAACTGTGAAAGGAGTTATCAGAAGACGCCAGAATTTTTGCCATATGTTGGCCTGCTTAGGTGAAATTTGCTGCATAACCGTTTGCGTGAAGCCGTCTGGCGGCTCTTCATCCGGAAGGCCGGCAATTATACCGGTCAGATAATTTATGTCAGGAGCTTTATTTGAAAATTTATTTGGCATATTCTTCAATGGTCCTGTTATTCCTTGGATATCTTTTTACTGATAGAAAAAGACGATTGAAACAGATCACGCAGCTTTTCTAACCCTCTGCTTATACGCATTTTTGCACCACTTGTAGAAACCCCGAGAGCCTTGCCGATATCTCTCATAGGCAAACCTTCATGGTACCTCAATATCAATGCCTCCCTGTAATTATGGGGCAATTGATTCAGACAGTTTTTCAAACGCCTTGTATCCATTGATACTATAATCCGATCTTCTGCATAGGTCTTTTCTTCCGGACAGTTTTCCATTAACCGACCGACTTCTTCCGCATGTTTTGTGGCGTGTTTTTGTTTACGCCAGCTGTCCCGGGCTAAATTTAACGCAATTGCGTACAGCCAGGGGAAAAAACTTTCACTTAGTTTGAATTTTTCAAAATTTTTATATGCTTTTAAAAATGTTTCCTGAGCCAAGTCGGCTGCATCTTCCCTGTTGCCGGTCATGCGAAACAAAAGATTGAAAATCGGGCGCTTATACCGGTTTACCAGAATAGCGTATTCTTGTGCATTTCCATCCAGTATGGATTTTATCAGCAGGGATTCTTTCAAATTCAGTACTCACGCCAGAGAAAAACATTTCACAGTTTAAAATTATTTTACACTCCATAATAATATACGTTTTTAATGAATATTGGTCACATTCAGATTCTGGATAAAGATGCACAATTTCTTAATTAATAACAATTACTGAATTTTGTCTGTCGAAACCGTCAGTTTCTGTAAAAAGAGCATTTGGATCAACCACCCATTGCTTGCCGTTAATAATAAATGCATAGCGATGAGTCCCGTGCGGGAGCATCAATTGGATTGACCATACCCCGTTTTGCTTATCAAGGCAGTGAGTATTTTGTGACCATTTATTAAAATCACCGGCAAGACAAACCGATTGAGCCTGGCCTTCATATTTAAACAGCATGGTATGGGTATGATATTTCGCGACAAGAAATGCGACGCTGCTGCAACCGCTAATCGTCATTATACTAATAAGTATAAAGATCCTTAAACAGATAGATCCAGTCATAATTTTCCATTATTTGTTGATAACAAAGATCACAGCCGATTTGCAAGTACTTCTCTGGGTTTAACGCCGTCTGAAGGTCCTACGACTCCTTCTTTTTCCATGACTTCGATTATACGGGCCGCCCTGTTATAGCCTATGCGCAAATGCCTTTGTACCATTGATATTGACGCATGGCCGGTTTTTGTAACAAGTGCCACTGCGTCGTCATATCTTTCGTCGTATTCGGTTTCCTCATCACCGGATTCGTCAGCTGTTCGTGCTTCCGTAATTTTTTCGTCATACTCCGGCTTTTTTTGTTTCTTTAAAAATTCTGTTATTTCTGTTATTTCAGCCTCGGATATGTATGCTCCGTGTATTCTCTGAATCCTTGAAGTTCCGGGTGGCATAAAAAGCATATCTCCGTTACCTAAAAGACTTTCAGCACCATTGGCATCTAAGATGGTTCTCGAATCCGTTTTGGAAGAGACCTGAAAGGAAAGACGGGTAGGGAAATTAGCCTTTATTATACCGGTCAATACGTTTACAGAAGGTCTTTGAGTTGCAAGAATCAGGTGAATTCCCGCAGCTCTTGCCATTTGGGCGATGCGAGTTAAAGAAACTTCCACATCACGCGAAGCTACCATCATCATATCAGCAAGCTCGTCTATAATAATGACTATAAGGGGGAGTTTTTCAAGATCTTCCCCTTTTTCATTTTTTTCTCCTTTGGCAACTTTATGCTGATACTGATTTATATTTCTTGCATGACTTTCTGAAAGAATAACATATCTTCTTTCCATTTCAGTAACAGCCCAGAATAGGGCATTTGTAGCTTTTTTGATATCTGTAACAACCGGAGTAATAAGATGAGGAATACCATCGTACATGGAAAGCTCAATTCTTTTAGGATCGACCATAAGAAGTTTAATCTCATCGGGAGTAGATTTATACAAAAGACTGCATATCATGGTGTTTAAAGCCACACTTTTCCCCGAACCTGTTGCACCTGCAATCAGAAGATGGGGCATTTTGTCAAGCTCTGCTACAACGGGGTTTCCTATTTTATCTTTTCCCAAACAAATTGTAAGTTTTGATTTGGATTTATCAAAAGCGCTTGAAACTACTACTTCCTTGAATTTGACTATTTCTCTGTCGGCATTTGGTATTTCAATACCGACTACTGCCTTTCCGGGAATCGGTGCTTCTATTCTTATGCTTGTAGCCCGAAGCGCAAGAGATAGATCGTCTGTAAGATTTACGATTTTATTTATCTTTACACCCGGAGCTGGTTCATATTCAAAAGTTGTAATTACAGGACCCGGAGTAACTGCTACCACTTTACCGTTTACACCAAAATCTTCCAGTTTCTTTTCCAAAAGCTTTGACTGCATTTTAAGGTTTTCAGCATTAATCCCAGCCGATCTTGCCAAAGGATTATCCAGAAAACTTACGGAAGGCAGCACAAATTCATTGGCATCACGCATGAAATCAAACACATCTTGTTTTGGAACAGGCATTTGTTTAACGGGTTTTCTCTTTATAGACTTTATTTCTATTTCATGCTCGTTTTCACCGCTTTGTTCGGCTTTTATTCTTAAACGTTTTTTAGTTTTTTCCTTTCGTTCTTTGCGTAATACTGCCTGTGTTTTTAAGCGTTCTGTAGCAATTAAAAATATATTCCATGATCGTTTCAAAGTACTTATTATCGAAAGGCCGGTGGCAAAAATAAAGCCTATCGCCAGAGAAAGAATAAGGATAATAACTGATCCAGTGACATTGGAGTATTTTACAAGAAAGGATTTTAAAAAAACTCCTATTATCCCGCCTGAGGGGAATTTACTTCCTAATATTAAAAAGCTGTTTTCATGAAATGATAGCAGACTGGCTGATGCTATTGTAAGAATGAGTCCGCCTACAAGTATGTAGATAATTATCTGCTTTGTATAAGCGCTGAAAAATCTTATGCTGACAAGAAGAATAGTTACGGGAATAAAAAATGAGGCTATTCCAAAAAGAGTAATAAAAACATCTGCTATACAGGAACCTATAACACCAAATAGATTATGTACTTCACCGACGGTTTTTAAATTATTAACAGACGGATCATAAGGGCTGTATGACAAAAGGCTTATTAAAGTAAAAATGACAAGAAAAAACAGAAAGATTCCTATTAGTTCCTTTCTCATATTTGTTGTCCTATTTTTATAGTTCTATAATAAAGAGAAGTATAACAGGCCTGCGTTTAATTGCAAAATTAAAATATTTTCTTAATGCGCTCTGAACGCCGGATTTTATTTTACTGATCCTGTCATCTATACCGGGCGTTATGTCATCAACTATTTCAAGAATAACACATTTAGCGTCTTCAAGCAGATGTCCTGTTTCAGTTTCAAAAACAAACCCTTTTGAAACTATTTCAGGTCCGTATATAATAATGCCTGTTTCTTCGTCAAAGGCCATATTAACAACTACAAGCCCTTCTTCAGAAAGCAATCTTCTTTCTTTGAGAACACTTCTTCCGACATCACCAATGCCTTTTCCATCGATAAGAATTCGACCGGTTGTAATAGATTCTTTAATCTTTCCGCCTTTTTCATCAAACTCAATTACCTGGCCATTTTCTGCAAGCAATATATTCTCCCTCTTTATTCCTACTTCTGCTGCAAGGCGGGCATGAAGAGACATGTGCCTGTATTCGCCATGTATTGGAATAAAATATTTTGGTTTTGTGAGGGTTATCATTAATTTCAGTTCTTCTTTGAAAGCATGGCCGGATACATGGATATTTGATATTTTTTCATATATTACATCCGCTCCGCGTTTATAAAGCTTGTTTATGATATTAGTAATTGCTCTTTCATTGCCGGGGATAAACTTGGAAGAAAGAATAATGGTATCGTTCTTTTTTACACTTATCTGTTTGTGCGCACCAGTAGCCATACGTGCAAGGGCAGACAGGGGCTCACCCTGGCTGCCTGTGGTAATCATAATTATTTCATCGTCCGGAAAATCATTTATCTGGTTTATATCGATCTCAATTCCATCTTGAACTTTAAGAAAGCCAAGCTTTTTTGCTATGCTGACGCTGATTTCTATACTTCTGCCATTGAAAATAATCTTTTTATCCCGTGCTTCTGCAATGTTAACAATCTGCTGGATTCTTGCGATATTTGAGGCAAAAAGAGCAATTATTATTCTACCCGTGCATCCTGCAGTAATTCTTGCAATTGTTTCGCCTATCTCTTTTGCAGAAATAGTATAACCTTCTTTTTCAATGTTTGTTGAGTCTGAAAGCAGGCATAAGACTCCTTCGTTTCCGCAGCGTGCAAAACTATGCACATCTGTTATCATTCCTTCCATTGTATAACTGATTTTAAAATCGCCAGTATGAACAATAAGGCCCAAAGGAGTTCTGATTGCAAGCCCAACCCCGTCAACAACGCTGTGCCCTACTTTAATAAACTCAATTTCAAAGGGTCCAAGTTTCAGTTTTTCTTCGGATGAGATTTCGTACAACAATGCGGAAGAAAGCAGAGAATGCTCCTCAAGCCTGTGCCGGACAAGGCCTAAAGTAAACGAGGTTCCAAAAACAGGCACATTTATATCTTTGAGCAAATAAGGAAGTGCCCCGATATGGTCTTCATGAGCGTGAGTCAAAACTACTCCAAGTATCCTGGATTTATTTTGTCTAAGATAGGATATATCAGGAATTACAAAATCGACTCCAAGCATGTAATCTTCCGGAAACATAAGCCCGGCATCGACTACAAATATAGAATCGCCATATTCAAAGGCCATCATGTTTAGGCCGATTTCCCCCAACCCTCCAAGAGGAATAATTTTTAGCATTTTAATATTTCCTGTTGAGCCAGTTTCAAAACGCCCCATTTTGGCCGATCTTAAGCGTTGGGCTCAAATTTCAATCCTCGAAATACTAAATGTATTCCTGTGGTTGAAATTTTCTCCCGCCTTGAGCTTGACCAAACTGAAACGTTTTGAAAGTG
>JBDRRF010000041.1:0-99887 GCA_043825875.1 Pseudomonadota bacterium | reverse complement strand
CGCAATACAGCTCACAACTTCTGCAATCCTGACAAACCGATTCCTTGGGATCAACCATGGATATGTAGCCTATCGCTTTTGGATAGAGCACGGTTTTATCTGCTGCAACTTCAGTTTTATTGTTTGCCATTTACATTCTCCATTTAAATAAGTCGTAGTAATACTATTCTATTAATTATCTGCTCAGCGGCTCTTATGCCTTAAAGCCTTAACATGCAAAGGCCGGCAACGGTATTGCACACCAGCCATGCTCGATGTAAGTACGCATATCCTTAAGCGGAATCTTGCGGCCATCGGCTAAATTCATTTCGCCCAGACTATGGCTATGCAGGCCGTAATGCATGGTGGCACCGGATTCGCTCAGGTAGCCATAAAAAGTCCGTGACTCAGCCGATGCATCAAGATTGATCTCCCCTTTTGCCGACTTTAAGGTAAAGTGCCACTTGACAGGAATCCGCATTCTC
Organism: Pseudomonadota bacterium; assembly: GCA_043825875.1. GTDB lineage: Bacteria > Desulfobacterota > Desulfobacteria > Desulfobacterales > RPRI01 > RPRI01. The sequence continues at coordinate 99,423 of JBDRRF010000041.1, read as the reverse complement.
GTCTTGGGATCGATCCAATACTCCAGTTCTTCCATCTTGATATTACTTGTGCCGTTTTCGGAAAAGTCCACTTCCTGGTCTTCGACCATCACTTGGCTATATGCTTTCCCCACGGAGGGATAATAATAAATGAAGATCCGCACAGATTCGTTCGCCCACCAGATCCAGTAGTAGGTCTCTCCTCTGAGCACCTTGGCCAGATCCCACGCCGGTTGGGTGAACTTTTCCTGGCAACCAAAAGATTTGTCTTTCCTCAATTTGTAAGTCTTGCCTTCAACTTTGAAGGTGCCCTCGCAGCACAGCGGAGCCTCATAGCCGGCAACGTTGTTCTTAGCAAAATCGGCATAGATTCCTTTGTGAAATGAGGCGTCACCAATACCGCTTAAGAGCAGATCGAATTCAATGCCCATGTGCTCACCCTTGAGTTCCCAGTAGGGGGGGCGGCAGATGTATTGCCAGTTATCCAGCTTCCAGATCACCGCATCCTCGGTCTTGATGACTTCGCCGCTTTTCCAGTCGTCAGTCGCCCAAGTGCGGTTGCTGATGAAATCGAGGTCGTTGATCGTACCTGTAAATCCCTTGGGCTTGATCTGGAAAGTGGTTTGTCCAACAAACTTGTCCTCGACCTGCCATGGGCCCTTCTTGCCGCCACCCACGCGGAAAATGCAACTTACAAAGGAAATCTCCTCTCCTTCCTCGGTCTCGGCCATGACCAAAAAGCCGTTGTTTTCCATATACGAAACGCCCTTGGGCAGGGTCTCTTTATAGCTGAGTTGATCATCCAGCGTGGCATTTGTCCTGGCTTCTTTTTCTGTTGTCATATTTATTCCTCCTTTTAATCGCTAACCTCTAATTATTTATTATCTACATACCCTTCTTTTTTTAAATATTTTATATCTTTCAGAGACATTTGACTTACCTGCTTGCAACTCAAATAATAAACGATCTTTTCAATAATAAAGCAAATCATGGCACAAGTGCGCAAGGCCCTCCAAGAAACACCCGTATAGCAACAGCAGGACCCGTGAAAAGAAGCAGGTAAAGCCCATTCATGACCAAAATCCAGATGATAACACGCACCAGTTCCCGCTGCCAACCGGCAGCAAAACGCTCCGCCCCGAACGATGATTCGAATCGCACATGCCCGTTTGCAGCTCGCAATCTCAACACCCATAGGGTAATTACGGCATAAAAAACGAAAGGCACTACCGGATAAACAAGCGGAAAGTTGCCCTTAGCCATAACAAACACCGGGCCGATTAGAGGTTTTATATAGGAGTGAATGCCGTTTTTTACGCAAAGTCCCTCCACTAACAAGTCAAAGAGATAGAATATCGGAATACCGATAACAAGCACCGCACCGAGATTACTCAATTGCGGATACCGCGCATGCAGTTTTCTGACAAGCCATAACATTACAGAATATATGCCGGCGAAAAAAGCTCCATATTGCCAGATCAGATTCAAGGGCTTGTTTGGTGAAGTCCACAAAGTAGAACCCCAGGGCATAAGAGTAAGCTTTGGATTGAATAGCAGGTAGCAGCCCCAATCAGCGTATGGTTCCTGCCAGAACATGGTTGTTGTGGCAATGAACAGCAGCGTGCCGAAAGTCAGCTCCTTAGCACGGCGGCTATTCCGAATAAGATATATGAGTACAATAAAAAAAACAACAAGCATGAGTTTTTCCTGCATCCAAATTGCAGAAAGATTAGGATTGTTGAATCCCGGCGGCAGTTGCATATTATCAACTACGGCAGCAGCGGTTCCACTTTCTAACTGTTGGCTCGAAGGCACGGTAATATCCGTTGCCGCCATGGCCGGATATGCAACAAGGGCAATAAAAAGAATCATGAAACCGTAAAGACAAGTTTTGTTAAACATCCTTACCCCCTTCTTCAGCAGTATAATTTTTCAAATCCCGTTTCTTCTTGCCAACAAAACAACTTCCAACTAATCCTTATGTCCTATGCTTAAAATGTGCCAAAATAATTATACTAATAAATACAATTATATAAACAACTAAAGCTTTTGCAAATATGGAATACAACACTTATATGTGTTGTTATTCACACTTATTGTGATAAAGTGCGAAATAAGATACGCTTTATTTGACCAACATAGGAGATTCTCATGCATATTGATGAAAATATTTTTTTTCGGGAAGCCACACTACGCATATGCGGAAGCCTGGAGATTGAAAGAGCACTGTGGGATTGTTTTATGTATATCCGTGACTATATCCCGGCAGATATAATGCTTATAGATGTTTATGAGACAGATACAGGAATAGGTGAAACCATTGCAAAAGCGGATTTAAACGGAGGAATACTTACATCCGTCAAAACCATTGCCCAGGAAGATACGAAACGGATTATCGAGGAAACAAGAAAAAAGTCTGATACGCTATCAAAAGTTTTGGTGGCTGACCGAATCGGTGATCATCCTATAATGGGGCCTATGTCTGAAGTAATCGGCCATCCTGATGCCGCCTTTATGGGAATTGGTTCAAATCCTGAATGGGATTTAATTGCAGGTATTTTTATCGGTAATAACAAAGGGGAAAAATATTCGGAAAAGCATGTGCGACTGTTTACGCTTTTGGATAAGCCTTTTACCATCGCTCTTTCCAATTATCTGCGTTACAGGGAGGTCTTGAAGCTCAAGGAGAGCCTGGCAGATGACAACCGGTATTTGCAACAAGAGTTGCGGCAACAAACGGGAGAAGAAATTGTAGGTGCTCATTTCGGCCTGAAGCAGGTCATGGAAATGGCCGGCCAGGTGGCACCCCTGGCCAGCCCCGTCCTCCTGTTGGGAGAAACCGGAACCGGAAAAGAGGTCATGGCCACGGCCATTCATAATCTGTCGCTACGCAAAAACGGTCCTTTTATTAAGGTGAATTGTGGCGCAATTCCGGAATCACTTATGGATAGCGAGCTTTTCGGCCATGAGAAGGGCGCATTTACAGGAGCTTTTTTACAAAAACGGGGACGTTTCGAGCGGGCCCAGGGAGGTACGATCTTTCTTGATGAGATTGGTGAGTTAACACCGGGAGCGCAAATCAGGCTATTGCGGGTAATACAGGAAAAAGAGATTGAACGTGTTGGCGGAACAGAGACCATCAAGGTTGACATTCGTGTTATAACCGCCACGCACCGCAATCTTGAGGCCATGCTGGCTGAGGGCAAATTCCGCGAAGACCTTTATTTTCGCCTTCGGGTTTTTCCAATTGTTATTCCGCCACTTCGTGACCGGCGCGCTGATATACCAGCCCTTGTGCAATATTTCATGATGAAAAAAACCAGGGAGATGGGTTTTGTAAATATCCCCTCTCTTGCTCCAGGAGCAATTGAAAAACTAATGAATTACAACTGGCCCGGCAATGTCAGGGAATTGCAAAATGCAGTTGAACACGCCCTTATCCTCGGCAGGGAACAACCACTGGCTTTCGACAATCTGGGCGACATTATCCCTCGCGCAAAAACAATAATACCCGAAAGTGAAACGGAAAACCCCCTCAATCTTGAACAAGCAACTACACAAGCAATTGTAAAGGCCATGAACAAGGCTGGTGGCCGTGTGGGAGGGGAAAAAGGTGCTGCGAAGCTATTGAATATTAATCCTTCAACTCTCAGGACGAAAATGCGCAAGCTTGGCATTCCTTTTGGCCGTAAAGGAAATGTGTGAAAATTCCGGTCGAACATATATCTTTTAGTTTGGCGGATAATTTTTCAAAATTTTGATTTAACTTAAGGTAATTGATCCCATTCTGGTTTCCTTATCAAAGGTGCTAGAATGGGATCAATTGTTAAAAATAAATACCTTTTTACCTTTGTGAGTTTCTGGCCGCATATAACTGCTTTGCCAACAGCCGTTACCGATAGATTCCATCGGCGGGAAATCGATATCAGTGTTACATACTGCATTACGTTTAATAGTATAATACGACCCAGATATCCCACCTTTTCCTGCCTGGCTTTATCAACGACTAAAGGATTAATATCAACTATTACGGGCAGTCGTTTGCCTGTTAACTTTGATGGCTGTTGACCTTTTTCCGGGTGACTTAATTCATTCGGGTTCCTGGCAGAAATTACGGGTGCCCGGTTAATTCCGATAGGTCGTGAAGATTTTCAATTCATGCACGGCGAAGGCTGGCTTCCCAATTTTGCATTTCACGAACGCTCATGCGGATTGATTCTGCTAGTTTTTCCTGGCTTATCTCCCGCCCTTGCCGGTACTCTTTGAGAAGAGCCTCTAAAAATTTGCAATGTTTGGCATTATTAGACGAAAGCTTCTTTCGTGGTAACGAAAACTTAGATGACATAACATTTTTCATAGATATATATAATGTGGTTGATGCCAAGAAATCAGTAGCCACTGAAGAGATCTATAGTTATTGAGTTTTGGATCTGAAAATCTTATTTATTTGTACTGTTAAAAGATCCTGTTGTCAATCTCATGGTATTCTTGGGAGGTTTTCCCGATTTTGTTTAAGAATTCCTTCTCGATTACGAAAGCATATCCTCGATCCAATGATCCATAGCTACACAAGTTAAGGCTGCGAAGGCAGCGGCTAAAAAGCTATCCATATTCTTTAACATTTTGCCGGTACATACTATGAAAAACAGAAAGAGTTTAGAAAATACTGATACAATTATAAAGCATTTTGAGTTGGATAAAGAGTTTATAAAGGTTCATGCCGATGATCTTTTGGAGACCAACCATAAACTCCAAGAAATTATCAAGGAAAAAGCAAATATTGAAAAGTCCCTGATTGAGAGCGAAAAGCGTTTTAAGAGGGTTCTTGATAATTCATATGATGTAATTTATTGTATAAATTTTGAAACACACCAATTCGAATACCTAAGTCCATCTTCCATACATTTGCTCGGATATACGTCTGAAGAAATAATGCACCTGCAAAAGTCTGAAAATTTGAATTTTCTCCATCCTGAAGAAAAGGAAAATGTCCGTGAGTTTTTTATAAATTTAGATCTTAATTCAAATGAAATCGACACGAACCGGACAATAATATTTCGTATGAAGCATAAGACAAAAGGCTATCGATGGGTAAGTAACACCAGATCAGTGATATTGGATGATAATGGAGGACCATCAGCAATTGTCGGAAATATAAAAGATATTACTGATATAAAAAATGTGGAAGAACAAGAAAGAAAAATGAAGGATGATCTGGAAAAAATGGTTCAACAACGCACGACCGAACTAGAGAAGAACAACACGGCGCTGGAAGTTCTTTTAAAAAAACGTGAAATGGATAAAACAAAGCTGGAAGAAAAACTTATTTTTAATATCAGGCAACTTGTTGTTCCATACCTTGAAAGACTGAACAATACTACTTTAGATGATTATCAGGAGAATCTTATACATATAATTGAAGCTAACCTGAATGATATTCTTACCCCGCTTGTTCCCTATGTATCTGCTTCACAACTTGATTTAACCCCAACCGAAATTCAGGTCGCAAGCCTTATAAGACTGGGCAAAACAACTAAGGAAATAGCAAATATCTTATGCCTGGCTATGAGCACAATTGATTTCCATCGGGATAATATAAGAAAGAAAATCGGCATTAAAAACAAAAAAGTTAATCTTAGAAGTTATTTACTGTCTTTGGAACAAAACATATAGCAGAACTGTTACCAATTGAAGGAGATAAAACATGTTAGCGATGGAACGGCTTAAAGTTCATTTAGCGGACAGATCATCGACATTAAGGAAACAAAAAAACGATGGTGTCAAAATTGTCGGATACACACCTGGTGGTTTCATGCCTGAAGAACTTGTCCATGCAGCCGGTGCAATTCCGATTTGCCTTTTAAAGGGCGGCGATGCTGATTCGGTAATCGAAAGTTTAAAGTATAATCCAAGGTTTTTTTGTACTTTTTGCAAAACCCAGATTGCCTATCTGATGGGTGGTGATTTGGTCTATAATTTACCTGATCTTCTGATTGTTCCCCATACAGACTGTAATCACAAGATTATTGCCGATTCCTGGAACTATTACAGCAAGACTGATGTGTTAAGATACGGCGTTCCCCACAATAAAGGAGAGGCGGCGCGTATGTATTTTAAAGGTGGTTTGGAATTACTGAAGAAAAAGCTTGAAGATCTCACCGGGAACAAAATTACTGATGAAAAGCTTTTTGATGAGATCAAAACCGGAAACAAAATAAGAAGCCTTTTTATAGAAATCAGCTTTACACGAAAAACAAACCCGGCTGCCATCAGCAGCAGAGATTTCACAATGCTTCAGCATGCATCAACTTTTGCTGATAAAGACTTTTTTGTAGAAATTCTTGAAGCTGTTCGCGATGAAGTAATAAAAAAGCCTGTTTCGAACAAAGATCGAAAACGGGTAATGATGATAGCTTCTTCTTTGGCAAACGGTGATAATCTTGTACATGATATTATAGAAAATACTGAAGCTGACATCGTTTATGAAGAGGTCACGGAAGGATACCGGCCGTATCTGGATAATGTGGAAGTAAACGGAGGTGACCCGATACAAAACTTGTCCGATACATATTTTGACAAGCGGATACTTGCCCCCTGGGATCGTCCCTGGGGAGATCGCATGGAACGGCTTATTGCAAAGGCAAAGGAGTTTTCCTGCGGTGGAGTTCTCTGGTATCAAATGATGTACCGTGACGGCTTTGATATCCAGGCCCATTATTTTAGTAAGATGTTAGAAGAGGAAGCAGGAATTCCGATGGTCAAGATTGAATCCGATTATGCCCCGGCTGAAAAGGGCCCTGCGCGGACAAGAATTGAGACATTAGTGGAAATCATGAAGGGCAACTAGATATTTCAGCTTAAAAGATATCATATCAATATCAGGAGATTTAGTATGTATACAAATTTATTTAAACTGTGCGGGTTCAGCCAGGAAGAAATCAATGAACAGAAACACCGGATAGAAAAAACCTTAAAAATCATCGGATCAGATACAAAGGAAATGATTGCAAAGGCCGAAAAAAATGTTCAGGCAAACTTTGATTGCTCTTTAGAAGGTATACGCATGTTGCTTAGAGTCCTGATGATGGAACTCATGGATGCAGTTTTGTCGGGCGAAGAATACGAAAAAAGAGTTTATTACAATTGGCCCGGTCTTAGCCCTTTGGCGCAGGCTATCATCGTGGCGGCCCGTGGAACCAATGTATACGGCAGTGTGGCAAAGCAGTATTTGTGGATGACGCTCGGCAACATCTTTGATACTCTTGATGAGCTTCTTGACCTGGGTGAACTGATCGGCCAGACCGCAGGCAGAGCCCACTGTTCCGAATATCAGGCTTATACAGCCTTCTATGAAAGAAAGATATTGCCTGTACCAACCATTGTGGTGAACTGCGGATGGTGTTGTGACCAGGGCGCTGAGGTTGAAGAACTCTGCAGAAGGTTATACGGTTATGATGTGACCTATCTGGATGGAACCAACGACTGGGAATGGGGAAGCTGGCCGAATATGGATGAGCGGGCCATTGAATACAATGCCAATAGCATAAAGACCTCAATCGCCCGAGTTAAAGAAAGCACGGGACTTGATATTACTGCTGAAATTTACAAGATTGCATTGGGAGAAGTAGCACAGATCACCTTTGGGCATAAGACTTTGATTGACATGGTTAGCAAAGCTGATCCGCAGCCCATCAGCCAGGGAGATGTAGGATTGGGTAAATTGATTCAGGGCGCAGGAACCCGCTATCCCAAGGAGGTGATCAAAGGTATTAACACGCTCATCAGGGAAACAAAAAAGAGAATCGATGCCGGAATCGGTGTTGTACCCAAGGGAGCGCCCAGAGTCTATTGTCAGACGCGAGTTCTTGTGGATCAGAAACCGATGCGGGCCATTGAATCACTTGGGATCGCCATACCGAGGATGTTTGTGGACGATGTGCACCCGTATGAGGCTCAACCCTCAAGCTATCCAGATGATCACTGGAAGGCCCTTGCTGAGTTCTGCTTCAGAAAACCGCAGATGAGTTCTGCTGAAGGCGTTTTGCGCTATTGGGAATGGGTAGCTAATGATCAAAAAGTGGACGGTATAATAATGATGCATCCCATATCATGCCGACCCTTTTGCAGTCCTACATTTATGGGAAAAGATTATCTTGAGAAAAAAACCGGGCTTCCAATACTGTTGGTTGAAATGGACGGCTATGACACCCGAAACTACAGTGCAGGTCAAATCAAAACCAGGATTGAATCATTTGCCGAAGTTTTAAAAGCCAATAAAAAGATGGCATCAGAGTCTAATTGAAATCACTAAACGAGTTAATCCGTCTGATTTTTTACTGAGATAACATTTTATTTTCCAAAGGGAGGTAAAAAATGCGTCTTCCGAGGTTTGAGTATCTGAAACTATCTTCACTGCAAGAATGCCTGGAGTCATTGGAAGGATCAGGCCATGAGACACGGGTTATGGCAGGCGGAACGGACTTTCTGGTCAGGCTTAAACAGGGTGTAATTTCTCCTCAAAAGGTCTTAAGCATCCGCTCTGTAGAAGAGCTTAACTTTGTTTCTGAAGATGATAAAGGTAATCTTCAGATAGGAGCCTGTGCAAATCTGTCGGATTTGATCAAGCACCCACTTGTATTAACAAAATTTCCCTCCCTTCATCATGCTATAAACTCTGTTGGTTCCAAGCACATAAGAAATATGGCCACCATAGGAGGAAACCTTTGTCTTGCACCTCGCTGCTGGTACTATAACCAGACAAAGCAATGGCGTCATGCGATAGAAGCCTGCTACAGGACAGGAGGAAAAGTGTGCCATGCCATAAGCGGTTCAAAGCGCTGCCATGCGATTAACAGCTCAGATACGGTGCCGATGCTGATCGCTCTTGATGCCAGAGTCTGCCTTCAAAAGAAAGACAGAAAAAGATGGGTTTCTCTTAAAGATTATTTCAAGGATGACGGCAGACACCATACCGTACTTGAAAAAGGAGAGATGCTAACTAGTATTGTTATCCCCTGTGAAACCGAAAAGGCTCTCACAACGTTTATAAAGATACAGCATCGTATAGGGCTTGATTTTGCGATAGGCAGTATCGGTGCATCAGTCAAAAGTAATGGCAAGGAAATAAATCTATCTCTTGTCATAAACTCCATAAATTCCGCTCCCCTGATTCTTAACAAAGCTGCACAGATTATAATGGAATCGGGATTTAGTAAAGCAGCCATTGACAAGGCGGCAGAAGTTGCCCGCGGGGAAACCGGAGCTGTTACCAATCTATTTACATCGGCCGGGTATAAGCGGCATATCGTTGAGGTGCTTGTAAAACAGGCTTTGTCGGAGCTGAAACTGATGCAGGGAAAAGGAGGTACAAAACATTGAAAAGTATAATAACGCTTAATGTAAATGGTGAAATGCATGAAATTGCGGTTAATCCATGGCGTACCTTACTCGATGTACTGCGGGATGATTTGAGACTGACAGGGACGAAAAGGGCTTGTGAACAAGGCGCATGCGGCGTTTGTACTGTAATAATGGATGGCAAAGCCATTCTGTCATGTCTTACTCTGGCTATGGATTGCGAGGGGCATTTGATTTCAACTATTGAATCTCTGGCAAGCTCTGAAGGTTTGCATCCATTGCAGCAGTCTTTTATCGACAACGGCGCTGTGCAGTGCGGTTTCTGCACCCCTGGTGTTATAATGTCTGCCAAAGCCCTTCTCGATGAAACCCCAAATCCTGATGATAATGCCGTCAAAGAGGCTTTAGCCGGGACTTATTGCCGTTGTACAGGCCATATCAAGACAGTTGAGGCTGTAAAAAAAGTTGCCGGAGCAAACAGGGAGGTAAAATAATGCCTCACAGAAAAAAAGACTGTAGTGTTATAGGAAAAAGACAGCCTAAGCTTGACGGGCCGCTTAAGACCACAGGCCGCTCACAATTTACTGATGATATTGAGTTGTCGGGAATGCTTTATGGGAAGATAGTCAGAAGCCCTGTTGCAAGAGGCAGGATTATCAGTATTGATACAACAAGGGCCGAAAGTTTGCCGGGTGTAAAAGCAGTCATCACAAACAAGGACTGCCCGGGCGTTAAGGTAAGTCCTGATCGTCTACTGCTTTGTAGTGACAGAGTTAATTTTATAGGAGATGAAGTGGCCGCGGTGGCTGCGATTGATGAAGACACGGCGGCAGAAGCGGCAGAATTGATAAAAGTTGAGTATGAGCCGCTTGCAGCCGTCTTTTCTTTTGAAGATGCAACCGCAAAGTATGCACCGGTCATTCATGATGAGTGTAAAAATAATAGCCTGGATGAATATAATATTGATGTTGGTGACGTGGAAAAGGCATTTGCCGAAGCCGACCATGTGAGAATCGGTGAATGTATTTTTAACCCGAATCACAATTGTTTTGCAGAACATCATGTCGTGATTGCCGACTATTCCCTGCCTGGAAAACTGAGCATCTGGACTCCGAATCAGTCACCTCTTTACGTACAGAAAAGTATGGGAGGGGTACTGGGCATTTCGGAAAGCAATGTGCGCGTTTTTAACCTTAATACCGGAGGGGCCTTTTCCGGCCGTATAGGACCAAGACAGCAAAATTTCATAGCGGCTATTCTTTCCCAAAAAGCATCCCGTCCGGTCAAAATCAGATGTGATGCCGATGAAGAGTTTGTTGTTTATCCCGGTGGCGGGTATTTCAAGTATATTATCAAAACAGGAGTGATGAAAGACGGAACCATCAAAGCAACGGAAGCAACCTATCTTTTTGATTGCGGCGCTTATTGGAATTTTGCATTTAATGTTCTGCTCCGTTGCAAGTATCATTTAATCCCGCAGGTTTATCATATGGAAGCAATGCGGTGGAACGAAAGAGCGGTTTATACAAACAATCCTCCTAACATGTATCCTCATGGAGCGGCTTTTTTGCAGCTAAAACTTGCTCAGGAAACAGAGCTTGATCTTATTGCAAAAGAAATCGGCATGGATCCGATGGAACTCAAATTAAAAAATGCCGTTGCAAAAGGCGATACAACCCTTACCAATATCCATTATGCAAGCTGCGGTTTAAAGGAATCAATTAAAAAAGCTTCTAAGAAAGCATCATGGAAGAAAAAATTCGGAAAGCTGCCGCGATACAGAGGAATAGGCATAGGCTGCGGAGCCATGAACAGCGGCGGCCCGGATAAATCCGGCGCTTTGATAAAAATCGGAGAAGACGGAAAGCTTTCTCTTTTTGTCGGTCTGCCCGATATGGGGCAGGGTTCCCATACAGCAATGGCCATGATAGCAGCGGAAACGCTGGGAGTCAAAATCGAAGATGTTGAAGTAGTAGCAGGCGATACGAATTCCGCACCTTTTGATATTGGGGCATTCGGCCAGCGAGGCACGTTTTTTACTGGAAATGCGGTAAAGCTTGCCTGCCTTGACGCAAAAAAACAACTTGCGACAAGTGCAGCAAAGAAGCTTGGCGTTAAGCCGTCACAACTGATTTTTTGGGACCGGAATATTTTTCCTGCTAAAGCACCGGAAAATGTAGTACTTTTTAAGGATATAGTTTCTGAAACTTTGCATTCTCAAAACGGCAAACATATCATGGGGAAAGGTTTCTACCATACGTCTTCACCTACAAAAGAGCCATGGGTATCAACCCTTGCCTATTCTTTCGGCGCGCAAGTTGCCGAGGTCGAAGTTGATCCTGATACCGGAATTGTTATTCTGCTTAAGGTTACCCATGCCCATGATGTAGGCCGGGCAATTAATCCCCTGGCGATTGAAGGGCAGATAGACGGGCAGGTTTTCAGCGGCATGGGCCAGATTTTGTCTGAAGAATGCATAATGGAAAAAGGCAAAGTTCTTAACCCTTCCTGGCTTGATTACCGGATTGGTCGTTCCTTTGAAGTCCCGGAACTTAAGTATGATATTATTGAAACAAATGATCCATATGGTCCTTACGGGGCGAAAGAGGTTGGTGAAGGCCCCATAGTCTGTACAATGGCTATCGCAAATGCCGTAAACAATGCTATCGGCATTCCGGTGCGGGAATATCCTATTACGCCGGAAAGAGTGCTTAATGCCATTAAGGAAAAAACGAAGAAATAATTTATTTAACAACAAACCTGAACCTGCCCGAATTCAGGCAGCTTTAACAAAGCTATTTCAAAGCTCAGATATTTGTGTGCTGTTGTCAACTCATGTTTATGCTACCCTCTATGGCCCTAAGCCAGGCATAACTGTTAAGTCGTTGAGTGTATAAATCCAGGTAAAAACAGGAAAACCGCTTCCATATGTTGGATGCATTAAAGCTTCATCTAAACCCGATTTAATGCGTTTTTTGTTTGTTGGAATTTACGCAAAAAATGGAGGATAAGGTTTTGAAGAATATCGTATCACTTAAGGAAAATAACTACAGTGTTATAGGAAAAAGGCAGACCAAGCTTGACGGACCCCTTAAAACAACCGGTCGTTCACAGTTTACCGATGATATTTATTTGCCGGGAATGCTTTATGGAAAGATAGTCAGAAGTCCTATGGCAAGGGCAAGGATTATCAGCATTGATTCGACAAAGGCCGAAAGGTTGCCTGGTGTAAAAGCAGTAATCACTCACAAAGACTTTCCGGGTCTTATGGTGGGTCCTGATGAAGAATTGCTTTGCCGGGAATTTGTCAATTACATAGGCGATGAAGTCGCCGCAGTTGCTGCTGTTGACAGAGACACTGCACAAGAAGCGGCGGAGCTGATAAGTGTGGAATACGAAAAACTGGGGGCCGTCTTTTCGCTGGATGAGTCGTTGGCCGAACGGTCGCCGGTAATTCATAAAGGGCTTAAGAATAATTATGCGGATGAATTTGATATCGATATTGGGGATGTGGACAAGGCTTTTTCAGAATCTGAGCATGTGCGGGTGGGAGAGTATAAGCTGAATCATAACCACAATTGCTATGCCGAGCATCATGTGGTGATAGCCGATCATTCACTGCCGGGAAAACTGAGCATCTGGACGCCCAATCAATCGCCGCTTTTCGTGCAGAAGGGATTGGCCGGACTCCTGGGTCTTTCGGTAAGTGATGTGCGAATATTTAATCTTAACACGGGAGGTTCATTTTCCAGCAGGGGCGGTCCCAGAAATCATCATTATATTGCTGCGCTTCTTTCAAAACAAACATCCAGACCTGTAAAAATTTTCTGTACAGCGGATGAGGAGTTTTTTATGCCCCGGGACAGCGGTGAACACAAGTACACGGTAAAAATCGGGGTGATGAAAGACGGGAAACTAAAGGCCATAGAAGTAGTTTCTTTTTTTGATTGCGGCGCGTATTGGAACCCTATATTAACCGGCGTCTTTCGGGGTTTTTCGAACGTGCTGGCAATGGATTACCGTTTCGAGGCGATACGCCGGCGTGGAAAGATCGTCTATACCAATAATCCCCCGAATATGGGGCACCATGGGGGGGAAATCCGCCAATTAAATTTTGTTGCAGAGGCCGAGCTGGACCTGATTGCCAGTGATATAGGAATTGATCCGCTGGAGTTAAGATACAAAAATGCCTGGGAAACAGGAGCTACTACCATAGCAGGTGTTTATTACGGAAGCTGCGGCCTGAAGGAATGCATGGAGAAAGTGGCTAAAAGCTCTGGTTGGGAAAAAAAGCAGGGTAAACTCCCTCCCTATAAAGGAATCGGCATTGGCTGCGGGGGAATCTTTTCCGGTGGCAAGTCAGGGATGAAAGATCATGACACCGGCAGCGCGATTATCAGGATCGGAGAGGACGGCAAAGTATTTCTTGATATCGGATTTTCCGATATGGGCCAGGGCTCTCATACTACCATGGCAATGATTGCCGCGGAGACGCTAGGAATAGCGGCAGGAGACGTCACTGTGATCGCCGGGGATACGGATTTGGTTCCATATGATGTTACGGGAAGCAGTCAAAGAGGCACGTTTGCCGTGGGAAACGCCGTTAAGGCGGCCTGTCTTGATGCCGGAAAACAGCTTGCAGAGGGGGCCGCAAAAGAACTTGGCGTAGCGGCTTCGGAGCTTGTCTTTTGTGACAGAAAAGTATTTTCCCGCAAGGAACCGGCAAAGTGCATATCCTTTCAAAGCGTGGTGTTCTCCCTGCTTCATTCCGATGAAGGCAGACATGTTATGGGAAGAGGCTTCTACAACTCGCCCACTAAATCACGGGAAATCTGGGTCTCATCCCTGGCTTTTTCCTTTGGCGCCCAGATTGCCGAGGTAGAAGTAAATCCTGAGACAGGTATCATAAAGCTGGTCAGGATGACTGTCGCCCATGATGTGGGGCGTGTCATCAATCCACTGGGCATGGAAGGGCAATTGGATTCGCAGATATTCGGTGGCATGGGGCAGATCCTGACAGAAGAATGTATCATGGAGAAGGGTCTCATACTTAATCCATCGCCTCTCGATTACAGGTTATCGCGTCCGTTTGAGGTGCCTGAAGTTGAACGTATTATGGTTGAAACGAATGATCCTTACGGTCCCTTCGGAGCCAAAGAGGGAGGAGAGGGACCCATAGTCTGCACTGTAGCTATTGCCAATGCGGTTAGCAATGCGATCGGTTATCCGATCAGGGAATATCCTATTACCCCGGAAAGAGTTTTGCATGCCATCAGGGAAAAGGAAAAGAAGCAGGAAAGTAAGGCCTGATAAAGAATTTTTGTAAAATATGAAGGAGATAGAATTATGGAACAAAACAAACAATCTTCATCATTGGCGGAAGCTTTTGAACAAGGTGCAAAGTATTTCGTGGAAGAGTGCACACTTTGTGGTCAATGCCTCGAAGCCTGCCCCTCATTTAACGATCCAAAGCTTGAGCTGAATGATAAAAATCCGGCAGAAGTAATGGAAAAAATCGTTGATTTGTTAAAAGGGGGGGCATCTTCGGAAGAGGCTTATAAGATGGGATATGGCTGCTTGATGGGGTGTACCAATATATGCAAACCGGCATGTCCTAAGGATCTGAATATGCAGCAGGCTTTTATGGTTGCCGGACAGCGGCTTCGGGCAGCGGGTGAAGGCTTGCCGCCCTTGTCTTTTATGCACCTGGCAGAACACCGCTATAATTTCGGTCATGTTTTCGGTGACCTGCAAATGAAGAAATCGGAAGTTCCATGGCTTACAGAAGTACCATTAGAACCGGCAGCCGTCGATGTAGTTCTTTTTACGAGTTGTGTCGGTCGGGGCTTTCCTAACCTGGTGCTTGAAACCATGGATATACTGAGTAGCATGAAAATTAATTTCGCAGCTATTGGTGCCCGTGATCTTTGTTGTGGCGGAACACCTCTTCTTTTGGGAAATATGAAAGATGTCTCAAGAGTTTCCGAAAAATATATTTCAACCATGGCAAAATTCGGCTCCAAGAAAGTTATTGCAATGTGTCCGGCATGCAGTGTTGTAGTTAATGATATGCTTTCAAATTTCACCCGGATTCCATTTGAAACTATTCATATCACAGAATTTTTAGCCGACAATATAGACAAGCTGCACTTTACTCATCCACTCAATAAGAAGGTTACAATTCACGATGCATGCAGCCAGCGACAGAGGGGCAGCTGGGATATACCACGCAAACTGCTTGAAGCAATACCCGGTCTGACACTAGTAGAGATGGAGCACAGCAGAGAAAATAGCCTTTGTTGTGGTGCTCAGGCCAACGCCAACTTTCCCGGTTTGATGGTTGAAAGAAACATTGCCCGATTGAATGAAGCGATGGCTGTGCGCGCTGATATTATGACAACGATCTGTCCCGGTTGCCAGCTTGCTTTCTGCGGCTATGAAAATCAATACCCTTTTGAGATCAAGCATACTATCAGTCTTGTTGCCGAGGCCATGGGCATTCATCATGAGGATAAAGTAAAAAAATATCTTTTAACCGGGGACCCGGAGAAAGTGCTGGAAGAAGCAAGTGAGTATGTCAAAGCCAGCGACTTGAGCCTGCTTGAATATCAGCAGATTCTGCCCCGCTATTTTCAAACCTTGTGCGTTAGTCGCGGTTTTCCTCCCCGCTGAAGAAAGCTTTCAGATGTATATTGAGCATTTCAACCGGTAAAATATAAACCTGTGTTTGTTTAAACAACAGATGATATTTTAAATTATAAAAGGAGAAAAGAATGAAAGCAAAATGGATAAGAGCATTAGATTGGCTGGGGTGGTCGTTTGTTGTGATAGCTGTTTTGCTTTTTAGTTCCGGTACGGTTTTGGCCGAAACTAAAAAGATGAAATCGTCGGTAGCCAAGCTGGGTGCAAAGGTAGTCAAGTATGATGCTATTGTGGTTGGTGCAGGATATAGCGGTCTTATTTCCGGAGCAATTCTGGCAAAAAACGGACTCAAGGTTTTGGTAGTAGAAAAAGCGGATCAGATAGGAGGACGCTTAGGGGCTGTTTACTATAACGGATACTGGCTCGAATGGGGGCCCCGTGATGCCAGTGATTTTGAAGACAATTTTGTTATTATCACGGAAAAAGGGCAATATGGTCTTAAAGCAGCCAAAGAAGCCGGTGCAGATGTTGCCTGGGTCGGTCCGATCGATCCTCTGGTGCTGATGCACAATGTTTCAGATGGAAAAGTTGTGCGAATGGATGCGGATGCTGAGGGAGGAAAGAAATTTTTTACTGAGGTGCTTAAACTTACTCCCGAACAGACAACCAAGGTCACGGGGATATTAAATAGATTGGCAGCGGAAGATCCTGAAAAATGGATAGATGTTCCAATGAAAGAATGGCTGGCCACTGTTAAAGACAGGGATGAAGCGTTTGATAAAGCTATTTACTGGCTGGCTATAGTACATCTTGCCTTGCCGCTTGAAGAAACCTCAACCGGTCGCTGGATTCAGATGTTTAGAAATCCGCAACGGCTATACAGGATAAATGATTCCAAGGTTGGCGGTCTGCAAGGATTGGCTGAAGCTTATGCCAGGGTCATAAGAAAGCACGGTGGTGAAATCAAGACAGGACTTGAAACTGTTGAGATAACAACACAGGATAAAAAGATTACCGGTGTTGTAGCCCGGGATAAAATTAATATCGTTCAGGAATTTCAAGCCCCTGTGGTTGTTTATTCCGAACCCTTCTGGGATATCCTCAGTGTTATCAATGAAAGCCTCTTTCCCGCAGATATGGTTAAAAATGCGCGGAAGCTGGAAACTGGGTACGTAGGTGATTTCTGGTGTAAAAACATTGGCATCAGTCGCCTGCCAACTATAAGAGCTACTGGAAAAACCGATCAGTACATAGGCTATAATCAGGTTCTTTTTGATAAAACCATTGGCTGGAGTATTCCATCGCTTAGTTCCAAAAAAGCCGCACCAAAGGGCAAGCATTTATTGTGTCTCAACGGAACCACTAAGGTTCACGGTAATTTTGCATCTTCAAAAGCCGATGCGGTCGCCCTGATGGATTACATGCGCCGCTACTACTCGGATCTTGACGAAATTATTGAATGGGAGAATTACCAATGGCCAAAAGTGTGGGGAACCGGCAACACCTGGCTGCCCATGCGCCGCAGTCCTATAGAAGCACCCGGAGTTGAAGGACTCTATTTTGTCGGCAATACTGTTGAAGTTGATGGAACGTTTGCCGATATCGGTGCCAACTCGGCTATGCAGGCTAGTAAACTTATCTTGCAGAAGCAAATTGAAAAGTAATTGAGAAGGAGGAATACTTTGGCCAAAGATAAGATATTTTACGGTTGGATTCTGGTTCCCGTTTTGGGGATAATTTATTTGATAGATGCCGGTTTCCCGTTCATCGGGGCCAGTGTTATGAATACTTACATGGCCGAATCCCTTCATTTAGGGCGAGGCACTCTTGGACTCGGATTTACCGTTTGTGGGCTCTTAAGTGGGCTAATATCACCGATTATTGGTTATAGCATCGGTAAAAAAGGGATCAGGTTAACATTGATTTTCGGTTGTCTGCTGCTGATAGTCGGATCTTTCTTAATGGCCACGGTGGTTAGCAAAGGCTGGCATTATATCGCCGTTTTTGGTGTGATTGTGGGAGTCGGCTGCGGATTCGGCGGCTTGATACCGGTACAGGCCGGAGTTACCTTTTGGTTCAGGAAAAAAAAGGCGCTGGCTATGTCCATTGCTGTTACGATAGGCAGTCTGGGTGGATTAATTGCTCCACCCTTATTAAATAAGATCATTTCTTCGGTTAACGGAGATTGGCGGGTTGCCTGGTTTTTCATTACAGGCTTGCTGGTGCTCTCCTTCATTTTGATGTTTTTCTTTGTAAAAAACAAGCCCTCCGATATGGGATTACTCCAGGATGGTGTAGATGAGCATGAGGAACCTGCCCCGGCTGACGGTGTTAAAAAAGCCGGAGCAGGAAAAGTATTTTGCAGCACTGAAGAATGGAAAGCGATGGATGCGATAAAAACTCTTACCTTCTGGATGCTCTTTATTTCTTCCTTAGCCTTTGTGGGACCGATGATGATCTTTATTGCCCATGCTGTCATTTATTTACGGGATATGGGGCACCCTGCCGGTATATCGGCCATGGCTATGAGTTATTACATGCTTTTCAGTCTTGGCGGAAGGATGCTCGGCGGAGTTTTGGCAGATCGGTTTGAGCCCCGTTATATCTGGGCTGTTGGGCTTGTGCTCGAGGCGATAGGCATACTTTGCTTTCTTGATGCCAGGAGTGTGTACAATATCTATCTGTTTTCAATATTTGTCGGAGTTGGAGTAGGTGCTGCATCGATCTGCTGGCCTACGTTGCTCGGTAATTATTTCGGCTCTAACTCGTTCGCGGCCATTATGGGAATACTCTTTCCTATCGTTCAGCTTTTCGGAGCTTCGGCCCCGTATTTAGCCGGATTGGTATATGACGCCCAGGGAAGTTATTATACCGTGTTTGCCGGTTCAGCGGCTTTGGCATTCATTTCCAGTATTATTATATACTTCACCAAACCTCCGAAAAGTTTGACAGGTGGAAGTCAACAAGCGGCTGTCTCGTAAAGATGTAATAAAATATTTTGCAGAGTGAATGTATAAAATAATTATTAAAAAGGAGGGTAAAGCAATGGAAACGAAAAGAAAAGGCATCAGTGATGTTCAATTGTATGAGGACACAAGCCATGTTGCGGATTTGCCTCCCGGTAAGGATTTTATGGAGATTAATGGTACGCTGTTTATGGGTGAAGCCCAGGGCTATGACATGTGTCTGGTAACCATTAACTGGCATGTCGGAGGCGGTCCAAAAGGAAAATGGATGGTCGACAGGGCAAATATCGGACATACTACTTTTCAGATGATTCCCCATGACGAAAGATACCAGATGCATGATAACGACTACATCGGCAACCGTCAGGATGCCAGAGAGTGGCCAGGCGATATTCAAATTACGCCGGAAAGCGACAGGGTGGTATGGAAAAACGGGAACCGCATATTCATCAACCATCCTCCCTACTGGGAAGTAAAGGGTGAGCACATGGGAATTGAGTGCGACCTTATAGCAGGGGGAATGGGAAACGCCACCCGTGTTTACGGGCCATTGTCCGATTTAAAGAAAACGCTTTGGGCGGGTTATGAGCAACAGTGCTGGGCTGAAGGCACGATAACCGTTGGCGGCAAAAAATATACCTTCGATAAGGCTTATGCCGCTCACGATTTGATCACTTTTGGCGAGACCTATGATCATATGAAAAATATGGTCGATCCATACTACTATATATGGGCTATTGACGACACGATCCAGACCTACATCTGGAGGCAGCGTGGTTCAGGCATGGAGTATGGTCGAGTTTATGTTGATGGTCAAGGGATTCCCTTCGGTAAGGGTGAGATCGCCATAGACGAACTGGAATGGTGGCCTGACCCCAAGACTGGCATGCAAATCCCAATCCGGTGGCATGTCAACCTGAACTCGGCGGGTGGAGTTGTAGACATGAACATGGTTGCCGGAGGACGGGGTTCTTTTTGTGTCATGACTCGTAAAGGCTACACTATACGTCACGGGTTTCTGGTGCGCTCCAATGGTCATGCTTTTTTCCCCGATGGAAGAAAGATTGAGATCAAGGATGTAATGACCTATCTGGAATGGGGCCGGAGCGCCATGCCCTTGGAAAGCGGAGCTTTATAGTATTTGTCATGAATGAAGCAAGTGAAAAAAAGGTGATTCAAACGGTATGTAATGTAATGGATGTATACGCATGCGGATTATCCGTTGAAGTCGAGAATGGTGTTATTATCAAAATCAGCCCTGCTGAAATGCCCTGCTCTTCTGACCGTGGTGCTTGCAAAAAAGGCCTTGCAGCCGCAGAATTGATTTATCACAAGGACCGTCTTCGTTATCCTTTAAAACGTGTGGGAAAACGGGGAGAAGGCAAGTGGGAGCGAATTGCCTGGGATGAAGCCATGGAAGATATTGCAGGCAGATTCAGGCGGATTGCACAAAGATACGAATCCCGGTCAATTGCATGGGTCGTTAAAGGATATCCTGAAACACTAAAAGCGGGTGGCTATTTGCGGCTGGCAAGCCTGCTTAAGGGAAGCAGGGTGAGCCTGGTCGGCTTAGGAGATTCGGCTGCACCCTGCGCCGATATTGCTACCTTCGGCTGTATGTTTGGCGATGCTCATCTTAGCCGCGTAGAAAATCCTAAACTTACAATTGTTTGGGGTCAGAATCCCGATGTAACCGATTGGCGGCGCATGCGCAAAATTATGGAATCAAAAAAGAAAGGCTGTAAAGTTGTTGCTATTGATCCCCGCCGCACAAACACAGTTTCAAGAGCTGCAGACTGGTATATCCCCATAAGGCCCGGAACCGATACGGCGCTGGCATTGTCGATGATTAACATAATTCTGGAGAAAAAACTGCAAGATAAACAATTTATAACCGAAAGCACTGTAGGCCCTTTGCTGGTGAGAATTGATAACGGTATGCTGCTTAGGGAGCAGGATATAAAAGAAGATGGCAGCTTACAAAAATTTATGGTGCTTGATGCAAATACCGGAGAAGTACAGGTTGCTGATACTCAAGGGGTAAAACCTTCGCTTACCGGAAGTTGCTTTGCAGGAAGTATTGAATGCCGGCCGGCATTTCAGTTGCTGGCTGACATGGTTAAAGAATATACCCCGGAAAGGGTATCTGGAATTACTGAGATTGCGGTCGATATTATCAGGAATCTGGCTATTGAATATGCGATAAAAAAACCTGCTTCTATCCATCGGGGTTGGGGATTGCAGCGGACGTTTTATGGCGATTTGACATGCCGGGCACTAAGCACACTGGCATCTATCACCGGCAACTTAAATCTGCATATACCAACCTCCTTTATTGAGATGAGCAGTAGTTTTACCAACCCGGCCGGACGTTGTACCAATATACCTGTAATGTCGGTTTTCGACCAGATCGCTTCTCAGAAACCTTTTCCCATAAAAGCGCTCTGGTTCGCATCCAATAATTTTGTCAGTCAGTCTCCTAACCGGAAAAGGATCATAGAAAAGCTGTTTCCTCAACTGGAACTAATAGTTGTTTCCGACCTTTTTATGACTGAAACGGCCAGATATGCAGATTATGTCTTTCCCGTAAGTTCTTCCTTTGAATGCACTGATTTCCACTATGGTCTGTTAAGCTGGACAAACCATATGCATTTACAGCAAAAAGTAATAGAGCCTTTATATGAGACGAAACCTGATTTTATGATAGCTGCCGAACTGGCCAAAAAGATGGATTTGGGAGAGTACTTTAATAAATCGGAAGAGCAATATCTGGATGAAATTCTTGCTGCTCCTCATCCGTTATTAGAAGGCATCTCTCTTGAGAGGTTGAAAGCCGGGCCCGTGCCGGAAAGAATAATTGATAAAGCTCAGAAACTAAGAACTCCAACGGGTAGAGTTGAATTCTATTTGGAGAGGCTGAAAACAGCCGGTCAGCAATTGCCGTGTTACATAGAACCGGTAGAAAGCGTTTACAGCAAAAAGGCGAAAGAATACCCGCTTTCTCTTCTGACATCCCATCCCCGGTATCGGGTTCACACAATGATGGGAAATTATCCTGTTCTGATGAAAAATGATCCCGAACCCATGCTTCAGATCAATCCGGTAGATGCCGGGTATCGTAACCTAAAGGATGGAGATATTGTTCGTGTCTTCAACAACCTTGGACAGGTGAAAGTAAAAGCAGCGCTGAGTGAGGATATTAAGCCGGGTGTGGTCAATATTGATGAAGGCTGGTGGCCTGAACAGTATATAGAAGGCCATATAAATGAATTGACCCATGATATGATAAATCCGGTGCAAGCTATGATTTTCGAACCCAATGCCGCTTATTGTGATGTTCTCGTGGAAGTGGAAAAGATATACGACAGCAAAACCTGTGGTCACCGGAGTTGCCGTAAATTTGGAGAAAAAGGGTCTTTTAGGTCTTTGAGAAAATAGACATTAAAGAAGTAACCAACAAAGGAGGCGGATTATGGCATATCGAGTGATCCAATGGGCAACCGGGCACATGGCTAAAATGGCTGCCAGGGCAATGGCGGAAAGGCCTGCATATGAAATTGTCGGCAGCTTTGTATACAATAAAGAAAAAGTTGGAAAAGACCTGGGTGAAATATGCGGCACCCGCAACCTGGGTGTTAAGGCAACGAATAGCCGGGAAACCATCTTTAATATGGACGCAGATTGTGTGCTTTTCCTTGCTGGAGCGGAAAATGATAATTTGGCTGCCCTGCGCGATGTCTGTGATCTTCTTTCGTCGGGTAAAAATGTTATTACAACATCGGTTGAATTTATTTATCCCAAAGCCATGGGTGATGAATTTGAACAACGTATAATGAATGCATGTAAGCAAGGACACAGTACTTTTCATGGACTTGGCGTGGCTCCCGGCTTTGGGGCTGAATCCATGGCATTGTTGCTGACAAGGCTGTCAAGCCGTATTGATCGATTAATTTTTTATGAAACATTTCATTATGACAAATATCCGAGTAAGTTCCAGATGTTTGACCTTATGGGGTTTGGTTATGCTCCCGATGACACAGCTCCCTTATTCAGCAACCTTGAGATTGTCGGCCACGTATGGAAACATTCGGCAATGCTGGTGGCTGACACCGTCGGCCTTAAGATTGATAAAATAGAAAACTTTCGCGATGTCGTTCTTGCCGACAAGGATCTAAATGTGGCAGCTGGTTTAATTCGGAAGGGAACCGTGGGAGCAATGAATTTCGGTACACGGATCATATCGGAAGGAAAACCACGAATTATCATGCAGCACTATACGCGAATGGACCCGGAACTGGCACCTCAGTGGCCTGTTGGCGATGGTTACTGGACAATTATTATCGAAGGGCTTCCTTCAATATCCGCAACAATTGAAATCGGTATTCACGGCGAAATTCATTCAGACCAGGCCTGTTTGGCAACAGCCATGCATGCGATACACGCAGTTCCTTACGTCATCGAAGCTAAACCTGGTATTCTCACTTTGGCGGAGACCCCTCCTGTGTGGGGAGGAGAAGCTTTCCACCGTTAATTTTAATCAGCATTCAAAAGGAGGAGATTAGCATGAAAAAAAGGAAAGTTGCTTATACTGAAAATTATCAAAATTTAATGGCTCACCTTGCCGCAGGAAGAACTTTCGACGAGCAGTTAAAATGCATTGATGAAACAAGAAATCATGCCCCGGTTTGGTTTTTAAGGGCGGGATTACTAAAAGCCCTTGGTGTTCCTGAACCCAAGAAGAATTCAGAAAACTTTATAACATTTGGTTGTTATGTTCCATTTATGAGCTTAGCAAAGTTTGGCGACACGCTCAAGCTTTTAGATATACTTGGAATTGAATATAACTACTCGCCAGACAAGGAGATCTGTTGCGGCGCTCCTCCGTTTCAGGACTGTGTAGAATTTGAGGAAGTTACAGAAGAAGAAAGGCAAAAAATACAGGCAAGATGTAAAAAATATATGCAATTTAATTGGGATATGGGAAAGCAGGCTGGAGCAAAAAACATGGTTTACGTTTGTCATGCGTGCGCTGCTCTTGTGAAAATGGTGTTTCCGGAAGATGCCAACATTCATCGATGGGTCTATGATCCGATTATGGACAAGCTTGAAGAGAAAAGCCTTGAGATCGAACCAACGGTGATGGGTTATTTTGAGGGATGCCACAAGCATTTCCCATATTTCGGCAGCCTTGATTGGCCGAGATATCGTAAGGTGCTGGGTAGCATAAAAGGATTGACGATTGTAGACCTGGATAAACGATTTTGCTGCAAACAGCATCCTGATCGCATTTTAGAAGATGCTGAAAAAAAGAATTTGAAGACCATTCTGGTTCCCTGCGGCGATGGTCATTATTTTCTTAAGCAGGCATTCCAGGAAAAAATGGAAGTCAAAAATTTTTCGGAAGTATTGTTACAGGTTTTGGGAGGCTAAGGGCTCACTTAAAAGGCTAAGTGAATAAGATAGAAATATGGAATATAATAAACAACCCCCGCCATTTTTGGAAGCTTTTGAACACTGTTATATTTTTATATCCATTGTTATCGTGGAGGGAGACTATGTCTGATACAGATAAAGAAAAAACAGTTCGTACAGTGTGTGCCTTAAGGGACGGGGCTATGTGCGGAATCATGGCGCACCTTAAGGACGGCAGGATTACAAAGGTAACTCCCGCTGACTTTCCCGACAGTTTTGATCGTGGCTGTTGTACAACAGGGCTTGCCACACCGCAATGGATCTATCATAAGGACAGACTTCAATACCCATTAAAACGCGCAGGAAAACGAGGAGAAGGTAAATGGGAGCGGGTGTCCTGGGAAGAGGCGATGGATGGTATTGCAGATAAACTAAAAGAACTGATTCAGCGTCATGGCCCTAGTTCAATTGTTTGGAATGCGGACCCAAGTGCTACAGGCAACATGAAATGGGCCGGTTATTCAAGGGTGGCAAGCCTCACAAACAGCACATGGCTTGATATTGTCGGCTTTGGCGATTCCGCTGGCCTTTGTGCCAACCTGGCAACTTTTGGGGCACTTGGAGGACGATATCTTGTTCCCAATAAAGATCCTAAATTCAGCTTCGTTTGGGGCATCAATCCGGCAAATACCAGTTGGCGCACCATGCGAACGATAATGAGAGACAAAGAAAACGGCTGCAAACTGGTTTGCATTGATCCGCGCTATTCCAGGACAGCTTCCCGCTGTGATGAACATATCCCGATCAGACCAGGAACAGACGGTGCCTTAGCCCTTGCAATGATACATGTGATTATAGAACAAGAGCTTCTTGATAAACGGTTTATCGCTAACCATACGGTAGGACCTTTACTGGTAAGAGATGATAACGGGATGTTCCTTAGGGAAAGTGACCTGATAAAAGATGGTAATCCCAACCTATACATGGTCTTTGATCAGGCATACGGCAAGGCTCTGCCAGTTGATATGGGACAAACACCGGCTCTTAGCGGCAGCTATTTGATTGAGGGCATCACCTGTAAGCCGGCCTTTGTGTTGCTGGCTGATATGACTAAAATTTATACGCCGGAAAAAGCATCAGAAATCACAGACATTCCGGCTGAAACAATACAGCGTCTGGCTGTTGAATACGCAACAAAAAAGCCGTCTGCTATCCGTTTGGGGCTGGGTTCGCAAAGAAGTTTTTATGGGGATCTTTCCTGGCGGGCGATAAATACCCTGGCAGCAATTACAGGAAATATAAACCTGAACGAACTTTCCCGTTTTGTATTGAATTCGCCTGCCGTTATGATGCCGGGTGAGAAATATTATCATCTGCCGATTATGAAGCTTGATGATGCCATTGCCAAAGGTGATCCCTTTCCGGTAAAAGCCCTATGGATTGTGAGCGAGAACTTTATCAATCAAATGCCGGATATGAACAGGATTGTTAATGATCTTCTGCCTTGTCTGGATCTGATCGTGGTTGTTGATCTTGCCATGACGGTCACGGCTAAATATGCAGACTATGTTCTTCCTGAGGCCTCATTCTATGAATATGTTGATCTGCTAGATAGTTATCCCGTCTACACTCCATATTTGCAACTCCAGCAGAAAGTTATCGAACCGCTTTATGAATCTAAATCCGATTTTCAGATTGCTGCCGAGCTGGGCCGGAGAATGGGGTTTAGTGAATACTTTAATAAGACTGAGGAACAATATCTGGAGGAGTTTCTTGCTTCAGATCATCCTTCCATGGAAGGTGTTAATCTTCAAATATTGAAACAAGGTCCGGTAAAAGCAAAACCGACAGAAAAAATACAGGAGTTGAAAACGCCGACAGGCAGGATTGAATTCTATGTCGAAAGGCTAAAATCCTTCGGTCAACAATTGCCTGTTTATATAGAGCCCATAGAAAGCGCCAGGAGCGAAAAAGCAAAAATCTATCCGTTAAGCTTTATAACTTCACATCCAAAATATCGAAAAAGTTCGGCAATGGGAAATGTTGAAGCTCTGACAAAGCATGATCCCGAACCGTTTCTTTATATTAATCCGAAAGATGCTGAACCAAGAAAAATTATAGATGGAGATGTGGTCAAAGTCTTTAATGATCGTGGAAAAGTAAAACTGAAAGCTAAACTCAACCCGAATGTAAAGCCCGGTGTTGTTGATATTCAGCAGGGTTGGTGGCCCGAACATTATATGGAGGGCCATCACAACCAGTTAACGCATGGGATAATTAACCCGGCCCAGGCAGCGATTTTCCAGCCCAATGCCGCATTATTCGATGTGCTTGTTGAGGTGGTAAAGGTATAGTGAATTGACAGACCTAAGTCACCCGGTGGCTGTTTGATAAAGACACAATGAAATTCTTTATAACATGAATACACAAAACAATTCTTTAAAAGGATACGATAATGAAGGAAGAGTTAGATCTGGAGGCTATGCGGGTTAATCTCCTGGCTTGGTTTAAGAGCAAACTGCCCAGTGATAGCGAACTTATACTTGCACCGTTGAAAAGACCTGGCGCCGGTATGAATGAGACTTTTTTTATCGATCTAAAGTGGCAGCAAGGGGGGAATACGAAGCTGGAAAGCCTGGTGATTCGTTGGCCTCCCAAAGACATTTCGGTGTTTCCAAAGTATCATTATGACATGAAAAAGCAGTATATGCTGCTCGAAAGATTATGGGATACAGTAGTGCCTGTTCCCCGTGCCCGTTGGCTGGAAGAGGATGAATCAGTGTTGGGCGCTCCTTTCTATATTATGGAACGGGTTGAGGGATGGATTCCGGGAGAATTTCCTCCCTACCATATTGCCGGGCAGCTTTTTGAGGCAACAGGGGAAGAAAAAGCCCGTATTTGGTGGAATGCCGTGGATACGATAGTAAATATTCATACCCTTGACTGGGAGAAAGCAGGCTTAAACTTTTTGGGTGTTCCACGGGCAGGTACAAACTTTATGGAGCGGCAGATTGCTTATTATGATGAGATTTATGCGCTCAATAATGAGCCGATGCCACCGGTGCTTAAAGCAACCAGAGACTGGCTTTTGAAGAATAGTTTTGAGCCAAAATTTATTTCGTTATGCTGGGGTGATGCCAGGTTGGGAAACATGATCATCAACGAAGGTGAAATTGCTGCGGTTATAGACTGGGAAATGGTTCTTCTCGGCGACCCGGAAACTGATCTGGGTTGGTTCGTGCATATGGATTGGGCCACCAGTGTGGGACGTCCCGATTCGCCTTTTCATCGCTTGCCGGGACTTCCCGATATGAAAGAGACTATTGCTCACTATGAGAAGGTAACAAACAGAAAAGTTGCGAATCTCTTTTACTACGAGGTTTTTGCTACCTGGCGCATGGCTATCTTTTTTACCCGTATGGAGCAGGATGCAAGATATATTGCCAGATCAAAAAGAGCAAAAGGCTTTATTACCATGACCCACTATGAAAAATTGCGAAATCTTTTGGGCTTGTAGTGTTATATATCAATATGCTGATAAAGGAGTCTTTATGGCTGAATCGCAAATAAATATAAAAGCAGAAAACTGCTCGGGCTGTCTTCGCTGTTGTCTGGCGTGCTCATTTTACAACACAAGAGAAAGGGTTTTTAGTCTGGAGCAAGCGCAGATAATGGTTAAGCCGGATGAGAGCAATGCCTGGTTTAAAGTAGAATTTAGGGAAGACTGTATTAGTTGCGGTATTTGTGTGGAGCATTGCGATTTTGGCGCTTTATCCTGGTAATGATGGTTTTAAAACGGAGAATACAAATTTCATGACTAATTTAATCGATGTGAGAGAACTATACAATTTGTCAGCAAAGTTATTTTAATCATAAATAGTTATTCACGTGAAATTCATTTATTGTTTTTATTAATGGAGGAGAGCGATGACGGATAATGCGAAGCATTATGGCAAGGCAGATAGTTCGGAAGAGACACGTCGGGTTGCTTTGGCGTTTTTCGAGTCAATGGAGGATATCAATGCTATAGATACACTTTTAGCTCCGGACGCAAAACTATGGGTTGTAGGAACAGGTGAGTTGGAGCGTTCCAAATTTATATCGGTGCATAAGCCATTACTTGATCGTCCAGCGCCGCTTTCAAGCCGGACAACCCTTCTCGGCCTGGTAGTAGAAGGAGAACGGGCTTCTATTGAAATGGAGTGGGAGGTATCCTGGTCTGATCTTACATATCACCAGTTCTATCATCATGTTCTTATGATTCGTGATGGGAAAATTTATTCCATAAGGATGTATTCGGATAGAGATGAAGGCAAAAAGCTCTTTTCCGCTGAAGCGATTAAGCTAAAGCACTAAGCCCATAAAAAATCTTCAGTATATAACGAAAAGATGAGGGTATTATGAAAAAGATTGGCGGCTATGCCGGAAAAATCCTGAAAGTAAATCTGAAAGAAAAAGAGATTTGCAGTGAGCCGATTCCTTTTAACTGGATCTCTTGTTTTATAGGTGGCCTTGGCATAAGTTTCAAGCTGGCATATGACAATGCCTCTCCCAAAAAAGATGCTCTGGGGCCGGAAAATGTCCTCATTTTCGGTGCGGGTCCTTTTGTCGGCACGTTGATTCCGGGAGCCTGTAAGACTACTGTTGTTGCTAAGACTCCTGTATCGGGGTTTCTCGGAATTTCCGGTACCGGACATCTGGGGATGTTAAAGTTTACCGGTTATGACAATTTAATGATAACCGGCAAGGCGGATCGTCCTGTTTATCTGAAAATAGATGAAAATGTAGAAATCTGCGATGCGAGCGATCTTTGGGGTAAAGATACCTGGGAGACTACCGAGGCTATCTGGCAAAAACTGGGCAAGCAATATGTAGTTGCCTGTATAGGACCTGCCGGGGAAAATCTGGCTGCCCAGGCCAGCATCATTGTCAACAAGTATTCAGCCTATGCCCAATCGGGAATGGGAGCAGTTATGGGATCGAAAAACCTCAAGGCTATAGCTCTTTCCGGATCTAAGTCCATTTCCGTAGCTGATCCCGACAGATTTAGCGAATTAATAGATAAGGCTTATAAACAGTCTATTGAAAGTCAAAAAGAAACCATCAATGTTTTCAGAGAATGGGGAACTCTCCGTGCTATGGGTCCGCCTATCTCGCAATTCGGTCCTCATGAATACAAAAATTACAGTGAGATTGTTCCTCCTGATCTGCCTTACAAGTTTCCTCTCGACAGATTTATGAGCGAAATAAAAAGAGGTGATATTTCCTGCATGGGTTGTCCTATCGGCTGCAAACATCTTATTCGACTGCTGAAAGGAGACAAGGCCGGGGGCAGCATGGCTGTTTCCTGTCTTGTTGGCGGTTTTCACGGATTCGCTG
Organism: Pseudomonadota bacterium; assembly: GCA_043825875.1. Classification (GTDB taxonomy): domain Bacteria; phylum Desulfobacterota; class Desulfobacteria; order Desulfobacterales; family RPRI01; genus RPRI01. The sequence continues at coordinate 69,688 of JBDRRF010000041.1, read as the reverse complement.
CCCACTGTGCGGTCGAAGGATGGGAAGACGCCATAAGATGCGATGAATTATGCAACCGTTTGGGTATGGATTATCTGTCCGCAGGTGCAGCTATTAGTTTTGCAATTGAGCTTTACAGGGAAAAAATCATAGATAAAGCCGATACTGATGGCCTTGAGTTAGATTGGGGAGCAGCCAAAGAAGTTCAGGAACTGCTCAGGCAGATGGCTTTTGGGCAAGGATTGGGGAAGATACTCGCGCAAGGATTAAACAAAGGACCTCAGCTTATCGGGAAAAACTCGGAAAAATATGCAGTGCATACAAGAGGGCACGCGATTTATTATGATCCGCGGCGGGCATTGTCGCCTGATTTGTTCAGCGATATGATAAACGCCTCGGGAGACAGATTCCACGCACCTGGGTGGGCAGGTAAAACGATGACAAAAGAGTTTTTGGAAAAGCATTTAGGAATGCCACCGGACCAGGCCGAACAAGCTGCTATAGATTTGAAAGGATACGGACTGGCGCGTTTCACCAAATGGGCGGAAGATAATGCTACAATGTTTGAGTGCCTTGGTCAGTGTCAGATGCCCATGCATCAGCAGGTGGAATTAAGCGTGTGGGCCGGTCTCTACGAAGCTCTCACAGGAATTAAGATGAACGGGGAAAAGTTTTTGCAGGCTGCGGGACGTGTTTGGGATATAAGAAGGATGTTTGATCTTTGCGAAGGCCGCATAAGAAAAGATGATAGCTTCATCGCCCGGCGCTTTGTTTCAGAGCGTCTGGTTTCTAACGGCGAAAACCACGATCCTGTAAGCAAAGAGAGCTTTGATGCCTTGCTGACCGAATATTATAATGAAAGAGGCTGGGATCCTGCAGATGGCGCTGTAAAGCAGGTAAACAATGACAATGGTTTTGTATAAGGGAGAAAACAATGGGAAAATTAAACGGTAAAGTAGCAATTGTTACAGGTGCTTATTTGGTTGATGGTGGCAACAGTATTGGAGGTGCGACAGCTATGTTGTTGGCGAAAGAAGGTGCTAAAGTAGTTGCCGCTGATATTGTTGATGAACCGGTTGCAAGATTGGTCGCTAAAATTAAGAGTGAAGGAGGAGAAGCAGTGGCCTGCCATGTGGATCTTCGTAACGAAGATGCAATCAAAGCTATGATTGAGAAGGCGGTCAGCGAGTTTGGCGGTCTGGACATATTGCACAACAATGCCGCAGCACTGCCAGGCCCTGGTGACAGGGACATAGTAAATATGGAGGCTGCGACCTGGGACAGGGCTATGGAGATCACAGTCCGGGGAACTATGCTTGCCTGCAAATATGCTATTCCTGAGATGATAAAGCGTGGTGGAGGTGCGATAGTAAATACATCATCAGGTGCCGGTGTGGCCGGTGACATGGCTCGTACAGCTTATGGAGTGTCCAAGGCGGCGGTTATCTCCCTTACCAAGTATGCTGCAACTCAATACGGCAAACAGGGTATACGCTGCAACGCTATTTGTCCCGGGCTGATGCTTACGGCAACAGCAAAGGCTACTATTACGCCCGAAGTGGAAGAAATGATGTTAAAGTATACTCTTACTCCGAGACTGGGCACGCCCGAAGATATCGCCAATATGGTTGCATTCCTTGTTTCAGATGATGCTTCTTTTATTACAGGTGAGATTATCGCGGTGGATGGCGGAATATTTGCGCACGTGCCATCCAGCTCCGAAAGCGCTCTTATTGGCCCTGCTAAACATGGAAATAACTGATACCGGATTGCGAATATTATAATTATATATCGATAGATAGGAGAAAAAATGTCAAAAAAAATAGTTTGTCTGTTCGGAAGTCCCAGACCCAAGGGAAACAGTACTGTTATTGCCAGGCGATTCAATGAAGCTGCTGAGAAACTGGGTGCCAAAGTAAAATCCTTTTCCTTAAACAAGCTTCAATACCGTGGTTGTCAGGCATGCATGACCTGCAAAACGAAATTGGATAAATGTGTTCTGAAAGATGATCTGGCAGAAGTGCTGGATGAGGTTCAAAATTGTGATATTCTTGTGATTGCCACCCCGATCTATTATGGTGAAGTCTCAAGCCAGGTCAAAGCATTTATTGATAGAACATTTTCATATTTTGTGCCGGATTTTGGAAGTAATCCTTACCGTAGCCGTCTCAAGCCCGGTAAAAAAATGGTTTTTATACAAACCCAGGGACATCCCGAAGAAAAACGGTTTGAAGATGTTTTTGAAAGATATGCGTTTTTTTTCGACTGGCACGGATTTGGTGATAACCAGGTGATCCGGGCATGCGAGGTTATGAATGTAGGCGATGCCGAAGTCCGTGAAGATTTAATGAAATTGGCGGAAGAAACAGCAAAAAAGGCTGTCTGACAGAAGATTAACGCCATTATTATGCTTTTGCTCTGTTTGTGTATGAGTGCATATGCGGTAAGCACTCATATATATTCATATCAAAGAGAATAAGTATAGTAAAGCAAATACAACTTTTACAATACGTAAATTGATAGCGGGAGAATTTAATGAAAGCATTAACTATAAGCAATCAATCGGTGACAAAGAAAGCTCTTCTCGAAATGGCTCAACAGGATCTAAAAACCTGGCTGGGTATTCGTGTTACAGCTGGTTTATTGGTTCTGAATGGATGGACCAGTAGCCAGATAGCTGAACTTTTCGAAGTAAGTCGCTGGACTGTGGTGCAGTGGATACAGAGACTAAATAATGAAGGTGTAACAGGTCTTATAGAAAAAGAACGCAGTGGTCGCCCGGCACAAATTAATAAGAATTCCCGGAGCCAACCAAAACGGGCATTAAGGATAGACAGCCGAGAAGCAGCGGGTTTATCCCGCAACAGATAGGATGGAATTGCAGTAGTTGCAGACCGGATATTATGAAAAGTGGGGGGCATTTATTTAATGTGCTCTACCCTATTTCGTTGTTGAATAGGATTTATTTTTCGCCCGCTTTGAAACGCTCTTCGGTGAGGAGAATTCGTTTTGACAAAAGTCCATAAAGAAGCTAATTCTGCAGGAGACACATTATATTCCTTTATAAGCAGCGCATCTAATTTTTTACTCTGTCTGGTTGCAATGCCCAGCCACCGTCGAACCGTGCTGTAGGTGGTACCCAAAGATTCTGCTACACCTTGTAAAGACATTCCTTTTAGCAAAAGGCTAAGAGACTTTATAACCTTTTCTTCAGGAGAACGGAGGTCATAAAAGATGGTCCCTGTTCTGTGGCAAAATGATTTACCGCATTTTTTGCATAGAAATCTCCGACCCGGCGTTCCTTGCTTTGTCCGGTATGTTCCATTAAAAACAATATTACCTTTTTCTGTTTTACCATAAAGAGTACATTTTTGATTTTTACATGATACCATTGGTAAATTAATGTATTGCGTTTTACCATCTTGGATTTCCCGTTTTTTTCCATCAACGATTGTGACAAACTTATCAACGATTGCGTGATTATTTTTTCCGGGACGGCTGAATTTGTCCTGGTCTTGAGCAGAAAGAGCCGGTGACATTTTCTTTTGGTTTTGTCTTTTCCTTTCTTTAACCAAGACTTCTTCCTTAAACTGATCAATGATCCATCCTACTGGCCCATTGGGTCTCAGATAAAATTTCAATCCAATCTCGTATATGGTAGAGTGAAGATTATCAAGCATGCACTCATAGTTCCCAACAAACTTCATTCCCGCATTTTCCTGAACGGTCGCGGCTTCTTTTGTGATCGTATGGCTGGCGATCAGGTATCCATCTTTCTGTTTTATTTCAGAAAGACTACGAGCACCAACTATAATTAGCCGTGATGCTGCGCTTAGATTGGCTCCGAATGTAGAATAGTAGAAGAAGACTCCTTCGTCCAGTGTAGTAATATCGCTGATCATTTCACGGGTCAGATAATTTTCGATGGTCTTTTGTTTCTTGAGCGCTTGATATACTTCCATCTTAATAGGCAAGCATATCTGATGACCCACAAGATGGTTCCAGGAGTCAAATATCATGTTACTCAGGTTGGGCACTATACTGATAGCAGCTTTAATAATTGAACTTTCCAATGGTTTCTTGGAACCGTAAAGATCTTGATGGCATGAAAGAATCATTTCGATGTGCTTGTCTTTAGTAATAGAGACTTTCTTTAATAGATTGTTGTCACCAGATGTTTCGCGGTGCCTGAATAACTCATGAGAGGAAAACTGTGCTTCTTCTATAGAAGAATACATAAACAACCTCTTACGCACTGAATACCAGACGGGCTGATCTGCATTAAGAGCAATCAAGACCTGCATGGGGATTCCGGTAAATTCGGCAATATCATGAAGATTCTCAATTTGGGCACGGCGACGATTGGCTTCCCAATTCTGTAATTCACGAACACTTATTTTTATTGATTCTGCAAATACCTCCTGGCTCATTTTACGCCATTGCCGGTATGCTTTACTAAGAGATCCAAGGGATTTGAAGAGAATGACTTTTTCAGACGAAAGCTCATTTCGTTGTAATGAAATCTTAGATGACATAATTTATCCTAATAAGGACACAAAGTGCCGTTGATGCTTAAAAATCAGGAACTGCTGAATAGATGGAATGCAATTATTATTTCGATCTTTTACTTTTTTTACATATACCAAAAGAAAGTTTTTGTGTCAAGTTGGGATAAAACAGCCCCGACAATTTTCACCTATTGGGTTTTCTTGCCAGAAATAGCAAAACCGAAAAAGATTTTTCGAAACATTGTGATTTAGGATTAGAAATACTGCTAAAACAAGCCGTGGTGTTTGGCGGCAAAGACATGGAAAATATTTTATCTGTTTTGAGCAATTTTAAGGAAATACTTAATTAATGCATAATGGCTGATGCCCGAAAATACCGTTTACTGTTCAACAAACTCCTGCTCTGTACGTTTCTGCCATAGTAAATTGTTTATAGATTCTCCATAGTAAAAATCCTGACGAACTATGGGGGGATATTAATTTTACCTGTTAATGGAATATAATAGGCATTTGTCAATTTAGGCTTATAACTAAATCAGTAAAAAGACTAATGCTACTATTACCTGCAATATTTCTTTATTCAACTTTGAGGGAAAACGCCAATTGCCGGCGTTGAGGCAACATCAGATTATCTCCGCTCGCGCAGTATATTATGATGCGATGGTGGTAGGAATTTCTTTAGTGCTGTCAAATACTATAAAAAAGGAGGGGTATAAAAAAAGGAATGGGAGTTGGTATTTGTAAAGTTGTTATCAAAACACTATACAAAAGGAGAAAAGATTATGAGCAGTAGAGGAGGAAATAGAAAAAGCAAGTGGTTGTATATTTTTGTTGTTGCAGCCATGATGGGGCTTCTTGCCACTGGGGTTAGTGCGGAGAGTGCAGTTGGTTTCCACGGTTATTTTGAATCAAACATGGTTATGCGTGATCAGAACGGCATTCAGTATGGTTTCCTGGACCATCTGAACGGGGTTCAGCAGAGAAATACATTAAAGTTCGATGTTTCAATTAATCCTGATTTAAAAGGGGAAGATTTCGCGGTGCAGAAGTTCCAAATAACCTTTCGGGGGGCTTATGACTCGATCTTCGATTTACGTGCCAATAAATATGGTGACATTACTGAAAATATTGGCGCTTCAAGATTTGATTATGGTTTAAAGGATATCAGATTTGAGTCTGATTTGCGCGAGGCATTTATTGACTTTACTTATGGTGGACCACTGGGCAGTGCTTTCTTCCGGCCGGGGAGGCAGCTCGTTTCCTGGGGTGAGTCTTCGGCCAACGCCACCCTTTTGGATGTTATTTGTCCCAAGGATCAATCCTATCAGCTGTTTTTTCAGAACCCTGATGACGTTGCTATTCCTCTTTGGATGGCAAGGTTAAACTACAGCGCTCCACCTATAGGGGGTTTAAGACTGAATCTTGATTTGTTGTGGGTTCCCGACATCCGGCCTTCGCAGTTCGGGCCACTGGACAGTGTTGCCCTTAACCCAACGGCAGGCATGAACGCGCCTTACGTTTCCATATTACCTTTCGCCGCCTTCAGAGGCTTGGATGTCAGGCAGGATGTGCCCACCAATAAGCAGGAGTATGGGGCAAAATTAACTGCGGACATTGGGTTGCTCAGTTTATCAATGGCTTACTACCGGGACGTTAACAATGATCCTGCCACAGTTTTAACGGATTTTATCACCATACCCGGTGTCGGCATGATTCCTACAAAGGCTTTGTTAACTCATCCGACCCAGGATGTTTACGGCGCTTATTTCAGTTATCAGATCTCACCGTTGGACCTGGTTTTAAGAGGCGAGATTGCTCAGCATTCAAATCAGCCGGTTACTCTTGCGGTACCGGAATTGAAAACCCTGGCGCCAATGAGCCTGGCAACATATCGCATGAAACCGGTAACCCTGTATATGGTAGCAATTGACAAGAACATTTATGTTCGATGGATTACCAGTCACGAGCCGATTGGTTTTTCCCTGGAGTGGATACACCAGAAGATTAACAGTTGGGATTCGGCTTTTAACCATCCTGAAGCTTCTAAAGCGGGGAGCCCGGTAAGAGATATGGACATAATCGGGTTTAACATGAGTTGGAGCTGGTGGCAGGGTAGAATTTCTCCCTTGATTGCTGCCGCCTATAATCCTGGAAGGTCAGGGGCAGGAGGAGGTTCGGGTTATATCCATCCGACTGTAAGCTGGCAAATATCCTCCAATCTTTATGCCAATATGGGTTTACATGCATTTTTGGGAGATAAGACGGCCAAGTCGGGCTTTGCGGGACTTGTAGGTACGAGTGAGTTGACATTAAAAATGGGTTACGAATGGTGAGCATGAGCGAAAAAAAAATAACAAGCGGCTTATTTCATTCTTACGATAGCTACAAGGAGGGAAAAGTGAGAACTAAAACAATTAGATTTTCAGGATGGTGGATCTGCTCTCTATTTGCAGTGTTGGTTATGCTGTTTGGGGCCGGTCCTGTCCAGGCGGCTGAGGAAATTGCCAAGACAATAGATAAGAGCAATGTCGCACAATATAAGGACATACTCATGCCCGCCCTTTACCGGGCTGTAGAAAGGGGTGACTATATTCTCAACACCGGGGAATTGAACTTTGAGTATAAGCACTGGAATACGTTTCTGGAGGCGGGTCAGAAGAATGCCGGGAAATTTCAAATAAACGCCGAGGGTGATTTGGTCGATAAAACGGGGAAGATTCCTATGTATCATATTTATGGATTTCCTTTTCCCGATATCGATTCAAAAGATCCCAAAGCCGCAGAAAAGATCATGTGGAACGTCTATTTTAATAAAGGCAGTATAGGAGGGTATCATTATCAGCAACGCATTCAATGGGTAAATAACGACAAGGGCATCCACCGATATATACTTTCAGATTCCCGTCTCATGGGCATACAGGGCCGGCCGACGTGGCAGGCGGTGCCGGAGAGCAAAAATCCAGAACATTGGTCTTATGCTGAATTCGGCATAATCAAAGAACCTTACAGTATGCGAAACACCAATCAGTTAGACTGGGATTATATGGATAAACGCGACATGGTTCAGATGGCTTATGTACCTGTCATCCGGCGGATTCGGCAAACCTCAGGGGTGAGCAGGTCCGACCCCTGGATGGGGTCCGATGGCTGGCAGGATCTGACTTTCTTGTGGGGCGGTAAAAACAGAACGATGACATGGAAGCTTGTGGGTGAGCAGACGATCCTTGTTCCTTTTGCCAGCACCAATAAAACAATGATTAAGAAAGATCCTGATGGAACGCTTTTCCTGAACGCAACTAAGAATAAATACGGTTATGACACTCCCGGCTGGACTGGCGCTAAGTGGGCGCTTACCAGTGCAACCTGGGTTCCCAGAAAATGCTGGGTTATTGAGCAGAAGCCAAGAGATCCTTATTATGCCTGGGGCTTGCACAGAAATTGGGTGGATAAGGAGACCAACGAGATCTGGATGAAGGAAATAGATACCAAGGCCGGGGAATTCCGAACTTGGACATTTAATGTCGGAGACTATAACGAAGCCCCGGATGGTGATAATAATGCAGGGATAATGCATGACCAGACACAAATTGACGAAAAGGCCCGTCATGCCACAGTAACCATTCACATCAATGCAGAGGGCGATAACTACGCGATGTGTATGCCTCTTTCCAGGATGTCGATGGATTTTTTCACGAAGAGTAATTTAATGGCCCTGTCCAAATAAAAGGCCGGTTAATGCCCGGATGCTTTCAGAATAGAATCATTCAGGGGCGTTTTTTGTGCGGGGACTGATTTCATCTTTTCAACGATATGAAACATATGGAATTAGTCCCCAAATAATGAGAAATAATTACAAAACATTTTTCCCGTTCATGCGAGGCACTTAAGGATTTGGCTCTATTTGAGAACATTAAAGTTGAAGACACAATTAATCATTGTGAGGAGTAATTGATGACAAGCGAACATAAAAAGACAATTTGGTTAAAGTTGGTCGAATTTCATGTAGGTCGTCCTGTTCTGATGCTGACGCTGATTGTTTTAGGAACCCTGTTTTTCGGTTACAAGTGCTTCAGTCTGAGAGTCCACACTGATTTTTTTGATCTCTATCCTCCAAAACATGAGTATATCGAGCTTTATAAGCAATATCGCAGCATGTTCGGTACGGCGAATGTGATGACCTTGGCCTTAGTGGTGAAAAACGGTGACATCTATAACGTTGAAACTATTAAAAAGGTGGACCGGATCACCAAACAAATCATGGCCGTCAAAGGGGTGGATAATCTGCAGATTATCTCACTGACTCATCCCAGGCTCAAGAACTACGGTGTGGGTGCCGGGGGAATCAATATCGAGCCCATAGTGAAGGGTGTGTTAGAGACTCCGGAGGAAATGAAAATTTTAAAGGAGAAGGTCTATAGCAACGAGGGAGTGCGTGGTATGTATGTCTCCCTCGATGATAAAGCGGCTTTGATATCCGCAGGGTTTTGGGAAGAGGGTCTGGATCTTGATAATCTTTTCAAGGAAATGAAGAAGATCAAGTCGGAAGCAGACGATGATAACAACACCCTTTACATTACCGGATACCCGATGCTTTATGCATGGATAGCTCACTATACCCCTCAGCTATATAATGTTTTTATTGTAACCGGGGTAGTTATGCTTATTTTGCTCTGGTGGTATTTTAGAAGTTTTATGGGGATCTTCATTCCAATGATTTCAGCGCTGGTAAGCGCTATATGGGGCCTGGGGTTTGCCGCTGCCCTGAATATAAGCGTTGACCCTCTGGTATTGGTGGTGCCGCTGCTTTTATCAGCCAGGGCCTTGAGCCATTCCGTCCAGTCCATGGAACGGTACCATGAGGAATATGCTGCCGTTGGGGAACAGAAGGAAGCTATTATCAACGCCTACGGCTATTTATACAAGCCCGGCATTTTGGGACTGATCACCGATGGCCTGGGGGTATTAACCATCGCTGTGGCCAGTATCCCGCTTATGCGTAATCTGGCCATCTACGGTAGTTTCTGGATTATCTCTATCTATGTCAGCTCAATTGTCATGCACCCCGTGCTGGTTTCGCTTTTACCTCCGCCGCGGGCAAAACATTTAAAGAAAGGACAACTGGCCGGTCTGAGTATAGATGAGGCCAGAGAAAAAATTAAAAGTATTACCGCCCGTCCAGGTGATAAAATTTATGTGAAGTTGGGTGAATTGCTGATTGCTTTGTCCCAGGGGAGCAGGAAGTGGGTTGTCCTGGCACTGGTTATTTTAATTATCTTTGGAGGCGGTTATGTTACACAAAAGTATCTGAAGGTAGGTGATACCAGCGCCGGCAAGGCTATCTTGTATGATGATCATCCCTATAATATTGCAGGCGATCTTATAAACAAGGAATTTATCGGCTCCAGCCAGCTTATTGTTGTCGCCGAAGGCAAAAAGGAAGGAGCGATCGCGGATGAAGAAACAGTAAGACTCATCGATGATATGGGAAGGTATGCCACCAATCACATACCCTCCGTTGGAGGTGCCGTTACCATCAGCGACATGATTAAAACAGTTTTCAGGATGTTTCATGAAGGAAATCCCAAGTGGGCTATGTTGCCGGAAAAATCGGGGGATGTGGAACAGGTATTGCGTTTGATCGCCGGGTCTACAAGCGGCAGCGAGATGGACCGATACGTAGCTGCCGAGAATACCAATGCGACAGTAACACTTTACTTCCGTGATTATAACAATACGTCAATAAAAAAGGCCCTTTCGTCTCTTAAAGAATATATCAGGAATAATCCGGCCAAGCAGGTGACCTTCCATCTGGCGGGCGGCATCCTGGGAATTCTTGCTGCCGTAAATGAGGAAGTGGAATGGTCCTACTGGATTAACATGGGCCTTATATTTGGCGCCACTTTCCTGTTCTGCACAATTGCCTATAGAACCTGGTGGGGAGCGGTGGTGCTTTTTATACCATTGTTGGTGTCTCAGGTGTTGAGCGATCTTTTGATGCTGACAATGGGAATCGATTTGAACATCAATTCGCTGCCGGTGGCATCGGTGGGCGTAGGCATAGGTGTAGACTACGGCATTTATATCTTAAGCCGGCTGGCGGAAGAATATCAGTTCAGCCAGGGTGACTACACAAAGGCCCGCTATATGGCTATTACAACAACGGGAAAAGCCATCATATTTACTTCCACCACACTGGTGGTGTCGGTCATATTTTTTGTTTTTGCCAGCTTCAAATTCCAGGCTGAAATGGCAATGTTGCTGGCTTTTCTTCTGGTTGCCAACATGGTGGGGGCTCTCACGGTTTTACCGGCGTTGGTTTCTATCATCGGTCCGGAAAAGATTTTACATAAATACAGGGCTTAAAATAAAATAATCATGAAGAGGGTGGCGAGGAAAAAGATGAAACAGAAAAGAATCCCTTTTGTTACAATAGTATTGTTATCAGTGTTGCTGATTTTCACCGGCAATTCGGTTTATGCTACGGAAGAAAAGCAAGTCTATGGCGATCACCTTTATTCAGTATGTTTTGTCGGTGACAAGGAGGGATGGGCCGCAGGCGCCAGGGGCTCTGTGTATCATACTACAGATGAAGGAAGGAACTGGGAAAGGCAAACCATAGCAACGGAAATTCTTCTCTTGTCCATTTCTTTCTGTGATTCCAAAGCAGGCTGGGTTGTAGGAAAATCCGGGACAATATTTCATACTGTTGATGGCGGCAAAACCTGGGAGGAGCAGAAGGCTCCCAAAAGAAAACAACTACTTGCGGTTAAGGCCGTAAGCCCTCAAAAGTGCTGGGCCTCAGGGGATTGGGGAGCTGTTTTCTATACGGAAGACGGTGGCAAGACCTGGGAGGACAGGAGCTACCCGGAGGATGTTATCATATACGCTATCGATTTTAAGGGGGAAGAGGAAGGCTGGATGGCCGGGGAATTCGGGACGATACTGCATACGGAAGACGGTGGTAAGAACTGGTCTCCCCAAAAGTCAGGCACGGAAACGACCCTTTTTGGGATATCCTTTTCTTCAAAGCAGCACGGGGTAGCCGTTGGTTTGAGCAGCATCATGCTGATAACAGATGACGGAGGTCATACCTGGCAGCCTATTAAAGCCAATACCGGCGAATCGACAGAGGGGCAAGCCCTTTATGATGTTAAATTGGGCGAGAATTACGGAATCGCTGCCGGAGATCGTGGTACGATTGTCACAACCAACGATAGCGGCAAGACCTGGAGCTCCATTCCCGTGCCATTGGAGGTAAAACTTAATTGGTTTTCCGGTACTGCTCTTCTTGGTGGCAACAGAGGTTTTATTGTGGGCACACGTTCTGCGGCTATTATAACAGAGGGCAACCAGATAAAAGTCATGGGTGCTATACCGGTTGTCGGATCTCAGGCAAAATAAGTCCCGGTATCGCTTTTGTAGGAAAAGTAAGTTTTTGTACTTTTATATGCAAGAAAATAGGAGGTACCCTTATGTTTAGTGGATATGTAGGCAAAATTCTCTTTGTCAATCTAACCACAAGCGCCATCACCGAAGAGATACTTGACGATCACCTTGCTATGTATTTCTTTGGGGGATATGGAATCGGTGCCAGGGTTTTGTATGACAGGATGAAACCCCGTACCGATCCTTTGGGCCCGGATAACATTCTGGGGTTTGTAACCGGCCCTGTAACCGGGACTGGGGCGGTACTAGGAGGACGCTACACAGTTGTATGTAAATCGCCTGTTACCGGCGGTTTTAATGACGCCAACTCTGGCGGTTTCTTCGGCCCGGAGTTAAAGAAGGCCGGTTACGATGCTGTGTTTATCTCAGGAATATCTCAAAAACCGGTATACCTGTGGATTAAAAATGGACAGGCCGAACTCCGCGACGCAAGTCGCCTCTGGGGTCTCGATTCTAAAGATACCCAAAAGGCCCTTGAAAAGGAGACGGGCGAGAGCAAGCTGCGGGCAGCAGTTATCGGGCCTGCGGGTGAAAAGCTGTCGCTGATATCCTGTATTATAAATGACGGGCACAGAGCTGCGGCCCGTGGCGGTGCAGGCGCCGTGATGGGATCAAAGAAGCTTAAGGCCATCGCAGTCCATGGGACCGGCAAGATTCCGGTGGCTGATCGGGCAAAAGTAAATGAACTGAACAAGGCCTGCATGGCGATTATAAAAAATCCTCCGGATGACCCTATAGGTTGGTATGTGACCGGATTCAAGACACTGGGTACAGGAGCAACTACCACGGCTTCAGCCCTGTCCGGTGACTCGCCGGTGAAGAACTGGGCAGGTGTGGGCATTGTTGATTTCGGAGAGGAGAAGGCGCAGAAAATCGGTTCGCAGTCGTTTGACACCAAGTATAAGACTGCTAAATATGGCTGTGCAAATTGCCCGCTCAAGTGTGGGGCAGTATATCGTGTGGATTCTGGCAAGTGGCCTTTGGGAGAGACCGAACGGCCGGAATACGAAACAGCCGCCGCCTTTGGCACGCTTCTTTTGGTTGACGATGTGGAAGCGATCCTGAAGTGCAATGAAATTTGCAACCGGTACGGCCTGGATACTATATCAGCTGGTTCTACCCTGGCCTGGGCAATGGAATGCTATGAGAATGGGGTGCTCACCAAAGAGGACCTGGACGGCATTGATCTGAAATGGGGAAACGCCGAGGCCGTGGTGGAGATCACACAAAAGATCGCCGACCAGAATGGATGCGGTAAAGTACTGGCCCGGGGCTCGGCAGGCGCAGCCAAAATCTGGGGCAAGGGAACCGAGTGCCTGATAACTTTTTCAGGTATAGAGCCCGGCATGCACGATCCCAGACTGCAGCCTGTAGTGGCCCGGACCTTCCAATACGATCCGACACCGGGTCGCCATTGTAAAGGTGGTGGTGGATTGTCAGGGATTCCGCCTTCTGATCCTTCTTTTGGTCAAGCTGACGTGGGAGGCACTTGTTATATGGAGGTACTCAATGCTTCAGGTTTCTGCATGTTCTTTATGTTTGCATCTCCATTTGGCTCTCTGCCGTCTTATATCGCGGCTATAACCGGAATGCCTTTTAACGATCAGGACATGTACCAAACCGGCCTGCGCATTTTGACTATGAGGCATGCCTTTAACCTGCGTGAGGGTTTGGTACCTACAGGCATTCAAATGCCTGCCCGAATTGTGGGAGAACCGCCTTTGAAAGAAGGGCCTACTGCCGGCGTAGCTGTCGACCATAAGATGATGGGAGAAAAGTTCTTTGCGGCACTGGGTTGGAATCGTGAAACCGGCAAACCTGAGCGGGGCGCGCTGGAGGCTATGAAAGGCATGGAGAACGTGGCGCGGGATCTATATGCATGACTATGCGTTAAACAGCAATCAATCTAAAGGCAAAGGATATTAAATATGAAAGAAAATTACTGGGGCTATAAAGGAAAACAAGTCGTGATCGACGGCGCAGCCTCCGGAATGGGGTTGGCAGCTACCGAGATGTTGTTGGAGCTGGGGGCGGAGATCTATGCTCTTGATGTAAAAGAAGTACCGGTCAAAACAAAAAAGTACATTCCCGTGGATCTTGGGAAGAAAGCATCAATTGACGAGGCATTGCAACAGCTTCCCCGGAAAGTGGATAGCATCTTTTGCTGCGCTGGCTTGCCGGGTCCGCCTTTTTCTGACGTGGATACTGTCATGGTAAACTTTGTAGGACACAGGCATCTCATAGAGAGTCTTTTGCCACGGCTGGATGCTGGAGGTGCGATTGCAATCATTTCGTCACTGGGTGGCGCAAATTGGCGGGCGAATCTGTCGAAATACCGTGAATTGCTGGCTACACCAGGCTTTGATGAAGCGCGGGCTTGGCTAAAAGCTGATCCCGCAAGACTCGCTGCAATTCCTGGTGGAGGCTATACCGTATCGAAAGAGTGTATCAACGCCTATGTGAGGATGAAAGCGGGCGAGTTGATAGAAAAAGGAATCCGGATTAACAGCCTGAGTCCCGCTTCGACAGCGACTCCATTACTGTCGGCCTTTATTGCCGCTCACGGGGAAGAAATGATAAAGAGCTACGCGATCGGCCGTTATGCCACGGCAGAAGAAATGGGGCACCCCCTGGTTTTTCTGAACAGCAATATGGCAAGCTTTATCAATGGCGTGGACTTGCAGATTGACAATGGGTTCATGGCAATTGCCGAAACTCAGATGCTTTCAGAGGCATAGCACTGCCCAAATGGCTGGGACATCTCCAAAGAAATATCGCTGAATGAGTGGATGCTATGATTATTACGGTCAAGTTCTATTTGCCTGGAAAGGCCATGGGTGGCAAAGAGGCGTATTCGGTTGAGTTGCCCAAAGGTGCTACAGTAAGCGATCTGGTACGATCTTTGAGCGAGCAGCTCGGCAATCTTGCAATCGATAAAGGAACGTGCTTCATGATCAAGCAAAGAGCTGTAGCAAAAGAGAAAGTTCTATACGATGGAGATTGTGTCATCATACTAAAGCCGTTGGCAGGCGGATAGAGCTGACAGGATATCGGAGCATGGCTGGGGAGTGGTTATAAGGAAAACTTAATTATGGATGAAAATAAAGTGGAACAGGAAAAGATAAACCAGCCCATTTCTCCCGTTAAAGGACTGATGATGGTGGTTGCAGTTGCCCTGGTAGTCGTTATCTACCTTTCCATTACACATTATTTGGGTATTTCAGAGTTCTGGGCAGGATTTTTGTGGTTGTTTTACTGGGCGGGAGTTGAGCAGATGAGCTTTGACAGGATTGTTGATAGTATTATCGGTTCAACTGCCGGGTTGCTGACAGCGTTTTTACTGCATGCCTTCCCGCAGGTTTTCGGGACTACAGGATTAATACTTGCTCTTTGTTTGGTAGTTTTTCTGGTGTATTGCCTGGTAATGGGCTGGGCTAAAAAACTGGTGAATAATGCCACCATGTTGTTTCTCACCGTGGGTACAATTCCACATTTGCAAGCAGACGGTGATTTTCCCCAGATGTTTAGCGCGCTTTTTGTAGGTATTGTATTTTTCGGTGGTTTACTGTGGCTGAGCGGATTGGTTGGTAAAAAACTCTCCAAGCGAAACAGACTCTGAAAAATCCATATCAATTTTCATAAATACTTAATCATACCCGGATGACAACTGAAGATATCGGAATATTATTATGACAAATGCTGTAAGTAGTAAGTACTATCTTGCAGCAAATTGGTAATTTGATGAGGTGCTGACATGGGAGGACAATTTCAAGGCAAAGTAGCATTGGTAACCGGGGGAGGTTCTGGAATCGGTCGGGCAACAGCATTGGCATTTGCCGGAGAAATGGCTAAGGTTGTCATATCCGATATTCTGGTAAAAGGAGGAGAAGAAACGGTTCAGATGATCAAAGAGGCCGGCGGGGAGTCAATCTTTGTTAAAGCAGATGTTTCTAAGCAAAGTGAAGTTGAGGGATTTATCTTAAAGGCGATCGAGAGTTACGGCCGAATTGATTTTGCATTTAATAATGCCGGTATCGGTCAGCCTCCTTCTCTTACGGCTGATTACGGCAAAGAAACCTGGGATAGTATTATCAGTACAAACCTGAATAGTATTTGGTTTTGTATGAAGTATGAGATTCCGCAGATGCTCAAGCAAGGAGCCGGGGCCATTGTTAATTCATCTTCAGGAGCAGGATTGTTTGGGGTTCCAACCATGTCTGCCTATTCAACAAGTAAACATGGAATTTTAGGACTTACAAAAACAGCGGCTTTGGAATATGCCAGGTCCGGTATCCGCATAAACGCCGTATGTCCCGGCCCTATTGCTACAGAAGGTAATAAAGCATACGTGGCTGCCCATCCTGAACTTGAGAATAAGTTTGCTGCAATGAGCCCGATGAAACGATTTGGGACGCCGGACGAAATTGCAGCAGCGGTAGTGTGGTTGTGCTCAGACGCAGCTTCATATGTTACAGGCATTGCTATGCCGATAGACGGTGGACAGGCAGCACAGGGCTGTACGGTAGAATAGCGGTAGGAAAAACATATGGCACAGGTAGCTTTGCCAAAATCCCCAAAGATACAAATACCACCAAATTGCTTGGGAGGGCAATTTAAAGGCAAAGTAGCATTGGTGACAGGTGGAGGCGCAGGAATCGGTCGGGCTACAGCTTTGGCTTTCGCCAAGGAAATGGCGAATGTTGTAGTATCAGACATTCTGGCCAAAGGAGGGGAAGAAACAGTTCGGATAATCAGAGAGGCTGGAGGGAAGTCAGTTTTTATCAAAGCAGATCTTTATCAGGAAAGTGAGACTGAGGCATTAATTCTAAAGGTGATTGAGAGGTACGGCCGGATTGACTTTGCATTTAATAATACCTGCATTGGGCAACCTCTACCTTTGACGGCTGATCACGATAAGGAAACCTGGGATAGTATTATCTGTACGAATAGTGTTTGGTTGTGCATGAAGTATGAGATTTTGCAAATGCTTAAGCAAGGGGTCGGGACTATTGTCAATAAATTATCTGACGCTGAATTGGTTTTTGTGCCACCTATGTCCACTTACACAACAACTGAACATGGAATTCTTGGGCTGACAAAAACAGCGGCGTTGAAATATGCCAGGGCAGGTATCCGTGTAAATGCCATATATCCTGGCCCTATTGCTACAAAAAAGAATAAAGCCTGCATATCAACACATCCTAAGCTTCAGGTTAATTTGAAACGATTTAGGACGCCTGAGAAATTTGCAGCAGCGGTCGTGTGGTTATGCTCAGACGCAGCTTCAGATATTACAGGCATTGCATTGCCGATAGATATGGACAGGCAGCACGATTCTAAGTGGGATAGCAGCGAGAAATACTTTATGAAAAGGAGATAACACACAATGAAAGAAAGAAATGTATCTTATACCGCATTTTTTCAAGAGTTGATCGCGTACTTTGCAGATGGGAGAACACTACAAGGACAGTTGGAGGATATTAAAAAAACCGGGAATCATGCTCCTGCCTGGATGTTAAGAGCAGGACTGTTAAAAGCCATAGGTGTTCCCGAGCCTAAAAAAGATGCGAAAAACTTTCTGACATTCGGCTGTTATGTTCCTTTCTGGATACCATCTCAGGTACTCAACATGTTCAATATTCTGGATCTGCTTGGAATTGAATATAACTACTCATTAGAAAAAGAGTTATGCTGCGGTGCCCCGGTGCTTGAGGATAGTATTGAATTTATTGATATTACAGAAGAAGAACGGCAAAAAGTAAAGGAACAATGTAAAGGATTAATGCAAATTAATTGGGACTTGGGCAAACAGTTAGGAGCAAAAGACATGGTCTACATGTGTCATGTATGCGCCGCTTTGGTAAAAAACACCTTTCCTGAAGATACCGCTTCCCATCGGTGGGTTTGGGACGTAATCATGGACAAGCTTGAAGAAAAAAAGCTTGAGATTGCTCCTATGGAAATGGGATATTATGAAGGCTGTCACAGGCAGTTTCCGTACAATACAAATCTCGATTGGCCAAGGTATCGCAAGGTATTAGGTAATATAAAAGGATTGACACTCGTAGATTTACCCAACAAGTATTGCTGTAAACAACAGCCCGATCGCATTTTGGAAGAAGCCGGAAAAAAGAATTTAAAGGCCATTCTGGTTCCCTGCGGTGATGGCGAATTCATATTGAGGCAGGCGTCCCAGGGGAAAATCGAAATAATATCTATTTCAAAAATAGTGATGCAGGCTTTGGGAATGTAGCAAAAAATCAATGATCAAATTGACTTGCAAATCATATTAATTGAATTCTTGATCTGGAAAAAGGAGGTGGTGATTAGCTAAGGTTAATAGACAGTCTTTCTGATTGGCAATATTTTCAGTTCACCATATTTTGCATTTTGGGTGAGCGGCGGATTTAATTGCAATAACAAATAAGAAAGGAGAAGGAATAAAATGACAAGGAATAATAAAAGGATTTTGAGATGGCTAAAGTGCTATCTTCTTTTAGGAGTTCTATTGTTTGGAGCAATAACCATTCATCCTGGATTTGCATCGGCGACAGCCGACAGTCCAATGGTATCAGGTCCGTTAACCGATGGAGCGCCCTTCTTGTGGGCGACCTCATTCGACTTGGCAGATATAGGTTACCAGCAGGCAGAGTTTTTAATCTCAGGTACGGCAAATGCCTATGTGCCGTTGCCGGGTGAACCTTTTGGTGTAGACGGAAAGTGGACTGTTGCTCCGAATGCCAACGCATCATACACGACGCGTGCCATTGTGTACCGGCCTATCGACCCAAAAATGTTTAATGGAACTGTGATTGTGGAATGGTTTAATGTATCCTCAGGACTCGATAGTGCACCGGATTGGACGACAACACACAATGAGTTAGCCCGTAGTGGATACATCTGGGTTGGCATTTCAGCCCAGGAGATAGGTCTTAACAGCACGAAGGCTTTTGGCGGTCCTCGCTACGAGGATCTCTCGCATCCGGGTGACAGCTTTTCATACGATATCTTCTCCCAGGCAGGCCAGGCAATTTGGGACAACGCTGCCACTATGTTTGATGGGTTGACACCGACTGTGGTTATTGCAGCAGGTGAGTCGCAATCTGCATTCCGCCTTGTTACATACATAAATGCGGTGCATCCGATAGTGGATGTGTATAACGGGTTTCTCGTGCACAGCCGCTGGCATTTTGGTGCGCCACTTTACCAGGATAGCACTCCTGCGCCTGTTCCTAATCCGGGAGACGTTCCGAGCCCGACTCAGATCCGTGACGACTTGAATGTTCCTGTTTTGGTGTTTATGACCGAGACAGATGTTGCCGTCAGCGGGTTCAGCGTGACGCAACCCGACACCGACATATACCGGCTCTGGGAGGTTGCAGGTACCGCCCATGCTGACCTATACTCAGTTCTTAACGGTAGTTCCGACATCGGTGACGGGCAAGACGCAGTCATGGATCTGGAGTCCATGCAGAATCCACCTAGCATAGTGCTTCCAGGCCTGATGGAATGCGACTATCCGGTTAACACCGGTCCTCAGCACTGGGTACTGCAAGCTGCGGTTCACGCACTCAACAAATGGGTGACTAAGGGGATTGTTCCGCCGGTGGCCCCAAGATTTGAAACTAATGGCTTCATGTTTGAGTTCGATCAGCACGGTAACGTACGCGGTGGGATAAGAACGCCCCAAGTAGATGTGCCAATTGCTGCGCTCAGCGGGCTTGGCAACACTGGAATTCCACCTGAGGGATCTTTCTGCGGACTTTTTGGAACCACTATACCTTTCACATCGGAGAAGATGGCAGAGCTTTACCCTAATCACGGCCGGTTCGTATGGCAATGGGCCAAAGCAACACATAAGGCGGTAAAGAAAGGCTTTATTCTTCCAAAAGATGGTAGGGAGCTTATGAAAGCAGCCGCTATGTCAGAGATCGGGAAGAAACCGAGATGTAAGAAACATTAGGAATACCCTTAACCCTTTTTGGTCAAATACAAGGAAGGCGAGAATTTCGACCACTGCAATACAATGAGTATTTAAGGGCTAGCGCTAAAGGTTAGTGCTTATGTTTCATTACGTGTCAATTCGTGCGAAATGAGTCTGACGAAGTAATCGGCCAAAAAGGGAGGGGGCTTCAAAGGCCTCTGTTTTCTATTCCGTTGCATAGGATTTATTTTTCGCCCTGCATAGAAGGGCTCTTTTGCGAAGAGAATTTGTTTTGACAAAGTCCCACAAAGTGTTTAATTCGGCCCGCGAAATATCCGGCTCATTTATAAGAATGGCATTTATCTTTTCCTTTTGCAGAGCGGCAACTTCAAGCCAGTGGCGAACCGTATGAAACTTAACTCCCAAAAGTTTTACAACATGCTGCACAGGCATTCCTTTAACCAAAAGTTTAAGAGCTTTTAAAACTTTTTCTTCCGGAGAACGTATGTCATAAAAGATGGTTCCTGTTCTGCTGCAAAATGATTTGCCGCATTCCTTGCACAAGAATCTGCGGCCCGGCGTTCCTTTTTGTGTCCGGTATGTCCCGTTTGAGACTATATTTCCTTGTTTAATTTTACCATATAAAGTGCATTTGGGGTTTTTGCAAGTTTCCGCTTTTTCAGAATGTTTATCATTCTTCTTTTTATCAACTATTAAAGGCAATCCATCAACTATTAAAGGCGAACAGTTTTCTGTTTTTTTGGATTTCCGGTTGCTTTCACTTGGATGGTAGATTTTCTCTGAGTTTTGAATAGAATTGGCCGGCGATTGTTTCTGTTTGATTCCATTAATCAGTTTATTTGTAGACGCTTTCTTTGTTGTTGGATGCAACATCCATCCAAAAGGCCCGTCAGGTCTCAGTTGAAAATCCAATTTTGTCTCATAGATTACCGGGCAAACTTCATCATCGTTTGGATTAGGATAATTACGCACATAATTCATTTGCATATTGTTTTGTATGATCGATGTTTCTTTTGTGACTGTATGAGTGGCAAGAAAGTATTTTTCTTTTTGTTTTATTTTGGAAAGGAATCCTACGCCATCTAAAATCATTTTGTATAATGTGTTTACATTAGCAGAAAAGGTAGAATAATTAAAAAAAACCCCTTCCCCCAGCTTTATAATGTCACTAATCATTTCTATTGTTATATAGTTCTCGATGGTCTTTTGTTTTATAAGTGCTTGATATACATCAATTTTTAAAGGCAAACAGATTCGATGACCTACATAATGGCCAAAATAATCAACGATAATGACATTTAAGTCAGGAAATCGCCTTGCTGTTTCCATAAATACATCGTGGTGCAATGTTTTTTCCGTGCCGTAAAGATCCCGGTGACATGAAAGAATCATATCAAGGTGTTTTTCTTTTTTAATTGGGATTATATTAAGGAAAGAATGGTCTTCCGGCTTTTCATTTGGCCTGAATAATTTCTGAGAGGTAAACTGTTCTGTTTCGATCAAAGAGTATGTAAAACGACGTTTCCGTATGCAATACCAGACAGGTTGGTCCGAATTAAGAGACACCAAAGCCTGCATCGGGATTCCTGTGAACTCGGAAATGTCGTGGAGATTCTCAATTCTGGCATGGCTACGTTTGGCTTCCCAATTCTGTAATTGCCGAACACTGATTTTAATTGATTCTGCGAATACCTCCTGGCTTATCCCACGCCATAACCGGTATGCTTTGATTATAGATCCAAGGGATTTGAAAAGTCTGACATTTTCAGGCGAAACGTTATTTCGTTGTTTTACAATTTTATGTGACATAATTATTATACCAAAACATAAAATGTAATTGATGTTAAGAAGCTCACATACATGACATGAATCTAATAAAAAATTATTCGAAAATTATTTCATTTATCAATTTATACTAAAAAAATTCCTGTGTCAACTTGGGAAACACAAACGAAAATTTCGCTGAATGTAATTTTTCAATCGGTACAAGTAAAAGCATAAATTAAATATAACGAACCTATAATTATGGCTGAAGAGATATTTAAATACCTGTTCACACCTATTTCGTTAGGACCTGTAGTTATTCCTAACCGGATCGTCAGCACTCCTGTGAGCACTAATTTCGGAACTCCGGAAGGATTGCCCAGCGAAAGGCATATCTATTTTCATGCTGAAAAGGCCAAAGGCGGGGTGGGGTTGATAGAGATAGAAGCGCCTTTAGTGATGCCTGAGCCATACCTTCATGGGTTTCGCCCAATTTTGGGTTACGATAAGCGTTGCATTCCTGGTCTTGCCAGGATTGCTGATGCTATACATGTACATGGGTCTAAGGTTTTTTGTGAGCTAGTCAATATTGGAGTATGGGGAAGTGGTAGAGGTCCATCAGCCATTCCCGGCTTGGGAAACAATATCACAGCCGCGGAACTCACAATAGAAGAAATTGCAGAATGGGTTGAATGCTATGGTAATTGTGTCCGCAATATCAATCAGACAGGCATCGATGGGGTCGAAATTCATGCCTGTCATGGTTTGGCCGCAAATCAGTTTCTTTCGCCCCTTTGGAATCATCGTACCGATAGATATGGTGGCTCACTTGAAAATCGCTTCTTGTTTTTAAGGGAATTAATCGAGTGCGTACGAGCGGAAATGAACAATGGCATGGCCCTTGGTGTGCGTTTGAATGCAGATGAGATGTTTCCAGGAGGAAACACCATAGAGGATATGAAGCGCATAGCCCAAATGATAGAGGAAACCAGACAAGTAGATTATTTGAGCATAGATATAGGCATCGAACCGCATCAGCTTCATATAGCAGTTGCGCCCTTGTACGCTCCCGTGGGCTATATGCTGTATGGAGCTACAGCCATCAAAGAAGCTTTAAACGATCTTCCGGTTATTGCCGTTGGTCGGATTACTGATCCCCTCTATGCCGAGAAGGTGCTTGCCAATGGACAAGCTGATCTGGTGGGGATGACACGGGCAACCATTGCCGATCCTGAGCTTCCCAACAAGGCTCGGGAAGGACGCTTTGAAGATATTCGGCCATGCTTGGGAGACAATGAGAATTGTGTAGGCAGGCTCTTTGTTGGAGCCTCCCTTCAGTGTACTGTCAATCCAACCCTTGGGGAAGAGAAGACACTAGGCTTAGGAACCCTTATTGCAGCAAAGATGCAAAAAAGAGTTCTTATCGTAGGGGGAGGGGTTGCCGGAATGGAGGCGGCACGGGTGGCTGCTATGCAGGGCCATGCGGTGTCAGTGTACGAGAAGGAAAACACCTTAGGAGGACAGGTGAACCTTGCTGCCAAGCTTCCGGGCCGGAATGAAATAGAAGGAATTGGACGATGGCTCCGTGGTCAGGTATCCAAATTAGGGGTAGACATAAAACTTGGCCATGAAATAACCGCGAACGAAATTCTGGCAGCAAAACCCGATGCCGTGGTTCTGGCTACCGGTGCCTCTTATTACAGAAATGGTTTCAGCCCCGGTACGTTTGCTCCTGTTTCCGGTTGGGAACAGGAAAATGTAACAACACCGGAAGAGATCTTGAGTGGGAGGAAGGAAGCCGGCAGTAAAATAGTAATCCAGGACGAGACACGCTATATTGTGGGGCCGGGTTTGGCCGAATGGCTGGCCGACCAAGGCAAGCAGGTAGAAATTCTGACCTCATTCTTTTACGTGGGTGCGGACCTGCTTATTACCAATCATCTGCCATGGGTCTATTCCCGTATCTTGCCTAAAGTTACCCTGACTCCCCAAACTCTCATCCGGGAAATATCCGGAAACAGGGTGAAGGTCATCAATGTCTTTACACATCAGGAAAGGATAATTGAGGGTATTGACACCGTAGTGTTGATAACCGGCAAAGAGCGAAACGATTCATTGTACAAGGCATTACGAGGAAAAATTAGTGAACTTCACCTTGTGGGCGACAGTGCTTTCCCGCACGGGTCACATTCCGGTATAGGAGATGCCATAAGAGATGGGCATCGGGTGGGCAGGCTGTTATGAAAGTAAATCACCACATGAATCCGGTGGTTTTGATCATATGCAATCGGGCATACAATAAACTTTACAATGATTTGAAAATATATTAATATTTTAGTTCTGTTCTACCTTTTAGCTCTATTCTCTCCAAGATTATTTTTTAATATATTTTTTATGTTGCATACTTAATAATTTCTTTTACAATATAATTTAAATAGCACAGTCTTTGCGTATAGTATTATAAACTTAACCGACACTATCTGATTAATTTGTCTTCATCTATCACTTATAACTACTACAAGAATTTTTATTATTATTTTAGCTCTGTTCTCTCTACGATTCTTTTTTAATATATTGCGATATCATTATCAAATATTGATAACATATTGCTTTATTTTGCATAGTTAATAATTAATATTACAATATAATTCGAATAGCACGATCTTTATAGCATTATAAACTCAATCGGTACTTATATAACGGTATATCTGATTAATTTACTTCCTTCTCGAGTTGCCCCTGCATATAGCACTTAATGCTGAGACAAGTTTGTGATCACAGATTTATAAAGAGCTCAAGATTTAAAGCCTTTTAAGGCCAAAGAGTATATTCACTTTGGCTATGCTGCATAGAAGGGGGTTAATTATTTGGAACACATCATACAACAAGGAAGGAGGGCAACTTATAAGACCGAAAAAAGCATAGAGAGTAAATGGGGTTAAAGTTTGTAAGCTTGTTATTTTGAACATTACTTACAGAAAAGGAGGGCAATTTAAATGCCTAGGAAAAGAAGATTTTTATACTTTGTTGCAATAGCGTCCATTTTACTGATGTTTTCAGCAGAGGTAATGGCGGAAACTAGCTTTCATGGTTATTTCGAATCTAACTTTGTTCTGCGTGATACAACAGGTATCCAGAACGGTTTTTTCGACCAGGTAGAAGGGGTTCAGCAGAGAAATACCTTAAAATTCGATATTGACATTTATCCTGACAGTATGGAGGCTGGACCTTTCTCAGTTTCTAAGGTTCATTTGACCTTTCGCGGGGCTTATGACTCGATATACGATTTACGTGGGAATGAATATCATGACATTGTTCAAAATAGAGGACTGACGCGCTTTGACTACGGCAAGGATGATGTCAAATTTGAGAAAGATTTACGTGAGGCTTTTGTTGATTTTGTATATAGCGGGGCTTTGGGCAGTGCTTTCTTGAGGCCTGGCAGGCAGCTTGTGTCCTGGGGCGAGGCGGGTGGCACCACAACTATTGTGGATGTTATCAATCCCAAGGATAATTCCTATCAGTTGTTTTTCCAAAATCCTGATGATGTAAAAATACCTTTATATATGACCCGTTTAAATTACAGCGTTCCGGCTATGAAAGGTTTGGCCCTTAATTTTGATTTTCTCTGGGTTCCCGACATCCGCCCGGCACAATTCGGGCCGATTGACAGTAATCAGAACGCTCCTTATGTAAGTATTCTGTTTGGCGGCTTAAAAGCGTTTAACGTCCAACAGAAAGTACCTACGAATGAAAGTGAGTACGGTGCGAAGTTAACTGCTGACTTTGAGAGGTTAAGTATTTCCTTTGCTTATTTCAGGGATGTAAACAATGATGCCGGCACCGTGTTACGTTTTTCTGACATGGCTGCGTATATGACCCACAATATACAGCATGTTTACGGCATGTATTTCAGTTATAATGTTACGCCTATTGACCTTGTTGTCAGGGGTGAGTTTGGCCATCATTCAGCAGATCCAATCGCACGCAATGGCTTTGGAGCCAGCAAAGAAATAACCGGAGGTTTAGAAACCTTTGCCTACAAGCCAACTACCAGGTGGGCAATGTATCTTGACAAGAAGATTATGGTCCCCTTTATCACCGATCATGAGAGAACAAGCTTCGGCTTTGAGTGGGCACACGAGAGAATCAATGAATGGGATAAGGCTCTTCTCGAAAAACCTGGTACTTACAAGCTAAAGGATTACGATGTCTTCGGTCTTAACATTGGGTGGAGCTGGTACGAAGGCAGGATTGCTCCTATGATTGTTATGAACTACGCCCCCGGACGGAAAGGAGCAGGAGGAGCATCCTGGATGATTCATCCTATTTTAAACTGGCAGATAAACGGCAATCTTTATGTTAACTTTGCTCTGCAGGCCTTCCTGGGAGACAAGACGGCCAGGTCAGGCTATTCTGGATTTGTTCCTACAAGCGAACTTACCGCAAAAGTTGGTTATAGCTGGTAATGATGAAATTATGGAAAATTATTCAGCAAGTTCTTCTATAAAAGGGAAAGCTATAAAGGAGGAAAAAGTGAGAAAAAAAACAATAAGTTGCACAAAATTTTTCATATTGCCGTTGTTTCTGGCATTGATAATGTTTTTAGGTGGCGTTTCTATGTCTGCTGCCGAAGAACTCGCTAAGGTAATCGACAAGAGCAACTGCGCCCAATACAAAGACCTTCTGGTTCCGGCTCTGTACCGTGCTGTTGAAAGGGGCGATTTCGTCCTGCATACTGCACCTAAATTGAATTATGAGTATAAGTATGATGATAAATTCCTGGAAGCCAGTGAGAAAAACGCCGGAAAATTCGAAGTCGATGCCACTGGGCATTTAATAGATAAGAAGACGGGGAAAATTCCATTTTACAATATCTATGGCCGGCCCTTCCCCCATCTTGATCCCAAAGATCCCAAGTATGCCGACAAGATCATGTATAATTTCCAATGGAATAAATATCGTATTCAGGGTGAACATTATCAGAACAAGGTTACCTGGATAGATGATAAACAAGGTGAACACAGGTATATATGGACCAATAGTTTCGAGCTTATGATGACAGGCCGTCCGCCGGGACAGGAAATTACCAACAACCCCAACAATTATATCAAAATGTCAATCTCTTTAAATATGGAACCTTTTGATATGTTTGGAATAAATCAGTTAATCTTTGATTATATGGATGATGGTGATGTAACCACTTATGCTTATGTTCCATCTATACGCCGGGTACGGCAGTCATCCGGTGTTGTACGTTCCGACCCATATTTCGGCTCTGACGCCTGGCAGGATCTGGGTTTTATGTGGGACGGGAAAAACACATGGATGGACTGGAAGGTTGTGGGAGAAAAGACAATACTCTGCCCATTTTCACAAGTCGATTTACGCCACACCACGGAAGATCCGGACGGCACCTATCACTTTAATTACGCCCCCATCAAGATCGGTTTTCAGGATCCTAACTGGAAAGGCGCCAAATGGGCTCTGCTCAATATAGTCTGGGTACCAAGGAGAGTCATTGTGATGGAGCAGATGCCTAAAGATCCCTATTATGCCTGGGGCTTGCATATCAATTACATGGATAAGGAAACCGACGTTATCTTCATGAAGGAAATACACGACAAGACGGGGGCCTTCCGTACCTGGAGTGTCGCCGTATATACCAAGACCGTAACGCCATCGGGGCGGGACAACGTAGGGATACGTGATATTCAGATGACAATTGACGAGAAGGCGCGCCATGCTACTTCCGGATGGGTCCAAAACGACTTTGTGAATAAGGAAAATAGCTCCATGTTTATGCCTCTTTCCAGATTGTCGCCAAAAATATTCAACAAAGAATACATAATGCGCATGTCCAAATAGAAGGGCCGTTAATCAATGTTTAACTGAACGGATTAACGATAGGCTATTGCGGGGGCCGATTTCATACCTCCGGGTTTTAAACCCAGGCATATAAGAGGCCCCCAAACTTTTTTAAGAAGTTTTAGTAAATTACATTTATTGTTTTGTGTAGGTATGAATTCAGTTAGGTAAGAGTAACCCTATTTTGACCTTCGTCTGGATTTAGCTATAATCCCCGGTGGGATGTACAGATCTGCATATCGATAAAGTATATGGTTGTTTTTCTGGGATTAAGTTCGCCTAAGCTTCATGGCTATCCTTGGTGAAGATAACAATAATTTTTGTGAGGAATGATTGATGACAAATAAGGGCAATAAGACAATTTGGTTGAAATTGGTCGAATATCATGTGGGCCATCCGATTCTGATGTTAACCTTAATCATTATTGGCACCCTATTTTTCGGCTATAAGTGCTTCAGCCTGAGAATCCATACCGATTTTTTCGATCTTTACCCTCCCAAACATGAGTACATCCAGCTTTACAAGGAATACCGCACAATGTTTGGTACCGCGAATTTGATGAGTATAATTCTCGAGGTAAAAGATGGGGATATATATAATACCAAAACCATCAAAAAGATTGATAAAATTACAAAATTTGTAATGACCGTAGAAGGGGTGGATAATTTACAGATTATATCTCTTACTCATCCACGGTTGAAAAATTTCGGTGTGGGTAATGATGGCCTCAGGTCTAATCCAATAGTAAGAGCTATACCCGAGTCTAAGGAAGATCTTTTAAAATTAAAGGAAATAGTTTATAGCAATGAAGGAGTCCGTGGCGTATATGTCAGCATGGATGATAAAGCATCATTGATTGCCGCCGGGTTCTGGGAAGAAGGCCTGGACCTGAATAATCTATTCAATGAGATGCAAAAGATCAAGTCTGAAGTAGAAGATGAGAATCACACCCTGTATATTACAGGCTATCCTATGCTTTATGCCTGGATAGCCCACTATGTCCCTCAGCTTTATAATGTTTTCATCGTAACAGCGATAGTAATGCTCATCATGCTGTGGTGGTATTTTAGAAGCTTCATGGGCATATTCATACCCGTTATTTCAGCATTGGTCAGCGCTATTTGGGGCCTGGGTTTTGCGGCAGCGCTTGGAATCAACGTTGACCCATTGGTTCTGGTAATACCGCTGCTTTTATCGGCAAGAGCCTTGAGCCACTCGGTCCAGTCCATGGAACGCTATCATGAGGAATACGCCGCTATCGGGGAGCAGAAGCAGGCCATCATCAGCGCTTACGGCTATCTTTACAAGCCCGGTATTCTGGGACTTGTCACCGATGGTCTGGGGGTACTCACCATTGCCGTAGCCAGCATCCCTTTGATGCGGAATCTGGCCTTCTACGGTAGTTTCTGGATTATCTCGATCTATGTCAGCTCGATAGTTATGCATCCTGTTCTGGTTTCACTCCTGCCGCCGCCTCGGGCCAAGCATTTAAAGAAGGGAGAGCTTGCAGGTCTGGACAAGGAAACGGCGCGTGAGAAACTAAGAGAGATCACAATGCGTCCCGGTGATAAGATATACATAAAGATTGGTGAGTTTCTTATCTCCCTGACTCAGGGGTTTCGGAAGTGGATTGTCCTGGCTGTAGTTATTATAGTTATCTTAGGTGGCGGTTATATAACGCAAAAACATTTGAAAGTAGGAGATACCAGCGCCGGTAAGGCAATCCTTTATTCTGATCATCCCTATAATATTGCTGCTGAAAAGGCTAACAGTGATTTCATCGGTTCCAGTCAGATGGTTGTTGTAGCTGAAGGCGATAAGGAAGGAGCGATTGCTAACGCTGACACCATCAGGCTTATTGATGAGATGGGCATTTATGCTACCAACGAAATACCCCAAGTTGGAGGGGCCGTTACGATCAGCGACATGTTAAAACAAGTTTTTAGGAGTTATCACGACGGTCATCCCAAGTGGGCCATGTTACCCGAAAAAAAATACGATGTCGCAAGTGTATTAGGATTGGTAGCAGGATCATCAACCGGCGGAAGCATGGATCGCTTCATTTCCGGAGATAAAAAGAATGCGGCCGTAACCCTTTACTTCGCCGATTACAATAATGAAGTTATTACCAAAGCCATATCGACTCTCAAGACATATATCAATGATAATCCGTCCGAGCATATAAAATTCCGTTTGGCCGGAGGCATTCTTGGAATTTTAGCCGCTGTTAATGAGGAGGTGGAATGGTCTTACTGGATAAATATCTCGCTCATTTTTAGCGTTACATTCCTGTTTTGCACAATTGCCTATCGGACATTCTGGGGTGCGCTGGTCTTGTTTATCCCTCTTGTTGTATCGCAGGTTTTAAGTGATCTTTTGATGCTTGGGCTGGGGATTGACTTAAACATTAATTCCCTGCCTGTGGCTTCGGTAGGTGTGGGAATAGGTGTGGACTACGGCATCTATATTTTGAGCCGCCTGTCGGAAGAATACCAGTTCAGCTACGGTGATTACAGAAAAGCCCGTTACATGGCGATTACTTCAACAGGTAAGGCGATCATTTTTACGTCCTTAACCCTGGTTATTTCTGTTATTTTCTTTGTATTCGCCGATTTCAAATTTCAGGCCGAGATGGCAATACTATTAGCCTTCCTGCTGGTTGCCAATATGGTGGGGGCGCTGACGGTACTGCCGGCTCTGGTATCAATTATAGGTCCGGACAAAATATTGCCCAAGTACAGGGCCTGATATCAGAACAGATTGCCATTGCATTGCGTTGCCGGGGTACAGATTTTAATCTTTATTACCCCGGTAACAGCACAGGATCAAATACGTAATCACAGAGAGGAACAAAATCTATGAAGATAGGGATTGAAAATAAGATGAAATGGAAAAGTACCCAACTTATTATCCTGGTATTGCTGTCTGCATTATTCATATTTCAAAGCGGCCTTTCTTTTGCTTCGTCCGCAAAACAAAGGTTCAAGGATAGCATGTATTCATTATGTTTTGTAAATGAGAAAGAAGGTTGGGCTGTGGGCGCTCGGGGAAATATCCAGCATACCTTAGACGGAGGTTTGAACTGGGAGGATCAGGATGCCGGTACGAAAATGATGCTTTTATCCGTTTCCTTTTGTAATCCCAAGGTGGGATGGATTGTAGGGAAAGGCAGTACTATTCTTCATACAACTGATGGCGGTAAGACCTGGAACAAGCAGACTGCACCTGAAAGAAAGCACCTGTTTACGGCAAAAGCCCTGAGCCCGGAGAAATGTGTAGCCACAGGCGATTGGGGAACAATTTTTTATACGGAAGACGGCGGAAAGACCTGGGTGAACAATACATATCCAAAGGATGTTATTTTTTACAGCATGGTCTTTAATGATGAAGAAGAGGGTTGGGTGGCCGGAGAGTTCGGCACAATATTGTACACTAAGGATGGAGGTAAAACCTGGAGTCTTCAGGAGTCCGGAACTGAAAACACTTTGTTCGGGATATCTTTTTCTTCGAAGACGCAAGGGGTTGTGGTAGGTTTGGGCGGCACTGTGCTAAGGACGGAAGACGGCGGCATAACCTGGAAAACAATAACCATAGCACCTGATGATAAAGGGGAGTTGCCAACGTTTTATGAAGTTAGAGCGCAGGGTGATTTTTGCATTGCAGCAGGAGACCGTGGGGCGATTATGACTAGCCAAGACGGTGGAAAAACCTGGCAGCAAATGGAAACCTCTATTGATATAAAACTTGCCTGGTTCAGCGGACTTGAGTTTCTGGGTGATAAAAAAGCAATCATTGTTGGCGCACGTTCGATGACCATCATAACCGAGGGCGACCAGGTAAAGCTTATGGGCTATTTGCCTAATGTCCAACAGAAGTAAAAGCAGGCCAATAGCAATATAGTAAAATCGTTATTTAGTTATTATTGCCGGACACCTCGCTCCGGCAATAATACTTTGAGAGACAAGGTTTACAAGGCAACCCGGTTTACGGAGGAGATGCTCAACTATCCAGTTCATAGGGCATTGCATGTAAATTCTGTTGATAAGAAAATCTGTGCTACCCCTATGATAGCAAGCAATAGATATAACCATACAATCCCGATCTAAGCTTATGATCCATAGCAACTATGCATCACCCTCAAATACAAAACTATAAAAAAAATATAAGTCAAAGTTAATCTTAAGACTTATACTTCTTAAATACATTGGGAAACCTCTTTCATCAGAGATGAGCTACAACTATCTGCAATTAGTTTTTTGCTAAATATTTTTATTCAAAAGGAGTGCTTAACAATGGCGGAAAAAAGAGAAGCAACGAGCGATGTGCAACTGAGCGAAGACCTGAGTCATGTGGCCGAATTGCCTAAGGATCAGGGAAGTGACTTCATGGAGCTTAACGGTGTCCTGGTAATGGGAGAGTCAGAAGGTTATGACATTGCTTTGGGTGTTGGCGCGTGGCATGTCGGAGGAGGGCGGAACGGGAAATGGAAGGCCGATGACGCTATGATGAACCAGACTACTTTAGTGATGGTTCCCCAGGATAAACAGGGCAGGATGCACGATAGTTTCTTTGTTGGCAACCGCCTGGATGCCTCTGAATGGACAGGCAAAGTTCAAATTATTCAAAAACCTGACCATATAATCTGGAAGGCCGGCAACCGACAGTTCATCTCCAGACCACCCTATTGGGAGGCTAAAGGCGAACATCTTGGAGTGGATTGTAATTTGACTCTGGGCGGAATAGGCAATGCTTCCCGTTGCTATGGGCTATGGCCCGACTTACCTACAACCACCCGAGCCGGTTATGAGCAGCGTTGCTGGGTCGAAGGCACAATAACAGTAAAGGGCAAGGTATACACACTCGAAAAAGCTTATGGCATTCATGACCAAATGACCTTTGGGCATAGCTATGATCACATGGAACTCATACGGGAGCCTTATACATATATATGGTGCCTTAGCGGGTCTGTACAGATTTTTCTTTTCTGCATGCCGAAAGCCGGGGTCAGTTATGGACGCGTTTATGTGGATGACCAGGAGATCCCCTTCAGCCATAATGAGATCACCATGGATGAACTGGAATTATGGACAGACCCTGAGACAGGTATGCAAGTCCCGGTGCGCTGGCATGTTAATATGAAATCAACGGGCGGTGGTGTGGACATGATTGTGGGCTCCGGAGGAAGAGGGATATATTGCGTAGTAAATAAAAAAGGCTATAACATGCGTTATGGGCTCAATGCGAGAACCAGCGGAAGTGTTGTTCTTTCTGATGGGCGAAGTGTTCAAATCCCGGATATATTGAGCTATGTTGAATGGGGCAGGACTGTTATGAGCTTGGAGAGTGGAGCACCTTCAGCTGCTTAGCAAACCATTTTAACTATATAGGGATAAATGAAGAGATTAAAAATCTACTGGAAATATTAGTGCCGCTTTTAGGGGTAATAGCTAAAATGGAGAATAAATATGCGACTTGAAAATAAAGTAGCCATAATCACAGGGGCGGCCGGGGGCATAGGACTCGCCATTGCCACAATGCTGGCTGCAGAAGGCGCCAGTGTTGTTTTGACGGATGTGCACAAAGAAGAAGCAGAAAAAGGAGCAGAAAAAATAAATAAATCCGGCGGCAAAGCGCTGGCGATTAAAGTTGATGTAACCAGTAGTAATGATGTTAGTGAGATGGTTAAAAAGAGCATTGCCAAATTCGGTCGCGTGGATATCCTGGTCAACTGTCACGGTCCTCAGGCCGATGATTACTCTTTTAAACGTTTTCATGAAACTGATCTGGTGTCATGGAAAACGGAAACCGATATATTATTTATAGGTACCCTTTTGTGCTGCAAAGCTGTCATCCCCAAAATGCTTGAGCAGAAAAAAGGCAGGATCATCAATATAGGATCGGATTCCGGCAAACATGGTACTGCTTATCATTCTATTTATTCCGGATGTAAGGCGGCAGTAGCAGGGTTCACAAGGGCGATTGCCCTGGAATTGGCCGCAGATGGCATTACTGTCAATTGTATTTCTCCGGGACCGGTTAATACTCCGGCACTTGCTAGGGCTATGGCTAAATTTTCGGGTATCCAGGACAAATATGTATCTGCGGTGCCATTAGGGAGGCTTGGAGAGCCGGTGGAGATAGCAGCTATGGTCGCTTTTCTGGCCTCTGAAGATGCCAATTGGATAACAGGTCAGGATTACAGTATCAATGGTGGCTTAAGAATGTAGTAAGATTCCTTTTTAGATCAAAAGACGCAGTCGAGGTTTTTTAACTGCTTGCAAAATGAAATCACTATTGTATTTAACAATTTAAAGGAGGCGTTCATGATTAGTAACATCTTATTACCCTTGGATTTCTCAAGCTACACCGATTCTGCTCTTCAATATGCATGTTTTGTGGCCAAACGTCAGGAAGCCACTATTACCGGAACAGCAGTACTTATTGAGCCAGGCATTCAGAAGTGCTTTGGCCCGGCTTATGCCAAAATGCCCAGCTGGACCGAAAAACTGGACAAGCGTGTTCTTGAACAGATCAATCAGCGCATAACCAAAGTGCTCGATAAATTTAATAAGACATGTGAAGCTGAAGGCGTAGCGCATGAAACAACCGAATTCCAGGGAACATGTACGGAGCAGATCATGTTTCAGAGCATGTTCTACGATTTGCTGGTAATGGGATTCAGGTCATCCTATTATTTTGATGAATTGGAAAATGTAGAGATGCCTTTGGAAAAAATACTTTCCCATACCATTACTCCGATCTTAGCAGTTCCTAAAAATTTTATCCCCATACGAAAAGCCCTCATAGCTTTCGATGGCAGCTTGCCGGCAGCACGTGCTATGAAATGTTTTGCAAATATTTCTCGTGACAAAGAAGTTGAGTTTATTATCCTTATGTCACATCCGGAGCAGGATACGGCCATGTACTATTTAAACAAAGCGAAAGAGTATATGAAAGCTCACGGTCAACCAATCATTAAAACAGAATGGACTTCCAGGAACATTATAACCGAGATCAAGGAAAAATACATGGATGAGGTTGATATGTTTATTGCCGGTGTTCATTCAAAAGATGCTTTAAAAAGTTTTTTTCTGGGAAGTTTAATTAAATATCTCCTGCGCGAAGCGAAAAAGCCTCTGTTTATTGGTCAATAACAAAACTTTAATATGGGGAGGGTATAACTATGACAAAAGCAAGAGAAGCAATAAGCGACGTGCAACTCAGTGAGGACATGAGTCATGTGACCGAATTGCCCCAGGGTATGGACTTTTGTGAGTGGATCGGAGGACCGGTATTGGGCGAATCTGACGGTCATATCTTGCTTTTTGGAGCAGGCGCATGGCGTACCGGAGGTGGCAGAAAAGGAAAATGGCGGGTTGATGACTCTTTGATGGGTCAGAATATGTTTTTGAAGATACCCAAAGATAAATGGGGCAGTATACAAGATAGCCAATTTATAGCAAACCGTCTGGATCCTTCAGAATGGACAGATAGTATTCGTATTGTGGAAAAGCCGGATGAGGTAAGCTGGAATCCGGGTAACCGCCAATATATCTCACGACCACCTTATTGGGAAATGAAAGGTGAGCAGCAAGGTGTGGAATGCAACCTGACCCTGGGTGGACTTGGGAAAGCTTCCCGGGTATGGGGGCTTTATTCCGATTTGGCCACAACGGGCAGAGCCGGTTATCACCAGTGCTGCTGGGCCGAAGGGACGATAACTTTCGAGGGCAAGACATATACACTTGAAAATGGGTTTGGCATCCACGAAATGATGACTTTTAGTGAGGCATACGATCATTCCAAAGCAATGCGTGAACCATATTACTACATAGCAGGTTTGAACAAATCAACACAGATCTTTATTTTGAGTATGCCGGCAGGCGGACTTGGCTACGGCCGTGCTTATGTGGATGGTAAGGAGATCCCTTTCGGTCTGGGCGAAATCATTGTAAGTGAACTTGATTGGTGGACAGACCCCCAAACCCTTATGCGGGTTCCGGGCCGCTGGCATGTTAATATGAGCTCCGACAAAGGTATAGCAGATCTGGACATGGTTGCAGGCGGGAGGGTCTTTTATTGTTTCATTACCCGCAGGGGCCATACCACTCGTTACGGAAATCTTGTGAAAACTAATGGCCGTATATTCCTTCCTGATGGGCAAATTATTCTCATCAAGGATATGATTACTTACGCGGAGTGGGGCAGGTTAACAATGCCTTTGGACGGGGGAACCCCATAATAAGGAGATGTCGCATGGAAGGTAAATTTCAGAACAAGGTTGCCCTGATAACCGGTGGGGCTATGGGGATTGGCCAGGCAACTGCTTTGGCTTTCGCAAGGGAAAAGGCAAAGATTGTTATTGCTGATATTATGGTAAAGGGCGGTGAAGATACTGTCCGGATGATCAAAGAAGCTGGTGGTGATGCCTATTTCGTCAAGACTGATATCAGCCAGCGAATTGAGATTGAGGAGATGGTACGGGAAACGATTGGGATATATGACCGTATTGATTATGCCTTTAATAACGTTGGGGTAGGTGTAAATTTGGCGTTAACAGCAGATTTTGCAGAAGAAGACTGGGACCATCTTATGAATATCAATCTTAAAGGAGTCTGGCTGTGCATGAAATATGAGATACCTCACATGTTAAAGCAGGGAGGTGGGGTTATAGTAAATATGTCATCAGCTTCGGGATTACATGGTACACCTTATCAGTGCGCTTATTCAGCCAGCAAGCATGGAGTATTGGGGCTAACAAAAACAACTGCTTTAGAATATGCCAAATCAGGTATTCGTGTGAATGCGGTTTGTCCGGGCCCGATCCTCACTCCTGGGACGGAGGGATACCTTAAACGCAATCCGGGAACGGAGGCAAAGCTCAATGAGACTACACCGATAGGCCGGCTTGGGGTGCCGCAGGAGATTGCCGAAACTGTACTCTGGCTGTGTTCTGATGGGTCTTCATATATTACGGGGCAATCTATCGCTATAGACGGCGGGAGATCCGTTGTATAATAAAGAAGGAGAGACACAAATGGCACAAGAAGAAAAGAAGGAAAACAAAAAAGCATCCCGCAGGGAGTTTTTGAAAAATGCGGGACTTTTTGCAGGCGGTATAGCAGGCAGTATGGGAATGGCCAATCTTGCAGGTGCTGCCACAGCAAGTAAAGATACTGCAAAAGAAATACAGATTCCGGGATCAACAGTTAAAGTACCTGAACCGGTTTATGAAGTTTATAATACTGACATACTCATACTTGGCGGTGGATTTGCGGCAGTATCTG
Source organism: Pseudomonadota bacterium (assembly GCA_043825875.1). GTDB lineage: Bacteria > Desulfobacterota > Desulfobacteria > Desulfobacterales > RPRI01 > RPRI01. Next base: position 32,891 of record JBDRRF010000041.1, on the reverse strand, counting down.
CAGCAATGGAAGCATTCGGCCAGGGGGCCAACCTGATGATGGTGGATAAGGGGCCGTTCGGCTACAGCGGCGGCTTTGGCATGAATTGGGACAATTACATCACAAGCATTACAAACGGCGATATGGCTTACAAATTTAACTTCTGGTATTCGGAAGGCCTGTGCAATCAGAAGGCGCTTAAAGCAGTTTTTAATCATATGCCGAATCACCAGATAATGGTTGAAATAGCAAACCGTGGCACCACAGCTTTTTCAAGAACCAAAACCGGAAAATTATTCAAAATACCAATGCCGGGCCAGGAAATGGTAGAGCATGGATTCAGCAGACATGAATCCGATGAGATAAAAAGGCAGGGTATAAATGTAGTTGACAGGACAATGATTACCAACCTGTTTATACAGGACGGACGTTGTATCGGTGCAATGGGCATATATTTGCCGACAGGGGCGTTTCGTGTTTTCAGAGCCAAAGCCACAATTTTAGCTACAGGTCCTTGCACATGGCATTACGGCTGGATTTCCGTAAGCCCTATTTCTCTTGGAAGTCCTGATAATACAGGGGATCTGGATGCTATTGCTTTAAGAAACGGTGCTAGAATAACAGGGTGCGAGTTTTTTGCAAACGATCTTATAAGCATATATCCTGAAGGCCTTGCCGCAAGCTACAATGGGGGTATCGGTGCAGATGATATCGATTATGAATACATTTGCGACAAGAACGGCGACTTCTGGATGAAGGATATCCCTAAAGCGGAAATGAACAGGGGATTATTTGCACGCGAGGTTGCAAAAAAAATCCTTGAAGGAAAAGGGAGCCCCAATGGAGGTGTATATATTGACTGCCGTTCAAACAAAATCCTTGATGATCTGAGAGACACTTACAGGCGCAATGTAAAGCCTTATAAGGAGTTATTTGGAATCGATGTTCAAAAGGATCTGCTTGAAGTAGCGGTTGAATGGTATGAATCCAACGCACATCCTATAATTGATGAAAATCTCGCAACCGATATACCAGGTCTGTTTTGTCCCGTGGGTGGCGGCTTAAGAGGTGCAAAAAGCGGTGGTATAGCTTTAAACATGAGTGCATCCTCACTTGCAGCGATTAAGGCGGTTAAATATGCCGAAGATAACAAGATAAACAGTATAGACTGGCAGCCTGTATATAATGAATTTACGCGAGTCCATGAAATCCTTGAAAGAAAAGTAAAAAATCCGATCAGGCCTCATGTGGTAAGACATGCCCTTCAAAAGGCTGCTTATAAAGGTTTAGGGCCGATAAGGGATGCAGTAAGCCTTGAAGCTTCGATAAAAGAGATAGAACGGATAAAAAAAGAAGATCTCCCCAGGATGGTTGTTTCTGCTAAAACAAAAACCTTCAACACTGAATGGAAAGAAGCAATTGAAAATTATAACATGATTGATCTTGTGGAATGTATGTGCAGGGCGGCATTAATGAGAACGGAAACAAGAGGCCAGCATTACAGGTCGGACTATAGCAAAAGGGATAACGATAACTGGCTGTGTAATATTACCGTTAAACAGGAAAACGGGAACTTGCAGCTTGAGAAAAAGCCGATCGTATGTCTGGACTATTCACCGGAGCAGGTAAAAAAATTCATAGACAATAAATTTACCCTATAAAGGAAATAAGGGATGAATGTAAATGATTTATTTGACCTTACGGGAAAAGTAGCCATTGTGACCGGGGCAAGCAGTGGTTTGGGAGCAGCTTTTGCTGAGGCTATGGCTAGTGTTGGAGCCAATGTAGTGTGTGTTGCCCGTCGTGAAGATCGTTTAGCTATTGTAGCGAAAAAAATCAAGGAACTTGGTGGCACAGCTTTTATAATACCAGCTGATGTTCGCAAGGAAGATGATGTTCAACGTATGGTTTCAGAAACAATAAAGAAGTTCGGAAAGTTAGATATAATATTCAACAATGCGGGAATAGCAGGCAAACCTCTGCCTGTTCATGAATATGAACTGGCAGACTGGAATGATATAATGACTACAAACATCACCGGGGTCTTCCTCTGTGCAAGAGAAGCTGCAAGGCAGATGATAAAGCAAAAAAGCGGCAAAATAATCAACATCAGTTCTATGTTCGGTCAAGTAGGAAGCACTTTATTTCCGACTCCTGCCTATTGCGCATCAAAAGGTGCGATTTCAAATCTTACCCGGGAAATGGCTATTGAATATGCTTCATATGGAATAAATGTAAATGCCATTGCTCCGGGATTTTTTAGGACAGAACTCGGAGGAGCTGATGCCTGGGATGAGGCTGTAAAATTGCTGGCGCCCACTGTACCGATGCATGGCGTGGGTGTGCCGGATGATTTAAAGGGTACAGCCATTTATCTGGCTTCCAAGGCATCTGATTATGTTACCGGCCACATACTTGTAGTTGATGCCGGATATACTGCCAGATAAGGGACTCAACTGCCATCGGAACTCAAACATCGAACAATGTATTAAAAAAAGTATTTCCCGGATCTTGAAAGGAGGGAAAAAGATGTCGGCAAATAAGGAGAAAAAGAAAACGTCCCGCAGAAAGTTTTTTAAAGATGCGGGGATTTATGCAGGCGGTATAGCAGGCAGTCTGGGTATTGCCAATCTTGCTTCTGCAAACACAGCCGGCAAAGATAAGGCAAAAGAAATTCAAATTCCTGGAAATACCGTTGCTGTTCCCGAGCCGGTTTATGAAGTATATGATACGGATGTACTTATTCTTGGGGGCGGCTTTGCTGCTGTATCTGCTGCAATGGAGACATTCGCTCAAGGTACAGATTCAATGATCATAGATAAGGGCCCATTTGGATTTAGTGGCGGATTTGGCATGAATTGGGATAATTATGTTGCCAGTACAAAAGATGGAGATAAGGCATACAGGTTCAACTTGTGGTATTCAGAGGGCTTGGGTAATCAGAAGGTAATGAGCGCAATCTATAATCATAATTCCCATAACCAGCTGCTGCTTAATATAGCCAATCGCGGGACAACGGCTTTTAGCAGAACCAAAGAAGGAAAACTGATCACGATACCCATGATACCCGGTGCGGATGTGATAGAACATGGGTTCAGCCGCCATGAATCCGACGAGCTTAAAAGATACGCAATAAACGTGGTTGACAGGACCATGATAACTGATCTGTTTATACAAGATGGTAAATGTATTGGCGCTATGGGTATTTATTTGCCTACCGGCACATTTCGTGTTTTCAGGGCAAAGGCTACTATTGCCGCCACAGGTCCGTGCACCTGGCACTATGGATGGAAGTCCGTAGGGCCTGTCTCAGTTAACAGTCCTGATAATACCGGAGATGTGGACGCAATAGCTTTCAGGCATGGAGCCGGAATGACGGATTGTGAATTCATGGCAAATGACCTGATAAGTATATACCCCGAAGGTCTTGCAGCAAGCTATAATGGAGGTATAGGCGCCGATGATGTTGACTATACTTATATATGCGACAAGAATGGGGACTACTGGATGAAACATATTCCCCGAATAGAAATGCACAGGGGGTTGTTTGCGCGTGAAATCGCCAAAAAAATTTATGAAGGAAAAGGTAGCCCCAATGGAGGCGTGTATATTGATTGCCGTTCCGATGCTCAAATTGAGGGCTTAAGAGACCTTTACAGACGAAATGTTAAGCCTTACAAAGATACATTCGGATTTGATATTAAAAAAAATCTCCTTGAAGTAGCTCTCGAATGGTATGAATCCAATGCACACCCAATAATTGACGAGAATCTATCAACTGAAATTCCAGGTCTTTTCTGTCCCGTTGGCGGCGGCTCAAGAGGTGCGAGAACCGGCAGTATTGATTTAAGTATGAGCGCCGGGTCACTTGCAGGAATTAAGGCGGCTGAATATGCCAATAATCAGCAGATTAATAAGATAGACTGGAAGGCGGTGAATAATGAATTTGCACGAGTCCATGAAATCCGCAACAAAAAGGTGAATAAACCGATTCGTCCTCATGTTGTAAGACACGCCATTCAAAGGGCTTCTTATAAGGCTTTAGGGCCAATAAGAAGCGGAGCAAACCTTGAATCTTCCATCAAAGAGCTAATGCGGATCAGAAAAGAAGATCTTCCACGCATGATCGTTTCCAACAAGACGAAAACATTTAATACGGAATGGAAAGAAGCTATTGAAAATTATAATATGATTGATATGGTCGAGGCCATGTGCAGGGCGGCATCAATGAGAACCGAGACAAGGGGTCCGCATTACCGGTCCGATTTTAACAAAAGGGATAATGAGAACTGGCTGTGCAATATTACCGTCAAACTGGTGAACGGAAACATGCAACTTGATAAAAAACCGATCGTATGCCTGGACTACACCCCTGATCAGATGAAAAAATTCATAGACAATAAATTTACCCTATAGACTTTCAGATAATGTTTTTGGCAAGGCCAGAAGGAGCCTCACTGAGTAAAGCGTACAATTGATACGCTGTCGAAGTGGGGCGACTGATAACGCAGCACAAAACATTATCTGGAAGGATATATAAAGGAGAAAAGGGATGAATGTAAAGATATTTAAATATGACCCGGCAATAGATGCAATGCCCTACTACAAGACTTATAATGTTCCCTGGAAGAAAAATATAACGGTTCTTGAAATACTCGTTTATGTCCATGAAAACCATGAAGCCATAGCATTTGATTATTCGTGCAGGGGGAGAGTATGCGGACGTTGTGCCATGATGCTTGACGGTGAACCGATGATGGCATGTTTTACCCCCATAAGTAATGACCGTGATATCGTTCTTGAGCCCTTAAAAGGATTTCCTGTAATCCGTGATTTTATCGTAGATAAGAGCAAGATACGTGAAAGGATAGCAAAGATAGAAGCAAGGGTAAGGTCGAAACCGCTTGTAGAAAGTGATATTACTGCAGTAATGGATCCGGCCCTGGCCAAAAAGATCGGCAATCTGGAATGGTGTTGCAGATGCTTGTGCTGCATTGCCGCCTGTCCGGTAATTAATGAAGATAAGGATCCTGAAAAATTTATAGGTCCCGCAGGTATTGTTGCTTCGGGATTGCGTTACTATGATCCATTTGATGAAGCAGACAGGGTCTTAGAAGCAGTTCAAAACGGCCTTTATGCCTGCATCATGTGCGGAGAATGCAATAATGTTTGCCCTGCTGCCGAAATTGACCATTTAAGCCTTTATGAAATATTGCGAAAAGAAGCGGAAAAAAAAGGTTTGAATACTTAGTACTCCATTTCATAGTTTCGGTGTCATATCGACCGAAGGGAGATATCTTTTATCACATCTTATCTTAATTAAGATTTATCGCTACGTTCGAAATGACAATACGTAACCGAATTTATGAACCTTAATACTTAGGCTCACTGTAAAATATATAAAGGAGGAATAAGCATGCATAAAAGAAATGTTAAGTACAGTAAAGAATTTGCAGAGTTTATTGAGTATCTGGCTGCCGGTAGAAGTCTGGAGGAACAGGTGGACGACTGCTGGAAGACGGGAAATCATTCTATCCCTTCGGTTTTGCGTACTGGAGTGCTTCGGAATATAGGAGTAAAGGAACCAAATCCAAAATCAGAAAACTTCATCGTCTGGAGTTGTTATGTACCTTTTTGGAGCACTAATAAATTGCGCGATACGGTTAAGATAGTAAATGCGCTTGGAATTGATTATAACTATTCGGACAAGGAAGTCTGTTGCGGTGCCCCTATGGTTCAGGATTCACGCGAAATCATAGGTATTTCAAAAGAGCGTCAGAAAGAAATGGATGACCAGGCACATAAAATGAGGCAGTTCAATGTTGATCTGGCGGAAAAGTCGGGGCAAAAAATAATGGTCTATGCCTGCCAGGTATGTGCCGCTGTAATAAAAAGGTCGTTTCCTGATGAGCCCGAGCGCCATCGCTATATTTATGATCTGATTATGGATAAGATGGAAAACACAGATCTCAAAGTTGAGCCGACAACAATCGGTTTTTTTGAAGGATGTCACAAGTTTTATCCTCACAACAGCAACCTTGATTGGAAAAGATATCGTAAAGTGTTGGGCACTGTTAAAGGCATGGAGATAGTGGATCTGCCCAGAAAGGTCTGCTGCAAACAGGATGCCAATGCTATTTTGGAAAATGCCGAAAAGAATAATTTAACCCGGATTGTTGCTCCCGACGGTGATTGCCATTACTTCTTAAGATCTGCAGCGGCAAAGAGAGGTGGTAAAATAGAGATTAAAAATCTTCCTGAAGTATTGATTCCGGTGCTTGGACTATAGAATAAGAAATCCTGTTAAGAGGAGAATTCGATTGTCTGATCAAAAGATCAAAACAGAAGAGATCAACAAAAAACGTCTTCTAAGACCGGCATTTGTGCCACCGGTTCATGTACCTTTATCTAAAGGTGTTATCATTGTAGATGAAGAACACTGTACTTGCTGCATGCATTGCGTGCATGCCTGTTCTCTTACCAATGAAGGGGTTTGTTCACACGAGCTGGCCAGGATACAGCTTGCGGAATCCACGAATTATATTTTTGAAAATTCAGCCAAACCGTGCCTGCAATGTGTCGATCCTCAATGCCTGCGCTACTGTCCGACGGGCGCCATCAAAGTGGATGCCGCAACAGGCGCCAGAATAATTGAGCAGAAGTTCTGCATTGGCTGCCAGAACTGCATAGAGAAATGCCCTTATGACCCACCACGCATCAGGTTTAATAAGGCAAAAAAGAAAGCCGTCAAATGTGACCTCTGCGGTGGAGATCCCGCCTGCGTTAAGGCATGCTCACACGGAGCGCTTACCTATTTCACTGATCCGAACGGTGTTCAAACCGGATACATACAGCCGAAAGGAAGTGTTTAACTATGGCGGAACAATATGGTTACGCAGGTAAGATTTTACGGGTAGATTTAACTGATAAAATAATTACCGAGATTCCCAGTGCAAACTATCTGCCAAAATATGTTGGTGGCAGAGGCCTGGCAGCCAGGATTTACTGGGATGAGATAACACCGGAAGTTGGCGCTCTAGACCCTGAAAACAGACTAATATTTGCCACGGGAGCACTCACTGCAACAGGTGCAGCCTATGCCGCACCGAGTGTATGCGTTGCCAAAGCTCCCTGTATATATCCTGTAAGCACTATTTACCCATCTATCGCTTTAGGACGTTGGGGATATGAGATAAAGTTTGCCGGATATGACGCCATTATCGTGCAGGGTAAGGCCGAAAAACCTGTTTATCTCTGGATAAAAGACGGGCATGTGGAAATACGGGATGCAGCCTCGCTTTGGGGGAAGACGACAAGCCAAACCCGTATGAAGTTAATGCAGATGCATGGCAAAAATGTACAAGCTGCATGTATCGGACCGGCCGGGGAAAATCTGGTTATCCAATCCATCATTGCCGTTGATAGCAATACCGCTTTTGCCCACGGTGGTTATGGGGCAGTCATGGGCTCCAAGAATCTCAAGGCTATCGCAATCAGAGGAACAGGCAGCATTAAGGTAGCCAATCCTGAAAGAATTCTGGAAGTAAACGAACATATGAGAAAAGTGGCTATGTTATTGCCCGGTGAAACGAGAGCCGTAGGCGGAAAGACCATCGTAGGCAAACATCGGCCACCAGTGCCATACTTCTGGCAGTATATGTGGCCGAAGGGAACTAAGATGGGCCGTGAACAAGAACTTGGTCTTGTAAAAATGAGTCCGTCAGGGTGTCCCGGTTGCAACACCATCTGTAAGACTAAAGTCAGGCTTGCAGATAATGCTGTGCACAGTGGTTCGTTTGAGTGCGGGGAGTCCCTGCTGTGGGCCGGACAGGAACAGGAATACTATGGCGGACGCCCGGCAGGCAGAGTTCTTTATGAATTCGCCATACTCACCGACGATTTAGGTATCGATTCTTCTCTTGTCAGTTCTATGGCCTGGATGGGATTTCCGGTGGACTTTAGCCCTGAAGCTCCCGGAGGAGGTTCTATCATGCACCTCGATATGCTGCGGGAAGCTCACAAAAGAGGAATCCTGACCGAAGAAAATACAGGGTTGCCCTGGTCAAAATACGGAAGCCAGGAGTTCTTAAGAGAATACACGTATAAAATAGCTTATAGAGAAGGCTTCGGAGATGTGATCGCCAAAGGCCCCGCTCTGTCGACAAAACACATTATGGAGCATGAAGAGTTTGGTCCCAGACGCCGGGAAATGGAATACTTATATCAAAAAACGTACACTAAGGGCGGCCAATTCGGCGGCATGCGCCGGCACGCAATCGTGTGGGGTAAGGGCATGGGGGATTGTGCAGTCAGTCCCATGTGTACCCTCTTTGCTCTGCAAAGTATAAAAAGAGGAAAAGAGTTGGAGGTAATGAACAATGCAAGAGCCGATTCTGCATGGCTTACCAAATGGTACGGTACAGACAAAATTAAGGATACCACTTATTGGGGGGAAGACGTTGCTAAAGCAGTAATCATTCATGATTATTATCATATGGAAGGCGACTGCGCCTCCGTTTGTTCTTTTAATTCGGAACTGACTTTAATGCGAGGGCTAGCGCTGGAAGAGGAACTTACGTGGGGCAGCGTGCATGGAACACCTGAACAATGGAGTGCGGTGTTCGGAGAGGACATCACGCAAGAGGATTTAATGAAGCAATATGAGAGGCTGGTAAATCTGGAGAGAGCAATATGGATCAGAGACGGCTATTTAGAGGGTGCCGTAGATGCGTTTCACGATGTCATTTATCAGGAAAAGAGTAAGGCAGGCGATGCGCTCTTTCCCAGAGAAAAGCTGGAGAATCTTCTTTCGGTTTATTATCAACTCAGAGGGTGGAAGGAGGGCGCTCCCACAAGAGCTAAGCTTGAGGAACTGGGCTTGAAAGATGTGGCTGATGAATTGGAGCGTATGGATAAACTTCCTCCATCAAGCGCCTCAGCAGGATAAAATAAAAATAGGTTACTACTCAGGTTCACAGTTCAGGGTTCAGGGTTAGAGAGCGATTAGGATTGAACATTTTGAAGACCTCAAGGCAATCAACCGTGAACCGTGAACTGTGAACCAAACAACCTGAGTAGTTACAAAAGATTAACAAACCAACAAAAATTAAATTAATAGGAAGGTAAAGCGATGAAAGAACAAAAAAAAGCTACAAGTAATGTTAAGACATCAGATGAGATGAATCATATGAGGGAACTGCCCAAAGAACAATTAAGTGAACACTTCCAGGATCATATTGCATTTCTGATTATGGGCAAAAGTGAAGGTAAAGATATTTTTATGGCATTAGGCATGTACCATGTCGGGGGAAATGTCTGGGGCATTACCGATGGGATCGTGCAGCAGACAAATCTGATTATCACTCCAAGCGACCATCGCACGATATCAAATAACGAATTTGTCGGCAACCGCATTGGACCGACGGATGAATCCGCAAACTTTCAGGTGGTTGAGGAATCCGACAAAGTAATCTGGAAAACCGGCAACCGCCAGATTACATGCCGTATGCCCTACTGGGAGTTAAAGGGAGAGCACATGGGTGTTGACCTTGACTTGACGATTGGCGGTATTGGCGATTGTATTCCATATCATGGTCCGTGGACTGACCTTGCCGCAAAAGGTTTGGCCGGTAATGAGCATCTTTGCTGGGCATCGGGCAGTTTCACCTACCAGGGTAAGAAATATACCCTCGATGAGGGCTGGGCAGTCCGCGAGCGAACCTGCCTGGGTAAGGGTTGGGATGTATTAACACTATTGGGTCACTCCACTGGTTATATCTGGGGATGGTGCTTTAGTGAATCTGTAAAGGTATTCTGCTTTGCTGAACCTGAGGTAAACCGTTATGTGGGGCGTGTCTGGAGTGGTGATCAGGTCATTGGTTACGGTCCCGGCCAGATCACAGTTGAGCCTTTGGAAAGGTGGAAAGATCCGATGACAGATGTGACGATTCCAATTAAATGGAAGATTAAAATGGAATCTGATGAAGCAAATGTTGAGATGAATGTGGCAACGTGGTCAAGAGCACTATACGGCTTTCATTTGGCCAAGGGCTATACTACACACTACTGTGTGCTTGGCAGAACCAACGGCAGTGTAGTCTTCTCCGACGGACGCAATGTTCCAATGGATGATTGCCAGACCTACTTTGAGACAGCTAAAGCGACAGTCCTTCCTAAGGGATAATTTAAAACGCATCAGCAAACGCATTTCTCGCTGCTTGCAGCGGGGAGCTTAATTATATTGAATATCGAACAAGGAATAATGAATATTGTTCGAAATTCCTTGTTCAATATTCTACATTCATTTTCTTTTATTAAACTTGACAAAAATACGTAGTACTTATGCCCGTCTGCACACAGCCCCTTATGCTGGAGAAGTGAGGCTATGGAAAAATATTTTGGATATTCCGGAAAAATCCTTAGAGTTGATCTTTCTACCGGAAAGATCTTCTACGATGACACCATGAATTATGCCTCTAAATTTCTTGGAGGCCGGGGCCTTGCGTCCAAAATATATTGGGATGAAGTACCTCCTGAAACCAAAGCTTTTGATGAGCAAAACAGAATCATATTTGCTACCGGTCCTATGGCCGGAGTACGCATGATCGGAGGTTCCAGGTGGGCAGTATGTGCAAAAACATCTAAAACCACTCCTGATCACTACAACTATTGCAATCTGGGCGGAACATGGGGTGCCGAATTGAAATTTGCCGGCTATGATGCCATTGTAGTCCAGGGTATCTCGGAAAAGCCTGTATACCTTCTGATTACGGACAACACTGTTCAATTGAAGGATGCTGCATTCTTGCGGGGAAAGGGTGCGGTTGAGACCCGGAAAATTCTAAAAAATGAGCTGGGAAAATCATTTAAGGTTGTAGCTATTGGCCCAGCCGGTGAGAATAAGGTGACGATAGCCTCCATACACGCTGATAACGATGCCAGTGGTTCTGCAGGCATAGGGGCTGTTTTTGGCTCAAAGAAATTAAAGGCTGTGGTAGTAAACGCTTCCGAGCGAAACGTTAATGTCGCGCAACCGGAACGTATAAAGGAGATGGGTAGATATCTTCAGGGATTATGGCAATTTCCTTCCAGAATGGAGACTCCTTATTTGGTAAAAATGAACCCCGTACCTGATATCTTTCCAAAGCTGAAAAAAAGTCCCTGCTATGGTTGCCCCGGCTGCGTAAGAAAGACCTATGAAGCTGAAAATGGAAAGAAGGGGAAATTTTTTTGCCACTCGGCCATGTTCTACCAACCAAGAGCGATTAAATATTACGGAAAGTGGAATGATGTAAGTTTCCATGCAACAAGACTTATAGATGAATACGGAATTGAATCCCATGGATTAGATTATATATTAAACTGGATTGAGCGATGTTATGAGGCGGGAATTTTAAACGACAGCAATACCGGACTGCCACTATCGGATATAGGCAGCCTGGAGTTTTTAGATACCCTTTTGAAAAAAATTTCCAACCTTGAGGGCTTTGGAGGTCAGCTGGCACTGGGTTTGGATAAAGCCGCCGAACATTTTGGCCCTGAAGCAGTAGAAAAAGTAAAAGAAGTCACCTATTTTTCCTCAAAATGCAAAACTTTTTATGGGCCCAGACTCTATATCACAACCTCACTTTTTTATGCCATGGAGCCGAGACTCCCCATCCAGCACCTGCATGAGATATCGATTCGGGTCTCCAAGTGGCTGGCCTGGAATCAGGGAATCCAAGGAGCCTATTTTTCTTCACAGGTCTTTCGCGCCATAGCCGAAAGATTTTGGGGAAGTGAGATGGCTGCTGATTTTTCCACTTATGAGGGTAAGGCATTGGCAGCGAAGAGAATACAGGACAGGCAGTATATCAAAGACAGCCTGGCACTCTGTGACTTGCTATACCCCATTATGGATCTTCCATCCACTGATGATCATGCGGGGGACCCAAGCCTGGAAAGTAAACTTCTTTCTTTGGTAACTGGTAACCAAATCGACGAACAAGGTCTTAACAGAATCGGCGAGAGGCTCTTTAACCAGCAGCGGGCAATACTTGTTCGTGAAGGGCATAGGGGAAGAGTTGATGACATTGTGGCCGATTACTTCTTCACTGAACCACTGGAATCTGATCACGTAAACCCTGATTGTCTGGTACCCGGCAAAGACGGGGCACCTCTGTCACGAAAGGGCGAAGTGCTTGACAGGAAAGCATTCGAAGTTATGAAAGACGAATACTACAGTTATAGAAACTGGGATGTGGCAACAGGATTGCAGACCCGCAAAGCGCTTGAAGATCTGGACTTACATGATGTTGCAGGCGATTTGGAACAAAGGGGCCTTTTAGGTTAGGATTTGAAGTCTTTTTAGTATCACAAGCTAAGGCTTAATGAGGTGTTCAAGGTCATATGATATGCCCGATTTACCGGAAAAGGAGAAAAGCATGAAACTAAAAGAGCGAAACATAACTTTTACTGAAGATTTTCAGCAGGTGATCGCATATCTGGCTGCTGACAGGAGCCGTGAAGATCAGTTGAAATGCATCAGGGAAACAGGAAACCATGCTCCTGCATGGTTGCTTAAAGCAGGATTGCTGAAAGCCATAGGTATTCCCGAACCCAAGAAAAAAGCCGAAAACTTTTTGACGTTTGGTTGTTATGTGCCTTTTATGAGCATATCAAAGTTACGGGATACGATGAAATTGCTTGATCTGCTCGGAATCGACTACACCTATTCTGCTGAAAAAGAAATCTGTTGTGGTGCTCCTCCGCTCGAGGACAGTATCATATCGGTGGGTATTCCGGAAGAAGAAAAACAAAAAGTAAAAGCGGCATGTAAAGATTTCATGCAATATAATTGGGATCTGGGAAAGCAGGCCGGGGCAAAAAACATGATTTATGCATGCCAGGTTTGCGCCGCTTTGGTCAGAAATACATTTCCTGAAGATGCTGGCAGCCATCGGTGGGTTTATGACGTGATGATGGATAAGCTGGAAGAAAAAACCCTCGAAATTATACCCACAGTAATGGGCTATTTTGAAGGATGCCACAGGTATTTTCCATACATGGGCAATCTCGATTGGCCGAGATATCGCAAGGTGATGGGCAACATAAAAGGTTTAACACTTGTAGATCTGGATAATCATAATTGCTGTAAACAGAATCCCGAACGCATTCTTGAGGAAGCCGAAAAGAAGAACCTGGATAGTATTCTGGTACCATGTGGCGATGGCCATTACTTCCTTAAAAAGGCATCCAAAGGTAAAATCGAAGTCAAAAACTTGCCGGAGATATTGATCCAGGTTTTGGGAGCGTAATATATCCGGTGTTAAAGAATATGTATATAATAGAGGCACATAATATTGCAGAAAGTTTTTTACGCAAGGACTTGCAAATGTTCTTTAATAAGAATTTATAAAGGAGAATAAATATGAATGCGCAAAGGAATGCCACCTGTAATGTTAAGCTGGACGAAGAGATGAGCCATATGGAGGAACTTCCCAAAGAGCATTTGGCCGAACATTTTCAGGATCATATCGGTATGATGGTTTTGGGCAAAGCCGGAGGGAACGATATTTTTGTGTGCGGTACGCTTTATCATGTAGGGGGCAGAAAATGGGGAATCGTGGATGGAGCGTTGCTTCAGACAAATCTGATTATTACCCCCAGCGAACAGCGCACGATGGTAAATAATGACTTTGTTGGAAACCGCATGGATCCAATGATGAGTTTCAATAATTTTAAAGCTGTGAAGGAAGATGACAGGGTCGTCTGGACAGCAGGCAACCGGCAGATGATATTTCGTCCGCCCTATTGGGAATTAAAAGGAGAACACATGGGTGTTGATCTCGACCTGACCATGGGGGGCATAGGCGATGTGATTCTCTATCATGGACCGTGGAGCGACCTTGCCGCTAAAGGAATGGCCGGGAATGAACACCTTGGTTGGGCGGAAGGATCTTTTACCTATCAGGGTAAAAAATATACCTTCGATGAGGGCTGGGCTGTCCGTGAACGAACCTGCTTCGGTAAAGATTTTGACGTCCCATCACTTATCGGTCACTCCACGGGTTATATCTGGGGATGGTGCTTCAGCGAATCCATAAAGATATTTTGCTTTGCCGAGCCTGAAGCGAATCATTTCGCAGGCCGTGTTTATATGGATGATCAGATTATCGATTTTGGTGCAGGTGAGATCAATGTGGAGCCGCTTGAGTTCTGGAAAGATCCGTTTACCGATGTAACGATTCCCATCCAATGGAATATCACAATGAAGGCTCCGGGTGGTACTGTAGAAATGAATGTAGCCCTATGGGCCAGAGCACTGTTCGGCTTCCATTTGACCGGCGGTTATACTACTCATCATTGCGGCCTTGGCAGAACCAATGGTCGTTTTATTTTTCCGGATGGTCACAGTGTTCCTATAAATGATTGCCAGGCATACTTTGAGCAAGGCAAAGCTACACCCCTTGGGATCTGATTAATAATTAAGGAGGTATTTAAATGTTGACCGTAAATGAAGAAACATGTGTAGGATGTGGATGGTGTCAAACCTTTTGCCCTAAAGATGCATTGTGCGCCTGGGGTTATCTCGAAATAGATTATGAAAAATGTGATGAATGCCAGGTCTGTATTAACTTCTGTCCAACGGATTCCTTGAGTATGGCAACTATTTAACGTCAAGAAAATATATTGATCAATCCGATCTTGGTTTCAACGATCCGGCTATCAATAAGAGGAGAAGTATATGAAACAAAAACAGGAAAAATGCGATGTAGTGATTCTGGGCTCAGGGATAGGCGGGCTTTGTTCGGCAGCACTGCTTGCAAAAAAGGGCTATAAAACGATAGTGGTAGAAAAATTACCTATAATTGGTGGAAGATGCGCTACGTTAAAGTATAAAGGTTATAAAATTCCAACCGGCCTACTTGGTGTACCTATGGCCGGATCTTTTAAAACAATTTTTGATGAAGTCGGTGCTGAGTTTGATGTGACTCCCATGACAATTCCACCAAAGCATCGCATTGATAATGAAATTATTGATATGTCTAAAAGCAATCAGCCGGATGCCATTTTATCCAGATTTTGCGGCGATAAAAAAGAAATAGAGGCTTTAAAAAACGGAATAAACAGAGCTCAGACCTGGAATTTTCCTTCAAATGAAATATCTCTGAAAGATTATCTTAATCAATATACAAGAGATGAGAAACTCATAGAATACTATAGTAATCTGAGCGACCGTGTTTTAAGCACTCGTGCTCATGAGGTATCGGCAAAAGAATATTTTCAGTCCTTCGCCGGGAGCATAAAAGATTTCCAGAGTGGCGTAGGTTTCGCTCCTGAAGGAAGCATGGCATTGATGAAAGCGCTTAAAAATGTCATAGAAGAGAAAGGGGGCAAAGTTCTCACCCAGTGCAGAGCCAAAAAAATTCTGGTTAAAGACGGAATCGCACAAGGCGCCGTTTTTGAAGATAAGAAAGGAGAGAAGACAGTTCTGGCAAGAGCGGTAATAAGCAATACAGGCCCGAAAAAAACTGTGGCTCTTGCAGGCAAAGAATATTTTGACAAAGGTTATTTAAGAGAACTTATGAATATGGTTCCTTCACTTCAAATCTGGGTTACAACCATCAGCGACAGACCTTTGTTTGATGTTCCCCTTTTGTATACCTATGAAACACGCAGATTAGTTTCATTCGTATCTATTTCTCATGTGTGTCCTGCATTGGCCCCTAAAGGAAAATATATTCATTATTCCATCTCCAGTCCGGTAAGTCAGACATCTTCCTGGAATTTAAGAAATGAAGTAAATTTACATATCCAGGATTTAAAAGATTGTGTGCCTGACTTCAACAAATACGGACAAGTCCTGCATGTTGGTTGCTATTGGGGAGAATGGCCGACTCTGGCCAATGCGCCTATAGTAGGTTATAAAGACATTCCGCAAAAGACTCCAATAGAAAACCTATACAATGTCGGAGACGGCGTAGCCATAAAAGGCGGATGGGCAGGTGGGAGCCCAGCTTGTGCTTTAACAGCAAAGATAGTAGCAGGAGATATTGAAAACCGCTTTAAGCCCTGAGAATTATTTTGAGAAAATGGGGCTTTGATTATAGTTACAACTATATGCGTTTAATCCTATTATTTGGAGGATATAGCAAAGATGGAATATAAATATTTATTTATGCCGATTAAAATAGGATCTATAACTGTTAACAACAGGATAGGTTTTGCCCCTCACGGTACGTCCTTTGCGAAGGATAATATACTAGATGACAGATATATAGAATATATGAAAATGCGCGCTGAAGGCGGGGTGGGGCTCATTATTGCTGGTGGCATGACCATAGCGCCAAGTACCAAAGGAATGCTGAATATCCAGGAAATATTTGAAGAAAGGTCGGTACCGATGTTGAAGCGTCTGGCTGACTCGGTGCACCCTTATGGTACGAAGATTATAATGCAGCTTAGTCATTGTGGCAGGCAAATGGAAAGCGGGCATAGTCGGCAGCCACTTCTGGCTCCATCGGCAATTGCCTGCCCGGTAATGCGTGAGACACCCAAGGAAATGGAGATTGAAGATATCAAAAATCTTGTTCAGGCCTTTGCTATATCGGCACTCCACTCAAAAAAAGGCGGTATGGACGGGGTAGAAATTCATGGTACCAATGGTTATCTGCTTAATGAATTCATGTCTTCATATTTTAATAAACGTATGGATGATTATGGGGGCAATCTGGAGAACCGGATGCGTATGACAATGGAAGTAATTGATGCAATACGCAAAGCCGTGGGAAGTGATTTTGTTGTTGGTATAAGGATTCCTGCTGATGATTTGGTTCCAGGCGGGCTTACTTTAAATGATTGGAAAGAGATTGCTCAGCTGCTGGAAGCTACAGGAAAGATAGATTATATTCATATCGGGCATCCCCCCTATATAATTCAAGTGGCAGTGGGCTGCGGAATGCAGGTTCCATTAGGGTTTCACAGCGCCTACGCGGCTGAATTCAAGGAAGCGGTTTCTCTTCCTGTAATTAACACTTTCAGGATCAATGACCCGATACAGGCAGAAAAAATATTAGCTGATGGACACGGTGACATGGTGGGTATGACAAGGGGCCTTATTGCTGATCCGGAATGGCCCAACAAAGCCAGGGAAAAAAGGATAGAAGAGATTCGTTACTGCATAGCATGTAATCAAGGGTGCCTGGGCAGATTATTTGAGGGAAAGCCCATGTCTTGTTTGCAGAATCCTGTAGTAGGACTTGAAAGAGAAATCGGTACCTTGGCGCCGGCCTCGCCCAAGAAGAAGGTCTTGGTAGTAGGCGGTGGGCCTGCCGGGATGGAGGCGGCCAGGGTAGCCAGGTTGAGAGGCCATGAAGTGATCCTGTATGAAAAAGAGGAAGAATTGGGAGGACAGGTCAGCATTGCAATGAAAGCTTCCGGAAGGTCTGAATTCGGAGGTATTACGAGATACCTGGCAAAGCAGATGGAGATATTGGGAGTAAAGATTCATACCGGTGTAGAAGTAACACCGGAGATAATTGAACGGGAACAGCCGCATGCAGTAGTGGTTGCTACCGGTTCTCAGCCTGTTATACCACCGCTGCCAGGCATGGAACAGGCTAATGTAATCAATGAACGGGATGCTATTTCCGGAAAAGCTGATATTGGGAATAAAGTGGTAGTACTTGACGGTGGGGAGGCTCACTGGAAATTTCTGAGCGTTATTGAGCATTTAACAGATATGGGCAAACAAGTAGAAGCTATATCACCTTTACTCTTTATTGGTATGGGACTTATGAGTAGCCCGGATTTGGGCGCATACCAACGAAGAGTACTTAATAAAGGGGTGGTTTTCAGCCCCAGCACAGCTATAAAGGCGGTTTCGGGAAATACGGTATCCGTATTTAATGTTTATACGCAAGCTGAAAGAAAAATAGAAAATGTAGATACAGTGGTTTCGGTAATGGGCAACCGGGCCGATAATCAACTCTATTATGCTTTGAAAGATAAAGTAAAAGAGTTATACGCGGTTGGAGATTGTGCGGCACCCCGTAAGGCGATTGATGCGATATATGAAGGATATAATATCGGAAGAATAATATAAATTCACCATATCCTTAATAATACCAAACTAATAGAGGTCTCTAATGAGTTATTGGTATGACAGCATTCGTATATTAGGTGCAGCTTTTACTGATACCCCGATAAAGGTTCCGGTTTCAGCCCAGTTTCCGGGACATGTCTGTAAAATGGCCAAGATAAGTTTTGATAAGGTATTTACAAATCCACTTACACTTATCGAGATAAGTTTGCTTCTAACAGAATACTATGGCATTACTGTAGCTGAACCTCAATGGGATGTCTACAACATTGAACCTGAATCCATCGGACAAAAAATAAAATATTTCCCAAACCATATTCCGGATATAGATCGCTCTGATTATGTTATTCAAGATAAAAACGATATCGATAAGATCAGGTTTAACGGACTGTATGCAGGGCGTTTCAGCAAATTAGTAGATAGCTACAAACTTGCTAAAGATTATACCGGATTACCAAGAACGGGTTTGGTTGCTTCTTCCCCCTTTTGTACTGCCTGCAATATCTATGGATACGAAAATCTGATTGCTTCCATTGCATCAGATCCTAAATTCGTTCATGAGATGCTAAGAAGCATTTGTGACAACCTCATGATTCCATATATAAGAGACCTTAAGAATCAGTTTCCCGAAGCACAAAATGTAATACTGGCGGATGCCTGGGCCAGCATACCTCTTATAAATATGAAGATTATGAATAATTTTGTTGTACCTTATGTTCAATATTTAAATGATAATTTGAAAATACCCGGCTTTATTGCAATGTCGGCAGGTAACTGGGGAGATACATATCTTAAAAATCCGATGGATCTTGTCGAAGCTCGCTTAAAGATGACAATGAATACATGCTTGTTGGCATTGGATCCTGATGTCAATATTATAGGACCTGAGTTTTTTAAAAATGTTTCAGACAAACACAGTATACCTTTGCAAATAGGCTTTGATGCATCTCTATTAGAAAAAGGACCGGTCAGCGAGATAATCGCACGTGTTAAAAGATATATCAAGGCGGGGGCTTCCGGCGGGAAATTCATTCTTTTTTTAAACAATATAAATGCTGATACCCCCCCTGAACATGTGCATGCGTTTATTGCCGCAGTTAATGCATATGGCAAATATCCTATACCGGAGCACTTTGATTCTGTTGAAGTAAAAATACCAAAAAGGGAAAGCTTCGAATCATTTGTGAAAATGAAAATAAATGATAATATTGAAGGTTATACTTTTTTGTGGCTTAAAGATTCCGGACTGTATAAAACTTGACTTTAAAAAGTTGCGCTTAAACTCTTTTAAATCACATGCCGAAAAACAGGATAATAGTTGATATCTCTTCGTATTATAGCTTTATCTCTACCGACTGTGGAAACTAATAACTTCTTGCCCAAACCTGAGTCCCTTGCCGGTTCGGAACAGTTTGGTTGAGTGTATTATGTGCGGAACCTGTAGCAATGTTTGTCCTGCTTCTGAAATCAATCATTTGCAAGTATTTTCCGAATTACAAAAAAAGTGGAAAAGAAAGGTTTTGAACCCATAGAGTGATGGTGAGTTTATGAGAAATAATAGTATTTTCCAATTGATTGAAAAAAATGCCGTCTGGAAAATAATTTCGGTTATGTTATTTTTCACATTAATACTTAGTACTATAATTATGTTAGATGTTATACCCCGTCTTAAACTAAATTCTAATGGACTAACTCTACCTGATGCTATCATAGGATATAATGTTGAATACGCACGAAAATGGTTAACGACAACATCAAGTGAAGGCCTTCGACTTTATTTGCATTATTTTTTCATATTAGATTCAATTTACCCACTAATTTCAGCCATATCTTTTACTCTTATAATATCAGCTTTGTTTAAAAGAATTGTATCTCCCGATAGCAGGATTAAGGGGATTATAATACTTCCTTTTGCTGCGGCCTTTTGTGATTATTTTGAAAATATCGGGGTTTTTTTTATGATTTCAAGCTTACCTGATTTTAATCCAAATGTGGCATTAATAACTAGTATCTTTTCATCGTTTAAATGGATTTTAGGCGCATTAGTAGTGCTGCTAATATTAACCGGCAGTATTTTATATCTGATAAAATACTTAAGAAGCAGGATATGCAAAACATGAATTAGAATTTGTATTTCAACAAGGAAAATTTGCTTAATCCTTATTTTATTGTTAGCAAATGATATAAAATATATAAATAGTACTATATCTTATTTTAAGCTTTTTAATTAAATTTTAAAAGCAAGTTTTTATCACGTCACAAAATACCTGATATATAGGCTCGTGGGAACACCTTGCTTGCAAGGTCTGGAGAGAAAGCTTATGGACAATTTTAACGGTGGTCTCCGTCAAGAATTTGATTATGCGCTGACGACGGCATCGCACATACCCAACCTGGTTGAGACATTTAATAATTGGTTTTATGACGGCCCGAAAGATATTGGAATAAACCTTCATCTCCATGGCATTACGGCGGGCAGGGCTTGTGAACGTGCCAGCTTGTTTCTACCCGATGGACGAATTTTGATAACACAATCCGAAGGTACATTTACAAAGGGCAACGAGCCGGGCGGAACAAATCTTAGCTTGCATTGCGAAAAACCTTTTAGATCCTGGCGTTATCGCTGGACCGGCAAGGCACTTGTTACAACCGAAGAACAGCAGGCGCGCGGCCTGGTTTGCGAAGGGCCCACAACCCATGTCGATGTCGACATCCGGGCAACAACACAAGGTGAGCCATGGATTATCCCTTTGAGCACAGGGCCTGGCAATCAATCTGCGGCAGTGGAGACACAGAGCGACTTTCTCGGAAAATACGAACAACTGGTAAAAGCAGTCGGTCAGATTAAGGTTGCGACCGAGTCGTGGAACTTTGAGGGTGTCGGATTGCGGGCACATGTACGGGGTCCACGCGACATGACCGGCATGAAAAGCCATGCCTGGGTCTGCGGGTTTTTTCCGAGTGGCAGAGGATTCGGTCTGAAAGTTCTCAATAAGGAGCGCAATATTCCTTATTTTAGCGAAGCATATATTTTCGAAAATAAACAGGTCCATCGCGCAGAAGTTCTCCAGGTGCCGGAGCTTGATCGTGTTCCGAAATTACCGCCTTATACGGTTATATTGAAGAGCGCTCTTGGAACAGCGCACATTAAGGGCAGAAATGTCAAGACAACGTGGATTCCTGTTGGGACCTGGAACGAAGGCAAGCCTGGCGAAAAGACTAAGAGCATTTCTTTAGACTTTCATGGACTTGTTGTTGATTGCGAAGTCTTGATGAGCCAGTCATGTTCTATCTTTGAATGGGACAATGAGGTCGGCTACGGCATGTGTGAACTATCCGGGTAGAGGAGATGAAATCCATGGAACTTAGCGTTACTACACTTATACATGAAGCAGAACATCGCTCCGGTCTTTCAGATTGGGGGTCTGACCAAACATTTCGTATAGGCCTTACGGTTCTTGTCGAGGCCCTGTGCGAGACCGATCCTTTGCCTAAATTGGTTGAACGCTTTACAGAGCACATGATTGATCTATTGATTACCAGACTCAGGCTTGTGGATGATGAGCGCCGGTATCCTGAAATACTTGCAATCAAAATCAAACGCCCGATTATTCTTATCGGATTGTCCCGAACCGGTACAACGATTCTGCATGATCTTATGGCTCTCGACCCGGCTGCCCGTGCACCTCTTGTATGGGAAACCGCAAGGCCATGGCCTGCGCCTGAGGCTGCTACATTCGACACCGATCCCAGAATTGCTCAAATGCAGGCACAACTCGAAGGCATGTTTGCGGCCTTGCCGGAATTAAAGAAAATACATCCATTCGGCGCCACTATGCCGGCGGATTGTCTCTATTTAATGGCTCTGCATTTTGCCAGCGCACGATTATTCTCATTTTATGGTGTACCTCGTTTCGTACACTGGCTGGCCGATACCCCGATTGAGGGTCTCTATCGCACGCATAAGCGAGTGCTGCAACAATTGCAGTGGAAAGGTCCTCGTGGCCGTTGGACTTTGAAAGAACCGATGCATCAGCTTAATCTCGATCAGCTGGCCGCAACGTATCCGGACGCGTGTTTCGTTCAGACACATCGTGATCCGGTACGGACGATTCCCTCTGGTTCGAATTTTATCTGGACTATATTTCATATGAATGATCCGCGTGCGAAGCGGAAGGAGATTGGCCAACTGGCAGCACATTTGTTTGGAGCATGTCTTGAGCGTAGTACGGCAGCACGTGCGCGTGATCCAAAACTCGATGCGCGAGTGCTTGACATTCCTTATCGTGACACGGTACTCGACCCGGTTGGCCAGGTTCGCCGCATTCATCAGCATTTTGATTTACCCTTCAGTGCCGAACATATACGCCGTATAGAACAATATATTGCCGAGAATCCAAAATCAAAACATGGCAGCCACCATTACAATGCAGAGGATTTCGGGTTTGATTCTGTTGCCATTATGCAACAATTTCCACAATATCGTAAGCGCTTTGGTCATCTTCTCAGCGATCCGGGGCGTTGAGATGGGCTTGCTTCACTGCTTATGTGAGCTTATGAAGCAATGTATGCATAGTCGAAATCCAATTACTATGATGTATGACTATCAGGAGGATTCAGATGGGTATTCTTGAAGGAAGAATTGCTATTGTGACAGGAGCAAGCTCAGGAGTAGGCAGGGGCTGTGCAGTTCGATTTGCTGAAGAGGGAGCTAAACTTGTGATAACTGCACGCCGTACGGAAAAACTGGAGGCTCTTGTTAAAGAAATTGCCGCAAAAGGAGGTACCGCCATATCCGTTACTTGCGACGTGGTAAATGAAGAAGACATCGATAATGTCGTTAATACAACTATTAAAGAATTTGGAACCGTTGATGTTCTTGCCAATATAGCTCAGGGTGCATTGCAAGATATGACTTATCTGACCGGTGTCACACCAAAAGGTGCGCTCGAAGCCTTTGTCACAGGACCATTACAAACTATGTTATTTATGCAAAAGTGCTACCCCTATATGAAGAAGCAGGGATATGGGCGTATTATTAATACTTCTTCACATTCATGCCTGGTAGGGGCACCAGGTTTTGCTGCATATGAAATGGCAAAAGGAGCCATCATGGCACTTACACGGAACGCAGCTAAAGAATGGGGTGGGTTTGGTATTGTAACAAATGCATGCTTGCCCATTGTAAGAACAGAAGCTTATGATATGACCCCACAGGG
Organism: Pseudomonadota bacterium; assembly: GCA_043825875.1. Classification (GTDB taxonomy): domain Bacteria; phylum Desulfobacterota; class Desulfobacteria; order Desulfobacterales; family RPRI01; genus RPRI01. The sequence goes on along the minus strand of JBDRRF010000041.1, from coordinate 9,611 downwards.
GCGGGACGCTGCAAGTCGAATAGAAAGCGAGATACCAGTCGGGCATTTTGGTAAGGCTTATGAAGATTGCTCACAAATATTAGCTTTTATGGCTAGTGAAGGTGCATCATACCTAAACGGACAATTTATTGGAATAGATGGCGGTCTGATTCTAATTGCATAAGCTACTTCATTTTTGAGACTCTAAAAGGTTTATTGTGATTGAATATATATCACTGTGTGAATAATATTCAATCACAATTCTATTTGCTATGTGTGCCGGGATAACGCCCTTTACTTTTATACTTTCTCAAATAACTTAATGTATAATAAATTAAAAATGCCACAAATAAATGTTATATTTAAAAAGTAATGAGCATTCCGATTTCCGATATAGACATATATTCCGTGCCCCGTAAACTTAAAGTGCAAACTTGGCACCACAAGTTTGTGCTTCCAAGTTTTGATAGTTCACAATATTTAAAAAAACAAAAGCCCCGTGCTTCAATTATCTGAAGATTGGGGCTTTTTGTATATCCGGTCATATTCAATCCTTTTCAAATAGTAAAATAATAAAATGAGATAACGGATTGTTTATTCCAAAAAATACCAAAACAAATTAACTTATATAATGAGCAACTATTCGTAAAATTAGGTAACAGTACGCCTTAATTAAATCAATAGGATTTTCAGATATAACTTAAAAAGGAAGATCTGCTTTTAAATGGTTTCAAATTTTAATCTGAATTTCTCCTAACCTCCTAAAGTTCATGGTTGTAAACAAAACTCGCCACAGAAAATGATTGTTCAAGATATCTCACCAAACCCACAGGATATTTGCTTGATGCAAAACCTTTGATAAGCCTGTACTATTCGTAAATGATAATTGACTCATAATCATATAAAGCTTATTATCTGCCTGTATTTTTATCACCTCACGCCTTGTCAGTGGACGCGATCTTTTTTTTGAGATAGCTTGTAACCAGAAAGGAGTTAGTTATATGGTAAAGCATTTTTTTCAATCCGTGAATTTAGAATCTCTTTCAACTCAAATTATCGCTTACTTGCCGAATATCCTGGGCGCTGGAATTTTAGTTTTGGTGTTTTGGGTGCTTAACAAGATTTTCCGGCGAATGGTCTCCACTGCCCTATCAAAAACAAAAATAACGCTCGAGGCGAAAAGCCTGATACTCCGCTTTTTGAGGTATGCGGTTTTCGCGATTGCATTTCTTACAGTGGCCGACCAGTTGGGCATCAATGTCACTTCCTTGATTGCAGGTTTTGGTATCGCGGGCCTGGCAATTTCTTTTGCCGCCCAGGACACCATTGCAAACTTGATTTCCGGAATTGCCATTATTATTGATCGTCCCTTCTCACACGGAGACTGGATCTCTATTGGGGATATGCATGCCACAGTTACTGAAATTAGATTAAGGACAACAGTTCTTACCACATTTGATAATGAAACCGTTGTGGTTCCGAATAAGCAATTGGTTCAGGAACGAGTGGTCAACTATACCTTAACACCGAAAATACGCATCCGCGTACCCATAGGCATTGCTTATAAAGAAGACACTGAAAAGGCCAGGGAAATACTTCTTAAAACATTGGCTGGTGACAAGCGAATACTCGACAATCCTGATCCCGTGGTGTTGGTTAAGAATCTGGGGGACAGCAGCGTGAATATGGAGCTACGCTTCTGGACAGAGGATTCTCTTTTGAAATATACCCTTATGTGGGAATATACTGAAAAAGGCAAACGGGCATTGGACAAAGCGGGTATCGAGATTCCCTATCCCCATATGCAGCTTTTTTTAGAAAAAACAGAAGGATTAAAGCTCTTAGCGGCAAAAGATCGCGAGTGAGTCTTCTCCTGTTGAATGGGGCAACCGTATATATAAATTTTTGCGAAAATATCATCCCTTTGAGCCACTTTCAAAACGTTTCAGTTTGGTCAAGCTCAAGGCGGGAGAAAATTTCAACCACAGGAATACATTTAGTATTTCGAGGATTGAAATTTGAGCCCAACGCAGAGATCGGCTAAAATGGGGCGTTTTGAAACTGGCTCAAATATCTGCTATTCTTCATCCCAGTCCACGCCATACTCTTCCGAGGCAACAGATTCTATAGCGAGTACATCAAGTTTTGCTGCCATGACTTTGCGGAATACTTTGCTATAGTCTTTTCTTTCACCGTTTATAGTAAGAAGATCATTTTCTACAGAGATTCCGAACAGCCTTTCATTTTCTTCCAGATACGGCTTTATAAGATCCCAATCGGCAGGGCTAAGATCGACATATTCACCGCCGTTTAGCTGTTCATTTACCAGGTTATTAAAAGGATCCCTGATATATATTGCTCCGCCGGATGCAAGAGAAAACAGGTTTGAACCCGGATAAGGGTTTTCCAATGTTTTGGCATTTCCGTCTTCATCAAACTCAAGACCGTTTATAATAACAAAACCTCCGCCGTTTAAAGCGTCACCGGCCATGAAAGATTCTGCCAGGTAATCCAGACATGTTCCGTTAATTACTACCCTTGGGGAACCTACTGCGTTTATAAGGGGACGCCCTGCCGCATTGCCGCGAACAAATACATTTCCCCCTTTTGCTCCATACATGAAAGTTTGTCCTACATCACCGTAAACAACAAGCTTTCCTCTTTTCATAATCTGGCCCAATTGATCCTGGGCATTATCGTGCACATATATTTCCTGACCATCTATTCCTGAAGCAAGATAGTCGCCGGAGCTGTCGTACACATCAATTCTTACACCATCTGCGCCATCACTCAAGCCGCATCCTGTAAATCTCTGGCCCTTATAGCCGTAGCAGATAAATTGTTTCCAGCCAAGCTCATATGCCGCACATATAAGCCTTGCATCACAATCATCGCCTTCAGGCGTGAAATCTCTTGCATTTATTATCAGGATTTTCTCTTCAGCTTTGGGTGCCCGAATTGATAAGCGGGTATCCCAGTCTATGTGGCGGTAAATGCCGGAATCTTTACTATCCAAATTCTTTACCGCTTTAAAAATAAGAGTAAGGTTATTTCTTATTATATTAAGCACCCAACTGCGTTTCTTTATACCAACCGGATAAAGCTGATCATTTAGTGTGGTTAACACATATATTGCCTTTGAAGCGTTATCATCATTTAAACCTGCAAGTTTAACCATTTCATGGCAGGCAATTCTCAATTTTTCATAATCCCAGGAAGCGATATTTGCTATCACATAAGCGGCAGCACCGGCAGCGTCTTTTGTTGAAAAAATATTTTCAATTTCTTTTGAAATTTCTTTTGCATCCGCATGAGATGAAATATCTACAGTCATATCACAGGATGTTTTATCTTTCGGAATCTCGACTGTTTCCCCAAATTTGTTGGTGCACACAAGTTCTTTTTCGCCGGTACCATTTTGCTTATCTTTTACTGTGAAAATAAATGATCCGCCGTCGGTGGCGCTTCCGCCGCGCGCATTCCAGTATTTATCGGCAATCGGGCAGAAACGGCTGTCCTCGGCTGCAAGGCTTTGAAGTGTTGCGTCTATAGCTTGTTTTTCCGAGCAAATGAGTCCTATCTGTACTTCTCCTTCCTGCAGGGCAAAAACCTGAGGACGTAGCATGGCCGTATCTGTAATGCCTAACAGCTGAAGTTGATTATTATAAAAATCATTGCGGGCAATAATAAAAAACCACGGACCATCCGGTGAATTAAAAATATGATTGGACTGAATATATCTGTATATATGCTGCTTTTCGGCAGGTAAGCGGTCAAAATCATATTCGGAGGTTGGCGCCAGAGCCTCAATAATATATTCCATCGGATATTCAAATGTTCTGTTTAATAAATCCAGCATAAGAACCGAAACTTCGGTGTCTGTAAGAAACTGGGGAAAGATATTATTTTGTTTCAGATATTCACTTACTGCATGATAGTTTGCAAAGTCACCGTTGTGGACAAGTGCTTCATCCAGTCCGATAAAAGGATGAGCGCCTCCCGGATGCCATACCCGGCCTTTTGTAGGAAAGCGCTGGTGTGCTATCCATCCGTGAGCTTTAAAATCATCTAACAGGTAGTATTGGGCAACCTTTTCCGCATAACCGACTATTTTAAGGATCATAATGTTGCGGCCATGAGAAAGAACAAAAGCTCTCTGCTTTCCAAGTGAGGAATAAAATTTCTGGTTGAGCTTATAAGTATTTTGATAGATAAACTCATCTTCCGCTTTTTGCGGATCCATATCCTGAAAACCTTTATCTTCTATAAAGCGACCAAGAACATCGGTTTTAACTCTGACAAAATAGCGCCATACATCGGGAGGCTTTACTTCCAGTCCGGGAATATCACGGTAGTCATCAACCGAAGGGATCTTTTCTGCTTTATGAACTTCCATGTAAGGCTCAATATTGCTTTTTTCTACATCACGACGAGCCTTGGGATCAAGAAGTGCGATTTGCAGCATATAATGCGTATCAAGAACTTGCTGGGTAACACCAATACTGTCCGGGGAAATGCCTACTGCGGCTATGCCTCCGCCCTTGCCGTTACCGCGGTTATGCATCTGCAATGAAGGTTCAAAAATATGACGGCCGCCGACCGGAATCGAGCAGATAAACCCGGTAACCCCGCAGCCGCCTTCTTCAGCAGGTTTTTCTGTGGGTATATTACTTTGCGGCAAGTTCGCCCGGCCAGCGAGTATTTTATTTATTATGGCTTCCCTGTTGTTATGCATGGGTATATTCTTCCTTTTTACAAAATCATCTACTTCATGTCAGCTTTAATCGGCTAAAGATTTCTATATTTATTAAGGGTTCAAGGATTCAAGGGGCCAAGGGTTCAAGTGAATGTTTGTCATCATTTAAACCCTCGACCCCTTGAATCCTCGAATCCTTGAACCCTTTCTATATAACCAGTTTTTTCTTAGGCGCAGGCTGATATTTTTGCCTTTCGCTTTCTTCGAGATAATCAAGATGAACTAAAAGATCACTGCGGCCTACAAGCTCACGAATGCTTTTCATGCCATATTGCCTTAATATTTCACACCATTGTTTGCGCCATACACTATACATATTGACAATACGTTTTTGGGTCCATTCTTCCGTTATAATATTTCCAAGTTCGGGATCAGTTGTAGCGATACTTCGGGCGCAACCCCTGCCGCTTTCACAGTTTCCACAACGCACACATTCTAAAGCAACAAGTTCTGCCGTGCCTATTACTACTCCATCAGCACCAAGAGCTATTGCCTTTGCTACATCTATACCATTTCTTATCCCACCGCTTGCAATAAGACAAATTTTATCACGTACTCCCTCGTCAGTAAGGAATTTATGCACTTTAGGAATTGCATATTCAATCGGCATGGCAATATTTTTCTTTGCAATATCGGGAGCTGCTCCTGTTCCGCCATAACTGCCGTCTATATGTACGATATGTGCCCCGGCATAATAACTTCCTACCGCAACCATATCAACATCAGATGGCGTGGATACTTTGACCGATACCAAAACACGCGGATTGATTTCCTTGACCCAGTCAACATGTTTTTGATGATCTTCTATAGAATAAACACTATGAAAAGGAAACGGCGAAAACAAAGGATTCCCCACTACAGTTTCCCGCATAGCCGCAACTTTAGGCGTTACTTTTTCACCAAGCAGATGACCGCCCAAACCTGGCTTTGCGCCCTGGGCGTATTTAAACTCAACTATTGGAGCATACTTAATTGTTTTTTCACGCACACCAAACAGACCGGTTGCAATCTGTGTAATTACATGATCAGCATAGGGAACCAATTCTTCCGGATACCCGCCCTCACCGGTGCAGGTTAGAGTGTTGAGCATTTTTGCGGCTCTGGCACGCCCCACCATAACATTTAATGCTGTTGAACCATATGACATCCCTCCGCCGTAACATGGAATTGATATTGTAATTTCCGGGCGTCCGTCTGAGCGTTTATTTAAAACAATGCTTGTGTCCATATCTTCATCAGCCAGATCAAGATACTTTCCCTCTTCAAGCAGTTTAAAGCGCATTTTATCAAAACCGCCGCCGGAATTTCCAAGATTGTATTCAAGATCAACTATAGGCAGATTGCCTGTTTCAGCCATTTCCCAGTGAGCAATCAGCATTTCATTAGTCCAGCGATAATCACCAAGCGTATCTAAAATAGGGTTAAGACGCAAAGTAAGCGCCTGTTGTGGGCACCGGTCGATGCAATAAAATTCATTTTCCTTGCATTTGAATCCTATACATTTATGGTCTTTTGGTCGAAGCGGTTTGCTGAAATTATCATATCTTGGATGCACACCATAAGGGCAGATTTCTGAGCATAGCCCACAGGAAATACAGCTGGAATTTCTTTTTATTGTATACTTGCCGATAGTATTTCTAAATCTCGAAGGTGTGACTATAGTTTCCGGCAGTTTATTGTTTTTATTATCACTATTCATCTTTTATACCAACCCCGATATTTTTCTTTCTCCGAAAATAGGACCGAAACTTTCCTTTTCCAGATCCTCAAACCACATTGAACGGCCGACTTCACCCCTTAACCGTCTTGCTTCACGAATACCCATAGCTCCCATTACTTCAATCAATTGATTCCGCCAGGCGCCGACAAGATTAATAATTCTCTGTTTGCCCCAGTCAGGATTTATGTTGCCTATTTTTACCGGGCATGTTTCACCTTTCACACACTGGCGGCATAAGCGGCATTCAAGCGCGATAAGCAAAACAAGATCAACAGCTACGCCATCGGCTCCGCATATTATGGATTTCGCCACATGTTCCGCCATGGCAATTCCGCCTGAAAAAATCAGGTTGACTTTGTTTCTTAACTGCTTGTCAACAAGAGCAAGATGAACCTCTCTGATCATCTCTTTTAAAAATCTGGGGTTTTCAGAGTCAAATTCCCGACCCCGTTCATTTGCATAAAAATGAATTGTATCGACTCCATATTCCACAAGTTCAACGGCTCGCGATGAAGAATCACGGTTTAAGGGAACAGCAACAGAGATAACAAGGCCGGGTTTTGAAGCCCGCAGATCTTCTATTACTTTTGCTATTTCCTCTTCATAAGCAAGTTCTACCATTCTTATCTCAGGCACATGCTCAAGAAAATCACTATAATTCTTTTTTGAAAGAGTCGGTATAAGACATTGAGCAAATGACCTGAAGTTTTCGGAGTAGTATTTAGGATCAATTAATAACATAGTGCCCAGAATGTATGCAGCCTGTACCATAGACTGTAAAACATTTTCGCTTAATACTCCGAAATCGGGTTGTTTTAAAATTAATGGTATGGGTATTTCAAAAATGGGCAGTGTTTTGGTTAGAAGAGTTCCGTCTTTTGCAAAACTCAGCCTTGAATTTCTGCGGGAGAGCTCAATACCGGTATTGATATACTCTCTGCCATGAATGCCGTCTCTTGTAGGCCGTACAATCTCCGACATATCCGTCCACATTGAGTCAAAGCCCTCTCCTACAAAAGGGCCCCGATAGCCTGCTCCCGAAACAGGAATTTTACCTGTATGTGCCTGATACCATGTGCGATGAATAATATCAGAGTGCCAGTAATCATCTCCCAATGAGCGGTAATCAGGATTTATTACCCGCGAAAATATTCCCTTGGTGCATTCCTGCACACAACGGAAACAGCTCTGGCAGGCATACAGATATTCAGGTTCTTCCATTAAAGCAATATGTTTATAATTATCTTTAAAAATATCGTATACACATGCTTTTTTTACGCATTTGCGGCAACTTCCTGCACAATCCTCCCTGAATTCAACAGTAGTATATTTACCAACCGGGTTGAATCGTGGAATTGCCGTCTTGACTGGAACGTGATATTTTTTTGGCATACCGTCCTCCTGGCTAAACTGCTTGCGGCCTGGGTGAAAGACCGGCTGCCTCAACTATCGGGCCGACTTTTTCTTCCCATTCTATAGCCATAATGTGGACACCGTGCACTCCTTTTATCTCGCGCAACTTAGCAATAGTTTCCACGCAAATTTTGATGCCCTCTTCGGCCGCTTTTTCCTTTGGCACACTCCCCATGCGTTTAATCAGGGATTCGGGAACATCCATTCCAGCCACTTTGGTAGCCATATAGTTAGCCATTCTTTCAGATTTTAAAGGGGTTACTCCTGCCAAAATATGTGTTTTTTCTGTAAGCCCCTCCTCATGGGCAAGATGCATCCATTGTTTGAAACGGTCCAGATTATAAACACATTGGGTTTGAATAAAATCAGCACCTGCATCGATTTTCTTGGCCAGCCGGATTATGCGGTATTCAAACGGATCGGCAAAAGGATTGGCAGCAGCGCCAATAAACATCTTTGGCGGACTTTTTAAATCAAATCCGCTCATATCCTTTCCTTCCGTTTTCATGGTTTTTACCATATTAACAAGGTTCATAGAATCTATATCGAAAACATTCATAGCGTCAGGCTGGCTGCCAAATGTTTGATGATCACCTGAAAGGCAGAGAATATTTTTTATCCCCAAAGAGTAAGCACCCAGTATATCCGATTGCAGCGCAATTCTGTTGCGGTCGCGCGTAACCATTTGCATGACAGGTTCAAGCCCCATCTGCACAAGATGTGTACAGGCTGCAATGCTGGACATTCTTACAATAGCCGTCTGGTTATCCGTTACATTTACTGCATCTACATACCCTTTAAGCAGTTCGCCTTTTTTTCGGATTATTTCAGGATCAGTTCCGCGGGGTGGCCCACACTCTGAAGTTACGGCAAACTCTCCTTTATCCAAAATACTCTGTAGATTGCTTAGCGATTCACTCTTCATATAATATGATCCTCTCTTACTAATTTTCTGGGCCCGCCAGCATGACTGGTACGCCAGTCTTTTGGTGGATTATATTTTTTTAAATTGTCAAGCTGCCCCAGATTACCAAGTCGTGTTATTATCTGTTGCCATGCACATTCAGTATCAGGATTGACCTCGCATATGCCATTCTGGGAACCGCCGCAAGGGCCGTTCTGGAGTTTTTTTGCACATCTTGTAACAGGACATATTCCGCCGAAAACAGCAAGCTTGCAATCGCCACATCCAAGGCATTCTTCAGTAAAAAGTCCCTGTTTTTCAAGAACTCCGATAAATGTCGTATTAACACCGGGCAATACAGGGACATCCTCAAAACGCCTTGCAATTGCCTGAACGCCAGCACCGCAAGCTAAAGACAAAACGGCTGAGTTTTTCGAAACAGCGATTGCTGCTTCCTGAATAAATTCATCTTCGCATTGCCTTTCAACAGTTAATTCTTCAATATAAATATCTTTGCCTTCTTTTCTGTTTGCAAGACGTAAAGCTGAAGATAAAGTTGCCACCTCGTCTTCTCCTCCTGCGAAGCAGGTTTTTACGCAGGTGCCACAGCCAAGAATGAGCACCTTTTGGTATGGAGAAATGATTTCCTTGATTTCAGCGATAGATTTTTGTTTTCCTACTATCATAATACCACTCCATTGAGCCAGTTTCAAAACGCCCCATTTTGGCCGATCTTAAGCGTTGGGCTCAAATTTCAATCCTCGAAATACTAAATGTATTCCTGTGGTTGAAATTTTCTCCCGCCTTGAGCTTGACCAAACTGAAACGTTTTGAAAGTG
>JBDRRF010000040.1:0-28901 GCA_043825875.1 Pseudomonadota bacterium | reverse complement strand
TTAAAATATTATATAATTATTAAATAATTTTATAGCAAAAAATACCTTTAATTCAAAACTCTCATAATAATAGAATATTTATGTGGATTCCATCTTGGTGATTGATTAAAAATATAGATTTCCAAGCGTTATGTATTTTTATGATGATTCAATGGGTCTTATTTATTGATCCGGGATGTCTCGAAGTTTAATAAATTTTGTTTTATAGATGCATCCGCAATTCCTACACAATATATGAAGAAAACAGGAAACAGTTTCGCTTATTGTATCAATCTCCGTTTTTGAGTAGTAACAGAACTGAAATTTTATAATCTACTGCTTTCTATATCATAGAAAAGATTAAGAACTGTTTCTCTAACGTATGGCATTGTTTCCTCAAGATGTTTTTTAACCGCATCCCTTTTTGAAAAAGTTTCATCAATAATTTTTAGTATATCATCAATTTCGAGTGTGCGCGGATCTGCAACGAGAGATTTTGCCCCGATGGTTTCCATTACCCCGATAAATTTCCTGCTATATGCAATTGATACAGTCGGTATAGTTTGTGAGAGAGCAGCTATGCATGCATGCATTCGCGACCCAATGAAAAAATCACACATGCCAATAATGTATTTGATCTCATTTTGGTTATATGAACCGCGAACATAAGCGATCCGATTAGAATACTTTACCTTCAAATCTTCATAGATTCGTTCGCATACGGTTGAATCGCTTTCCAAATGGTCGTGTGAGCCAAAAACATGAGGAACAAGCACAATAATTATATTTTCATTCTTCAGGATAAAATCGATCATTTTATACACAAGATCTTGGTAGTTAACTCTTAATTCAAACATATTATTCTTTGTATAACCGCCCATGTATAATAACCCACTTATATTTAAACCCACAATGACCGTATTTACTTCTACATTTTCTTGCATACCGGGGATATCAACAATCTTAGGTCGTATCGCATCCAGGATGAAGCCCACATCATAGCAGAACTTGAACCTATCAGCACTATAACATAATCCCGGCAATTCCCGTAATTCTTTCAAACTTTCGTGGTCGCGTGAATAAATCATTTTTGCGCGGTTCAGGATATATGACGCAAAAGACTTGGCAAATCGGCTTTTGAAAGGACCGATAGTTTGCGGCAACATAACAAGATCTTTGCCTAATAGAAGAACCAGCAATTGTGGTAGTGAAACATATAGAAATCGGCCAATACCATAGATGTCACTGAAGCTGTCACCTCCCGCGATAGAAACAGCAATTTGTGATTCACAGATGCTATTTAAACAGAAGTTGCTGCGTATGATTTTTTCTTTAAGGTTTTTGTTGATAATCAACTTAAGTAATAGTGACAATACAAGTAAAACTACAATATTATTAGGTAGATATATCTTTTTTGAAAATCTCATGTTGACGAGGCGGAGCGGTATTTTCTTATCATTGAGATACAGATATGATGACGTGCATTTGTAATCATAATCAAGAAGATCGATTTCTGCATCCGGAAATCGTTGTATAATGCACTTAACAGCTCCAGCCGTTAACGCACCGACGCCCATATTACGGGTGTTGAACGTTGCACCCAAGAGACTAATCTTGTTTTTATTCATTTGCTTAGAGCCATTGTCGTCGGTGAGAAAAAAAATCGTTCAGGTTTTTCTTTATGGGGGCTACGCGATCTCTAACCTCGGTAAGTTGCCTTCTTATAATATGTAGCGGATGAATACTATTTGTATTACGTTTATCCGTATGGTTTAATATATACTCATTAGAAACAATCTCAATGACTTTGCCGGGTATCACTGGAAGTAATTTATCCACAAGATCAGTCTCACTCGTCCACCCTTCACCATATGTACGCCAAGAAAATTGTGCTGTGTATTTTTCATCAAACCATGATTGTTTGACAAAAATTGATTCTATTCCTTCGGGCACCCGTAACTTGATGCGTTTTGTGTACATTTTTATGATCATTATTTTTCCATCGATTATATGCGAATAATGTGATCGTGATATATTTTTCATGCTCGCCCATTTCACGGTTCCCAGTGAGTTGATAAATTCCGAGAGTTCTCGAAGAATCTGAAGCCCTTCATCAATATCCTCATGGTGACCTGCAAGAATTATCGGCTGCTGAAGTATTGCGGATACAAGTATATTATTGTGAGATTCTTTAGAAAGGGATGATCTGTGGATTATTGGCAAACCTTCTATTATATCAGTAGGTAACATCCCTAATGTGTGTGGTGATGGTTTGTTGGCATTTAACCTGCGTAGCGCTCCTCGCGGGATGCATGCGGCTTCGAATCCAGCATGCGCCAAAGCTTCAAGCGATTGATTGTTGCATATTCCGTGGGGAGGTACCGTTACTCGAGACACACTCACACCCGATCGGTTCTCCAGGCTTCTAATTCGTTCTATTGCCTGTCGTGCCATTGCGTGGTTTTTCTCCCTTGTTTGTGTTCTATACAACTCGCCTGCAATATGGTCATTGCCATGGATAAGAAGCGATAATCTTTCCTGATTATTCTTGAATATCTCTGCTGTTGAACTATGAAAAAACCAAGAGTCGAGAGGTATCGTAGCAAATGCAACGTGGTAGTTATAATCTATTGCATCACATGCTATTTCCAAAAAATTTATGAAACCATAGGTTCGCCAGTGCAAATTAGGATCATCAAACATTAGGCAGGACATTAGCGGAGATGGTTCCCATAGATTATTGTTACTCAGTTTATGTAAAAAGGTCCATAGTGGGAGCATTTTCAGGAATGTTTTGCCGCAAAAATGGTCTAACAGCTTTTCTCCCGGTTGTAACAAGGGTGGAGACATTGCAACGATATGATAAGAACAACCGTTGATTTCTTTTTTCATCCAAATAGGAAAACCTGACTTCGATGCAACTATTTCATAATTACCAACCAATGGAGGTAATGCTCTAAATGTTAATACTTCCTCATTGGTAACACATCTTCCCTGGATAACATCCGGTAAGATATCATTTCTGGTGAATTCAATATTTGTTGAATTCCCGCAATTAACCAGATTGGATTCCTTTATAGTAACATAACATGGCAGGTCGATTTGAGTCAATTTTTCAATATCTTGGCTTTTAACACCTTGAAAAAACCATGCGTCAAGCCGTGAAGTACTGCCTAACTTGTGTTCCTCAAACCGAATATTCAATAATTTCTCAAGTGCTTTGAATAGCAACCTGTAATCCTGATTAATATATTCCGGATTAAATCCTATTATTTTCATGATCTTATTCTCGTGCCCATTCCTTCTTGACAGTGGACACATCTTCAAATTCAACTTCGGACCAGATGGGTTTCCATTTTCCTCCTTTAGTTGTTTCTAATTTATCGACTCTCTTTATAATAATTTGCACATCATCAAGATATCGTTTCAGTACTGTGTGAATAAGATTTATGTAGTCAGGTTTTATCTCCGATTGACAGCATATTCTGACTTCCAACCGGTCGGGATCAGTTTGCACTATCTGCCAGCCATCGATTTCCATGGTACCAAAGATAAGTGTTAACGCTGGTCCTGCAAGCGATCGGCCATTGGCAAAAGTCAGGATATCTGCGGTTCGTCCTTGGATTGAATTTATTAAAGGGAATGCACAACCGCACGAGCAAAGCTGATCTCGCAATTCAACAATATCACCATTTTCATATCGAATAAATGGAGTGGATCTATTCCACAAATTAGTTATAAGAAGTTTTCCCTTACCTGACCGTTCTTCAGAATCTACTTCTAAAACGGATTGCAGATCATTATAATGAAAACCATCATGCCGGGAACACTCGTATGACTCGAAGCCACCATCATTGCATCCAAGGTTGTTGAATACACGACACCCCAAAACGCTTTCGATTTTGTCACGATATTGGGGTTGCAACATCTCAGCAGTAGTTACTACTGCCTTAATACCTGGAAGCGACATGCCTAAGTCAGATAAATGTTTAACGAAAAGATATAATATTGAAGGATAACCATAGAGGTATTTTGATCCATGCTTTCGAAGTTGATTACAGTAATTACTTGCGATACTTTGATCCATCGCAACTCCATAGAGAAAAAGCTTCCTGTGCATCAGCCCCCTTATATGGGCAGGTAGTTTACCTCGCTCTGGAATTAACGAGCCCCCGGCAATAACACCAATTGGATCTCCGAAAACATAACCCATCTGGGTCCATCCCCAGAGGTGAAAAGCCTCTGCAATGGTCCACTGTTCCATGTCACGAAGGTAATGGACCGGCTGACCAGTTGTGCCGCCTGTATGCCATGCTCTATGCCGTATCTTTTGCATATTATCAGGACGAATATTCCGGCAGTTTGATCTAAATATATCCTTGGTCAGTATAGGGTATTTTTGCAATTCTTCCATGGATTTCAGCGTTTGAAAAGAAACGCCATGATCACCCCAATACTCCTTATAAAATGGTACGTGCTCCCATGCAAATTTAATTATGGTATTCAATTGCTTCAAGCGCCAATCATAGCGCTGCTTTGGTGTCCAAGCGAGAGACTTCTGCAACCACGAAAACCTTCCAAATACATCAAGGCCGGATGCTTTGTAAACAAGTGAGACAATTGTCTCAAAACCAAGTTGCGCGTAATTTTTCATAACGATCCAATTCTGTAGTTATCTTGTACGGTATCGATCGTAATTGCTTCCTCGAATTAGCAATATATTTTTTATCAAAGCCATCTGTTCCTTTTTTAAAAATGCAACCAATTCAGCCGGTGCATCTCTAGGTGTCTTTTTAAACCATAATTTTGCATAAGCAGCGATCCTTATTATGCTGCTAAGGAATAAAGGCGATTGCTTCCAGCGCCTTATGGCTTTTAGCGCAGCGAATAAAGGATGGGAGCCAATGTGGTATTCCGTTTGACCCGCGCGGTAAGCTATCCTCATTCCTGTTCTTCCTCCTGCGGAATCAACCGGTTTATGATGATAGACCGGCAAATCAGCAAATGATCTTGTCTCCCACCCTTTCATGCGTGCAGTTAGTTCAGCAATGGAGTCAATTCCGCCAACTGATACAGGGCGATATCCTCCTATAGCTTCAAAGCACTCTTTGCGCCAGAACTGAACCGCTCCAACAGCATGATTGAGACTTGAGATTGTCCTAATGAATCCGTTAGATGTCTTATCCCAGACTACTCCGCTTGCTACACCCAGCCTCTGGTTTTTTAACATCTCCATTATTATTTTGTTATAGTAATTGGGTTCCATTGTCACATCTGCATCTAAGTTTCCGATATAATCAAATTGTATATTTTTAACTACTTCATATCCTCTGCGAAATGCTAATGCTTTTGAACCAAAGCTTCGTTCTGTTCTCTCTTCAGATGCATTTAAGAGCTTAATGAAGGAATATGTGTTCGCAGCTCTTTTTATTATCTCTTCGGTTTGGTCAGTAGAATTATCATTCACGATTATCCATTTTAAAGGTAAAATAGTCTGCGTAACAATAGCTTGAATTGTTTTAACAATATTTTTTTCTTCATTACGTGCCGGAGTTATTAATACATATGAATCTTTTTCCTTTGAATTGATTGTCATGTGTTTTAAGCTCACCATAATTTCATATGTTAATAAATTTTAGGTAAATGAAAATCTGAATGTTATGAAGATGCTTCTGTAGTCGTTTTTTCTTTTTGTAAACAGATACAACCAGCGGCAATGATTCCAACCAGTGAATATAAACTTACTATAGACTGATCAAAATAACCTACACCTATTAGTGTTACACAGTGAGCAAAAAGAGTAGAACCAAGACACCATAATTGATATTCAACTCGGCCTGGTATATGCGAACCTAATTTATTATATGTCTGTCCAATATGTTTAAAACTGTACTTTAGAATCATTATGAAACTGATCATCAGTGGCAAGCCGCCGATAACGCCCATCTTAATATAATAGTTTGTAATATCTGAGTGATCTGGGCTCCAGCTAACTCCTGTAGGCATCCAATGCCTCGTGAAATCAGTGCCAGCCAGCCACCATTCATTGATGTGTTCTATTGCACTTGAAATTAGCTTTGCACGGTGCCAACCGGTGCTGCTACCTGTCAGATCGATGCGTGCCAGCAGAAACCATACCCGATCCTTCATCACAAGATCTAACATGATTAGCATACAGATGATTCCCCGCTTGATCAATCTAATATTTGCTCTATATTTCCATAAAAATAATGCAAACATTCCGGCAAGAAAAGTAAGAATAGGACCGCTTGAAGTACTTGCGTAGACAATCATTACAATGCATACAAGCATAGCTATAGCTATCCGCTTATTATCCCGCCATATAGCGGCCACCCACGGCAAATATATGGCACCCATTGTACCGCCTAGAATTGAATGTGAGAAAGGGCCTGCAGCTCTTATTTTACCATCTCTTATCGCAGAGTACTCATGTAAATGCCCTAAATAAGCAAAAAGGTTATGATCGGTAATTTTCTCATATGTCATTGTTATAGCAAGAATTAAAAGAAGCAGTGATGAACCTTTTATCAATGTTATTATATCCTCCCAACTTTTTATCCATGTTCGGCAGAGCAGATATGTACCTGCTGAATCGATAACCAGACTACCGCTAAAAATGAAGGCCTCCTTTGGGTCTACATGGAAATAGCTCGTTGCAAAACATATTATTGAAAAAGTCAATACCCACCAATCTTCTCTTACAGGGATTGATAAGGGGTATTCACTTTTTATAACCATTCTAATAAGTCCTACAAAAACTAGAAATCTTGACGGGAAGATGCTAAGTGTACCCACTAAAAAACAGGCACCCCTTGGTATCAACAATGCACCAAAAAGAAATACAAGTACTGCATACCGTCTTGGTACAAAGAGAAGAACTATCGCTATAACTATCAAGATTTGTTGCCCGAGCATTGATATAATTTCTTATAAGTAAATTTAAGAGGGGTATATAACCCTATTTATTTTATTGTTTTATTATCTGATCTTGATGATTTATTCGTATACAGTACCTTATTTATTGTTGATTAACCCAGCCTTCTCGACCTATTGCCCACCGAAGTTTTGCAGCCCATTTCCTGAACATATCTCTTATACTGCCCCATCTCCCTTTTGCTAAGTATATTGGAGATATTAAAAATATCACTCCAATGCGAACTATACTTGCTAAACACATTACCAATCTATAAAATATAGCATATGTAATAGATCGTCTTTTTTTGAAATATCGCCATCGTGACTCCATCATCATAACACTTGAAAATGAGCTAACATTGCTTTGCGAACTACTTGTACCTCCATAGTGGGTGACTTTTGCTGCCGGTATATAATAAGCGTTTTGCCCCGCTTTTCTTACTTTGTAACAAAGATCTACATCTTCCGAATACATAAAATAGTCAGTGGTAAACATTCCTACATCTTCAAAGACTGATCGATTAATCATTAAGCATGCACCAGATATAGCATCAACTTTTGTTGGTAGTTCACTATCAGTAAATAACGGCTTCATACCCCATAATCTGGATCGAGGGAAAAATCTGCGGAGCGCATTTGAGTCAAATACCTGGTTCAATATTGTTGGGAATGCTTGGATACAGCTCGTTTGGATGGTTTTGTCCGAATTTAATATTTTACAACCTACCATGGCTGTATTTGGAAGTGTACGCAGATTTTCATAAAGTGTCCAAATTGAATTATCATGGAATTCGGTATCTGGATTCAAAAATAGTATGTACTTTCCCCGACTATATAGAAAGGCCTCATTATTTGCTTTGGCAAAACCGAGGTTCATATCACTTTGAATATAATGTATTGACGGATAATGCTGCTTTAGCATTTCATCAGTACCGTCGTAAGAGGCATTATCTATGACCAATATTTCGTATTTTATACCTCTTATGGTGTGTAAAACCGATGCTATGCATTTCTGTAAGTATGTTTTCGAGTTCCAATTAACGATAATTATTGAGAGGTCAAGAGTGGTCAATTTAATCGATCCAATTATTTTTTATAGCTTTAAAAGCGTATTGTGCAACATGCATGAAATCATAGGAACCTTTAAGTTTTGCATCAAGGAGGGCAGAATCATCGAACGAATTAGCGGGGAGTCTTTTTAGAAATAGCTGGTCCATCCCAATTTCAGCACAGCCTATAATAGTAGTAACACCAGTCTTATATCCTACAAACTCTATTTCTTCTTTAAGAAGTCTAACAAATTTGAGGTCTTGTTCCGGAAATCTGAATGGGTAAGAAAAAGTAGATACATTTTCCCCAAGAGCGTCTTCAATCTGTGTTTTTGAACGTGTTAATTCCTCTCGAATTTTTGGCATTGAAAGCTGGTACAACTTTGGATGGGTTGCGGTATGTGATCCGAAATGATACCCTAATTTTTTTAGCTCTCGGACTTGAACCCAGGTCAAACACGGTCTTTCTTGGAACGATTTCCCAATGTAATCTGTTGGTAAAAAAATTGTGGCTGGATAATGATATTCTTGAAGAATTGGGGATGCTTTTGTATAAAAATTGCGATATCCATCATCAAATGTGATTACTACAAATTTTTTGGTTAATTTATTTTTTGCTTCAAAGCAATCTTTCAACTTCTTAAGATCAATCACAGAGTAATCATTATCGGAAAGGAATCTCATATGTTCTGCAAAAACGGCAGGAGACGTATTTGTTCGGTAGTAAGGGTGTATATGATCTTCGCTTTCTTCAGAAATGCTATGATACATCAGGATAGGAATCTTAAATTTATTCTGGACGTATTTTGATATAGGATGAAAAAAATATAATGTTAAAAAACGATCCAGACGGAAATCAAACATATTTTATCTCTCACAGAGAACACAGAGTCACAGAGTTATTATTAAGAATTATTGAGAGGAAATCTTAAAAGACTGACAATCAATGTGGGGCATTGATAATACGGGTTAACCCGTCTTTTAACAATATTTCGTTAAAGTTTATCAGGAGTCCTAAAGGTTTATTGGCTAATTTCAAATATGTTAATAACTGTTTTTTATGTATGTCTTTGATCTGCTCAACAGATTTAAGTTCAACAATGAGGGAATCTTCGACAAGAAGATCTATCCTGAAGCCCTGGTCTGTTACATCTTTTCCCCTGTATGTTATTGGTATGGAGACCTCAGCTTTTACATTTATGCCCATTTCAGATAGTTCGATAATCATACAGGACTGATAGACAGATTCTAATAGCCCGGGGCCAAATTCTTTGTGTACGTTTATTGCTGCTTTAATTATATCTGAAGATATTTTATTTATGTCCATTATGATTTTTGTCTCTCACAGAGAACGCAGAGTCACAGAGTTTTTTTAAGAATTTTTTGAGAGGAAAAATTCTTAATAGACTGACATGCTGCTATCGCAGGTAAATTGTCTTATAATTGAACATTCACCAAATGTCTTTCTGCGTTTGTCTGCGGCTGAATATATTTATTGCAAATTAATCTCTCACAGAGAGCACGGAGTCGCAGAGTTATTTTTCAAGAATTTTTCAAGAGGAAAATTCTTGAAAACTGTCATACTGCTTCGCAGGAAGGTTAATCCCTGGGCTGTGGTTTGCGAACGCGAAATTTTGAGCTAAGTGCAATAACAATAGATCCGGATTCTAAATCATGACTATGGAAATCAAGTGCATCACGCAAAAGAATTAATCTGTCATGCCTTGGTAAATTTTCCAGACGTAAGATACCATAATGTGGCATACCTTGCCGCCAGATCATTTCTTCGAAATCATTGTCGGTAGTAATAATAATTCTACGTTCTCTTACAGCCCAGTTTAAAATATCATTGTCACTCATTCTTGGATCTTTATTGTTTACCTCGGCTACATCATGTCCAAGGCTAACCAACAAATGAGCTATGACTCCACTTGCATTGACATCCAGCAAGAAATTCATGAAGCTTTTCTATCTGTAGATCGATCAAAGATATTTTCACTGGCTACCATGCTATGGGCATAGAGCAATACAGCACGAAGATCATCCGGTTCAAGAAGTGGATAGTCTTGTAGAATTTCTTCTTCGGAAGCCCCTCTGGCCAATAGTTCCAATATCATTTCAACTGATATCCTCATGCCACGGATAATAGGTTTTCCGCAAAGCACCTCTTTATCAAAGGTAATACGATTCAGTAAATTCTGCATAATTATTCTCCAAATTATATATAAAAAAAGGAAAGTTGTCAGCGGTCAGCTAAGATCGCTATCTGATCGTTATTTATGAGCTTAACAGCTTATGAACTCATGAGCTATCTTTATCTTTAATAGAGTATACATAATAACAGAGTTGTTATTTAAGAATCTTTGTGTACTCTGTGAGATATTTTGTTTCTCCCAGAGTACACAGAGTCACAGAGTTTTTTCAAGAATTTTTGAAATGAGGTATAGTAAATAGCAGTTAAATAATTTCGATCCCATATTTAAATATCTCATTAGCCACAGGGTTAGAAGTATTAAAATCGGAATCTCTGAAAGCATGTGGTTCGATTTTATTATCGAACTTTCTTCTAAGCTTCATTAAAAGAACTTGCATATCGAATGTATCGGAAAGGTTGTCAAATACAATAGCTAAATCTATATCGCTGTCATCAGTAAACGTTTCTTTGGCATAAGAACCAAAAAGATAAGTTTTTTTAATACTATGATTTCTTGTTTTTAGAAAATCTATGTATTTGATTGCTATTTCAGGAGCAATTCCTTTATGACCATGCATAGTCACCTTTTTCAAAAAAATGTATCATTGCCTTGAAATCATTATCGGAACTATTTATCCAGTATGTTATCAGTTCTTTTTTGTAAACTGTCATGTTATAGAACCGTTCTATAAATCTTTGTGATCTCCGTGTGCTCTGCGAGATGTTTTTTTGTTTCTCACAGAGTACACAGAGTCGCAGAAAAACGATTGCCGGTTAAAGACAATTCCCATTAAGCTGCATAGACTTCTTCGTGGGATAAACATTTTGCTGCATATAGTAGTGCTGAACGGATATCATCTTCATCAAGGAAGGGATAATCTTCTTTTAAATCATTATAGGTAGCACCGTAAGCCAATTTTTCTATAATAAACTCCACTGTCAATCTGGTGCCTTTAATTATCGGTTTACCTAACATTATATTTGGATTTATGGTAATTCTTTTAAGCAAGGCTTCTTCTTTCATAGTATATCCTCCAACGGAATAAATCTGAACTTTGTTTTGGTTATAATCGAAAAATGATTAGGTATCTTTTCTTTATAATTCAGCATAAGCTTTTCTAACATTTTTACTTTTTCTTCAGCTTTATGTCCTTTAACCCTTATAAGTATTATACCTGCGGAATTTTGTTTCCGTAAAAAAACTATCTCACCGAAGTCTTTGTCATTTGTTATTAGAATGCGATTTTCATTAGTTGCCATTGTTAAGAGATCTGTATCACTCATTTCACAATTATAATCAGGAATCCATTTTACATCAAATCCAAGTTTTATCAGACAATCTACGATTTTTCTTTCAATATTCGCATCTGCTACAAATTTAATCATTGAAAAATCCTTACAAACTTACATGCCTATGAAAAACTCCGATATATAAATGGTTTTTTTTGCATTTGCAGAATAACATATTTTCAGAATTTTCTTTTGAAAAATTCTGAAAAATCTTTGTGATCTCTGCGGACTCTGCGAGAGATTATTTAATAGTCCATCAATATTTTCAGGATTCTTTCGCTTGTTCGGCCGTCCCAGAGTTCAGGAATTGCGCCAGGCTTGTTTTTGCCTTCCAATATCCGGTTTATGTCGTCTTTCATATTTTCAACAGTAGTAAGTTTGTTTGTACCATCGCAGGTAAGTTTTATTTGAACGTTAATCAAATCTCTTTCTGCGTTTGTTTGCGGCTAGAAACTCTTCAGTTTGAGCGCTTTTTTTAGCCTGTTCATCTGTTCACAGCGAATAAATTTCATAAGTTCTTCTGATATGGGTCTTTTTATTCTTTTTAGGCTTGCCCATGCAAATCCGAAGAATAGAAATGATCCACCAATAATAAAGGGTTTTTTGATCATTTGATAGGAAGCTCTGAAAATTTCCCAAAAAGGATGGTTGCCCCAAAAATAATCCTTTTGACCCTGCCTGAACCAAGTCAACAAAGCAGAAGTGTTTCCGGTTCCCATCTTTCGATGGTGATAGCAAACTTTTTCGGTAAATGTTCTGGTTTTCCAGCCTTTCATCCTTGCGGTAGTTACAGCTACCCAATCAATGCCACCACTCTTTATAGGAATATACCCCCCAATTTCTTCAAAACATTCACGTCTGAATAATTGACATGCACCGGAAACATGTTCAATATTTGTAAATCTGTAATCGTAATGCAGACCGTTTTCAACAAAGGGTGTTCCGACAACACCTAATTTTGTATTCTCATTAAATTTTGAGATAAGGAATTCAAAATAATCTTTTTCAAACGAAATATCTGCGTCAAGATTTGCGATTATATCATAATTCAATGTTTTAACTTTATTATATCCCGCATTAAAGCAATGAACTTTAGCTGCAAACTGACGATCAGCATGTTCCGGCATTCTCAATAATTCTATCCATGGATTTTCTTTAATATATTTTTCTACGATCTCATCAGTTCGGTCGGTTGAGCCATCACTTACAATAACCCATTTCACCGGCAAAACAGTTTGTTTAATTACTGATGTGATAACCCTTTCAATATTTGCTTCTTCATTTCGAGCTGGAGTTATCAAAACATATGTGATCATTCTACTTTAACCTTTTCTTGAACACAATTATTACCAGTTAGTGAATCCACAAGGTTTAGGTATTCATTTTTTTTCTTTTCCCAACTAAAGTCTGAAACAAAATCTTCTGCTTTTTGGGATAAGGATTCGCTTAACTGCTTGTTGGTTAAAAGTGTCAACATAGATTCTGATAAATCATCTTCATTTTCGGGTTTGAAAAATTTTACAACTGAGTCATTGAAATAGAATCTATCTATTTTAGTATCTGACACAATTACAGGGATACCAAGAGTCATAAATTCCCAAATTTTGGTACTAAATGCTTCTCCTCCGAAAAAACTGTTTCTTTTTGGAACAACCCCAAGATCTGCGTTTGCCATAATCTCAACAATTTGATCTAATGGAAGAGTGTCTTTAATAAAAACCCTTTCCTGTAGTCCAAGTTCCATAACAAGACCCAATAAATTATTTTTTTCCGGACCACGTCCATAAATATAAAAATCAGCTTCCGGAATTTTATCTTTAATTTTGGCAAATGCTTTTATTGCAATATCTAATCCCTGATGCCAGTTAAGAGAACCGGGGTAAATAATGATCAAACGATCATCTTTTCTGGTTTTAACCCTTTTATAAAAAATAGATGGATCAGGATAATTCATTATTACACTACACTTTTGCTCCGAAACCGATCGGGAAATAAGTGTTTTACCCCAGATGTGGTTTGAAATAATTACATGGTCGGAAAATGTAATTGAAGCCCTTTCAACTGCTGCTAATAATTTAAATATATAACTTGTTTCGATTTTGTTAAATTTGCTGGCATAAAATTCAGGTACAATATCATGGATATCTAAAATTATTTTTGCGCCTCGTAATTTTGGAAATATTGCAGCAAACACCTCAAAATCAGGAACGGAATGA
Source organism: Pseudomonadota bacterium (assembly GCA_043825875.1). Classification (GTDB taxonomy): domain Bacteria; phylum Desulfobacterota; class Desulfobacteria; order Desulfobacterales; family RPRI01; genus RPRI01. The sequence continues at coordinate 15,237 of JBDRRF010000040.1, read as the reverse complement.
ACATGTATCAAATCATAAGGATTTTTTAAATGTCTTTTGGATATTACTACCATAGATAAAATTAAAAATTTTATTAGTTTAAACAGATATGAGGATTCACTCTTTTCATCTATAATCCGTTTCTGTATTCTGTATACATTAACCCCTTCTACAACCTCATGATATGGCTGCCCTTCTTTTCTTAAACAAATAGCTTCAACATAATCGCCACGCTTGGACAAAGTTTCTGCATAACGCCTGATACGACCATCCGAATCATAGAACGAATATGCCAGCATGCATATTCGTTTGGGTTTGTAAGCTGGTGAGCTAGTGTTCTTTTGTTTATGTGAGTAGGTTGTATTCATATTTCCAAACTTTCCGGATTAACCAATATGCTTGTATAAAAATTTCCCCATAAGGCGGAAAGCAGAATCAGGTGCAATTTTATTAACCTTCCTTATAAGTTTATATGACATTGATGAATCAGCAGGTTTTAAATTCGAGCATAATTCTTTTGGATAATAATATTGAGGCAGATCTATAATCGTTGTTCCCCAAAGTCTTTTAAATCCCATCAATCCTTCATTGCTTATTCCTGTTCGCCCAAAATCGAATATCTTATAGCCTTCTAAACAGGATTGTTTTATTGCCTCCCATAAGCCAAAATAATTTGTATGCAGATGCTGAAAATTAACATCCGATGCCAGATAGTCCCATGAGCAGCGATCCTTGAACTTATACATTATTAAACCGGCAGCTAACTTTTCTTTATGTCTGATCATAAGAAGGGTAATATTTTTAGACGGTGAAAATTTTTCCCACAGTAATTTAAAAAAAAGATATGGTTGTGGAGGGAGTCCCAGACGTTTTCTGGTTTTAACATAAAGATGATAAAACTCTTTAAGTTCATTATCCTGCTCAGCAATTTGTGGTGTTAAATCATAATTTAAGGTTTTTTTTAACTTGCGTTTTACTTGTTTGCTAAATGTTTTAATCAGTTCTTCAGGGCTGGCTTCAAGTGAAAGTTGATGGCACTTATTATGTATTACTGAATCTGTTCTATGCTCCTGATTAAGATGCTCTGAAGCACTAGTTCTTATTTCAATTTTAGAAGTTCCAAGTTTTTTTGAAAGATCTATTGCCGCATCAAGAAGTTTTGTCATATCTTCATCCGAAGATACAAGCGGATCACAAATAGTCGCAAAAGGAATACTGACCAGCCTGTTCCCTGTAATGAGGCTTCTTACCTCAAAAAGAGGAAGAGCTGCCCGTATACTGTTATCAGAGGAATCAACAAGAGCTAAATAATGCCCCTTCATATGGGGAAAGCTTTCTTCAAGGACTTGTTTCCAACCTGATAGATGACAAATATATCCAAAAGGATGATTTGTAACAAACGAATCCCACCGAGGATCATTGAGCGGATCGATTAAAGAAATTTTAAGGTTTGAAGTATAAGGTTCATGGCGCAAGGCGCAAGGTTCAAGATGCTTTGAAACTGGTTGGGGTTCGATGTTTGTGCGCCAAAAGCGTGAAACCTCCCTTGGTAATGCGTGCCAGTATTGTCCTTCATATTTTGATTTAATGTACTCCAAAAACTCTGCATAATACTTAACGGGAAATTCTTCATAAGTCAAATTTCCATTGAAACTTATGTAGTTCGGATGTGTTATAAAAAGAGCCATACCTCCTTTATCTGCAATCCAGTCAAGTTTCTTTTTCCATATTTCTATATTTTTTTCTTTCATAAGTACATACAATAAAAAATCCTGGGGCAGGGTGTAGGGAAGCTCAATATATCCCCTGAAACCGTTGCATAACGCTCCCTTTTCCCCGATTTCTTCATCAGGTTCACATTCAACTTCATGTATTCCTGTGGTTGGAATTTCCACCTTCCTTGAACCTGAGCAAAATTGAGCATTCTTCAAAGGTCTCCAATGTTGATTGGAATTACCCGACACCCAGAAAGGAAAAATTGTACCCAAGCCATCAGGCTGAGGCTCAAAAGGATCAGTATCAAATGTGGAAGCATCGTATTCAATATTTAACTCATGCAACATTTCAAGATCATGATACATGCTTGGACACCGGAAACCGACAGCATTCCATTCCTTTAAATGGTTGTTAATTTCTACAGCCTGCTCCTGAAACACTTCTTTTGACCGGAACGGATTTTTATCATGATGCAGGCCGTGTATAGCTACCTCAAATCCCAGCTCATTAAGATATTGGCGTAATTTTGGTGAAACAGGATAATCTTTTGCAACAAAATTAAAAGATGATCTGAAGCCAAAACTTTCATCCACTTCCGCCAGTTTTTTACAATTGTCGTGTCCTTTTGCATTTTCTACATCATGTGTCAAGACAAGAGCAAATTTTTTCCCATCCGGCCATCCTGTAAAGCCTTCCGGAAGCTTTGCAGCCTTTTCGTCTATAGGCCAGACATCTTTATATTTATGGTGTTTTTTCATTAAAACCTTGCGCCGGATATAAATCTGTAGCCGGCGGGGTAAAAATGATTTTATTATGTAGTAGAATTTATGCATTAAAAGCGGTTTGCAGTTTACAGTTGACAGTTAGAAGCGGTTGACGGTTAAAAGCAGTTGACAGTTTTCAGTTGACGGTTGACGGATAGAAGCGGTTTACAGTTTACGGTGCACAGTTGACGGATAGAAGCGGTTTGCAGTTAACAGTTGATGGTTTCCGGTAAAGGTAGTTATCTTTCTTTTAATGAACTGTGCAGCCGCTGGAGCATTTTTGATATGGATTTTAATTCTTCTATCAGTCCTTCAGCAACTTTATCAGATAAAATGTTTACTTGTTTTGAAATATAGACCTGTGTTCTTAGCTCGGCAGCTGAACCAAGAGCTATGTTTATAAATCTCTTGAAATCCGGGGTGCTTTTTCTTTCGGCTCCTTCAGCAATATTAGATGGGATAGATATGGATGAACGGAGCATTTGATCTTTTATTCCGTAATCACGGCAGTTTCTCAGCAACTCATAAAGACGTACTGATAATTCGCATGATTTTTTCCAGACATCTAAATCTTCGAAAGAAGAGGACATAGTAGAAGCGGTTTACAGTTTACGGTTAAAAGCGGTTTACGGTTAAAAGCGGTTTACGGTTTACAGTTGACGGATAAAAGCGGTTGACGGTTTACGGTTTACAGTTAACGGAAGTCTAAAGAGAAAGATAGTTAATAGTTCATAGTAAAGCATGACAGTCAGGTTTTTATAGGGTAGTTGTATCTATTATTGGAATCTTTCGGATTCTGATTGATTTACTTGTTACTGTTACCATTGCACCTGACTCCAATTGCATCTGAATTCTTGGCCATATTGTCTCAATTAAGTTTGCTAATGCCTGACCTTTTAGCCCCTCATACCGTAGTCTGATTACTGAAGGAGATTTTGCATTTTCCACTGCTAAAATCGCATGAAAATCGGCATCTAAAGTAATGATCATCCTTTTTTCAAGACGGGCATAAGCCAATATTTCCTGATCGGAAGCTCTGCTAAGTCCTATGTCCCCCGTGTGTAATATATCCCATCCTTTATCACGCAGAATATTTGCTGCTGTTCGGGGTAGACCCTGATCAAGTAAAATACGGTTCAAGCTGCCTCTAGTGGAATAATTTGGCTGTCAAGATTTCTTGCTGCAAAAGCCAGAGCCTGATAAATATCTTCTTTTTCAAGTTCAGGGTATTCAGCATGTAGATCCTTCCAGTCAGGATATAACGCGACAGCTTCCACAACTCTTCTAACAGTCAGTCGCAAATTACGCAGACATGGTTGCCCGTTCATGACTTGCGGATCAATGGTTATTCGATCAAACATAATATCCATATATCCTCTTTTTATCTCTGACAGAGAGTTCAGAGTTTGTTTAAGAGTTTTTGCCCCCAGTTTAATAGTTCTTTGGAATTTAGCGGGGCAGAGGAGAAAAATTTAATTTCATCTTTGCCGCAGACATAAGCAAATTTAACAGACGCGCTTCATGTTAGCCGCAGACAAACGCGGATGTTCGCAGATATTATAAAGTTTGTGTTTGTTTGCGTTGGTCGGCGGCTGAATATTTTTACTGCAAAACAAACTCTCACAGAGACCTCAGAGTTGTGAAGTTTTTTCAAGAAATTTTGAGTGAAGTGTACAGAATTGTTGATCTTATACCCAGTATTCTATTTTTAGTCCATCAACTCGTTTGAATTCTTTTTCATTATTTGTCACTAATATCAAATTAAGGCTTAAAGCATGAGCAGCGATCAACAAATCATTGCTTCCAATTACTTTTCCCTTTTTCTCAAGGGCTGAACGTACATCGCCATAAAAAACTGCGGCATTTTTATCAAAAGGATAAATTTTAATCAGTTCGGCCAATTCAATTAGTTTTGCTGTGTTTGCCTCAATTTGTTGGCTTTTTTTGCACCATTCATTAATTCGGCAAATGTTATGGCAGACATTGCAAGCTGCCCGGGCTGTAGCATCTTAAAACGCTTTTGTACGCTCGTTGGCTTATGTTTAATAATGTAAATGCAAATATTGGTGTCGAGCATGAACATTAAAAGGGTTCCCGTTCCTGAACTGGTGGTTGCTGTCTGCCATTTTCCATAAAATCAACTGATAATCCGGTGAGCAGTTCAAATACACGGGTTAAATTTCTTGGGCTTTTTTTAAGAATTACCTCATCACCTCTTCGAAAAATTTGAACCTCTGAGGTAGCAAATTGAAATTATTTTGGTAATCTTACTGCCTGAGAATTCCCGCTTTTAAAAATTTTTGCTGTGTTCGTAGTTACTCCGATCTATTATGTATATACAATGAATATATACAAATGGCAAAAAATTATCAAATTTTCACTTGTCTCTCACAGAGAACACAGAGTCGCAGAAAAACGGTTTACGGTTAACGGTTGACAGTTAACAATAAACAGTAAATCGATAACCGTAAAGTTTATAAACTTGTGCCTTGTATCTTTTAAATCTCTTACAGAGAGTACAGAGTTACAGAGTTTTTTCAAGAATTTTTAAAACTGATGCTTTTAGTGGAGGAATATGATTTTTGCATATATCATAAATTATTTCATGGTCAATAACAGCATAGTGGTGAGATATAATATCTCTTAATCTGATAATCAAATCCCATTTAATATTCGAATATTTATCAAGAAGAGACCGATCTGATTTTTCGATTTTTTTAACTAATTCTCCAATTACTTGCAGTCTCATGGCTATTGAATCGAGTATAATAACACCGTGAGGGGACAAAACAAAATCTCCAGCTTGACTAACTTCAACAAACCTTTCTTCAATCAATTGTATCGCTTCTAAAATACTTTGGAAATTATCAGTTGTAAAATTATCAGACATAAATAACTTTATTTTCTATACCTTGAATAAACCGGCTTTTGATATTTTTACTTTTTCTTATTATTTCAATCTTTTTATTAAATTTATTTTCTAGATAAATTATAAGTCCGGCAAGATGTTCAAACTTTGGTTCTTTGAATTCAATTAAAAGATCAATGTCGCTGTCTTTATTTGGAGTTCCAAAGGCATATGAACCGAATAAGCCGATTTCAATAACACCATATTCTTTGCAAAGAAAGTCCTTTTCAGCTTTTAAACTATTTATTATATTGGTATAAGTAAGTTCTTTTTGCATTATGGTATTATTTTAAAATTATTAAATACTTTTTTTGTTTCTCACAGAGAACACAGAGTCACAGAGTTATTTTTAAGAATTTTTTGAGAGGAAAAATTAAATTTCATATTAGCCGCAGACAAGCGCAGACGTTCGCAGATATTATATCTTTAGCCGCAGACAAGCGCGGACATTCGCAGATATTTTAGTCTGTCGACCTGACACAGACTAAAAACTGTCATGATCTTCCTGCAAACCTAACACCATTCTTTTTATTTGAGCCTTCACATTCTGGAAATTTACTAACAGCCCAACTTTAATATTTGTTGCTTTAAGATAGTTCAATAATTGCGCTTCATGTAATTTGGTTATACTTTCGACTGTTTTAAGTTCTATAATTACTTTTTCCTCAACCAACAAATCTGCAAGGTAGTTTCCGACACTATGACCTTTGTATTTGACTTCTACCGGCACCTGATTTTCCGTTTTCAAGCCTGTTTCGCGAAGTTCTATCAACAGGGCGTTCTCATATACCTTTTCCAGGAAGCCCGGACCGAGAACACGATTGACTTCATATATAGCGCCATTGATCTTATATGTTATGTCGTTTATATCCATGATAGTTTGATTTGCCGCAGACAAAAGCAGGTTTTACAGATGTGCTTCATGTTAGCCGCAGACAAGCGCGGACGTTCGCAGATATTTTGTCTGTTTATGTCTGCGTCGGTCGGCGGCTAAATATTCTCACTGCAAATTAACCTCTTGCATTGACTTTTATCTTCCGATTCCTAAATATGTGAAACCAAGTTTTTTCAGTTCATCCCGGTCGTATATATTCCTTCCGTCAACAATGATGGGTTTTTTCATAAGCGATTTTACTGTTTTCATATCAATATTTCTGAATTCATCCCATTCGGTTGCAACAATAAGAGCATCACAGCTTTTAGCTGCATCATAAGGATTTTCAAAAAGTATGACTTTTTTCAAAACTTTTCCGGCGTTTTCCATTGCAATGGGATCATAGGCATGAATTGTTGCCCCCAGTTTTTGAAGCTCCCCGATTATTTTAAGTGATGGAGCGTCTCTTATATCGTCTGTTTTTGGCTTGAAAGAAAGTCCCCAGACAGCAATTGTAGCACCTTTGAATTTCATAATAGGTTTGAGTTTTTCTACCGGTACGCTTTTTTGCTTTTCATTAATTCTGTCAACTGCTTCAAAAAGATCAGAATCGCATTTATGTTTTTTTAAAGTAGATATAAGAGCTTTTACATCCTTGGGAAAGCAGCTTCCACCATAGCCTATGCCTGCATGCAGAAAACGCGGACCGATTCTGCCGTCAAGTCCAAGGCCTTTGGAAACATCCCTGATATTTGCGCCTGTTTTATCGCATAAATAAGACAGCTGATTCATAAAACTTATTCTTGTTGCAAGCATTGCATTACCGGCGTATTTTATTATTTCGGCACTCTTTATATCAGTAAGCATTATAGGCCTTCCGGTTCTTGCGACAGACCGGTAAAGTGAAACCATTATTTTTTCAGCTTTTTTGCTGTCTGTTCCGATTATGATTCTGTCCGGATTCTCGAAATCTTTTACAGCAGCCCCTTCTCTTAAAAATTCCGGATTTGAAACCACATCAAACTCAATCTTTTTTTTCTGATTTGATTTTATAATATTTCTGACAAATTCGGCAGTTCCGACAGGCACCGTGCTTTTATTTACAACTACCTTGTAGCCGTTCATAAACTTACCTATCTGCTTTGCAACATTTTCTACCGAGGTTAAATCGGCTTCCTGCATATGATTACAAGGAGTATTCACACAGATTAAAATGATTTTGGATTCTTTTACAGCTTTTTGGGGATCTGATGTAAAGATCAGCCTTCCGGTTTTAATATTTCTTTTAAAAATCTCTTCAAGGCCCGGCTCATATATAGTAAGCTCTCCTTTTGAAAGAGTGTCTACTTTCTTTTGATCTATATCAAAACATATTACATTGTTGCCTAAATTTGCAAACCCGGTTCCTGTAACAAGGCCAACATATCCGGTTCCTGCAACGGTTATATTCATTGTAATTATTATCCTTAATGCAGTTTACGGTTATTTAATGGTTATTTTATCTCTCACAGAGAGCACAGAGTCTCAGAGTTTTTTGAAGAATTTTTTGAGAGGAAAAATTCTTAACAGACTGGTACCAATGGAACGTCTATGGCCCGGATATAGAGCGATTGCAGTTCCTGCAACCATATAGTCGTTTGTGCTTGGTCAACTGGAAACTGATAACCGTCAACTGTCAACCGCCAACCGATAACTGTCAACCGTCAACCGGTAACCGTTTTACCATATCTTTTATTCTTTTCATATGCCCCCTGCCCAATCCTTTTACTTCGCAACCCAGTTCAAAATAACGTTGTATTTGCGAGTCTTCCAGGATTCCGAAGCAATCGATGACAGCTGTTGGTCGGCCGACCATTTTGACAACTTCGTCCGGATCAAGTTTGAGATAAGCCTGATGGCGAACTGCCAAAACCAGTGCGTCTACTCCCTTAAGTACTTTTTTAAGGTTTGGCTCTATGTGTGTTTCGGTTAGTTTGTCCTGATTTCTGAAAAAACGTGCCCATGAATGACCGGGGGCAGGGTAGGTATCCTGCTTTTCAAGCTCCCACCAGTGTTTTACATAAGGATCGTGAACACATATTTCCGCGCCCATCTCACTGAGTTTGCGAACCAGTATTTCTGAACCGCTATAGCGGGTATCTCCGACATCTTCTCTGTAGGAAGCTCCTAAAACAGCAACTTTAGAAGCTGCCACTATTTTGCTCATATTTCTTAAAGCATCGCGGACAAGCTCTGCGGCATGAAGAGAACGGGTATCATTAATATCTATTGCAAGCGGTGTGATTTTAAAAATATCATCGTCGAAGCCCATAAGAGTATGATAAGACCATACTCCCAATCCGCCGTCTTTTGGAAGGCAATAGCCGCCTATGCCGGGACCCGGAAATATAATATTGCTATGAGTCGGGCGAATCTTGATGGCCTTGATAACCTTTATAAGATCTACACCGTTTCTTTCGGCAAAAAGACTCCATTCATTCAGAAACGCCAGAATTGTTGCGCGATAAGAGTTTTCTACGATTTTACAGGTTTCACTTTCTATGGGACGGTCTAAAACGGTAAGAGGAAACTTATCTACGTTTAATATTTCGGTAAGGAATTTTTCGACTCGTTTGCGTGAGGCATCATTTATTCCGCTGCATACCCTCCAGAAATCACGGATGGAGGCAACATAGTCACGCCCTGGCATTACTCTTTCATAAGAATGAGAAAGCAGGGGATCGGACTGGATACCCCGGTTTTCGAAAGCCTTTTTCATTAAAGGGTAGGCTACATATTCAGTTGTTCCCGGAGGAACCGTGGTTTCAATAAGAACCAGACAATCCGGATTGATTCTTTCGCCTATAACCTTAAGGCTATCTTCTAGCGCGGCTATTTCGGCATGGCCTTCACGACAGTTTCCAAAAGTATCCTTGAAATAGTCGCACTGAACATCTACTACAACCACATCGGCCAGACTAAGAGCGTCGTATGTGAAAGTTGCAATAAGATTTTTTTTCTCTTTTACACAACGTGCAATAAGAGGAGCAACTTCGGGATCTTCAGCCTCAACAGGAGCTATCCCCCGGTTCATGTATGGTATCTTCCAGAAAGAGCGAGGAGAAGGGCGTTGCATACCGATCACAAATTTGCCGGGTTTGCCGCTTGTTTTATCAATAGAATCGGCAATTACTCCGGCCATTACTGCTCCTACGAAGCCCACGCCCATTACAACTACTATTTCCCGGTTCATTTTTCGTTGGCCGGCAACAAGAGCTTTTAAACGGGTGAATTCTTTTTTGTAATCCGCAGTGCCGGGGATAGAGAAGACTTCACCACCCGGAGAAACTGAAACTTCCGTATCACTAACATTTTTTTTGGGTTTTCTGATCGTTTTTTTAACAGTCATAGAATTTTATACCTTTATCGGGTTACGGGTAAAAGCGGTTTGCAGTTTACAGTTAACAGTTGACGGGTAAAAGCGGTTTACGGTTCACGGGTAAAAGCGGTTTGCAGTTCACAGTTAACAGTTGACGGATAAAAGCGGTTTACGGTTAACTGTCAACTGTCAACTGACAACCGCCAACTGTCAACCGCCAACTGTCAACCGCCAACTGACAACCGCCAACTGTCAACCGATATATATAGCTCCGCCCTGTCAGTTACACTAACCGGGTATCAGTTTACAACTAAGCGTTTACAGTTTACGGTTTACAGTTGTCAGGTTTTACTCAACTGTCAACTGTAAACCGTAAACCGTAAACTATTATCCTGCATGCCTGTAATAAAGCATTCCAATAGTTTTAAGTACAAATACAGGCATTTTACCAAAAACTTTAGCCTGAAACGGGCTGACTTTTTCCGGCTCCTTGACAAATGCACTTTTTTTAAGATCGTAACGGTAATATTTAATTATATATTCTTCTGCACCCATTCCCAGCTTGAACTGCCTTAGCCCGTGGTTTTTCGGCTCAGTTCTGCCAAGAGAAAGACTTTTATAACCTTTTTTGGCATACCATTTAATGGCTTCCCACATGACAAGGTTATTTGGCCTCAGATTCTGATACCTTATATTAGAGGCGCCATATTTATAAATGGCTTCTTCGCCAAAATGAAGAAAAACAGCTCCTGCAATATATTTTTTATTATAAGATGCAAGAGTCACAATTCCAAGCTCTTTTGATATAATATATTTATATATATTTTTAAAAAAACGATACGGCTGAGGAGGAAGACCATGCCTTTTTCTCGTTATGCAATTAAGTTTGTAGAACTCTTTTATAGCTTCAAGTGTAGATAAAAAATGAACACTTACGCCACTTATATCTGCTTTTTTAATATTTCGTTTGAAAGTGTTTTTTAAAAGTTTATATATTTCATTTTCTTTGCGTAAAAGATTAATACGGTGTCCAAAAAAACCGGAAGAAACAACTGCATCTGGCAAATACTTGTCACCACCTCTTAGTTCTATATACTTCCAGTTATGCTTTGCAGCGTATTTTATAATCTGATCAAATATATCCTGAAATTTTGTGCCTTCTGAAATAAGCGGATCACAATAATCGGTAAACGGCAGACAAACTCCCCTGCGTCCGGTTATAGTACTTTTTATATCCAACATTGGAACTATAGACGATAATTCGTCTTTATTATAAGATGTAAAATAACATGGTATATAATTATAGGAATCGGATAAAACTTTTGACCAGGCAATCGAATGAAAGACGGAGCAATGATGAAGCATAGAAAGCTCATCGTCCCATTTTTCATAGCTTTCAGGATCTAAAATCTGAAAAGCAGAAGCCACGGTTTACAGTCTCCGGTTTACGGTTAAAAATGGTTGTCGGTTTTCATTAAAAAATAGTTCCCACTCTCCGCTATACGGCTTACAGCTAAACGGTAACCGCTAACTGCCAACCGCAAACCGTTTTATTTCATGTGCTACATATTCAATTTGTTCCCGGTTTAATTCAGGAAACATGGGAAGTGAGACAAGCTCATCCGCACATTTTTCCGCTACAGGAAAACTGCCTTTTTCAAGTTCCATAGACTTATATGCATCCTGAAGATGTATTGGAACCGGATAGTGAATCCCGCACGATATACCGGCTTTTGTAAGATGTTCTATAAGCTTATCCCTCTTTTTGGTTCTTATTGCATATATGTGATACACATGTTTTGTTTGTGATGTTTCAACAGGAAGCAAAATGTGCTCTGTATCTTCAAGCAGTTCTTTGTAAATTCCTGCTTTTTCCCGCCTGGCATCATTCCATGCCGAAAGATATTTAAGTTTTACTTCAAGTATGGCCCCCTGTATACCGTCCATGCGTCCGTTCCAGCCTATCATTTTATGAAAATATTTTTTTGACTGTCCGTGATCACGAAAGATGCGCATTTTTTCTGCTAATTCGATATTATTTGTAACAACTGCTCCGGCTTCACCATATGCACCAAGGTTTTTGCCGGGATAAAAACTGAAACATCCGGCATCACCTATTGATCCTGCCCGTTTCCCCTTATATTCCGACCCATGGGCCTGGCAAGCATCTTCTATTACAAACAGCTTATGTTTTTTTGCAATTTTTGTAATCGGGTCCATATCGGCCATCTGACCGAAAAGATGTACAGGGATAATGGCTTTTGTCTTAGATGTAATGGCTGCTTCAATAAGCTCCGGATTCATATTGCAGGTAGCTTTATCAACATCTACAAAAACCGGTTTTGCTCCGCTAAAACTTATGGCTTCAGCTGTGGCTATAAAAGAAGCAGGTACTGTAATAACCTCGTCGCCATCTCCTATCCCGAGGGCTATCAAGGCAATCCATAAGGCATCTGTTCCGCTGCCAACACCAATGGCTTCTTTACATTGGCAGTAAGGCGCAAAGGCCTTTTCGAAGCGTTCAACAAAAGGTCCACCCGCAAATGCGCAGTTATCAATGACTTGCTTTATTGCATAGTCGACCTCATTTTTAATTGAAAGATATTGAGATTTTAGATCAAGAAACGGTATTTTCATAATAATTCAACCTTCAACCTTTTGTTTGAGTATTTTGGCCGGATTCCCGGCAACAACAGCATTCGGTGGTACATCTTTTGTAACAACGCTTCCGGCCCCTATAATAGCATATTCTCCGATCGTAATATCGGAGAGAATTGTGCTGCTCGAACCTATAGAAGCTCCTCTTTTTACAAGAGTTGGCTCAACTTTCCAATCGGACTCAGTCTGTAAGTTGCCATCTTTAGTGGTGGCCCGTGGCTTTTTATCATTAATAAAGGTTACATTGTGGCCTATGAACACTTCGTCTTCGATGGTTACTCCTTCACAGATAAAAGAATGACTTGATATTTTGCAGTTCTTTCCTATAAAAGCATTCTTCTGTATTTCCACAAATGCACCAATTTTTGTATTATCACCTATAGAGCATCCATAAAGGTTGATAAATTTTGAAAGTTTGACATCATTTCCAAGTATTACGTTATCGGCAATACAGAGATAATTCATAACTTCACTAATTTCCCTTTGTTTTTGAGTGATTCAGTAGATGCTTCAAGCATTCTTACCACTTCATATCCTGCAACACCGTCATTTTCAACTTTACCGCCGCCATTTAAATAATTTATAAAACTATCGACAGTGAGTTGAAGTGCTTCAGTATGATCAATCTTAGGTGCCCACATATCTCCCGAACGGTAGGATACCAGCAGGTTATATTTTCCTTCTTTTGTTTTTACCTGGACTCCTTTATCATAAATTTTTATTTTTTCATCAGGTTCAAGATCATTCCAGACAAGCATTTTTTTCTGACCCCCGATTAGTGTTGTTCGCATCTTTATGGGAGAGAGCCAGTTTACATTAATATGTGCTATTAAATTATTACTAAAGTAAAATGTGAGGTATGCAACATCTTCCAGACCTCGATCAAAGTGTTCTGCCCCTGTGGCAATTACAGCCTGTGGTTTTTCACCTAATACATACAGCATTATGGAAATATCATGCGGAGCGAGATCCCATACCACATTAACATCATGCTGGAAGAGACCCAGATTGACCCTGGTTGAGTCATAGTAGTAAAGATTTCCCAGCACTTTATCATCGACAAGCTGCTTTATCCTCCTTACAGCACCTGTGTAAAGAAATGTGTGATCCACCATAATTTTAAGATTTTTCTTTAAAGCTATTTCGACCAGATCCTGGGCCTCATTGCTGGAGTATGTGAAGGGTTTTTCAATAAATACATTTTTACCTTCTTCAAGAGCCATTTTTGCAAGTTCATAATGTGTGAATACGGGAGTAGCTATTACAACTGCATCTATACCTGGATCTTTAATTACTTCTTTGAAATCCGTGGTTGTATTAATTCCGGGATGTCTTTTGAGAGCTTTCTTAAGAGACTGGTTATTTGTATCACATACAATAGAAACTTCCGAACCATCGGCAGTACTGAAGTTTCTGACAAGGTTAGGGCCCCAGTAGCCATAGCCTATTACACCAACGTGAATCATAAAATATTCCTTTTAAAAATGGGTAGGTTGTATCATGGATTCGTATTCAGGCGGTATGGATAATATTGATTAACCCGAGTTTTACTTTGTTTAATGCTTGAATCCTAAAGCTTGATTACTCCTGCCCGGTTTATGGTTAATGTGCACCCTCACCGGTAAGAATTACAAGTGGGGTTTTCAGAAGAAGTTTAATATCAAGCCACAACGACCAGTTATTGATATATTTCAGATCAAGGCGAACCATTTCGTCAAAAGTAGTTCTGCTTCTTCCTGTAACCTGCCATAACCCGGTAATACCAGGTTTGGCGGAGAGCAATCTGCGTTTGTGCCAGATATCATAAAGCTCGCACTCATAAGGAATGGGAGGGCGCGGTCCAACAAGCGACATTTCTCCTTTTAGCACATTAATAAATTGAGGAAGTTCATCAAGGCTTGTTTTTCTAAGGAAATTGCCTAGTGGTGTAATTCGTGAATCATTACATAATTTGAATACCCCGGGGGTATTTGGATCAGAATCACCCTGCCCGATAAATTTTTCAATATATTCTTTATGGCATTGACTGTCACTGTTTTCATACATTGATCTGAATTTTAAGAAGGAGAACTTCTTGCCGTTTAATCCCATTCTTTCCTGCTTGAAAAAAACCGGACCTTTTGATGTCAGCTTTATGGATATTGCAATAATAAAAAAAACAGGAGCAAGAAAAAATAGGGCAAACAAACTACCTGTAAAATCCATTATCATTTTTAAAACCGATTTTGCCTGTTTTGAAATGCTTTGTTTTGAAAGATCAGGATAAAGAGTTGTATTAAACAATCCGTCATTAATCTTTGAATCGCCATTTGCCTCAGGGAAAGCATGTACTGATAATTTGATTTTTTTTGCCAGGGTTACATCAATTGATTTATTGATGCTGTCATATACTTTTCTAAGTATATTTTCTATCGAGGCTTCGTTTATTGAATTTATTTCCGTAAATATTGCGCCCATAATCTTATTTGCTTCATACCAGCCACTAATATCAGTTTCTCTTAAACAGGAAATAAGAATTTGCTTCATTTTTTCAACAGAATCCTTATCTTTTTTGGTTTTCAGTTCAGAGATATCAAGCAGCATGAGAATGAATGGTTTATTTGATCGCTCGGTTCTTTTTCTTTCTATCTTAAGCATATAGAGAAACTGAGGCATGTCAAAAAACATATGGCTTACTTTGGCAAAAGGTTCTGTAACCGCCTTAGATGTATCATGAAGAAATTTTGTAAATTTTCTAACAGATAAGTTTAATGTATCCATAGCTTCCTGGTTTGATTCAAAATTCATTACTATTCTCCTTGGTTATGAGGCAATTGTTTCATAACCGGTAGTTCATTATTTAGAGCCAGTTTCAAAACGCCCCATTTTGGCCGATCTCTGCGTTGGGCTCAAATTTCAATCCTCGAAATACTTAATGTATTCCTGCGGTTGAAATTTTCTCCCGCCTTGAGCTTGACCAAACTGAAACGTTTTGAAAGTG
>JBDRRF010000039.1:0-4609 GCA_043825875.1 Pseudomonadota bacterium | reverse complement strand
GATATGTTATCCATGTCTCGCGAAGGTGAGAACCTTGTGGTTAAAGGAAAAATGATGGGCGCAATGCTTGCTACCATATATGTAAAACCTAAAGATATCTGGCAGTCTTTAGGCCTGTTGTCTTTTTCAATTATTGTTTATATGCCTGTAATGCTGGTAAAAGGTTTTTTAGCAAATAGAAAAGATAAATAATAGCCGGATGTAGTATTAAAATATTTAACTATTTCTTTATATAGAGAAAAAGGAGGGGTATATGAGATTAAAAGACAAAGTTGCCATTGTAACCGGTGGGGCTGTGGGTATCGGCAGGGAAATGGCTGTCGCAATGGCTAAAGAAGGCGCTGATATCGTAGTAATCGATGTGGCCGAAAATATGGATGATGTTAATAAAGCTGTTGCAGCAGCCGGTCGTAAATGTTTGGCAATAAAAGCAGATATTACGAAAAGAGCTGAAATACAGGCAGCAGTTGACAAGGCTGTAGCTGAATTAGGAAAAATTGATATTCTTGTTAATAACGCAGCTATTTATCCTTTCGCTCCTTTTTTGGAAACTACTGATGATCTATGGCATCAAACTCTTGAAGTCGGTTTATACGGTACATTTCTTTGCAGCCAGATTGCTGCAAGAGAAATGGTAAAGAAGGGCTATGGCAAGATAATCAATATTGCATCAACACAGGGTATTCTTGGTATTCCCCTTACTGCACCTTATACAGCTGTAAAAGGTGCGGTTATAGCGCTAACCAGAGAAATGGCTACGGAATTAAGCCCTGCAGGAATAAATGTAAATTGCATTGCACCGGGTTTGACTTTAACCGATCATGCCAAGTCGGCAATGCCGCCTGAAGTAATGGCTTTTATGGGAGCAGCGGTTCCGATTAAAAGACTGGCAGACCCAGCAGATTATAATGGTATTATAGTTTTTCTTGCATCAGATGAGTCAAAGTATTCAACCGGAGCTACCTTCTGCATAGATGGCGGAATTGGCAGCACTATGCTTCCGGGCCTTCCTCCAGGTTGATGATAATAGGATAAAGGTACAGTCTCCTCGTTGTTTTATGCTGATATAATAATTTCAACGATTAAATAACGAATGACAAAATTACAGGCCAAAGTCATAGATAATTGACTTTGGCCTTCTTGTTTTTATACTTTCCTAATTTTGTTTGCTATATATCATAGTAAAGCATAAATTCATGTGGATGCGGGCGAAGTCTTACCGGATTAATTTCATTCTTAGTTTTATATTCAACCCAGTTGTCTATTACATCCTGAGTGAAAACGCCGCCTTTCAACAAGAATTCCTTATCTTCCTTTAATGCACTTAATGCCTCATCAAGAGAGCCGGGAGCTGTCGGGATATTTGCAAGTTCTTCCGGTGGAAGATCGTATATATTCTTATCAAGAGGATCTCCCGGATGGATCTTATTTTCAATTCCGTCTAACACAGCCATAAGAATTGCAGAAAAAGCAAGATATCCGTTACAGGATGGATCAGGAGTTCTGAATTCAATCCGTTTTGCTTTTGGAGATGTTGAGTACATGGGAATACGGATGGCAGCACTTCGGTTTCTGCTTGAATATGCAAGATTTACCGGTGCTTCAAATCCGGGAACAAGTCTTTTATAAGAATTTGTTGTAGGATTGGTAAATGCACAAAGAGCTTTGCAGTGTTTTAAGATTCCGCCTATGGCGTAAAGAGCTTCCTGTGATACGCCGGCATATTTATCACCTGCAAAAAGTGTATTGCCGTCTTTCCATATACTTACATGTACGTGCATCCCGGAGCCATTATCTTCAAAAAGCGGTTTTGGCATAAATGTAACTGTATGGCCGTTTCTGTAGGCCACATTTTTCAGCACATATTTAAACCACATCAACTGATCTCCCATTAAAGTAAGAGGCTTAAACCGCATATCTATCTCGGCCTGTCCTGCCGTTGCCACTTCATGATGCTGGCATTCCATTTCTATTCCAAGCTCTTCAAGGGTGAGCATCATTTCAGTTCGAAGATCCTGAAATTTATCCATGGGCGGAACGGGAAAATAACCTTCTTTATGTCTTGGTTTGTATCCTAAATTCGGGCATTCATCCCTTCCGGTGTTCCATATTGCCTCTTCGGAATCAATTATATAAAAAGCACTGTTTTTCTGTGAATCAAAACGTATATCATCAAAAATAAAAAATTCAGCTTCAGGACCAAAAAACGCAGTATCACCAATACCGGTTGTTTTAAGATAATTTTCCGCTTTTTTAGCAATATATCTTGGATCACGCGAATAAGGTTCCCTTGTCAGAGGGTCTACAATATTACATATCATGACAAGTGTTGGAACTTCATAAAATGGGTCTATTTTAGCTGTTGCTGGATCAGGAATAACAAGCATATCACTTGCATTTATAGGCTGCCATCCTCTTATACTTGAAGCATCAAAACCAAATCCATCTTCAAAGCTTGATTCATCCAGTTCGCTCAAGGGAACTGTAAAATGTTGCCAATGGCTTGGAAAATCAACAAACCGTAAATCTACAACCTTTGCACCTTTTTCTTTTGCAAAATTTAATACCTCTTTTGGATTCATGATACATCTCCTTCAATAAAATTTGTTATTTTGTTAATCAGGATTAAAAAATATTTATAAAACATCACCCCTAAAATTGATTAAATATTTATTATACCAATATGTTATATGTCATTATATTGCATTTTAATGTTGGCATCAATAAGACGTACTAATCATAAAGCATTTCCATAATTGTTCTTTAAATAAGAAACTTAGAGGATGCGTGTGTACTCAAATAAATTGCTTAAAATGGATTATACCTAACCTATAAAGCGTCCTTTCCCTTTTCGCCCGTCCTAACCCTTACAGCTCCTTCAATCGGAATCACAAAAATCTTTCCGTCTCCTAATTTCCCTGTATTTGCAGCCTTGATGATTGTTTCAACCACATTACTCGCCATTGCAGCTTCAACAACAATTTCAATTTTTATCTTGGGAATAAAGTCAACTACATATTCGGCTCCGCGATAAATTTCCTTATGCCCCTTCTGCCGGCCGTATCCCTTAACTTCCGATACAGTCATACCATGAACCCCAATTTCATTAAGAGCTTCTTTAACGTCATCCAGCTTAAAAGGCTTTATTATGGCTTCAATCTTTTTCATATTCCCACACCCTCCATATTCTTTATTTTCACATTGTATATCCAACTTCATTATGTAAATTCACATCAAGACCCTGTATTTCTTCTTCCTCAGTTACCCTAAGACCAACAATATAATTTATTATCTTAACAATCACAATAGTAACTATCACTGAATAGGTGATAGCAGCTGCTACACCAATTGCCTGTATCAAAACCAGCTTCGGATTTCCATAAAAAAGACCGTCAGCACCTGCCGGATTAATCGCCTTTGATGCAAAAAGACCTGTTGCAAGCGCTCCCCATACACCGCCTATCCCATGTACTGCTACCACATCAAGTGCATCATCATATCCGAATTTGCTTTTAAGAGACATCGCTAAACAGCATATAATTCCTGCAACCAGGCCTATAGATATCGCGGAAACCGGTCCCACAAAACCGGCTGCCGGAGTAATTGCAACTAGTCCTGCAAGCGCCCCTGAAGCAGCTCCAAGAGTAGTAGGTTTTCCATGATATATCCACTCCACCATTATCCATGATACCGCTGCTGCTCCTGCTGAAAGCTGTGTTGTAATAAGCGCCATTGAAGCAAGCCCTCCGGCCGACAGCGAACTGCCCGCATTAAATCCAAACCATCCGAACCAGAGAATCCCTGTCCCAAGAAGCGTCATTGTAAGATTATGAGGCATTATGGCATCCTTTCCCCAACCTTTACGCTTTCCTATCATAAATGCAACAACCAGAGCTGCTGCTCCTGAATTTATATGAATTACCGTTCCCCCTGCAAAGTCAAGGGCTCCAAGTTTTCCAAGCCATCCGCCACCCCATACCCAATGACAGACAGGAAAGTAAACAAAAGTTGTCCAAAGGACTGTAAAAATAATAAACGCCGAAAATTTCATTCTTTCTGCATAAGCGCCTGTTATCAACGCTGGTGTTATAATTGCAAACATCAGTTGGAAAGCACAAAACAAAATGTGCGGTATACTATCGGAATAGGGGCCGGGAGAAAATCCAACCCCATTTAGAAAAGCCCAATCGAAATTACCTATAAAACCATGAATATCAGGCCCAAAAGCAAGCGAATAACCATAAAAAACCCATATTATAGAAACTATTCCTAAGCCAATAAAGCATTGAAGTATTATAGAAAGAACATTTTTTGACCGGACAAGCCCTCCGTAAAACAGACCCAATCCGGGAGTCATAAACATAACAAGCATTGTTGAGACAAGCATAAAAGCCGTATCACCCGAATTTATCATGATTCAAACCTCCGTTAAACTTTTCTCGCCAATAATCCATGGCGGATTTACACATTAGAGCCAGTTTCAAAACGCCCCATTTTGGCCGATCTCTGCGTTGGGCTCAAATTTCAATCCTCGAAATACTTAATGTATTCCTGCGGTTGAAATTTTCTCCCGCCTTGAGCTTGACCAAACTGAAACGTTTTGAAAGTG